>NZ_JBAJGT010000007.1:0-268687 GCF_036706555.1 Pseudomonas sp. JDS28PS106 | reverse complement strand
GCTTTGGGCCAAAGCGGGAAGAGTGGACGGCAGCTTGGCTCCTACACGTGCTCAAGGGCACCGCGATTAGACAGCTTGCCGTCCACCCCTCTCACCCCAGACTTTAGCCTGATGGAAGACACAAGCGAGCTTGCTCGCGATCTTACGTCCTGTGGGGCTAGTAGAGATCCACCGGGTCCACATCCAGCGACCATCTGACCGCTCGTCCGCTTGGCATCGCTTCCAGTGCCAGCAGCCAGACGCTCAGCAGTTTATGCAGAGGTGCCCGCGCATTGCCTTGCAGCAGCAACTGTGCCCGATAGCGACCGGCGCGGCGTTCCATCGGCGCCGGAACCGGGCCGAGCAGTTCGATGCCGGTCAGGCCCATGCGTGCCAGCAGGTCTTCGGCTTCGGCGCAGGCCTGATCGAGGAACGCTTCGGCCTGCCCCGGCTTGTGGGCTTCGGCGCGCAGCAGTGCAAGGTGCGAGAACGGTGGCAGTCCCGCAGCGCGGCGTTCGCTCAAGGCCTGTTCGGCAAAGGCGAAATAGCCCTGTTCGGTCAGCTGGATCAGCAGCGGATGGTCGGCCAGATGCGTCTGGATGATCACCTTGCCTGGCTCCTCGGCCCGGCCGGCGCGGCCTGCGACCTGCACGATCAGTTGGGCCATGCGCTCGCTGGCGCGGAAATCTCCGGAAAACAGGCCGCCATCGGCATCCAGGATCGACACCAGGGTCACCCGAGGGAAGTGATGCCCCTTGGCAAGCATCTGGGTGCCGACCAGGATGCACGGCTGGCCGCGATGGATGGTCTCGAACAGCTTGCTCATCGCATCCTTGCGCGCGGTGCTGTCCCGGTCGACGCGCAGCACCGGGTAGTCCGGAAACAGAATGGCCAGCCTCTCTTCGGCCCGCTCGGTTCCGGCGCCCACGGGTCGCAGGTCGACCCTGCCGCACGAAGGACACTGGCGCGGCACGCGCTCGACATAGCCGCAATGATGGCAGCGCAATTCGCCGGAGCGCTGGTGCACCGTCATACGCGCGTCGCAACGCTGGCAGCCCGACATCCAGCCGCAGTCATGACACAGCAGTGTGGGCGCGAAGCCGCGACGGTTGAGAAACACCAGCACTTGCTGGCCCGACGCCAGAGTCTGGCCGATGGCTTGCTGCATCGGTCCGGAAATGCCGCTGTCCAGAGGGCGACTCTTTACGTCCAGGCGCAGAAAACGTGGCTGCTGCGCGCCGCCGGCCCGTTCATTGAGGCGCAGCAGGCCGTAGCGGCCGGTATAGGCGTTATGCAGGCTTTCCAGAGAAGGTGTGGCCGAGCCCAGAACAATCGGAATGTCTTCCTGACGCGCACGCACCAGTGCCAGATCGCGAGCGTGATAGCGCAGACCTTCCTGCTGTTTATAGGAGCCGTCGTGTTCTTCGTCGATGATAATCAGGCCCGGATTCTTCATCGGCGTGAACAGGGCCGAGCGGGTGCCGATGATGATATCGGCCTCGCCGTCCCGGGCCGCCAGCCAGGCGTCCAGACGGTCCCTGTCGTTGACTGCCGAGTGCAGCAAGGCGATGCGCGCATTGAAGCGCTGCTCAAAGCGCGCCAGAGTCTGCGGCCCCAGATTGATTTCCGGGATCAGCACCAATGCCTGCTTGCCGGCTTCCAGAGTCTGGCGGATCAGCTGGAGATAGACTTCGGTCTTGCCGCTGCCGGTGACCCCGGCCAGCAGATAGGCGTGGAAACTGCCGAACCCGGAGCGAATCGCCTCGCAGGCGGCGCGTTGCTCGGTGTTGAGCGGCAGTTCCGGCTGCGCCAGCCAGCGTTCATGCCGCTCTGTCGGCGCATGGCTGCGCACTTCGACGTACACCAGTTGCTTGGCGAGCAGCAGATTGAGGCTTTCCTTGTTGAGCATCAGTTTGCTCAACAGCTGATGAGCCACGCCGTGGGGATGCTGGGCGAGGGTCTTCATCGCTTCTCGTTGCCTGGGCGCCCGGGCGATGCGTGGATCGTCGACGCTGGCCTCCGGCGCGACGTGCCAGAAGCGCTCCTGACGGGTTTCGGCCGGCTCGCCCTGACGCAGCAGCACCGGCAGCGCCCAGCTCAGGGTATCGCCCAGACTGTGCTGGTAATACTGGGCGGTCCACAGGCACAGCTTGAACAGCGAGGCCGGCATGGGCACTTCGCTGTCCAGCAGGGCGATGGCAGGTTTGAGCTTGTCGTCGGGGACGTCGCTGTGATCGACGACTTCCACCAGAATGCCGATCATCTCCCGCCGGCCGAACGGCACCCGCAGCCGCATGCCCGGTTTCAAGGCACTGCGTGCGATGCCGGCGGGTGCGCGATAGTCGAACAGGCGGCGCAGCGGCGAAGGCAAGGCAAGGCGCAGAATGGCGTTGGGCACGCGTGGATTCCCTGTGGGTCTGGGGCGGATGCGCGATCTTAGCAGACGGTCGGTGCAAAGGTTCGCTTGCGTCGTTCTGATTGTCTGGTACTATCCGCAGCCTATTTGCGTGCGGTACTCGACAATAGTGTCGGGTGGCGGCTCGCCAGAGCGAGGAAGTATCCATGAAAGCTGATATCCATCCAGTTTACGAAGCCATTGACGCAACCTGCAGCTGCGGCAATGTCATCAAGACCCGTTCCACCCTGGCCGCTCCTCTGAGCCTGGACGTGTGCAACGAGTGCCACCCGTTCTACACCGGCAAGCAGAAGACGCTTGACGTTGGCGGCCGTGTCGACAAGTTCAAATCCCGCTTCGGTGCGTTCGGCGCTACCAAGGCGAAGTAAGACGGGTTGCCTGTGGGCATATCCGGAATACTTGAAAAGACGCCCCTTGTGGGCGTCTTTTTTATGTCCGCGATTTGGCTTTCCAGTGCCGAAGCGTTCTGTCCAGCGCCCGGAAAGCTGCCGACGGCGCAGGTGCGCAAGGTCGTGGACGGCGACACGCTGCGCCTCGCCGATGGCCGCAGTGTGCGCATGATCGGGCTCAATGCGCCCGAGACCGGCAAGAAAGGCAAAAGCGCCGAGCCTTACGCCGAAGCCGCGCGCCGTCGCCTGCAAGCCCTGGTGGACGAAAGCGCCGGACAGGTCGGGCTGCGCGTCGGCCGGCAGGGCAAGGATCATTACGGCCGCACGCTTGCCAATGTCTACGGCCGCAACGGAACCAGTTTCGAGGCGCAGCTATTAAGCGAAGGGCTGGCCTATCAGGTCGCGATCGCGCCCAACGTTGCGCTGGTCGATTGCCAGCGCAGTGCCGAGCGTGCGGCGCGTCAGGCGCGGCGCGGGCTGTGGCGAAATTCTCCGGTGCAATCCGCCGGCTCGGTCAGCCGCAGCGGTTTTGCGGTGGTCAGCGGCAGGGTCGAATCGGTGCAGCGCAATCGCGGCGGGATGTGGATCGAGTTGAAAGGCGGCGTGGTGCTGCGCATCGAAACGAAATCACTGGCCTCGTTCGACCAGGCGATGCTCAGGCGCCTGCCGGGCAGCACGGTCGAGGCGCGTGGTTGGGTCGTGGACAGAACCCGCCGGGGCGGCCTGAAAACCGGTCAGGCGCGCTGGCTGGTACCGCTCACGCATCCGGCCATGCTGAGTCCGGCCGGCGGATAGTCAGGCCGGCGATCTAAGCGTAAAGTCTAACCCTCCGCCCCTTGACAGCTGTGACTGGTCAGTCTTGTTAGGACTATGCATCTTGCGTATCCTCGGCGGTCCGTCAGTCCCACAGCAAAAAGCGGAATCGCATACATGTCAGATCTGAAAACTGCCGCGCTCGAATACCACGCCAACCCTCGTCCGGGGAAACTGAGCGTCGAACTTACCAAGCCGACCGCTACCGCCCGTGACCTGGCGCTGGCCTACAGCCCTGGCGTAGCCGAGCCTGTACGCGAGATCGGCCGCGATCCCGAGCTGGCCTACAAATACACCGGCAAGGGCAACCTGGTAGCAGTTATTTCCGACGGCACCGCGATTCTGGGTCTGGGCGACCTGGGTCCGCTGGCGTCCAAGCCTGTCATGGAAGGCAAGGGTGTCCTGTTCAAGCGTTTCGCCGGTATCGACGTGTTCGATATCGAAGTCGATTCCGAGAGCCCGCAGGCTTTCATCGACACCGTCAAGCGCATCTCCATCACGTTCGGCGGCATCAACCTGGAAGACATCAAGGCGCCTGAGTGCTTCGAGATCGAAAAGGCCCTGATCGAACAGTGCGACATTCCGGTTTTCCACGACGACCAGCACGGCACCGCCATCGTGACCGCGGCGGGCATGATCAACGCCCTGGAAATCGCCGGCAAGACCCTCGATTCCGCCAAGATCGTCTGCCTGGGCGCCGGCGCCGCAGCCATCTCCTGCATGAAGCTGCTGGTCAGCATGGGCGCGAAGATCGAGAACATCTTCATGCTCGACCGTAGCGGCGTGATCCACTCCGGCCGTACCGACCTGAACCAGTACAAGGCCGTGTTCGCTCATCCGACCGAGAAGCGTACCCTGGCCGATGCCCTGGATGGCGCCGATGTGTTCGTCGGTCTGTCCGGCCCGAACCTGCTGACTCCGGAAAACCTGAACCGCATGGCGAAGGACCCGATCGTGTTCGCCTGCTCCAACCCGGATCCGGAAATCTCCCCGGAGCTGGCTCACGCCACTCGCAGCGACGTGATCATGGCGACCGGTCGTTCGGACTACCCGAACCAGGTCAACAACGTGCTGGGCTTCCCGTTCATCTTCCGTGGTGCTCTGGACGTTCGCGCCAAGCGCATCAACGAAGAAATGAAGATCGCCGCCGCCAACGCCCTGCGCGAACTGGCCAAGCTGCCGGTCCCTCAGGAAGTCTGCGACGCCTACGGCGGCATCAAGCTGGAATTCGGTCGTGAGTACATCATTCCGAAGCCAATGGACGCCCGTCTGCTGGGCCTGATCGCCGACGCGGTCGCCAAGGCAGCCATCGAGAGCGGCGTAGCCACCCTGCCGTATCCGAAGCACTACCCGCTGACCAGCGTGGAAGACGTGTTCAAGGGCTAAGCCCGAACCCGCAACGCAAAACGCCCCGACATGTCGGGGCGTTTTTGTTTGTGTGCTACGCACCTGTAGGAGCCAGCTTGCTGGCGATCTGGCGCAAAGACGCCACGAGATTTCCAGGCGTACCGCGTCATCGTTCATCGCCAGCAAGCTGGCTCCTACAGCAAACGATTTTGCGGATCAGAACAAATCAATCGGCGCCGATTCATCCGCCGGCAGCGGGCTGCCCGGTGCGCTGCCGCCCAGTTCGCTCACGCTTGGCGGGGTGTCTTCGCTCTTGAACAGTTCGAAGAACGCATTCGGCGTGCTCGGCGTTGCGGCGCGGCCGCTGACCGGGTCCACACGCAGGCTCAGGATGCCGTCCGGTTCAGGTTGCTGATGCGGCGGCTTGTCCTTGAGCGCGGCGCTCATGTAATTCATCCAGATCGGCAGGGCCACGGTACCGCCGAACTCATGGCGACCCAGGCTTTCCGGCTGATCGAAGCCGGTCCAGACAGTCGTGACGTAGTCGGCGTTGTAACCGGAGAACCATGCGTCCTTGGATTCGTTGGTGGTACCGGTCTTGCCGGCGATATCCGGACGATTCATCGCCAGTGCCCGGCGCCCTGTACCGCGCTTGATCACATCCTGCAGCATGCTGTTGAGGATGAACGTGGTGCGGCTGTCGACGATGCGCTCGGCAACGGCCGGCGCCTGCGGCTCGGCCGGGGTTCCCGAGGTGGTGCTCAGGCCCGGGTTGTCGTTGACCGCGAAAGTCGAGGTGTCGGCCGCTGGCCTGGCTTCATTGGCGGGCACGCTCGGCGGATTGGCCGCGAACAGCGTCTGGCCATCGCGGTTCTCGATCTTTTCGATCAGATAAGGGCTGACCTTGTAGCCGCCGTTGGCGAAGGTACTCCAGCCGGTCGCGATTTCCATCGGCGTCAGGGTGGCGGTGCCCAGTGCCAGCGACAGGTTGCGCGGCAGGTCCTGTTTGGCGAAGCCGAAGCGGGTGATGTAGTCGATGGTGCTGTCCACGCCCAGCGCCTGCAATAGCCGGATCGAAACCAGGTTGCGGGATTTGTACAGGGCTTCGCGCAGCCGGATCGGCCCCAGGAAGGTATTGGTGTCGTTCTTCGGACGCCAGACCTTGTCCAGGTACTCGTCGACGAACACGATCGGCGCATCGTTGACCAGACTCGACGCGGTGTAGCCATTGTCCAGCGCGGCGCTGTAGACGAACGGCTTGAAGCTGGAACCGGGCTGACGCTTGGCCTGCATGGCGCGGTTGTAGTTGCTCTGCTCGAACGCGAAGCCGCCCACCAGCGCGCGAATCGCACCGTTGCGCGGGTCCAGCGAGACCAGCGCGCTCTGCGCGGCAGGGATCTGCGCGAACTTGAGGCTGTCGTCGTCCTGGCGCAGCACGCGGATCAGGTCGCCCACTTTCACCACATCAGCGGGCTGACGAGGGTTGGCGCCCATGCTGTTGGTGTTCAGGTAAGGCCGCGCCCATTTCATGCTGGCCCAGTCGACGGTCTCTTCCTCTTCGCCGTTACGGGTCAATACCCGCACACCGGTCTTGTCCACCTGAGTCACGATGGCCGGTTCCAGGCCATTGATGGTGCGTTGCTTGGTCAGCTCCTGGGTCCAGGCGGCGCGGGTCATGCCCGGGAAGCGGCTTTCCGGACCACGGTAGCCGTGACGCTGGTCGTAGTCGATCAGCCCGTTGCGCACGGCCAGCCGCGCGTGTTCCTGCAAATCGCTCGGGATGGTGGTGGTAACCCGGAAGCCTTCGGTGTACGCATCGCTGCCATAACGCCCGACCATTTCAGCGCGGGCCATCTCGGCGATATAGGGTGCGTCGACTTCAGGTGTCGGCACGTGGTAGCTGGCATTGAGCGGTTCGTTCAGGGCGGCCTGATAAGCGGTCTGATCGATCTTGCCCAGACGGTACATGCGCCCCAGGATCCAGTCGCGACGCTCCTTGGCGCGCGCCGGGTTGGCCAGCGGGTTGAAACGCGAAGGCGCCTTGGGCAGACCGGCGATCATCGCCATTTGCGCCAGACTGACGTCACGGATCGATTTGCCATAGTAGACTTGGGCTGCGGCCTCGATACCGTAGGCGCGGTTGCCCAGGTAGATCTTGTTGACGTACAGCTCCAGGATCTCGTCCTTGGTCAGCTGACGCTCGATCTGCAGGGCCAGCAGAATTTCGGTGGTCTTGCGCGAAAAGCTCCTCTCGCTGGTGAGGAAGAAGTTTTTCGCCACCTGCATGGTGATGGTGCTGCCGCCCGACTGGATATGGCCGCTCTTGACCAGCTGGGTCGCGGCGCGCATCAGGCTGCTGGGATCGACGCCGTAGTGGTTGGCGAAGTTGTCGTCTTCGGCCGACAGCAGGGCATTGATGAAATTGGGCGGAATCTCCGCGAAGCGGATCGGGGTGCGACGCATCTCGCCGAATTCGGCGATCAGCTTGCCGTCGCTGCTGTACACGCGCAGCGGGATCTGCAACTGGATGCTTCGCAAAGCCTCGACGGATGGCAGATTGGGACTCAGGTAAAGGAAGGCGCCGCTCAGACCGAGCAACAGTCCGCAGAAGACTGCTACAAGAGACCACCATAGAAATTTCAGCACGCGTATCAAGGCTTTTGGATTTCCGGATAGAGATGGGTTGAGCGCAGGCATTTACAAATGGACATGCCTGGAAGCTTTGGCAAACGAAAAAAACGCTCGGCATTATAAGCATTTTTCGTCCCGAGGCGTGATTTGCGCTACTGTCAAGGCTGCTGACACCGAGACAGCGACGAAATAACTCCGTAAGTGACGGAAACTCATAGGAATCAGGTTGTGTTCGAACTCTTCAGTAAGAAGGCCAACACCCTTCTAGGGATCGATATAAGCTCCACTGCGGTCAAGCTCCTTGAATTGAGTCGTTCCGGCACCCGTTACAAGGTCGAGTCCTACGCGGTAGAGCCGCTGCCGCTCAATGCCGTGGTCGAAAAGAACATCGCCGCGCTGGAGGGCGTCGGTCAGGCGCTGGCGCGGGTTCTGGTCAAGGCCAAGACCAACACGCGAACCGTGGCCGTCGCGGTGGCGGGCTCGGCGGTGATCACCAAGACCATCGAAATGGACGCGGGACTGTCCGACGATGACATGGAGAACCAGCTCAAGCTGGAAGCCGACCAGTACATTCCCTATCCGCTCGAAGAAGTCGCCATCGATTTCGAGGTGCAAGGCTATTCGGCCCGCAACCCGGAACGCGTCGAGGTGCTGCTGGCGGCCTGCCGTAAGGAAAACGTCGAAGTCCGCGAAGCCGCGCTGGCGCTGGCCGGGCTCACTGCGCGGGTCGTCGACGTCGAAGCCTACGCGCTGGAGCGATCCTTCGGATTGCTGGCTGCGCAGCTGGGCAGCGACCATCAGGAGCTGACGGTCGCGGTCGTCGACATCGGCGCCACCATGACGACCCTGAGCGTTCTGCACCACGGACGGATCATCTACACCCGCGAGCAGCTGTTCGGCGGCCGGCAGCTGACCGAGGAAATCCAGCGGCGCTACGGCCTGTCCTTCGAAGAAGCCGGCCTCGCCAAGAAACAGGGCGGGCTTCCTGACGACTACGTCAGCGAAGTACTGGACCCGTTCAAGGATGCGCTGGTGCAGCAGGTCTCGCGCTCGTTGCAGTTCTTCTTCGCCGCCGGCCAGTACAACTCGGTGGACTACATCATGCTTGCTGGCGGGTCCGCTTCCATTGCCGGGCTCGAACACCTGATACAAAAACGCCTCGGTACGCCGACGCTGGTCGCCAACCCCTTCGCTGACATGGCCCTGAGCGCCAGGGTCAACGCCGGGGCGCTCGCCAGCGATGCGCCGGCGCTGATGATCGCCTGCGGCCTGGCCCTGAGGAGCTTCGACTGATGGCGCGGATCAACCTGCTTCCCTGGCGCGAAGAGCTTCGCGAAGAACGCAAGAAACGCTTCCTGACCGCCTTGCTCGGCGTTCTGCTGCTTTCGGCCGGCACCGTGTTTCTCGTGGACCGGTTCATCAACAACGCAATCACTCATCAGAACGAGCGCAATGCATTCCTGCAAACGGAAATCGCGCAGCTGGATATCCGCATCAAGGAAATCAGTGACCTCAAGGCCCGTCGCCAGCAATTGCTCGAACGCATGAAAATCATCCAGGACCTGCAGGGCAACCGTCCGATCATCGGGCGTGTGTTCGATCAGCTGGTGCGCACCTTGCCCGACGGTGTGTATTTCTCGGAAGTGAAGATGACCGACAAGGTCATTGCCATCAGCGGCATGTCCGAATCCAACAACCGGGTTTCGGACCTGATGCGTAACCTCGATGCTTCCGACTGGCTGGAAGCACCAAGTCTTACCGAGGTCAAGGCAAACACCGCCGGAGCCGTTGACCAGGCCAACGTGTTTCAGTTGACGGTGCGTCAGACCCAGCCGGTAGTGGATGAAGGAGCCAGGCCATGAATCTGTCCGAATGGATCGAAGGGCTCCGCAAGGTTGACTTGGGCGAGCTCGACGTCAACAACGTCGGCTCCTGGCCGTCGGCAGTGAAATTCCTGTCCGGCGTGCTGCTGATGCTGCTCGTCTTCGCGCTGGGCTACTTCCTGTTCGTGCAAGACCTCGAAGCACAGCTCGACACGGCCCGCGCCAATGAAACGATGCTCAAGGAGCAATTCTCCAGCAAGGCTTTCCAGGCCGCGAACCTGGAGCCTTACAAGAAACAGATGCAGGAAATGGAAGACACCTTCGGCACGCTGCTGCGGCAATTGCCCAGCGACACCGAAGTCCCCGGCCTGCTGGAAGACATCACCCGCACGGGGCTGGGAAGCGGTCTGGAGTTCGAGGAGATCAAACTGCTTCCCGAGGAAGCCCAGCAGTTCTACATCGAGCTGCCGATCCAGATCACAGTCGTGGGCACCTATCACGATCTGGCAACCTTCGTCAGCGGCGTCGCGAGCCTGCCACGGATCGTCACGCTGCACGATTTCGAGATCAAGCCGGTGGACCCCAAGGTGCCGGGCAGATTGCGCATGAGCATTCTGGCCAAGACCTATCGCTACAACGATGAAGGGCTGAAGAAATGAAGTTGGCGCAATGGTTGTGCGTCAGTGGCGCGCTGGTCTGTCTGGCCGGTTGCGACGCAAACAAGGATTTCGCGGACCTTACGGCGTTCATGGAAGGCGTACGGGCGCGGCCGGTCGGGGCCATCGAGCCGCTGCCCAAGTTCCGCGCCTACGAAACCTTCACTTACGAAGCCGCCTCGCTGCGCAGCCCGTTCCAGCCTCCGGTCAAGATCGACCTGCAGAATCGCCAGCGCGGATCGCGCCTGATCGCGCCGGACGAAAACCGCGTCAAACAGTTTCTCGAAGGCTTCAACATCGAGAACTTCGAGATGGTCGGCACGCTGGGCAACGGGTCGGGCACCTTCGCGCTGCTGCGTGGCGAAGGAGGTGTCTATCGGGTGAAAGTGGGTGATTATCTGGGCCGCAACAACGGTCGAATCGTGTCGGTCAGCGAAGGGCAGGTCGATGTCATTGAAATAGTTCCTGATGGAGAGGGAGCCTGGCTCGAAAGGCCGCGCGTTATTGCCCTCAAAGAACGCTCATGAAGTGGGCCGGACCAAGCATGCTTAATACCGCACAACGGAAATCGATCATGACCAGGATTTTCTCGATCATCGGCGTATCGCTATGGATTGCGATGGTTTCGCCGGTCCTCCAGGCCGCCAGTCTCAGAACCCTGGATGTCGCAGCGCTACCGGGAGACCGAATCGAGCTTAAACTGTCGTTCGACACGCCCGTCCCCGCGCCGCGCGGCTACACCACCCAGGAACCGGCGCGCATTGCGCTGGACCTGCCCGGCGTGACCAGCCAGCTGGCGACTCGAAGTCGTGAGCTGGGCACCGGAAACGCGCGCAGTGTGGTCGTCGTTCAGGCACAGGACCGGACCCGGGTCATCGTCAACCTGACGACGCTTTCGCCCTACAGCACACGGGTCGAGGGCAATAATCTGTTCGTGGTCATCGGCCAGGGCGCTGCGGCGGCTCAGGCTTCCCAGCCCACGACCGCGATGGGCGCGCCGCGTGTCGCCGTGCCTAGTCCGGCACCGGCGTCCTCCAGGCCCTACGTGCCGGCAGGCGCCAAGGCCATCAAGAACGTCGACTTCCAGCGCGGCGAGCTGGGCGAAGGCAACGTGGTCATCGAGCTGAGCAATCCGAACATTGCGCCGGACATTCAGGAGCAGGGCGGCAAGATTCGTGTCGACTTCGCCAAGACCCTGCTGCCCGAGCCGCTGCGGGTACGCCTGGACGTCAAGGATTTCGCGACGCCGGTCCAGTTCGTCAATTCGACTACCGAGGGCGACAAGGCGCGGATCACCATCGAGCCGTCCGGCGCGTTCGATTACTCGGCGTTCCAGACTGAAAACAAGCTGACCATCAGCGTGCGTCCGTTGACCAACGAGGACGTCGATCGCCGCGCCGCCGACAAGCCGGTGTATACCGGCGAAAAGCTGTCGCTGAACTTCCAGGACATCGATGTACGCTCCGTCCTGCAACTGATCGCCGATTTCACCAACCTCAATCTGGTTGCCAGCGACACGGTTCAGGGCGGTATCACCCTGCGTCTGCAAAACGTGCCCTGGGATCAGGCGCTGGATCTGGTGCTCAAGACCAAAGGCCTGGACAAGCGCAAGGTCGGCAACGTTCTGCTGGTAGCGCCAGCGGATGAAATCGCCGCCCGCGAGCGTCAGGAACTCGAATCGCTCAAGCAGATCGCCGAACTGGCGCCACTGCGTCGCGAGCTCTTGCAGGTCAACTACGCCAAGGCGGCTGACATCGCCAAGCTGTTCCAGTCGGTCACCAGTGCCGAAGCCAAGACCGATGAGCGCGGTTCGATCACTGTCGACGAGCGGACCAACAACATCATCGCCTACCAGACTCAGGATCGTCTTGACGAGCTGCGGCGCATCGTTTCGCAACTGGATATCCCGGTACGTCAGGTCATGATCGAAGCCCGCATCGTCGAGGCCAACGTCGACTACGACAAGGAACTGGGCGTGCGCTGGGGGGGCAGTACCAATCTGTCCGGCAACAGCAAGTGGACCACGTACGGGCTGGATAACAACGGCGACGAGAGCGGGAACACCGGCGACGACATAACCGCCAATACGCCGTTCATCGACCTTGGCTCGACCAACGCAACATCCGGCATCGGTCTGGGCTTCGTGACCAACAACACCTTGCTGGATCTGGAACTGAGCGCGATGGAGAGAACCGGCAACGGCGAAATCGTCTCGCAACCCAAGGTCGTTACCGCCGACAAGGAAACCGCCAAGATTCTCAAGGGCACCGAGGTTCCTTACCAGGAGTCCAGTTCCAGCGGCGCCACCACGGTGACGTTCAAGGAAGCGGCGCTCTCGCTGGAAGTGACGCCGCAAATCACCCCTGATAACCGGGTGATCATGGAAGTCAAAGTCACCAAGGACGCGCCGGACTACCTCAATGCCGTGCTGGGTCAGCCGCCGATCAGCAAAAACGAAGTCAACGCCAAGGTGCTGGTGGCCGATGGCGAGACTATCGTGATCGGGGGCGTATTCTCCAACACGCAAAGTAAAGTCGTAGATAAAGTGCCTTTTCTTGGCGATGTGCCGTATGTTGGCCGCCTTTTCCGGCGTGACGTGGTGACGGAAGCCAAATCGGAGCTTCTGGTCTTCCTGACTCCGCGTATCATGAACAACCAGGCGATTGCGGTGAGTCGTTGATTCTGTGCGAAATTTAATACTCGTTGGGCCGATGGGTGCGGGCAAAAGCACCATCGGCCGTTTGCTTGCCAAAGAACTGCGGCTGCCGTTCAAGGATTCCGACAAGGAAATCGAACTGCGGACCGGTGCCAACATTCCATGGATCTTCGACCGCGAAGGCGAAATCGGCTTTCGCGACCGTGAGCAGGCGATGATCGCCGAACTGTGCGAAACCGACGGCGTGGTCCTGGCAACCGGGGGCGGGGCGGTCATGCGCCCGGAGAACCGCCGGGCCCTGCACGCGGGCGGCCGGGTGGTCTATCTGCATGCCTCGGTCGAACAGCAGGTCGGACGCACCGCGCGCGACCGCAATCGGCCTTTGCTGCGCACGGCCGATCCCGCCAAGGTGCTGAGCGATCTGCTGGCGATCCGCGATCCGCTGTATCGGGAAATCGCCGATCTGGTCATCGAAACCGACGAACGGCCGCCCCGCATGGTGGTGCTGGACATCCTTGCCCGGCTGGCGCAGCTTCCACCCCGTTAAAGCGCAGACGAAAATGCGCTATCCTCGGCGACCAATAAAATCACGGCGACGGCTGGCCTGAGTCCATGCCGTCCCCGGCGCAGCGGAATCCGCGCCGGTGCCCAATCGGTAATCAATGTGGGGACACATGCAGACACTTACGGTCGAGCTGGGTGAGCGTAGTTACCCGATTCATATTGGCGAAGGCCTGCTGGATCAACCCGAACTCCTGACTCCGCACATCGGCGGGCGACAGGTGGCGATCGTGTCCAACACCACGGTGGCCCCGCTGTACATCGAGCGGCTGACCCGCGCCCTGGCCGGTTACAACGTGCTGCCCATCGTGCTGCCCGATGGCGAGGCATTCAAGAACTGGGAAACCCTGCAAACCATTTTCGATGGCCTGCTGACTGCGCGACATGATCGCCGCACCACCGTGATCGCCTTGGGCGGCGGCGTGATCGGCGATACGGCCGGGTTTGCCGCCGCCTGCTATCAGCGCGGCGTGAATTTCATCCAGATTCCTACCACGTTGCTGTCGCAGGTCGATTCCTCGGTGGGCGGCAAGACCGGCATCAACCACCCGCTGGGCAAGAACATGATCGGTGCGTTCTACCAGCCCGGTGCCGTGCTGATCGATACCGCCACGCTGAAATCCCTGCCCGAGCGTGAACTCTCTGCGGGGCTGGCCGAGGTCATCAAATACGGCCTGATATGCGACGAGCCTTTCCTGTGCTGGCTTGAAGAACATATCGATCAGATACGCGGCCTCGAACAGACCGCGCTGACCGAGGCGATCAAGCGCTCCTGCGCCGCCAAGGCGCTGGTTGTCGGCGCCGACGAGCGTGAGTCCGGCATCCGTGCGACCTTGAACCTGGGCCATACCTTCGGTCATGCCATCGAAACCCATATGGGCTACGGGGTATGGCTGCACGGCGAAGCGGTCGCGGCGGGTACGGTCATGGCGCTGGAGATGTCGGCGCGCCTTGGCTGGATCACTTCGCAGGATCGGGATCGTGGTATCCGTTTATTGCAGCGCGCCGGGTTGCCGGTGGTGCCGCCCCAGGAAATGACCCCCGAGCATTTCCTCGAACACATGGCGATAGACAAGAAAGTCATCGACGGACGCCTGCGGCTGGTGCTTCTGCGCCGGCTGGGCGAAGCGGTTATCACGGACGATTATCCAAAAGAAGTACTACAGGCCATCCTGGCCGCGGACTATCGCGCCCTGGTAGATCAGCTTAGAGGTTAACGGAAAACCCATGACTAGTTTGCATGCCGACGAGGCTTTTCTCGGTCACTATCAGTTGAGTCATGACCCCTTTGCGGCGCGGGTACCTGGCTTCAAATTTTTCCCCGCCCAGCGCAAGCCGGTCCTGGGGCAGCTTCACCATCTGGCGCGTTACAGCCAATTGCTGCTGGCCGTTACCGGACCGCAGGGCAGCGGCAAGACCCTGCTGCGGCAGGCACTGGTCGCCAGCACCAACAAACAATCGGTCCAGAGTGTCGTAGTGTCCGCTCGCGGCGCCAGCGATGCCGCCGGCGTACTGCAGCAGGTCGCTCAGGGCCTGAGCGTCGCGCACGCGGAAATGCAGCCGATTCTCTCCCAGGTGGTTCAGCTCGGGCTGACCGGCCAGGAAGTCTATCTGCTGGTGGACGATGCGGAACAACTCGGTGATTCGGCGCTCGAAGCCTTGCTGGGACTGGCTGAGGGAACACCGGAAGGCCGTCCGCATGTGTTCCTGTTCGGCGAGCCTTCGCTGCTCGACCGCCTGGATCAACTGTGCGCAGCCTTGCACGGCGACGTCGAAGGCGAGCGCTTTCACGTCATCGAGCTGCAACCCTACACGGAAGAAGAAACCCGGGAGTATCTGGCGCAGCGCCTGGAAGGCGCGGGGCAATCCATTTCCCTGTTCACCGCCGACCAGATCACCGATATCCATGAACAATCCGATGGCTGGCCTGGCGCTATCAACCAGGTGGCCCGCGATTCAATGATCGAGGCGATGATCGCGAGTCGCTCTGCGGTCAAACGTCCAAGTGTGGGGTTCAACATGCCGAAAAAATACGTATTGGCTCTGGGTGGAGTCGTCGTGGTAGCCGTGGCGGCAGCAGTGCTGATTCCGGGCCGTGACGACAAGCCGGCCAATGCACCGGCCACAGCCCAGGCACAGTTGCCACTGGGTGAAGGCAAACCTGCCACGCAACAGTCGAACAACGGTGGCCCGGCCATCGAGTTCGCGGGTAACTCGCAACCGGTACCGCTGCCGTTGGGTGGCAATTCGCAACCCGTGATGCGTGGGCCGCTGGCCGAGGCCGCCGGTTCGACCGATGGCGATGAAGATGCAGTGCCGACCGGATCGCCCGCTCAGCCGCCGACCGTCACGACCAGCGCGCCGCCTGCCGGCGTGCCGGCCGGTCAGCCCGTAGCGCAAGCCCAGCCTCAGGCCCAGGCTCCCCGTCCGGCCGCGCAGCCCGCCCCGGCCGCCAAGCCCGCGCCTGCGCCGGCACCTACCCAGGTCGCGACCGCCAAACCGGCGCCCAAGCCTGCCGAGAAGTCCGCGGCAGCCAAACCTGCGGCCGGCAGCAGCTGGTACAGCGGTCAGGCGCCGGGCCATTACGTGGTGCAGATCCTGGGCACCAGCTCGGAAGCCACCGCGCAGGCCTACGTGGCGGAGCAGGGCGGCGAGTACCGTTACTTCAAGAAAACCCTGCAGGGCAAGCCGCTGTATGTGGTGACCTACGGTAACTTTTCCGACCGCGCTGCCGCCCTGGCAGCCATCAAGGTCTTGCCAGCCAAGGTTCAGGCTGGTAAACCTTGGCCTCGTACTGTCGCCAGCATCCAACAAGAGCTCGGCGCCACTCGCTGAAGTCGCAGCGGCCTTATCCAGGCCGCTCACCCGGCAACCCCTGATTTTACCCGCTTGAGCGTGCCGCCTATGGGTGGTGCGCCTTGTGGCGTCTGCGTCACGAACGCTCAGAAGTCCCCCCGCTTCGATCAGATCGTCAAAAACAAATTTTGACTACCACGGCTCTACGATCTAAAACCTTCACAAATGCGACATTAAAGATCGACCAATCGTCGTAAAATTTGTGGGCCTAAGTGTCGCTGTGTACAATGACCTCCGTTTTGCCTGTCCAAAGCTGACGTTCGTTCGGCGTGACAAGTAAGTGGTTGAATTAAAAGGAAAAGCCTCCTCGAGGAGGCAGCCTGGTGAGAAAGTGTCTATGAAAGCAGGTCTGTACCAACCAGATGAATTCAAGGATAACTGCGGCTTCGGCCTGATCGCTCATATGCAGGGCGAGCCCAGTCATCACCTGTTGCAGACGGCGATCCAAGCCCTGACCTGCATGACCCACCGTGGTGGGATCAACGCCGACGGCAAGACCGGCGATGGTTGCGGTTTGTTGATCCAGAAGCCGGATGCCTTCCTGCGCGCCGTCGCCGCGGAGCAATTCGGCGCCGAGCTGCCGCGTCAGTACGCGGTGGGCATGGTGTTCCTCAACCAGGACGATGCCCGCGCCGACGCCGCTCGCGAAAACATGAATCGCGAAATCCTGGCCGAAGGCCTAGACCTGATCGGCTGGCGCCAGGTGCCGATCGATACCAGCGTACTCGGCAAGCTGGCGCTTGAGCGTCTGCCGAAAATCGAGCAGGTATTCATCGGTGGCGAAGGCCTGAGCGATCAGGAATTCGCGATCAAGCTGTTCAGCGCCCGTCGTCGCTCATCGGTGTCCAATGCCGCCGACGCCGATCACTACATCTGCAGCTTTTCGCACAAGACCATCATTTACAAAGGTCTGATGATGCCGGCCGACCTGACGGCCTTCTTCCCGGACCTGAGCGACGAGCGTCTGCAAACCGCGATCTGCGTGTTCCACCAGCGCTTCTCGACCAACACCCTGCCGAAGTGGCCGCTGGCCCAGCCGTTCCGCTTCCTGGCGCACAATGGTGAAATCAACACCATCACCGGTAACCGCAACTGGGCGCAGGCGCGTCGCACCAAGTTCACCAACGACCTGATGGACCTGGAAGAACTCGGTCCGCTGGTCAACCGCGTGGGTTCCGACTCGTCGAGCATGGACAACATGCTCGAACTGATGGTCACCGGCGGCATCGACCTGTTCCGTGGCGTGCGGATGATCATTCCGCCTGCGTGGCAGAACGTCGAAACCATGGACCCGGATCTGCGCGCCTTCTACGAATACAACTCCATGCACATGGAGCCGTGGGACGGCCCGGCCGGGATCGTGATGACCGAAGGTCGCCACGCCGTCTGCCTGCTCGACCGCAACGGTTTGCGTCCGGCGCGTTGGGTCACCACCACCAACGGCTACATCACCCTGGCGTCGGAAATCGGCGTGTGGGACTACAAGCCTGAAGACGTGATCGCCAAGGGTCGTGTTGGTCCGGGCCAGATCTTCGCCGTGGACACCGAGACCGGCCAGATTCTCGATACCGACGCCATCGACAACCGTCTGAAATCACGTCATCCCTACAAGCAGTGGTTGCGCAAGAGTGCCTTGCGTATCCAGGCGACCATGGAAGACAACGACCACGGTTCGGCTTTCTATTCCAGCGACCAGCTCAAGCAGTACATGAAGATGTATCAGGTCACGTTCGAAGAGCGCGATCAGGTACTGCGGCCGCTGGGCGAGCAAGGTCAGGAAGCGGTCGGCTCCATGGGCGACGATACGCCGATGGCCGTGCTGTCGCGTCGCGTGCGTTCGCCCTATGACTACTTCCGCCAGCAGTTCGCGCAGGTCACCAACCCGCCGATCGACCCGCTGCGCGAAGCCATCGTCATGTCGCTGGAAGTCTGCCTCGGCGCCGAGCGCAACATCTTCCAGGAATCGCCCGAGCACGCCTCGCGCGTCATCCTGAGCTCGCCGGTCATTTCGCCAGCCAAGTGGCGCTCGCTGATGAACCTGGAGCGTCCGGGCTTCGAGCGGCAGATCATCGACCTGAACTACGACGAGCAGACCGGCCTGGAAGCGGCTATCCGCAACATCGCCGATCAGGCCGAAGAAGCCGTGCGCGCCGGTCGTACCCTGATCGTGCTGAGCGACCGCCATATCGCGCCGGGCAAGCTGCCGGCTCACGCTTCGCTGGCGGTCGGCGCGGTTCACCATCGCCTGACCGAGCAGGGCCTGCGCTGCGACAGCAACATCCTGGTCGAAACCGCAACCGCGCGTGATCCGCATCACTTCGCCGTGCTGATCGGCTTCGGTGCGTCGGCGGTCTATCCGTTCCTGGCCTACGAAGTGCTGGGCGACCTGATCCGCACCGGCGAAGTGCTGGGCGATCTGTATGAAGTCTTCAAGAACTACCGCAAGGGCATCACCAAGGGCCTGCTCAAGATCCTGTCGAAGATGGGCATCTCGACCATCGCGTCCTACCGTGGCGCACAGCTGTTCGAGGCCATCGGCCTGTCCGAGGAAGTCTGCGATACCAGCTTCCGTGGCGTACCGAGCCGCCTGAAGGGCGCGCGTTTCGTCGACCTCGAAGCCGAGCAGAAGGCACTGGCCGTCGAAGCCTGGAGCCCGCGCAAGCCGATCCAGCAGGGCGGTCTGCTCAAATTCGTGTTTGGTGGCGAATACCACGCCTACAACCCGGATGTGGTCAACACCCTGCAAGCCGCCGTGCAGCAGGGCGACTACAGCAAATTCAAGGAATACACCGCGCTGGTGGACAAGCGCCCGGTGTCGATGATCCGCGACCTGTTCCAGGTCAAGACCCTCGACCAGCCGCTGTCCATCGATGAAGTCGAGCCGCTGGGCGAAATCCTCAAGCGCTTCGACTCCGCCGGTATTTCCCTGGGTGCATTGTCTCCTGAGGCCCACGAAGCATTGGCCGAAGCGATGAACCGCCTGGGCGCGCGCTCCAACTCCGGTGAGGGCGGTGAAGACCCGTCGCGCTACGGCACCATCCGCAGCTCCAAGATCAAGCAGATCGCCACCGGCCGTTTCGGCGTGACGCCTGAGTATCTGGTCAACGCCGACGTGTTGCAGATCAAGGTTGCCCAGGGCGCCAAGCCCGGCGAAGGCGGCCAGCTGCCGGGCGGCAAGGTCAACGGTCTGATCGCCAAGCTGCGTTACGCAGTACCGGGCGTGACCCTGATTTCGCCGCCGCCGCACCACGACATCTACTCGATCGAAGACCTGTCGCAGCTGATTTTCGACCTCAAGCAGGTCAACCCGAGCGCGCTGGTGTCGGTCAAGCTGGTGGCCGAAGCGGGCGTCGGCACCATCGCCGCGGGCGTTGCCAAGGCCTATGCCGACCTGATCACCATTTCCGGCTACGACGGCGGCACCGGCGCTTCGCCGCTGACCTCCATCAAGTACGCCGGCGCGCCATGGGAGCTGGGCCTGGCCGAAACTCACCAGACCCTGCGCGGCAACGATTTGCGCGGCAAGGTCCGGGTGCAGACCGACGGCGGCCTGAAAACCGGCCTGGACGTCATCAAGGCGGCAATCCTCGGTGCCGAAAGCTTCGGCTTCGGGACTGCGCCGATGATCGCGCTGGGCTGCAAATACTTGCGTATCTGCCACCTGAACAACTGCGCCACCGGCGTCGCGACCCAGAACGACAAGCTGCGCAAGGATCACTACATCGGCACCGTCGACATGGTGATCAACTTCTTCACCTACGTGGCCGAAGAAACCCGCGAATGGCTGGCGAAGCTGGGCGTTCGCTCGCTGGAAGAGCTGATCGGTCGCACCGATCTGCTGGACATCCTGCCGGGCGAAACCCAGAAGCAGGAGCATCTGGACCTGACGCCGCTGTTGGGCAGCGATCACGTGCCGGCGGACAAGCCGCAGTTCAGTCTGGTCGACCGCAACCCGCCATTCGACAAGGGCCTGCTGGCCGAGAAAATGGTCGAAATGGCCAAGCCGGCCATCGAGTCGCTCGGCGGCGGCGAGTTCGAACTGGATATCTGCAACTGCGACCGTTCGATCGGCGCGCGGATTTCTGGTGAGATCGCGAAGCTGCACGGCAACCAGGGCATGAGCAAGGCGCCGATCACCTTCCGCTTCAAGGGCACCGCCGGGCAGAGCTTCGGCGTATGGAACGCCGGCGGCCTGAACATGTATCTGGAAGGCGATGCCAACGACTATGTCGGCAAGGGCATGACCGGCGGCAAGCTGGTGATCGTTCCGCCCAAGGGCAGTCCGTTCAAGACCAACGACAGCGCCATCGTCGGCAACACCTGTCTGTACGGCGCGACCGGCGGCAAGCTGTTCGCGGCAGGTACGGCGGGCGAGCGCTTCGCGGTGCGTAACTCGGGCGCCCACGCGGTCGTGGAAGGCACTGGCGATCACTGCTGCGAATACATGACCGGCGGCTTCGTCTGCGTACTGGGCAAGACCGGGTACAACTTCGGTTCCGGCATGACCGGCGGCTTCGCTTACGTGCTCGACCAGGACAACACCTTCGTCGACCGCGTCAACCACGAACTGGTCGAGATACAGCGGATCAGCGGCGAAGCGATGGAGGCATATCGCACCCATCTGCAGAGCGTGCTGAACGAGTACGTCGCTGAAACCGACAGTGAGTGGGGTCGCAACCTCGCGGAAAACCTGGACGACTACCTGCGTCGCTTCTGGCTGGTCAAGCCCAAGGCGGCCAACCTGAAGTCGCTGCTTTCCAGCACCCGGGCGAATCCGCAGTAAGACGGCTGCAAGCGATGAGCTGCAAGCTTCGAGCAAGAAGCTTGCAGCGCTGTGAATTGAACAGAATCTGATTTCTTGCGGCTTGAAGCTTGTAGCTTGTAGCTGCTGTAAAGAGGCTCCAAATGGCTGAACGTCTCAGTAACGACTTCCAGTTCATCGATGTCGGGCGTAAAGATCCGAAGAAGAAACTGCTGCGTCAACGCAAGAAAGAGTTCGTGGAAATCTACGAACCTTTCAAGCCCCAGCAGTCCGCCGACCAGGCGCACCGCTGCCTGGGTTGCGGCAACCCGTACTGCGAATGGAAGTGCCCTGTGCACAACTTCATTCCCAACTGGCTCAAGCTGGTTTCCGAGGGCAACATCCTGGCCGCGGCGGAACTGTCGCACCAGACCAACACCCTCCCGGAAGTCTGCGGTCGCGTGTGTCCGCAGGACCGTCTGTGCGAAGGCGCCTGTACGCTGAACGACGGTTTTGGCGCGGTGACCATCGGTTCGGTTGAGAAATACATCACCGACACCGCTTTCGCCATGGGCTGGCGTCCGGACATGTCCAAGGTCGTGCCGACCGGCAAGCGGGTTGCCATCATCGGTGCCGGCCCGGCGGGCCTCGGTTGTGCCGACGTGCTGGTGCGCGGCGGCGTGACGCCGGTGGTCTTCGACAAGAACCCGGAAATCGGCGGTCTGCTGACCTTCGGTATCCCCGAGTTCAAACTCGAAAAATCGGTGCTGAGCAACCGTCGCGAAGTCTTCACCGGCATGGGTATCGAGTTCCGCCTCAATACCGAAGTCGGCAAGGACATCAGCGTCGATCAGTTGCTGGAAGAGTTCGATGCCGTGTTCATGGGCATGGGCACCTACACCTACATGAAGGGCGGTTTCCCTGGCGAAGAGCTGCCGGGCGTTCATGACGCGCTGGATTTCCTGATCGCCAACGTCAACCGCAACCTGGGCTTCGAAAAGTCGCCGGAAGATTTCGTCGACATGAAGGGCAAGCGCGTTGTGGTGCTGGGTGGCGGCGACACGGCGATGGACTGCAACCGCACCTCGATCCGCCAGGGCGCCAAGGCAGTGACCTGCGCCTACCGTCGTGACGAAGAGAACATGCCGGGTTCGCGCAAGGAAGTGAAAAACGCCAAGGAAGAGGGCGTGAAATTCCTCTACAACCGACAGCCGATCGCCATCGTGGGCGAGGACAAGGTCGAAGGCGTGAAGGTCGTCGAGACGCGTCTTGGCGAACCGGATGCCCGTGGTCGCCGCAGCCCCGAGCCGATTCCGGGCTCCGAGGAAATCATCCCGGCGGACGCTGTGGTGATCGCCTTCGGTTTCCGTCCAAGCCCGGCGCCGTGGTTCGAGCAGTTCTCCATCGAGACCGACAGCCAGGGCCGGGTCATCGCGCCGGAGCTGGCGACCTTCAAGCACCAGACCAGCAACCCCAAGATCTTCGCCGGCGGCGACATGGTGCGCGGCTCCGACCTGGTGGTCACCGCGATCTTCGAAGGCCGTAATGCCGCTGAAGGGATTCTGGATTATCTGGGCGTCTGATTTCGAGTGATCACCCGTAGGAGCCAGCTTGCTGGCGATAGCGGCAAGACGTTCAGCAACTATGTTGAATGTAAATCCTGCATCGCCAGCAAGACGGATCGCCGCCCGCTGGCTCCTACGAGCCGGCGGCGCAGCGCTGCAAATCACCCCCATAGATAAAAGAAACCGCATCCGCCGTGCCTTTTGGGCTGCTCTCTGAGAAAATGCCCGCACTTTTATTGCGGATGCCGACATGACTGCCCTGAAGAACGACCGTTTCCTTCGTGCCCTGCTCAAGCAACCCGTTGACGTCACCCCGGTGTGGATGATGCGTCAGGCGGGTCGTTATCTGCCGGAGTATCGCGCCAGCCGCGCGAAAGCCGGCGACTTCATGAGCCTGTGCAAGAACCCGGAGTTCGCCTGCGAAGTCACGTTGCAGCCGCTGGATCGCTATCCCCTCGACGCCGCGATCCTGTTCTCCGACATTCTGACCATCCCCGACGCCATGGGCCTGGGCCTGTACTTCGAAACCGGCGAAGGTCCGCGCTTCAAGAAAACCGTCTCCACTCTGGCTGATATCGAAGCCCTGCCGATCCCCGATGCACGTCAGGATCTGGGCTATGTGATGGATGCGGTCAGCACCATTCGCCGCGAACTCAATGGCCGCGTGCCGCTGATCGGCTTCTCCGGCAGCCCTTGGACGCTGGCGACCTACATGGTCGAAGGCGGCTCATCCAAGGACTTCCGCAAGTCCAAAGCGATGCTGTACGACAACCCGCAAGCCATGCACTTGCTGCTGGACAAGCTGGCACAGTCGGTGACCTCTTACCTGAACGGTCAGATTCTCGCCGGCGCCCAGGCTGTACAGATCTTCGACAGCTGGGGCGGCAGCCTGTCCTCGGCGGCTTACCAGGAGTTCTCGCTGGCCTATATGCGCAAGATCGTCAGCGGTCTGATCCGCGAGCATGACGGCCGCAAGGTGCCGGTAATCCTGTTCACCAAGGGCGGCGGTCTGTGGCTGGAAAGCATTGCTGATGCCGGAGCCGATGCGCTGGGCCTGGACTGGACCTGCGATATCGGCGAAGCGCGCCGCCGTGTCGGCGAGAAGGTCGCGCTGCAAGGCAACATGGACCCGACCGTGCTCTATGCCCGCCCTGAAGCGATTCGCCAGGAAGTGGCGCGTATTCTGGCCAGCTACGGTCACGGCACCGGCCACGTCTTCAACCTGGGTCACGGCATCACGCCCGAAGTCGACCCGGCCAACGCCGGCGCCTTTATCGAAGCCGTGCATGAGATGTCGGCGCAGTATCACCAGTAAAATCGCCAGCAAGCTGGCTCCCACGCACTGTAGGAGCCACCTTGGTGGCGATCAGCGTTCTCTCACCAAAGGCTGCAACTTCGCCAGCCTCAGCGCCACGCCCAGGGCGATCAGCAACAAGGCACCTACGAACAGCCCGATCCCGTTCCAGCCTGCGTAATGCCAGAACAGGCCACCCCCGGTTCCCGCGACGCTTGAGCCTGCGTAATAGCAGAACAGGTAAAGCGAGGCAGCCTGCCCGCGCGCGGTGACCGCGCGACGACCGACCCAGCTGCTGGACACCGAATGGGCGCCGAAGAAGCCGAAAGTCAGGATCAGTACGCCGGCGATCACCACCGGCAGTGGCGAAAACAGGGTCAGGCCCAGACCGATCAGCATCATCACGATCACCGCCCAGAGCACCTTGCGGCGTCCCAGCCGGTCGGCCAGCGAACCGATTTTCGCCGAGCTGTAGATGCCTGACAGATACACGATCGAAAACACACCCACCACCGCCTGGCTCAGATGATACGGCTCGGCCAGCAGTCGGTAGCCGATGTAGTTGAAGAGCGTGACGAACGCGCCCATCAGCAGAAACCCCATCAGAAACAACAGCGGCAATCCGGCATCGCGGAACTGGACGACGAAACCGTCCAGCAGGCTGCGCGGGCTGAGCGGGCGGGATCGGAAATTGCGCGACTCCGGAAGCATCTTCCAGAACACCGCCGCGGCAGCCAGCGCCAGGCCCCCGACGACCAGCATCGCGGTGTGCCAGCTCACGTAATCGATCATCACTCCGGCAATCAGCCGTCCGCTCATGCCGCCGACGGCGCTGCCGCCGATGTACAGCCCCATCGCCAGACCCAGGTGAGAGGGGTGGATCTCCTCGCTCAGGTAGGTCATCGCCACCGCCGCAAGGCCGCTCAGCGACAGACCGACCAGCGCACGAGTCCCCAGCACCGTTTCCCAGGTCGGCATCAGCGCGCTGGCGATGGTCGCAATGGCCGCGCAGAACAGCGCCAGCACCATCACCGACTTGCGTCCCAGGCGATCCGATATCGGGCCTGTGATCAGCAAGCCGATCGCGAGCATCGCGGTGGCGACCGACAGGATCAGGCTGCTTTCCGCGGCATTGATGGAAAACTCCCGGGACAGCAGCGGCATCATCGGCTGCACGCAATACAGCAAGGTAAAAGTCGAAAAACCGCCTGCGAACAGAGCCAGCACCGTGCGTTTGAACAGCGGCGTGTTCTTCTCGATATAGCGGTCTCCGAGCGGAACGGATGCCTGAACGGTGGTCGATTGCAGATCGGCCGCAAGCGGGGCGCGTGCAGGGTTCAAGATAGACCTCAAAGCGTGTAGGAAAGGAATGCAGGAAAAAGCTTATAGCTGGCGAATGATTCAATCCAATATATTGTTCGACCTGTTTGATATGTCTGACGACTTGTTTGGGAGCCTATGGAACTGCGCCACCTGCGTTACTTCATCGCCGTCGCCGAGGAACTGCACTTCGGCCGTGCCGCCTTGTCCCTGGGCATCTCCCAGCCGCCCCTCAGCCAGCAGATCCAGGCGCTCGAAGAGGAACTGGGCGCGCGTCTGTTCGAACGCACCAACCGCCGCGTCGAACTGAGCGAAGCGGGCCGTCTGTTTCTGGAAGAGGCCCGGCAGGTGCTGGCGCAAGTCGACAAGGCGGCCGACGTGGCGCGTCGGGCGCAACTGGGGGAACTCGGCGAGCTGAAAATCGGCTTTACCGCATCGGCGCCGTTCACCTCAAGCATTCCGCAGGCGATCTTTGCGTTTCGCCAGACGTATCCTGAGGTGCATCTGGCGTTGCAAGAGATGACCAGCCAGGATGTCGTCGCCTGCCTGGAAGACCGCTCGATTCTCGTCGGCATCATGCGCCCGCTGCCGCTCCCGGATTCATTGACGGCTGTCGAGCTCCTGCGCGATCCCCTGATCGCAATCATGCGTGCCGACCATCCGCTGGCTGAAGGCAGCGAAGAAGGGCTATGGCTCTCGGCGCTGGCAAACGAGCCTTTCGTGTTCTTTCCACGCAGTTATGGCAGCGGCCTGCATGCGCAGTTGCTGAGCCTGGCGCGAGCCGCCGGATTCAGCCCGTTGATCACTCAGGAAGCGGGAGAGGTCATGACCATCATCGGTCTGGTCGCGGCAGGTCTGGGCGTGACGGTGCTACCGGCGTCTTACCAGCGGATGCGTATCGAAGGAGTGGTTTACCGCACGCTGCTCGACCCCGGCGCAAGCAGCTCAATCTGGCTCGCCCAGCGCAAGGACGAGCGATCACCCATGGCCAGGGCTTTCATGGAGTTGGTGACGGAGCGGGCGGGGTGATTCCCAATCGGATGGATCTGTATTGTTTCACCGACGTCAGACCTCAACGTATGCGCAGGGGAAAACCCAGCGTTAAATAGATCATGAGAATGAGATAGATCAGTGCCGCAGGAAGTGAATACAGCGTAAGGGCCAGGTTTTTAACATTGTCGTAAAAGGTAGAGAACGCCATGATCAGCATAGGCAAATACATGAGACCCAGAGCGAGGCGCGAAATTTTTCCTCCTGCATATACCTTCGCCGCATAGAAAATCAGGACCCCGGCAATGATGGGTATTACGCATAGACCCGTGATCATTAGCATGATCAAAACATAGCGTATGTAATCAAGCTGCGCGTCAGGAGGGTTGTGGGTATTAGGTGGCGAAAAAGGGAGGTAGGCGGGAAGCCACAGTGCAATCCAGCCGCCGACGCTGAGAGCAATTACGATAAAAGAATGTTTTAAGTAAAACTTTTTCAAGAGAATCTCCCGTTATCGGCGGTTGGGTATTTTTAGCTATTTAACGTAGTGGCTTTACTCGGAATAATTGATAGGTAGTGAGCCGGTTATTGCTATTTCATACTCCTTGGCTCCTTGGCTCCTTGGCTCCTTGGCTCCTTTGCTCTGCATGATTTTCTCAAGCATCGTAGTGGCCTTTTCAGCGAGCCAGTTGCGATGGGTGGAAGCGTTAGCATCATAGCGATCATGATATGCACGTGCTTCACCGCTGAACGTAAAGTGGTGCTGATCATGTTTGTGCACATCACCCGTAATGCGCAGTGTGATATTACCGAGGTACGCCGCCGCAATTTTCGAGTCAATACCAGTATCGTATGAAACCTTTTCCAAGTGAATGCGGGAACTCCCAGTCTGTGCTTTTTCAATCAAAGTCCGAAGCGCGGGTATGCTGTTGGGAGTGGGCCGGATGCCAGTTTTGTCGATTTGTACTTGCAGAGTAGCGCCTTCGCCTGAGAGAGCATGGGACAAGGCTTTAAGCGGTGAAAATACGCCTCCCGATAGCTCGTTTTCGCTGGCGTCAATGTCGTAGCCCCTAGACTTGGCGACACTGAAGCCTTGTCTCCATGCCTGTTCCGCAACAGCTTGTAAACTGCGGCACATCAGTTGATCAGCGTGGTGAGCAGTAGCCAGATCCTCCTTGAGAGCTCCATTGAAGTGGGGGGTATTACGTTCGGCATCAATCAGCAGGTTGTTAATGATTAGCTGCCAGTCCCCGTTTAGATATGCTCTCAGTCGTTGAGCAGCAGCCATGGCTTTAATAAGTGGTAGCGTTAGCGGAGGACCGCTGGGTACTGGGTGTCCGCCCATATTGGGCATAGAGGAAGCCGTGATATCCAAGGGCGGAAGGATGATTGGTCTTTGCATGTTAACTCCATGTATAAAATTGGATGGTTGGTTATATTTATAGTGTCGCTGTATATGGAGTTAGGTAAGCATTTTGGAGAGTTAACGCAAGCAGGATTATAGTTAAGAGAATGTTCCTACTTGTCTTTCGGAATTAATTCGTGATTCTGTAGGGAGGGTTTTTTGAATGGGGTGAAGAAATTGCGATTTAGCGGACTCGAAGAGGTCGCGGAATCGATGATTGAGATCAAGTCCGGATGAGTCAGTCATCTCATTACGTGTCGGACAGCAGGGCGTTACGCGTCACAGTCAGCTGCGACCGTGTTTGAGTGAAGGCTGTGCTGACGGTGAGGGATAAGGTGGCACAAGCAGCTCAATCTGGCTCGCCCAGCGCAAGGACGAGCGATCACCCATGGCCAGGGCTTTCATGGAGTTGGTGACGCAGCGGGCCGGGTAAGCCGGCCTCCCTGCTTGCCTTGAACGCGCTGGCATCAACCGACCGTCATGCACTCGGAAGATTTGACGGTTCGCTCGTCGGTTGCAATCAAGGTATGAGCCTGTAACCGCAGCAGTCGGTGCAGGAAGCTGGCGGACCATATCCGTCATCGACTAAAGGGTGAATTACCTCGCCGTTGTCACATCTATTGCCTAGACTCGGTCACTCGCCGAGCTTTTTCGGCTTTCAGCGATTTTTTTCATAGGTTCAGGGAGGCTGTTCATGCGTCGCGTGGTGTTCAATCAAAAGGGAGGTGTTGGCAAGTCCAGCATCGCTTGCAATCTGGCAGCCGTCAGCGCTAACGAAGGTTATCGCACCCTGCTGATCGACCTTGATGCCCAGGCGAACTCGACTCAGTACCTGACTGGACTTACCGGTGAAGACATCCCGATGGGCATCGCCGAGTTCTTCAAGCACAGCTTGTCGTCAGCGCCGTTCGGCAAGAAGAACCATGTGGATATCTACGAAACGCCCTACGACAACCTGCATGTGGTGACCGCCACGCCGGAACTGGCGGATCTGCAACCCAAGCTCGAGGCGAAACACAAGATCAACAAGCTGCGCAAGCTGCTCGAAGAGCTGAGCGAGGATTACGAACGCATTTACCTGGATACGCCGCCCGCGCTGAATTTCTATGCGGTCTCCGCGCTGATCGCAGCGGACCGGGTGTTGATCCCGTTCGACTGCGACAGCTTCTCGCGTCAGGCGCTCTACGGGTTGTTGCAAGAAGTCGAAGAGCTCAAGGAAGACCACAATGATCGCCTTGAAGTGGAAGGCATCATCGTCAATCAGTTTCAGCCAAGAGCGAGTCTGCCGCAGCAGATGCTGGATGAACTGATAGCCGAAGGCCTTCCGGTGTTGCCGATCTATCTGAATGCCTCGGTGAAGATGCGCGAGTCTCACCATGCCAGTGTTCCCCTGGTGCATTTCGAGCCGCGCCACAAGCTGACGCAGCAGTTCGTCGAGCTGCACCACTGGCTGGAAACCAACGCTCACCCTTGAGAGGCTATTAACAAAATGACTGCGCTCGGCAATACGGCGTTGAAATCGGTCTCAAAATGCTCATTTACTCAACGTAAACTCCGCTTTTTCGACCAATTTCGCCTTGTCTTGCCTTTGCTCGCCTATTTTGTAAACACCCTCTGAGCAATCTTTACAGCGAAAGCGGCCGGAGCACGGGCGAAATATAGGTCCCTTCCTTGATAGCCTTGGCGATCTGCTCTGCGTTCCAGCGTGCCTGGCGGGCCTGGTCCTCGGGGATGTCAATTGCCGCGTCCATGTCGGCCGCGAAATGTTCCTGGGAAGCGATCAGCTGGTTGCTGCCGCTGGCGCAACCGCATTGCACCTGATGCCCGTGCGTCGCCACGGCCACACATTCGTCGATCCAGGTCGGATTGCCCTGGGCGATGAATCCGACGCTCTTGCAGACCGGGCACCAGACCGGGTCTCCCATGCGTGCGACCCTGCGCAGATCGATGACTTCGGACGCCGAGGCGGCCAGAACGAAGCCTCCGGTGGTAGTAGGGTCGCCTTCCATGACTGCGAATGACATTGCGTTGCTTCCTGTACGGGCTGGAAAACCCCGATGCTAGGCGCAAAAGCTGCCGTTAGGGGCCTTGAAAAGTCGCTTCGGACCGGTCCTACGGAAAAATCAGCCTTAGGCTTCGCGCTTCGGTAAAGCTTTCGTCAGCGAACTGGCGGCGGCTGGCGAGGACGCTTAGGCTTCACGCACTGACAGACAGGAGTGATGACATGCAGACCCTGGGCGTGATGGGCGGGATGAGTTGGGAGTCGACGACGACTTACTATCGGTTGTTGAACGAGGGCATTCGCGATGCGCTGGGAGGGTTGCATTCGGCGCCGCTGCTTGTGCATTCGGTGGATTTCGCCGGCATTGCCGCGCTGCAAAAGGCGGGCGACTGGGATGCGGCCGGCGCACAGCTTGCCGAGGTGGCGCGCGGGCTGGAACGAGCGGGCGCGGGTGCCTTGTTGCTGGCGACCAACACCATGCACAAGGTCGCGCCCGCGATCGAAGCCGCCGTGGACATCCCGCTGCTGCATATCGGCGATGCAGTCGGCAAGGCATTGAGTGCGATGGGCGTGAAGCGCGCCGCGCTGCTGGGTACCCGCTTCACCATGCAGGAAGCTTTCTACCGTCAGCGGCTGGAGGAACGGTTTGGTATCGAAGTTCTGCTGCCGGACACCGAGTCCATGGCCGAGATCGATCGCGCCATTTTTGCCGAGCTGTGCGTAGGCGAGTTTCGTTCGGAAACGCGCGATTTCTACCTTGGCGTCCTTGAGCAGCTACGCAATCAGGGCGCAAAGGCAGCGATTCTGGGTTGTACCGAGATCGGCCTGCTGCTGGCCGACGTCAACAGCCCGCTGCCTTTGGTGGATAGCGCCGAACAGCACGTGGCGATGGGGCTGGAGTGGTTGTTGAGTTCCAGCTGATGTGAAGACGTTCGTACGCGTACCGTAGGAGCCAGCTTGCTGGCGATCTGCCGGCGCCGCGCTCGTGAGACAACCCGTGTTATCGCTCATCGCCAGCAAGCTGGCTCCTACAGTATTCACTCAGGACGAACAGCTGATTTCCAGATGCTTGCCCCAGTCCGGTGGCCGCTGGGCATAGCGGGACATGTCCGGCTGTTCGGTGAAGGGCTGGCACAGCACCTCGTGCAGGCGGCGCACTTCGCTGTAGTCGCCTTTCTCCGCCGCTTCGATGGCGTTCTGCGCGAGGTAATTGCGCAGGATATAAAGCGGATTGACGGCGTGCATGCGCTCGCGTCGGGCGTCCTGGCTTTCCTCAGGCTGGCGGGTCAGGCGCGCCTGATAGGCCTCGGCCCAGCCATCGAAACCTTTGATGTCGATGAAATCGTCACGCAGCACCCGCACCGCCTCGTCGGCCGCTTGATCGCCCAGACGCCGGAAGAACAGGGTGTAGTCGACGCCGCTGTTCTGCATCAGTTGCAGCAGGCGGCTCACCAGTTCTTCATCGCCTTCCTCCGCCGTCGTGAGGCCAAGACGCCGACGCATCAGGTCCAGATAGTGCGTCTGGTAAAGCGGCAGGAACAGGCCGATGGCTTCGCGTAACGCCTCGACGCTGATGAACGGCGTCAGCGCTTGCGCGAGCGCGCTGAGGTTCCACTGGGCGATAGGCACCTGATTGCTGTAGGAGTACCGGCCTTCGTGATCGGAATGGTTGCAGATGAAGTGCTGATCGAAGTCGTCAAGGAACGCGAACGGGCCGAAGTCGAAGGTGATGCCCAGGATCGACATGTTGTCAGTGTTCATCACACCGTGGCAGAAGCCGTAGGCTTGCCACTTGGCGATCAGCTCGGCATTGCGCTCGACGATTTCGCGATACATCGCCAGATAAGGCTCGGGCTCGTCCTGGCAGTGCGGGTAATGGGCCGACAGCACGTGATCAGCCAGCACTTTGAGCTGTTCGGGCTGCTTGGTGTAGTAAAAGTATTCGAAACTGCCGAACCGGACATGGCTCTGCGCCAGGCGCAGCACCATTGCCGCGCGTTCCTGGGTTTCGCGCCACACGGGCGTGCTGGAACCGATCACGCAGCCGGCGCGGCTGGTGGGAATCCCCAGCGCATGCAGCGCTTCGGACGCCAGAAATTCACGGATAGAAGAGCGCAGCACTGCGCGCCCGTCGCCCATGCGCGAGTAGGGCGTCTGCCCCGCGCCTTTCAGATGAAGATCCCAGTACTCGCCCGCATCATTGCGAACTTCGCCAAGCAGCAGGCCGCGCCCGTCGCCGAGGCGCGGGTTGTAGGAGCCGAACTGGTGGCCGGAGTACACCATGGCCCGGGGATCGCCTTCCGCCCACAGCTTGTGGCCGCTGAATATCTCGGCGAACAGCGGCAGCTCGGCCTGGGCAGGATCCAGATCCAGCAAGCCCAGGGCCGCTTCGCTGGCGACCACCAGACGCGGCTCGGCAATGGGTTCAGGCAGGACCGATGTGGAGAACGTGTCGCCCAGTCGGGCGAAGCGGTTGTCGAAGTGCAGTTCGTCGAGCGCTTTCAAAGGCCTTCTCCAGCAGAATGTGCGTGCATTCTGCTTAGAGTGCTCCGGTCAGTCGAGTTTCAATTCCGGTGGCTCGGGTGCATCTTTGGTCAGAGTCAGGGGTGTAGCTGGTTCGACAGGCGCCACTTTGAATTCCTGGCCATCGGTATTTTTGAGATAGACCTCCAGCTGGCGGAACGAGATGCGGATCTTCTGCTTCTTGAACTCCTTGTTGATGAAACGGTTGATCTCGTCCAGCACCGGGTTGCGGTCGCCCAGATCGCGTACGTGCATGCGCAGTTCGTGGTCCAGGCTGCTTTCACCGAAATTCAGGAAAAAGACGATAGGCTCAGGGTCCTTGAGCACGCGCGGGTTCTCGCGGGCGGCCTGGAGCAGAAGCGTGCGCACCAGGTCCAGGTCCGAGCCGTAGTCGACGCCCAGTTTCAGGGTCACGCGGGTGATGGTGTCGGTCAGCGACCAGTTGATCAGCTGGCCGGTGATGAACGTCTTGTTGGGGACGATGATGTCCTTGCGGTCGAAGTCGGTGATGGTCGTGGCGCGGATGCGGATTTTGCTGACCGTGCCCGACAGGTTGCCGATGGTGATGGTGTCGCCGATCCGCACCGGACGTTCGAACAGAATCATGATGCCTGAGATGAAGTTGGCGAAGATTTCCTGCATGCCGAAGCCCAGGCCGACCGACAGCGCCGCGACCAGCCATTGCAGTTTGTCCCAGCTCACCCCCAGCGCGGAGAGCGTGCTGACGAAACCGATCCCGGCGATGGCATAGGACAACAGCGTGGTCGTTGCATAGGCACTGCCCTGGGCCAGATTGAGCCGCGACAGCACCAGCACTTCCAGCAGGCCGGGCAGGTTGCCCGCCAGCACGAAGGTGATGGCGACGATGATCACCGCGCCGACGAAGTCGCCCAGGCTGATCGGCACCATGCTGATGTTGGCGCCGGTGCCGCTGGTGTATTCGTAGAGGATGACGTTGTCCAGATAGGCGAACACCGTGATCAGGTCGGCCCAGACCAGATACAGGCCGCCGACGAACGCACCCAGCAACGCCAGCCGGATCAGTCGCAACGACTGCTGGTTAACCTGCTCGATGTCCAGCTTGGGCTCTTCCACAGGCGCATCGTTGTCGCCGCTTTCCCGGGCGGCCTGGCGTTTGGCAAGCGCACGCTGATAGGCCAGGCGCCGCGCGGCGACGCCCAGGCCGCGCACGAAGGTCGCTTCCACGACCAGCCACAGCATCAGCAGATAAAGGGTATCGATCAGCCGGTCGCTGAGCTTGAGCGCGGTGTAGTAGTAGCCGAAGCACACCGCGACGAACAGCGCTATCGGCAGGGCGGTGAACGCCAGTCCCAGCGCCTTGCGAAAGATCGATGCGTTGTGATGCGTCGGGCTGGCGAGCAGCAGCCGCCCCAGCAGCCAGGCCATCAACGCGTAGCAGGTCAGTACCACGCCGATCCCCAGCACGTCGTCGGCCAGCGATGCAGGTTGATGTTCAGCAACGGCGACCACCGCCACCAGGGCCAACACCACCAGCCCGAGGCGGCGCACCCAGCCGCGCAGGAATGCGACCTGCACGGTTTCCCAGCGGAAGTGCAACTGGGCGACGCCGCCCGGCGCAAGCACCCGGTAGGCGGTGTAGAACACCAGCCAGGTCAGCGCGATCTGCAATAACGCCTCGCCCAGATTGGCGTTCTGGCCGCGGGCGTCGATCTGCAACGCGTAGCCGCACAGCGCCAGACCGAGCGCTACCGGCAGTGCCAGCAAGACGTTGATCAGCAGTGCCAGCGGCGTCTTCCACTGGCTGTCGCGCTTGAAGTGGCCGATGTCGGCATGCAGACGGTTGAGGTGTTCGTAGAGTGCATTACGGCGCCAGGTCAGCACGCCGATCAACAGCAGCAGCGGCAAGAATAGCAACGGTCGATGGGTCAGGCCGTCAGAAAGCTCGCTGACGCTGGACAGCCAGGGCAGGGTCGCAACCTGCTTCTGCAATCTCGGCCAGATGGTCTGGAACCACTCCATGTCCAGCGGCTTGTTGCTGGGAATCCAGAACATCTGCTCGTCGAGCGTGGCGCGTAGGCTGATGGCCATGCTGGTCAGTTGCTTCTGGTTCAACTGAAGGGTGATGGATTCGTTGAGCAGCGCGCTCAGTTCCCGGTTCAGACGTTCGAGGAGGTCGCTGCGGGTCACCGCGAGGTCCATCAACGTGCGACGCAGCGACGGAGTGACGTCCTCCGGCGGCTGGGTCGCGAGCAGTTTTTCGACGTAGGCGAGCGGGCTGCTCATCTGTTCGCGCTGCTGATTGACCTCGAACTGATACAGGCGAATGTTGGCGATTTCGTCCGCCAGACCCTGGTCCAGCTCAAGATGCGGCAGGGCCTGCTTTTGTTTGTAGAGAATCTTCGACAGCAACAGGCTGCCGCTCAACACGTTGATCTGCTCGCTCAGGGCCTGATCGGTCTGCGTCAGATTGTCCAGCTGTTGCTTGGTGCGCAGATTCTGCTGGGTCAGCTCATTGAGCCGGTCGGTGCCGCGCAGCAGGTAGTCGGACAGCTTGAGGTTGGCCGCGCTTTCGGTTGCCAGCAGGCTGCTGCCGCCGGCCTTCTGGGCTTCCAGCGCAAGTTGTTCGACGGTCTTTTGCGACTGGGCGCGACGCTTGTCGTTGATCAGGGTTTGCAGGTCCTGGATTTCCTGCTCCTGGCGAGCGACTTTCTCGGTCAGCAGGTCACGCCGGCTGTTGCCCAGATCCTGCAACTGGCTGTTGCCCGCCAGTTCCTGACGGCGCAACAGATTCAAGGCATTGATCGACGCCAGTTCGGCATTGAGCAGATTGCGCTGATCGGTGCTGAGCGGCTTGCCGCCGTCCTTGCCGAGTTTGAGCGTGTTGTTGATCTGCTGGATGCGGGTCTGGTTGGCGCTGATTTCGGCCTGAGCCCGCTCGGGGCGAGTCTGGGCAGTGATGGTCAGGCTGTTGGCGTCGTTCAGCGCCTTTTGCAGATCGCTCTGCTCGGTGCTGCGCTGGCTGAGCATCTGCTCCAGTTGCGGCACATCGAGATTGGCATAACGCTGGGCAACCGGAACCACCTTGCTCGCCTTGAGCCGGTCCAGCTCGCGCTGGTTATCCTGCAGTTCCTTCGGTGTGCGATTGAGCAGGTGCTTGAGGTCGACAAGCTTTTGCTCGTTTTCCTCCTGGGCAGCGAGGAAGCCCAGCGTCTGTTCAAGCACTTGCTGCAAGGCTTTCTGATCGGCTTCAGGCAGCTTTCGGTCGGCGATCTTGTCCAGACTCTGCTGCACCGAAGCGCTGGTGGGCGGTGCCGTGTCGGCCGCCATCGCGGGAGTGGTGGACAGACAAAGCCCGAGCAGGGTGACGGCGAGAAAAGCACGCAGGGAAAACATAGTTACCGGTCGCTGGATGTAACGTGGATTGACGGCTTAAAGGAACAGTCCAGGGCCCGGGCGGCTGCCTTCGGGAAACCGGACGCCCACTTTAAGGATCTTCTTGCCGTCCATGGCTGCAACTGTCCAGATCGTGCCGTTCCACTCGATCTGGTCACCGACGACCGGCTCACCCCGATTCTTCTGCACGATGAACTGGCTGAGCGGCATGTTGGTGTCGAGCCCTTCGAGGGCCAGGCCGTACAGTTCGGCGACCGCGCCGAGGCGGGCATCGCCTTCGAGCACGAAATCACCGAAGAAACGCATGTCCAGACCGCGCTGCGGCGCCTGGCTGAACAGCTTGCCCAATGCTGGCAGATCGTGTTCATGGCCGATCACGCAAAGCAGGTCGCCCACTTCCAGCGTGGTGCTGCCGGAAGGGTGAAGCAGTTGCTTGCCCCTGAACAGGGCCGCAATACGAGTCCCTTCAGGCATCTTGAGTTCCCGGAGCGCCGCGCCGATGCACCATTTTTCCGCACCCAGCCGATAAACGAACAGCTCCCACTCGCTGGTCGTGTGCACCTCCAGCGCGGCCCGGGAAATCGGCGCCGGGTCTGGCGGCACCGTGACCTTGAGCAGCTTCGCCATCCACGGCAGGCTGGTGCCCTGCAGCAACAGCGAGACCAGCACGATGAAGAACGCGAGGTTGAAGTACAGCTGGGCATGCGGCAGCCCGGCCATCAACGGGAATACCGCGAGAATGATGGGGACCGCACCGCGCAGGCCGACCCAGGCGATGAACGCCTTTTCCCGCCCGTGGAAAGCTTTGAAGGGCAACAGGCCGACCATCACCGACAGCGGGCGGGCGACCAGAATCATCCATAGCGCCAGCCCCAGCGCCGGAATCGCGATGGGCAACAGATCGTGGGGCGTGACCAGCAGGCCCAGCACCAGGAACATGCCGATCTGCGCCAGCCAGGCCATGCCGTCGAGCATGTGCAGAATGCCGTGGCGGCTGCGAATCGGGCGGTTGCCTAACACCAGACCGCACAGATAGACCGCCAGAAAGCCGCTGCCGTGAATGGCGTTGGTCAGCGCGAAGATCGCCAGACCACCGGCGATCACCAGAATCGGATACAGCCCCGCGGCAAGATTGATGCGGTTGACCAGTTGCAGCATGACCCAGCCGCCACCCAGACCGATGACGCCGCCAATGCCGAATTCCTGGATCAAGTGGCCCAGCAATCCCCAGTGCAGGCCGGTCTGGCCGCTGGCGAGCATGCCGATCAGCGTGACGGTCAGGAATACCGCCATCGGGTCGTTGCTGCCGGATTCGATCTCCAGACTGGCGGTGACACGCTCGTTCAGACCTTTGCCGCCCAGCAGCGAGAACACCGCCGCGGCGTCCGTCGAACCGACGATGGCACCGATCAGCAGGCCCTGAATCATGTTCAGGTCGAACAGCCAGGCGGCAACCATGCCGGTCAGCACAGTGGTGATCAGAACCCCGACGGTCGCCAGCGACAACGCCGGCCATAGCGCAACCCGGAAGCTTGCTACCCGGGTTCGCAAGCCGCCGTCGAGCAGGATCACCGCCAGTGCCAGGTTGCCCACCAGATAAGCCGTGGCGTAGTTATCGAAGATGATGCCGCCGCCATCGACGCCGGCCACCATCCCGACTGCCAGGATGATCACCAGAATCGGGATGCCCAGACGCGACGAAAGCGAGCTGACCAGAATACTCGCGGCCACCAGCAACGCGCCGATCAGGAACAGGCTGTTGATGGTCGTAGCATCCAAGGTAGGCACTCCTGAGTAAACGGAAAGGGGAAATGGTGTTGAAACGGACTATGCAGTCGGCATGCCAACGGATTTAACCCGTTGAATTGGCGGGCTGTCAAAGCCTTGTCGGCATGAATTCCGAAACAGTTAGCGGTCTGGATAAAACATTCAGTCGATAACTAAGTACCGCACCCGGAACCGGACCTTCTGCTCACATGCGCGGCTTTCTTGAACAAGGAGTCACTCATGTCGCAATCGGCAGGATTCATTGCAGGGCCCGAGCAACGTCGCTATCAATCCGAGCAGATACAGCTCAGGCAGAGGGCACGGCAGTTCATCGAGGATTATCCGGACGTACACGGGCTGGCGTGGGCACAGGCGCGCAAGTTGCTGCAGGAGATGGCCGGCAGCAAGGTCGACCCTGACAAGGTCTGGTGGCATCGCTTCGGTACGGCGGTCAGCAGTTCCCGGACCTTTACAGGTTGGGCGCATTCTGGCGCGCCGCTCGAATCGATGACATTGGTCGAGCTGGTCATGCACCGGTTCAATGCCCGCGATCAGGACGCTGCCGACGAATTGCAGTTGTATGGCGGCTTCTATCTGGACGGGCCCGGTCACGGCAGTTTCGATGAGCGCAATGAGGTGCGTCTGTTGCCTCAGCAAGTGTTGAACCGGCTTTGGGATGCGGATTTCGCCCAAGTGTTCCGCCGGCGCGTCGAAACCTTCTGGGGCAAGCATGCCCAGACGTTTCTGCTGCTCGCCCGGGCAGGCTTCAAGGCAGCGGCCGGTCTCGCTGTGCGCAACGGTCGGCTCACGGCGGCTGACCTGGCCGCACTCGACCGGGCTATCGCCCTGACGCCTTCGGCAGCCGCGAACGCCACCCAGAACGTCACCCTGACATCGCCTCACGACTTCACGGTTCGAAGCTTCGATATCGGCGGGCACGAATCGAGTCATATCATCCGAGTGGTTGACCGTCAGGGCCGACAGATCCTTTATATCGCGGGCAGCGAAGCGGCGTTTCATGTGTTCGCCACTGAACGTGACCTGTTCGAATGGGTGCGTGAGCAGGTGCAGGATCGAACCCTGCGCGAGGCCTTCAGCGCACTGTTCCTGTCCGCGCCGGAGGCTACGCCCGAACGGGCTCAGGACTTTGCAGCCCTGTTGGACCGGATTCGGGATTTCTCCTTCGCTGCCGATGCGAATCAGGTCGCCGATCCTGGGGCCGTGCTGCTGGTCAATCAGACCGACCGGATCATTCTGGGCGATATATTCGAGCACTGGCGTGACCTGGCTCGCCGGGAAATGCAGGCCATGGCCCAGACCCTGAACTCCAATGCCAACCTGCGCAAACAACAGTGGATCGGTTACCTGAACGCTGTGATCCGAGTGTTCGGACCACTGACAGTGATGTCCTGGCCGCTGGCCCTGAGCCTGATCGGTGCCGGCCTCGCCAATGTTGGGTTGAACATTGACCAGGCGGTCAACGGCATCGACTCGCGACAGCGCAAAGCAGGCGTGATAGGCGCGGTGCTCAACTCGATTTACGTACTGTTCAGCCTGCCATTGCTGGCCGATGCCCTGCCTGCCGTTCGCAGGGTCTTGCAGGCCCGCCCGGCCGTCGAGGCGGGGACTCCCGACGGGGAGTGGATCGCCATGCAGGAACTTGGTTCCTCTTCTGGAGAAGATGTGCCGATGCAAGGCATTCAGCGCACGGCTACGGGGGAAACCTGGATCATGCTGGGCGATGAGGCCCGTCGTGTGCGTTTCAGCTCGACGCTCAACAGCTGGCTGGCGGTCGATCCGTTTAATCCCTTTGCGTTCGAAGGCGCCACTCCCGTGCGGCTCAGTAACGAAGGACACTGGGAGGCGCTGCCAGCCCTGAAACTCAGTGGTGGCATGGAGGAGGCGGGTGCCGCAGCCGCGCCTGGGCCGTCGAGGACGACGCCTTACCCCGTGATCCGGTCAGAGTTCTGGGACACTCACATGCGCCTTGATCCTGAGGAAGAGGAACGGTTGTCTGACTACGCGCTGGAGCGGCAAAAAGCGGTAATCAATATCCATGAAGTGGGGCCTGCCGACGAGATCAGCATCGATAGCGAGGGCACCGAGGTCGTGCTGGACCCCTGGTGCAACGAGTACCGGGTATTCAAGACCGCTGAAGGTCGCTATGTAGGCGGCCGGGTGAAACGCTATTCCGAGCATGAAGAAGAATTCAATCAGTACCTGCGCACCGGCGTGCCCAGGATCACCCACCAGGTCGAGATGATCGAGGAGCTGGCGGATGATCTGCAAGCTATCGGCCATGACAACCATGTCACCCTGTATCGCGGCGGCAGCGGCGCACGTGGCACCTCGGGGCTGAATTTCCGCCAAGGGCATATCAAAGCGGGAGACGTACTGGTCAATACCGACTTCACCTCGTTTACCGAGAACCCATACGTAATCCGCTCGTTCGCCAGCAGTCAGGCGGGAGCGCCTTCTTACGGGTTCGATGGCCCGGCCAGCTTCGATGACTCGTCCATCGTCTTCGAAATGCTGGCCGAGCAGTACCTGAGCGCCACGCCGGTCGCGCCTTTTTCCGAGGAAGAAGAGGAAGCCGAATCGCTGTTCGCGCCAGGGCACTACTTCCGGGTACGCGATATCCACGAAGTGTCCGGGCCGGGCTATCGATTCATTCGCGTGCGGATTCAGGAGGTTGTCGCGCCGCCCGATGGAACACAGTTGTTCGAGATGCGCACCGGCGAGCCATTCAGTCGCGAGCAGTATGCGGCGAGACTGGGCGAGCAAGGCAAGCGGCTGGTCGACCGGTTTTTCCCGCTACCGCCGCCCAGAGCCGGTGAGCCCGCCGTAGCCTCTCCAAGGGCAACGCCAACCCCGTGAAACCTCTATCTGTCCAATGGCAAGCTGGATCGCTCGTCTGGTCAGGCGGGCGAGGTGCGGGTAGGTATCGAAGACGAAGTGATAAAGACGCTGCTCGTTCAGGCGGATGACAAGCTGTTATTGAGCGCGCATGTCGGCTCGACCGGACTACTCTCCCGGGCGTTATACCGCCTGTTGAGCTGATAAGACCCACAAAAGCAAAAAAGACGGAGGGCATATGCCCTCCGTCCTTTTTCTACCCGCGGTTGTTGACTGGCTCATTCAGCCAATGGTCATCAGACTCGCGTTACCCCCCGCCGCGGCGGTGTTGACGCTCAGGGCGCGTTCGATCACCAGGCGCTCCAACGGGATGTTGGTTTCGCCGTGGGACAGGCCGTTGACGCCGACGATCGCCCCTTCGCGCTGGGAGATCTGCTGGCAGACTTCGCGCAGCTGATCCGAATCGCCGTGATGCAGCACGGCCTCGAATGCGACGTCGTCCTTGGTCCAGTCCGCCACCAGCTTGATGCGGGCTTGGGCTTCTTTCGGCAGACGACTGCGCAAAGCGCGGGTCATCGAGGTTTCCGGCCAGACCGCCTGGCTGCCGACTGCCAGCACGGCAGCCAGTTGCGCGAGCAGGTCCGCTTCGTCGTCGGCCAGGCACAGCACTTGCGTGCGTGGCAGGATCGCATAGCTGTTGCGCTCGCCGGTCGGGCCGACCAGCTGGCGGGTCACGCCGCTCTGCGATTGCGCGGCGTACTCGGTGCACAAGGCTTCCAGCGCGGTTTGCTGACTGTTGGCGGCCCAGGTCTTGAGCGCCTGCAACGGCTTGGTCAGTTCCTCGCGCAGACGGGTGTCCGGTAGCGAGAGGGCGTCGACGGCCGCGAAGGATTTGACGATAGCGTCCTGCGGGCGGGTCGACAGCAAGCGGTACAGGTACAGCGGGCCGCCCGCTTTTGGACCGGTGCCGGACAGGCCCTCGCCACCGAAGGGTTGCACGCCGACCACGGCACCCACGATGTTGCGGTTGACGTAGACGTTACCGGCATGGACGTTGTCCACGACCTTGGCAATGGTTTCATCGATGCGGGTATGCACGCCCAGCGTCAGGCCGTAGCCGGAGCCGTTGATCTGGTCGATCAGCTGGTCCAGTTCCTTGCGCTTGTAGCGAACCACGTGCAGTACCGGACCGAAGATCTCGCGCTGCAATTCGTCGAAGCTTTCCAGTTCGATCAGGGTTGGCATCACGTAGGTGCCGCGCTTGATTTCCGCGCTGTCGGCGATGGCGACCTGATAGACCGTGCGGCCTTTGTCGCGCATGCCCTGGATGTGCTTCTCGATACCGGCCTTGGCCTCGGCGTCGATCACCGGACCGATGTCCACGCACAGACGCTCGGGGTTACCCAGGCGGCTTTCCGCCATGGCGCCCTTGAGCATTTCGATGACGCGGTCGGCGGAATCTTCCTGCAAGCACAGTACCCGCAGCGCCGAGCAGCGCTGGCCGGCGCTGTCGAATGCCGAGGAAACGACGTCGATGACGACCTGTTCGGTGAGCGCCGAGGAGTCGACGATCATCGCGTTCTGGCCGCCGGTTTCGGCGATCAGCGGGATCGGGCGACCCGCCGAGTCCAGGCGGCCGGCGACATTGCGTTGCAGCAGACGAGCGACTTCGGTGGAACCGGTGAACATCACGCCCTTGACCCGGTCGTCGCCGACCAGTCGAGCACCAACGGTTTCACCACGGCCCGGCAGCAGTTGCACGGCACCTTCGGGAATACCGGCTTCCAGCAGAATGCGTACCGCCTGGGCGGCGATCAGCGGGGTCTGCTCGGCGGGCTTGGCGAGCACGGGGTTACCGGCGGCCAGTGCGGCGGCTACCTGACCGGAGAAGATCGCCAGCGGGAAGTTCCACGGGCTGATGCACACCACCGGACCCAACGGACGGTGGCCGTCGTTGGTGAAGTCATTGCGCGCCTGTACGGCGTAGTAACGCAGGAAGTCGACCGCTTCGCGCACTTCGGCGATGGCGTTGAGGTAGGTCTTGCCGGCCTCGCGGACCAGCAGGCCCATCAGCGGCTGGATGTCGGCTTCCATCAGGTCGGCGGCACGTTCCAGGATCGCGGCGCGCTCGGCGGGCGGTGTGGCCTGCCAGATCGGGCCGGCGCTGAGGGCGCACTGGATGGCGTTGTCGACGTCCTGCAGGTTCGCTTCCTGAACATGACCGACCACGTCTCGCAGGTCGGACGGGTTCAGCGCAGCGTTGGCAATGCCTTCGCTGACCGGGCAGCCGAGCATCGGCGCGGCTTTCCAGTCATTGTGAGCAGTGGCGAGCAGGGCCGACGACAGTGAGGCCAGACGATGCTCGTTCGCCATGTCGATGCCGCTGGAGTTGGCGCGTTCGGCGCCGTACAGCTCGCGCGGCAGCGGGATGCGCGGGTGCGGCAGGCCGAAGCCGCCTTCCTGGGTCGCCATGCGCTCGATCTGGTTGACCGGATCGGCCACCAGTTCCTGAATGGAGATCGAGTGGTCGGCGATGCGGTTGACGAACGAGGTGTTGGCGCCGTTTTCAAGCAGGCGACGAACCAGATAAGCCAGCAGGGTTTCGTGGGTGCCGACCGGGGCGTAGACGCGGCATGGACGGTTCAGCTTGCCGTCCGCGACTTTGCCTACGACCTGCTCGTAGAGCGGCTCACCCATGCCATGCAGGCACTGGAATTCGTACTGGCCCGGATAGTAGTTCTGGCCGGCGATGTGATAGATCGCCGCCAGGGTGTGGGCGTTGTGGGTCGCGAACTGCGGATAGATGACTTCCGGCGCAGCCAGCAGCTTGCGGGCGCAAGCGACATAGGACACGTCGGTGTACACCTTGCGGGTGTAGACCGGATAGCCTTCGAGGCCTTCGACCTGGGCGCGCTTGATCTCGCTGTCCCAGTACGCGCCTTTGACCAGACGGATCATCAGGCGATGGCGGCTGCGGCGAGCCAGATCGATCACGTAGTCGATCACGTACGGGCAGCGCTTCTGGTAAGCCTGGATCACGAAGCCGATGCCGTTCCAGCCGCTCAGTTGCGGCTCGAAGCACAGGCGCTCCAGCAGATCCAGCGACAGTTCGAGACGGTCGGCTTCTTCGGCGTCGATGTTCAGGCCGATGTCGTACTGCTTGGCCAGAAGGGTCAACGACAACAGGCGCGGGTACAGTTCGTCCATCACGCGCTCGTACTGCGCGCGGCTGTAGCGCGGATGCAGCGCCGACAGTTTGATGGAGATGCCGGGGCCTTCATAAATGCCACGGCCGTGGGACGCCTTGCCAATGGAGTGAATGGCCTGTTCGTAGGACGCCAGATACTTCTGCGCGTCATGTTCGGTCAGCGCCGCTTCACCCAGCATGTCGTAGGAATAACGGAAGCCCTTGGCTTCGAAACGGCTGGCATTGGCGAGCGCTTCGCCGATGGTCTCGCCAGTGACGAACTGCTCGCCCATCAGGCGCATCGCCATGTCCACGCCTTTGCGGATCATTGGCTCGCCGCTCTTGCCGATGATGCGGCTCAGCGAAGAGGTCAGGCCCGCTTCGTTATGGGTGGAAACCAGTTTGCCGGTCAGCAGCAGCCCCCAGGTGGCGGCGTTGACGAACAGCGATGGGCTGTTGCCCAGGTGCGGCTGCCAGTTGCCGGTGCTGATCTTGTCGCGGATCAGCGCATCGCGTGTGCCTTTGTCTGGAATGCGCAGCAGCGCTTCGGCCAGACACATCAGGGCGACACCTTCCTGGGACGACAGGGAGAATTCCTGCAACAGGCCCTGGACGATGCCCGCACGGCCGCCCGCGCTTTTCTGATTGCGCAGCTTTTCGGCGATGGTCGCAGCGAGCTTGTTGGCGGCCTCGGCCATCGGAGCCGGCAGGCGTGCCTGCTCCAGCAGCATGGGCACGACTTCCTGTTCGGGACGACGGTAGGCTGCGGTAATGGCAGCGCGCAGTACCGACTGCGGCAGGATGCTTTCAGCGAATTCCAGGAACGGCTGATGACCCGCGTCTACAGGCGGCTCGGCGTGTTCGTCGCCGTCCTTGCCCGCATCCAGGTCCGCCAGGGTTGCACCACTCTCGAGCTTTTCGAGGTAATTGAAGATCGCTTGCTTGATCAACCAGTGTGGAGTGCGGTCGATAGAGTGCGCGGCGGCTTTCAAGCGCTCGCGCGTCGGATCGTCGAGCTTGACGCCCAAGGTGGTGGTAGCCATGAATTGTCCTCGTTGTCGCCACTCTGGGGTGGCATCGGCTTTGGGCGCAGATTATCGCCGGACATTACAAGGTGCAACCGGGTGCAACCTCATTTCAAGAATATTTTGTGACGATTTCGGCGTCCCCTATAGTTTTTTGGAAGGATGACCCGGCAAAGTGCATTTTTGGTTAGGCAGTGTCCTGAATTCGCCCCAAAATAGGGCGTGAAAGCCGATTTACGGCTCTTTTGACGAAGGGTGCAACTTGTCGGCGTAAATAGGTTGCACCGCATTTGAAATGTCTAATAGGATTCGCGGCCACGGTGCAACCGTAATGTGAATCGATATCGACTGACCGCTCGTGCGGGTGGTCAGGCAGTGCTGCGTCGGATGCATCGAGCTGATTCAGGTTGGCTCATCGGACGCTGAATAAAAACAAAGCCAAGGCAGAAACACATGAGTTTGACCAACCCTACCCTGATCACTTTCGTGATCTACATTGCGGCAATGGTGCTGATCGGCCTGCTGGCTTATCGCTCCACAAACAACCTTTCCGATTACATTCTCGGCGGACGCAGCCTCGGCAGTCTGGTAACGGCGCTTTCAGCCGGCGCTTCGGACATGAGCGGCTGGTTGCTGATGGGCCTGCCGGGCGCCATCTACATGTCAGGTCTCTCCGAGAGCTGGATCGCCATCGGCCTGATCGTCGGTGCCTACCTGAACTGGCTGTTCGTCGCCGGTCGCCTGCGGGTGCAGACCGAGCACAACGGCGATGCGCTGACCCTGCCGGACTACTTCAGCAGCCGCTTCGAGGACAACAGCGGCCTGCTGCGCATTATTTCGGCGGTAGTGATCCTGATCTTCTTCACCATTTATTGCGCTTCGGGCATCGTGGCCGGTGCACGCCTGTTCGAAAGCACCTTCGGCATGTCCTACGAGACAGCGCTGTGGGCCGGTGCGGCGGCGACCATCGCCTACACCTTCGTAGGCGGCTTCCTGGCCGTGAGCTGGACTGACACGGTGCAGGCCAGCCTGATGATTTTCGCGCTGATCCTGACGCCGATCATCGTGCTGCTGGCAACCGGCGGCGTCGATACGACCTTCCTCGCCATCGAAGCCAAGGATCCGACCAGCTTCGACATGTTCAAGAACACCACCTTCATCGGCATCATCTCGTTGCTGGCCTGGGGGCTTGGCTATTTCGGTCAGCCGCACATTCTGGCGCGCTTCATGGCGGCCGATTCGGTCAAGTCGATTGCCAACGCGCGTCGTATTTCCATGACCTGGATGATCCTGTGCCTGGGCGGCACCGTGGCGGTCGGCTTCTTCGGCATTGCTTATTTCTCGGCTAACCCTGACGTGGCCGGTCCCGTCACCGAGAACCCCGAGCGAGTCTTCATCGAACTGGCCAAGCTGCTGTTCAACCCGTGGATCGCGGGCGTTCTGCTGTCTGCCATCCTGGCGGCGGTGATGAGCACCCTGAGCTGCCAGTTGCTGGTGTGCTCCAGCGCCCTGACCGAAGACTTCTACAAGGCCTATCTGCGCAAGGGTGCCTCTCAGCGTGAGCTGGTGTGGGTCGGCCGCGCCATGGTTCTGCTGGTCGCGCTGGTGGCGATCGCACTGGCGGCCAATCCGGAGAACCGTGTGCTGGGTCTGGTGAGCTATGCCTGGGCCGGCTTCGGCGCGGCATTCGGACCGGTCGTGCTCATCTCGGTACTGTGGAAAGGCATGACCCGCAACGGCGCGTTGGCCGGTGTAGTGGTCGGCGCCGTGACCGTGGTGCTCTGGAAGCAGTTCGACACCATGGGTCTGTACGAAATCATTCCGGGCTTCCTGTTCGCCAGCATCGCGATCGTGGTCTTCAGCCTGATCGGCAAAGCCCCTTCCGCCAGCATGCAGGAACGCTTCCTGGCAGCCGAACGGGAGTTCAAGGCCGGTCACTAAGCCTGACGACGTGTTGGAGCGCGCCAGCCCGCGGCTGGCCGCTCTGACACCGGTTCATGAAAAAGGCCCGCATCCTCTAAAGGATGCGGGCCTTTTTCATGGGCGCCGATCAGGACTTGTTGTGATCGATGTCCAGATTGTAGAACGTGGCCTTGCCGCCCTCGCTCGAATAGCCTTTATTGTCCTGTGTGTAGACGCCAGCCTTGAAATAGAGCGGTTTGTCGCGCCAGGTTGCGCTAACCTTGGTCTTCCAGTTCATGTCGCGCGCGCTGACGCTGAGTTCTCCGCGACGGCTGAGGTGGATGATGTATTTGAAGCGCTCGTTGAGCGGAACGCCTTCGGCCAGCTTGATGACCCGGCTGTGTTCGTCGTCGAACCGGTTACGCACCTTCACGACGATATTGCCGGCCAGCTGTTTGGGCTTGTACTGGTACTCGACCTTGACCATGGGCTCGGTGCTTTCGTAGGCGTGGATCTGACCAATGACGATCTTGCCGGACGAAGGGACCTGATTGACTTCCAGGGTCGCGTTGAGAAAGTTGTCGGCGTCGGGGTATTTCCAGTTGTGCAAAGTGCCGTCTGACCAGGTTTCACGCAGCTCGCTGCGCGGATACTTGGCATTTTCGGTACGGGTTCCGGTAACCGGTGACCAGAAGAAGATCTTGTTGGAATGCGATTCGAAGTACTTGCCGTCGTAACCGCGGACCAATTGCGACGTTTCTATGGTTTTGGGAGGAGAGCCCACCGGGACACTGAGATTCCACGAGCCGAGATCGATCATTTGTCACCTTTTCTGATAGTCCTGTGCCAGCCTGCGAGCGCTCTGGCCGGAGATTTCGGAGGGGGTTTATACGGATCGTCGGACAATTTGTTAATGCTGGCACTGCGAACCAGTGAGGGCAAAGTGCTGTCACATCTGCGCAAGGGCAAGCTGTGCGCGGCCTGTGGCGTAATACCGTTAGTCGGTCCGATCTGAGCTGGATGATGGCAATAAGCTTCGTTGCTACTGCTTTTCCTCAGACCGGGCTAGAGTTGGCTCAATCGCATGATCGGAGTTCCGGATGACCGGTTGTCATGCCCCAAGAAGAGAAGCAGCATGGAATGCGCGCAATCCCAACCCCTTGATGGGTCGTCCGTTCTCCTGGTCGTGGACGATTACCCGGAAAACCTGGTGACCATGTGTGCCGTCCTGCAACGGCCCGACTGGCACATCATCACTGCCAACTCTGGAATCGAAGCGCTGACCATCCTGCTGGAGCAGGAAGTCGATCTGGTCCTGCTGGATGTCCAGATGCCCGGCATGGACGGCTTCGAAGTGGCTCGGCTGATGCGTGGCAGCCAGCGTACCCGGCTGACGCCGATTATCTTCCTCACAGCCACTGAGCACTCACAGGACGCGGTACAGAAAGGTTATGCCAACGGGGCGACCGATTACCTGTTCAAGCCTTTCGATCCCAATGTGCTCAAGCCCAAAGTGCACACGCTCCTCGAACAGCAGCGCAACCGCCGGGCGCTGCACAAACTGACTCAGGAGCTGGAAGCCGCGCGCGCTTTCAATGCCTCGATCCTCTCCAATGTCGCCGAAGGCATCCTGGTGGTGGACGAGAGCGGCACCGTCAGCTTCGCCAACCCGGCCATCTGCCGGCTGCTCGATGCCAGCGAAGACCAGCTGCGCGGCACTCGGGTCCTGGATTACGTGCTCCAGCCCAAGGTCGCCAACTGGCGCGATTCGGACTTCTATCAGCATTACCGCAACGGTGAAACCTACCGCGCCCATGACGCTATTCTGGTGACTCACGCCTCCACGCAGATTCCGGTGGCGCTGTCCTGCGCGCCGCTCCCGGCGGATCAGAAAGCCATGGTGCTCACCGTGCTGGACATGTCCGTGGTGCGCGATTTGTACCAGCAGCTGGAAAAGCAGGCTGTTACCGATGCGCTGACCGGGCTGCTCAACAGGCGCGGTTTCTACCAGACCGTCGAAGGCATGCTGGGGCGCACCGAACAGACCGACAAATACCTGGTCGTGCTCTATATGGACCTGGACGGCTTCAAGCAGATCAACGATTCCCTCGGCCACGATGCGGGCGATCAGGTGCTGCTATGGGTGGCCGACCAGCTCAAGGACTGTCTGCGGCCCTACGATGTGCTGGCGCGCATGGGGGGCGACGAGTTCACCGTGGTCGTCGATGGACTGGAATACCCTGAACAGGCGGCGAAGATCGCGGAAAAGCTGATCGACCGGGTTTCGGTACGCAAACGGATCGAAGGCGTCGACATCACGCTGGGAGCCAGCGTCGGTATTGCGACCTTCCCGGAGTGCGGCGCGAATCTGGATGGCCTGTTGCGGGCGGCGGACATTGCCATGTACGAAGCCAAACGTGCCGGTCGCCAGCAATACCGCTTCTATGACCAGAACATGAACGGCCGCGCGCGCTCACGACTCATGCTTGAAGAAAGCGTGCGCAGTGCGATCGACGGCAAGGATTTCTCGGTGGTCTATCAGCCCCAGGTCTATGCGGCCGATGGCCGGCTGCGAGGCTTCGAGGCGCTGCTGCGCTGGCAGCATCCGAGCGTGGGCGAGGTGCCGGCGGCGCTGTTCGTGCCTCTGCTGGAAGAGACGCGGCTGATCAACCGGCTCGGGAGCTGGATCTTCGAACAGGGCGCCGAGCAGCGACAGGCCTGGAAAAGCGTCTTCACGCCGGACCTGGTCCTGGCTTTGAGCGTCAGTCCCACTCAGTTCTGCATGCCCAATCTGGCCGCCGAATTGCGCCGGGCGATGGAGCGGTTCGAACTCAAACCGGGACAGGTCGAAGTCGAAATCACTGAAAGCTCGCTGGTGCATAACCTCGTCCACAGTCAGAAGCAGTTGGAGAAGCTGCGTGATATCGGAGTGCGGGTAGCGCTGGATGATTTCGGCACCGGCGAATGCTCGCTGGCGCACCTGCGCAACTTCCAGCTCGATACCCTGAAACTGGACCGGCACCTGATCGCCCGTTTGCTGGACCACCCTCGCGATGCGGTGCTGATCCGAAGCATCATCGATCTGTGCCGCAATCTGGACATGCTGGTGATTGCCGAAGGCGTCGAGACGACAGAGCAGTACGATTGGCTGGTCGAAAACGGCTGCCAGGCCATTCAAGGCTACTTCGTCGCGCGGCCCATGGTCCCGGAAGAGGCCGTGCGCTTTCAGTACCGGCGCTGAGCCGACGGCTTGGGGTAGACTGGCGCCTTTCGGTTCATCATCAGGATCCCATGGCCAGCCAGTCCCCGGCTCTGCTCAAATACCTGCAAGCGTACCCGGCCGCGCTGCAGGACCAGGTGCGCCAGTTGATCGTTGAGGACCGGCTGGGTGATTACCTGCAGCAGCGCTATCCCGGTCGTCATCAGGTCCAAAGCGACAAGGCGCTGTACGCCTATGCCCTGGACCTCAAGCAGGAATTCCTGCGCAACGTGTCCGGGATCGACAAGGTGCTGTTCGATAACCGGCTCGACCTGACCCACCGCGCGCTCGGCCTGCACAGCAAGGTGTCGCGGGTGCAGGGCGGCAAGCTCAAGGCCAAGAACGAAATCCGCGTGGCATCGCTGTTCAAGGAGGCCGCGCCGGAGTTTCTGCGCATGATCGTGGTCCATGAGCTGGCCCACTTCAGAGAGTCCGAGCACAACAAGGCGTTCTACCAGTTGTGCGAGCACATGCAGCCCGGCTATCACCAGATCGAGTTCGACCTGCGTATCTACCTGACCTGGCGTGACCTGACGACGGCAAACAAGAACGTCGCCCTCAAATGACGAGAAAGGATTCGAGATGGAAGTCAGCAAGACCAAGAGCAGTTTCTATCGCCGCCTGTACGTGGCGTGGCTGATCGACTCGGGGACGGCGAGCAGCGTGCCGGCGCTGATGGAGGCGACCGGCATGCCGCGCCGCACGGCGCAGGATACCCTTGCCGCGCTGGCGGATCTGGACATCCACTGCGAGTTCGAACAGCAGGAAGGCGCGCGCAATCATGCCGGGCACTACCGGATACGCGACTGGGGCGCGATCGATCCCGACTGGATCAAACAACATCTGACAGACATCAAGTCAGTGCTGGGTTATCCGTGACCCTGCCGTTACTCCAGATCGCGACGCATACCGATGTGCGGGATGTCGTCTTCCAGATACACCTCACCGACGGCGTTGAAGCCGTAGCGGCTGTAATAACCCTGTAAATGCGCCTGCGCCGACAGGTAGATCGGCTGATCGGGCCATTTGCTTTCAGCATGTTCCAATGCCTGGGTCATCAGTTCGTGACCGATGCCGCGGCTGCGAATCGACGGCGCGGTCACTACCCGGCCGATGGTGACGTCGCCATTCTGCTGGATCGGGTCCAGCAGGCGCAGGTACGCCACCAGCTCGCCTTCGCGCCAGGCCATGAGGTGGCAGGTGTCGCCGCTCAGGTCTTGCCCGTCCACGTCCAGATAGGCGCATTGCTGCTCGACCACGAACACCTCGGCCCGCAATTTCAGGACTGCATAGAGCTGTTCGATGCTCAGCTCGGTGTGGTGTTTGCAGATCCAGTTGATAGACATGTCGCCAACTCGCAGAGAAATCAGATGCGAAGTCTAAACGCATCTCGGCGCATTCCCCAACATGGCCGGCATTTTCTCGAGCCATCAGCTGTCACGGGTTGTCGAATCCGCTGATCGGGTCTTCAATCAAACCCTGGCGGCGCTCTATTGATAGCGGCCTCGTGGCCGATGAGATGGGATCGGGCAATGTGCCCTTCGCAGGAAGTCGAGCATGTCGCGATGGGTTCGGGCAATCGGATTACTGGGGATTCTCGTGATCGCTCAGGCAGGCGCGGCGGAACGGCTGCGGCTGGTGGCGGACGTCTGGCCGCCGTTCACGGATGCCAGCCTGCCCAATGGCGGTCTGGCGACCGATCTGGTCAGTACGGCGTTGCGGCGTGCCGGTTATGCCACCGTCTACGAACAGGTGCCCTGGGCGCGTGCGATGCTCGGTCTGAGCGAAGGTCGCCACGATGTCCTGATCAATGCCTGGTTCAGTCATGAGCGCACCCATATCGGCGAGTTTTCCCGCGAATACCTTGTCAACCGGATCCGCTTTCTCAAGCGCAAGGACTCGGCGATCAGCTATCGCAGTCTGGCTCAACTCAATGACCATCTGATAGCAGTGGTGCGCGGTTATGCCTACTTCCCGGCTTTCGACGAAGCCCCCCATCTCAAGAAGTTTCCGGTGCACAACTTTTCGATGGCCGCGCGCCTGCTGGCAATGGGCAGGGTCGATCTGGCGCTGGACGACGAATACGTCGCTCTTCACAACCTGGCCCTGGAGCCCGACGAGGTGCGTGACAGGCTCGAATTCCTGCCCGGATCACTCTCCGAGAACAGCCTGCACATTCTGGTCAGCCTGAAAAACCCGCATCACACCGAGATCGTCGCCGCGTTCGACCGGGAGATCGCCGCCATGAAAGCGGACGGCAGTTATGAGGATCTATTCAGACGGCATGGCCTGGCGCCGGCTCCGGACTCTTGATCAAGTGCGCGGCCAGCGTTCTCAACGGGGCCAGCTGACGGCAGATCAACGCCAATTGGGTCTGTACCAGGCGCTGGCTTTCGTCCAGTTCGTCGGGCATCTGCTCCAGCTGCGCCGCCAGAGCATCTTCCGCATCGCTTTGCACCGCCACCGGCTGCTTGTCCGCCAGGCATCGGGCAATTTCGTCGATGCTGGCCGCCAGCGTCGCGCCCGCGCCGTCGATCAACTGCTCGTGAACGTCCGCGGGTAACTGGGTATCGCGATGCGCGCCAAGGCCCGAGAGGTAGCTGAGCAGCGTGTGTGACAGCACCAGGAAGCGGAAACCGACGTCGGCCTCCTTGCGGAAGTGCCCCGGCTCCATGAGCATGTTCGCCAGGGTCGTCGACAGCGCCGCGTCGGCGTTGTGAGCGTTGCGCCGCGCCAGCCGGTAAGCGAGGTTGTCGCTCTTGCCCTGGGCGTACTGCTGCATGATCTGCCGCAGATAGATGCTGTTGCAGGTCAAGGTGTTGGCGAGCACCTTGTTCAGGCGGCGTCCCTGCCAGTCCGGGAGGAACAGGAACACTGCAAGGCCTGCGATCAGGCTGCCCAGCAGAGTGTCGAACAGCCGCGGCAGGAACAGGCCGTAGCCGTCGCCGACCTGATTGAAGCAGAAAAGCACCATGACCGTGATCGCCGCGGTGGACAGCGTATAGCGGGTAGTGCGATTGACGAAGAACACCACGCCGGCGATCACCGCGCACATCGATTGCAGGATCGGGCTGGTGACCAGCGCGAACAGTGCCCAGCCCACTGTCAGGCCAATGGCCGTGCCGACGATCCGCTGGCCGAGCTTGATGCGCGTCGCGCCGTAGCTCGGCTGACAGACGAATACCGTGGTCAGCAGAATCCAGTAGCCCTGGGAAGGGTGAATCAGATGCACCATCGCGTAGCCCACCGTCAGCGCCAGGGGCAGGCGCAGGGCATGGCGGAACAGCAAAGACGTGGGCGTCATCTGCAACCGCAGCCGGGTCCAGACGTCCTTGAGGCTGCGTGGCGAGCGGTCCAGCAGGCTGCTGTCGCTGGCCTCTGCCAGCGCATCGGGATTGCTGGCGTCGCTGATCAAGCGATCCAGCGTCGTCAGGTTGGCCGCCAGCGCGCGTAGCGAACGTAGCAGGCCGCGCCATGCGGGATTGCTCTGGATGCGCAGGTGTTCGAGGGATGCATGCAGATCCTCCATCGCTTCGGCGAAGCTGGGGTCGTACACGAACGGCTGGCGCAGTTGAATGGATTCCGATAGCGCCTGGCAGGCGACGCCTTGCTGGCGCAGCAGACGCTGGCAACGGAACAGCACATCGCTGTGGAAAAACGCTTCGGCCAGCGAGTTGTAAGGGTAGTGCGAGGAGCTGGCGCGCTCGTGGATATCCTGGGCGATGAAGTACAGCTTCAGATAACGGCTGACCTTGGAGCCCGGCCGCCCGCTGCCGACCCGGTGCAGAATGATTTCCTTGGTGGCATTGAGCGCGGCCACGACCCGCCCGTTCTGCCGCGCCAGTTCGAGACGTCGGGCTTCGACGTCCAGCGTGCGGATCGGCTCGAACAGCGTCGACTTGAGCTTGAGATACTGGCCCAGCTCGCGAAACAGCCGGGCCAATGCCTGCTGCACGGGCTGGTTGGCGAACAGCATCTGCCAGAGCACCGACAGCAGTCCGTACCAGGCGGCACCGGCGACCAGCAGCATCGGCTCGTGCCAGAAGTCCAGCACCTGGCCGCCGCGCTGGTCGACGCCGATCATGGTGTACACCGACAGGATCAGCGTGCCATAGGAAATGGCACCGTAACGCTCCCCCAAGGCGCCCAGCATCGTCAGGCTGAAGCTGGCAATCGCCATGGCGCAGACGAAGATCCACGGGTAGGGAAAGAGCAGTTCCACGGCCAGCGCGGCGATGCTGAAACACACCAAGGTCACGGCCAGCGCGTTGAGACGTCCCTGCCAGCTGTCGTCGGTTTCGGCCAGAGCGCAAGCGATGACCCCTAGAAACAGCGGGATCAGCAGGTTCATTTCGTTCTGGTACCAGCACAGCGCCATGCTGCCGGTCAGCGCAATGAAAACCCGAACGCTATAGCTGAATTTATCCAGTGCCCATAACCGGCGAAACGTATGACGCAGTGAGGTCGATGCCATGTAGGAAGTGACGGCCTTTAGTCGCGATTGATCGAGTCTTATGTACAGCCCCGAGCGCGGGCTGTACATCCATCAGGCAAGATTTATTCCGGATCGGGGTGTAAACCGGGTGCTGCGTCGCGATGTCACACGTACTGCGCCGCAGCAAAGGCCGATGCCCAGGCCCACTGGAAATTGAAGCCGCCGAGATGGCCGCTGACGTCCAGCACTTCGCCGATGAAATACAGGCCCGGCGATTTCAACGACTCCATGGTCTTGGAAGACACTTCTCGCGTATCGACCCCGCCGAGCGTGACTTCCGCCGTGCGATAGCCTTCGGTTCCGGCCGGCACCACTTCCCAGTTCGCCAGTTTTTCGGCGATATCCGCCAGTTCGGCATGGGTGTACTGCTTCATCGGGCGCGACGCGAACCAGTGTTCGGCGATCAGATTGGCCATCTTTTTGGTGAAGATTTCGCCGAGCAACGTCTTGAGTTCGGCGTTCGGACGCTCGGCCTGTTGCTGGGTCAGCCAGGCGGGCACATCGTGGTCCGGCAGCAGGTTGATCTGTACGGTGTCGCCGGGTTGCCAGAACGAGGAAATCTGCAGGATCGCTGGCCCGCTCAGGCCGCGATGGGTGAACAGGATGTTTTCGCGAAAGCTGACGTCGTTGCAGCTGACCAGACAGTCGACCGAAGTACCGGACAGCTCGACGCACAGTTCCTTGAGCTGGTCGGTGATGGTGAACGGCACCAGACCGGCGCGGGTCGGCAGCACGTTGTGGCCGAACTGCTTGCCGACCTGATAACCGAAACCGGTCGCGCCCAGAGTCGGGATCGACAGGCCACCGGTGGCGATCACCAGCGACTCGCACTGCACCGTGCCCAGGGTCGTCTGCAGGCTGTAGCCGGTTTCGAGTCTTTCGATGTGCTGCACCGAAGTGTCCATATGAAGGCTGGCGCCAGCCTGGCGGCATTCCTCCAGCAACATCTCCAGAATGTCGCTGGACTTGTTATCGCAGAACAGCTGGCCGAGTTTCTTCTCGTGATAAGGCACGCCATGCCGGGCGACCATCTCGATGAAGTCCCACTGCGTATAGCGCGCCAGTGCCGACTTGCAGAAGTGGGGGTTCTGCGACAGGAAGTTGGCAGGCTCGGTGTACATGTTGGTGAAGTTGCAGCGCCCGCCGCCCGACATCAGGATTTTCTTGCCCGGCTTGTTGGCATGGTCGATCACCATGACCTTGCGCCCGCGCGCGGCGGCGGTGAATGCGCACATCAGGCCTGCGGCGCCAGCGCCGATGATTACAACGTCAGTAACGGGCACAGCGGGGTTCCTCTCAGAGGCAGGTTTGCAGGCTTGGAGTGGGCGGGAGCTTGCTCGCGACAGGACCGGTACGACCACAGTAATGGTTGCGGCTGAAATGCGTCGTCGCGACCAAGCTCCCTCCCACAGGTTTCATCAGAATGGCGAAAGCGTGTCAGAGAATCCGCACACGCAGGGACTTGCCCTTGATCTTGCCGTTGTTCAAGCGATCCAGCGCCTGGCGGGCGACGCTGCGGTCGACGGCGACATAGGCCTGGAAGTCGAAGATCGCGATCTTGCCGACCTGATCGCCCGGAATCCCGGCCTCGCCGGTCAGCGCGCCGAGGATATCGCCTGGACGCAGCTTGTCCTTGCGGCCCGAGCCGATGCACAGCGTGGTCATGGCCGGGATCAGCTTGCCGCCGTCCTTGACGGTCAGATTGTCGTACTGCTGCCAGTTGAGTGGCGCCTTCTGCAATTCCTCGATGGCGCGGGCGCGCTGGCTCTCGGCCGGGGCGACGAGGCTGACCGCAATCCCGGTTTCGCCGGCGCGACCGGTGCGGCCAACGCGGTGGATATGGATTTCCGAATCGCGGGCCAGCTCGACGTTGATCACCATGTCCAGCGCATCGATATCCAGGCCGCGGGCCGCCACGTCGGTGGCGACCAGCACGCAGGTGCTGCGGTTGGCGAACATGGCGAGCACCTGATCGCGGTCACGCTGTTCGAGGTCGCCATGCAGCCCGACCGCCGACATGCCCTTGGCGGTCAGGTGATCGACCACTTCCTGGACCTGTTGCTTGGTGAAGCAGAAGGCCACGCACGAAGCAGGGCGGAAATGACCGAGCACCTTGACCACGGCTTCGAGGCGCTGCTGCGGCGCGATTTCGTAGAAGATCTGTTCGATCTGGCTGTCGGCATGCAGCGTCTCGACCTTCACGGTCTGCGGGTCGCGCATGAACTTCGACGCCAGTTGCTTGATTCCTGCCGGGTAGGTCGCGGAGAACAGCAAAGTCTGACGGCGCTCCGGTGTCTGCTCGATGATGTCGGCGATAGCGTCGTAGAAACCCATGTCGAGCATGCGGTCGGCCTCGTCGAGGATCAGCGTGTTCAGGCCGTCCAGCACCAGCGAGCCCTTGCGCAGGTGCTGCTGGATGCGGCCCGGCGTGCCGACGATGATGTGCGCGCCATGCTCCAGCGATCCGATTTGCGGGCCAAAGGCGACGCCGCCGCACAGGGTCAGCACCTTGATGTTGTCTTCCGAGCGCGCCAGACGACGAATCTCTTTCGCCACCTGATCCGCCAGCTCGCGGGTCGGGCACATCACCAGCGCCTGACAGCCGAAGAAACGCGGGTTGATCGGGTTCAGCAGACCGATGCCGAACGCCGCCGTCTTGCCGCTACCGGTCTTGGCCTGAGCGATCAGGTCCTTGCCCTTGAGAATCACCGGCAGGCTCTGCGCCTGAATCGGCGTCATTTCGGCATAACCAAGCGACTCCAGGTTAGCCAGCATGGCGGCGGACAGAGGCAGCGTGTTGAAAGCGGTGTTAGTCACGGCGGTGGACCTGCGAAACAAAAATGTCGCGCAGTGTATCAGGTCGCGGGTCCGGCTATGGGCGTGGCGATAAAAGGCATTCGCGATCGCGTTATGCCTATCGCCAGCAAGCTGGCTCCCACGGGTTGTCCGTTTTCGCTTTGAAATGCGGGCGCTGTGGGAGGGAGCTTGCTCGCGACGAACGATGACACGATGTTCGAGGCCGATCAGGCGGCCGGCGCGGTCTTCGCTTGGCGCGACGGCAACTGCAGGAATATCCCCGCCGCCAAAATCGCCAGCACACCGACGCACAGGAAGGTCAGCTGGAAGGCTTCCAGCACATTGCTGGCCTCGCCGGTGCCCATGTCTTCGGTAAAGCCACCCAGCAGCGCGGCGGCGCAGGCGACGCCCAGGCTCAGGGCCAGCTGCGCGACCACCGACAGCAGGCTGTTGCCGCTGGCGGCGCTGGCGTCGTCCAGGTCGATGAGCGTCACCGTGTTCATCGCCGTGAATTGCAGCGAGTTCACTGCACCCAGCAAGCCGAGATGAACCAGCAGTACCCAGTACGGCGTCTGCTGATCGACCAGCGCCAGACTCGCCAGCAGCACCCCCAGCAGCACGGTATTGCCGGTCAGAATGATGCGATAACCCAAGTGATCGATCAGCCAGCGCGCCACGGTCTTGGCGAACATTCCTGCGGCGGCCAGCGGCAGCATGCTCATGCCGGCCTGGGAAGGGGAATAACCCAGCGCGACCTGCAACAGCAGCGGCACCAGGAACGGCAGGGCGCCGCTGCCGAGGCGGGCGAACAGGTTGCCGAGGATGCCGACCGCGAAGGTACGGGTGCGAAACAGCGACGGCGCGAACAGCGGAAACTCCACATGTCCGGCCCGCAGCCAGTAAGCCGCGAGACAGCCCATGCCGGCGAACAGCAGCAACACCACGCGCATGTGCGGCAGATGCAGTTCGCCGAGGCCCTCCAGCGCGATGGTGATCAGCACCATGGCTGCGCCGAACAGGATGAATCCGGTGCCGTCGAAGCGGGTGCGAGCACCGCCGGCGATATCCGGGATGTAATGCTGGACGGCATAACAGCCCAGGATGCCGACCGGAATATTGATCAGGAAGATCCAGTGCCAGCTCATGTACTCGACCATCCAGCCGCCCAGCGTCGGGCCGAGCAGCGGGCCAAGCAGGCCTGGCACGGTGATGAAGCCCATGATCCGCACCAGCTCCGAGCGCGGATACACGCGCAGCACGATCAGCCGCCCGATGGGTAGCATCAGCGCGCCGCCCAAGCCCTGGATGATCCGGGCGCCCACCAGCATGTTCAGCGAGTTGGACAATGCGCACAGCAGCGAGCCGAAGCTGAACAGCAGGATCGCGCTGAAGAAGATCCGCTTGATGCCGAACCGGTCGGCGATCCAGCCCGAAGCCGGAATCAGCAGGGCGATGGTCAGCATGTAGGCGATGACCACCGACTGCATGCGCAGTGGATCTTCCGCCAGCGATGCCGCCATCGAGGGCAGCGCCGTGTTGAGAATGGTGCCGTCCAGGCTCTGCATGAAAAACGCGATTGCGATGACCCAAGGCATCCATCGCAGGGTTTTCTCGTCCAGTTGAGGTGTCGTCGTCGGCATGCAGGCCCGCTTACAGAGTGAGTGTCAGTCGGCTGATGAGTGCGCCGGGCAAATGGCTGGAAGCTGTCTGGCGCTGACTATAGGTACTTGTCGACAGGATGAGTTCCCGCTCTTTGGTGAGATTTTCCAGCGCGCTGCCCAGCAGGCTGTAGGCGCTGTCGTCGAAACGCATGGTGCTGACCGGGGCGACGATTCGACCGTCTTCGACCCAGAAGGTGGCGAAGCGGGTCATGCCGGTCAGGCGCGCGGCGGGCTGGTCGGAGAAGTTCAGATACCAGAGATTGCCGATGTACAGCCCGGTGCCGAGCTGCTCAAGAACATCGTCCAGCTCCAGCGATCCCCCCGCCATGTTCAGTGCGCTGGGCCATTCGCCGTAATCCGCGCCGTTGGCCTCCAGGCCATATTCGGCGGCGCTGCTGGAATCCACCAGACGCTCACGAGCCTGGCCGGCGACGATCAGATCCAGATCCCGGCGCGGGTAGCCTTCCTGGGAGAAGGCGGGCGACAGCGAGCCGCTGACTTGCTCGCTCACGTTGACCAGCGGGCTGAAGTTCGTTTCCCCGGCGTACAGCCGTTGCAGCGGGCTGCGCTTGCTGGCGATCGACTGCGCCGAAAAGCCGCCCCAGCACAGCATGCTCATGATCTCTTCCATCGCCGCCGGGGCCAGATAGGCGCGGTATTCGCCCGGCTCCAGCGTGCGCAGCGGTCTGCCGAGAAATTCCAGCTGCTCGCGAGCCTGTTCGAAACGACGCTCGAAGACCGCTTCGTCCCATTGATGACCGGCATAGTTGGCCTTTACGGCCTGGCCGTTGGCGTGGAACAGGCTCCAGTCGAAGTTGAAGCTGTTTGCCTCATGCCAGCCCAACGCACCCCAGGAGCTGGCGAAACCGCGATAGATGGGGCCGGCCGCGTAGAAGCCCACCAGATCCAGGTCGGCGGACAAGGTGTCGATACGCCCGACCACGTCGCCGCTGTCGGGCAACGCGCCGGCCTGTCGGTTCTCGGTGGCCCATGCCTCAATGTTGGGCAACAGGTAGGGGTCCTTGGCGAGCGCGGGCAGGGTGTCGCGCAGTTGCCGCAGCGCATCGCCCAGGCGCTGGCTGTCATTCTCCGCCTCGCCCGACAGCGTCAGCTCGATATCGGCATGACGACCGTCATCAATGAGCTTGAGGGTGACACTCGCCTGCCGCACATGGCCAGCTTGTCGTACCCGGCCGTGATTGAAGCGGATGAAATCCGATGCTTCGGCGTTGTAGGCCAGGGTGAAGTGCTCGTCCGGGCGCAGAGCCGCTCGCAGCCCGGCGACCAGCGCCTCGAATTGCTGTTGGTGCGACATCAGGCATCTCCTCCGAACACGTCTACGCCAGCGAATACGCAGGCTGGCGAAGCATGCCCGACCCGGATCACCTGATTGGGCTCGCCCTTGCCGCAGTTGGGCGTGCCCAGCACCTTGAAGGTGCTGGCATCGCCGACGGCCACGAGGCTTTTCCAGAAGTGCGCGGAAATCGCACGATAGTTGGGGTTCTTGACCACGCCCTTGAGTTTGCCGTTTTCGATGAGCTGGCCCCATTCGCAACCGAACTGGAACTTGTTGCGCGCATCGTCGATGGACCATGAGCGGTTGGTCGACATCAGGATGCCGCGCTCGATGTTGCCGATCAGACTCTGCATCGACTGATTCCCCGGTTCGATGTTGAGATTGGCCATGCGGTCGATGGGCGCGCGGTTCCAGTTGCACGCGCGGCTGTTGGCCACGCCTGGCAGGCCGCAGCGATGCTGCGACAGCGCGCCGCCGAGCGGGCGTTGCAGCACGCCGTCGCGGATCAGGAACTGCTTGCTGGCCTCGGTCCCTTCGTCATCGTGGCCGTAGCTCGCCAGTTGCTCGGGGATCTCGGGGTCGAAGGTCACGTTGAGCAGCGGTGAGCCGTATTGCAGCGTGCCGAAGTCGCTCAACTGGACGAAACTGGTTCCCGCGTAATTGCGCTCGTCGCCCAGGATCCGGTCCAGCTCCAGCGGATGACCGATGGACTCGTGGATCTGCAACACCATCTGGTCCGGCATCAACAAGAGGTCGCGCGGTCCGGCCGGTGTGTTTGGCGCCAGAATCAACTGCAACGCCTGATCGGCGACCTGCGCCGCTGCGTCGATAAGACCGCAGGCCGCGAGGACCTCGGCGCCGCCCTGCTGGCCGAAATTGTCACGGCCCAGGCTGCGGGTCTGGCTGTCGTGGCCGTCGTAGGCCGTGACGGTCATGCCCGGAAACACGAAACGCTGGGCCTGGCGGATTTCCGCGCCGGCGGTGTTGAGGTAGATCTGCTCGACGGTTTCCAGCCCCAGGCTGGCCTGCCAGTCCACGAAGCGTGGATCGGCGGGCACGGCATGGGATTCGGCCATCAACAGCTCGATGCAATCGCCCAGCGAGGGGAAGGGGTCGGCAAGATGCGGCGACAGGTAATCGCCCTTCGCGCTTGAGACCGCCTGATGAGTCAGGTCCAGCAGCGCATGCGGCGCCATTCGTCGGGCCAGGCTCTCGGCTTGCCGTAACGCCGCCTGCAGACCGGCCTGGGACAGGTCGTTGGTGGCGGCGTAAGCCTCGACCCCGTTGAGGCGCACCGTCAGCATCGCGCCTTGGTCGCTGCCCAGCGACGGCGGCTCGGCCACGTTCTTGCGGACTGACAGGTGTTGAGTGGTCCGGCGGACGTAGCGCAGGGAGAAGAACTGCGCCGAACTGTGCAGGGCGGCGAAGCGCTGTTTCAGGGGGATGGAGAAATGGAACATGCGGCGAGTCCTGGCTGGAGCCAAAGGGGGCTGATCGCCAGCAAGCTGGCTCCTACTCGGTTGGAGCCAGCTTGCTGGCGATATGTCTCGCTGACGAACGATCAGGCCGGCAGGCAGACGCCGGTGCCGCCCAGGCCGCAATAGCCTTGCGGGTTCTTCGCCAGGTATTGCTGGTGATACGCCTCGGCAAAGTAGAAGGTCGGCGCTTCGGCGATTTCGGTGGTGATCGAGCCCAGGCCGGCCTTGCTCAGTTCCGCCTGGAACGCCTGCTCGCTGGCCTTGGCCGCTTCGAGTTGTTCAGGCTTGGGGCAGTAGATCACGGAGCGGTACTGGGTGCCGATGTCGTTGCCCTGGCGCATGCCCTGGGTCGGGTTATGCGCTTCCCAGAACACCTTGAGCAAGGCTTCGTAGCTGATTTTTTCCGGCTCGTAGACCACCAGCACCACTTCGCTGTGACCGGTGAGACCGGAGCAGACTTCTTCATAGGTCGGGTTCGGAGTGATACCACCGGCGTAACCCACCGCCGTGCTGTACACGCCTTCCTGCTGCCACAGGCGACGTTCGGCGCCCCAGAAGCAGCCCATGCCGAAAATGGCGAATTCCACGTTCCCGGGGAAAGGACCCAGCAGCGGGTTGCCATTGACGAAGTGCTGATCGGGAACGGTCATGGGGGTTTCACGGCCCGGCAGTGCCTGGTCCGCGGTAGGGAGTACGTTCTTGTTCACCAGAATTTCCGAGCGCAGAGTCATGAACCATATCCTCTCGATGTGAGACAGGCAGCAGGGCCAGGACGGAAGAGCGTACCTATATGGGTGCGGTCGTCGCGCAAACAAGTGCTGCCGTGTTGAAACGGACCGACAGTGTGCCCGAGAGCGTCGAGCGCGAGAAGGGCTGCCTGATCAAGGACGACGGGAGTAGCGGTGCAGCTTCTCGATCAGTTCATCGCCCGCGATCGGCTTGTCGAACAGATAGCCTTGACCGACGTCGCAGCGATGCCGGCGCAGAAACGCCAGTTGCGCCGCCGTTTCGATGCCTTCGGCCACGACCTTGAGCTTGAGGTTGTGCGCCATGGCGATGACCGCCGAGGTGATCTCCATGTCGTCCTCGTCATCGGGAATGTCCCGGATGAAGCTGCGGTCGATCTTGATCACGTCGATGGGGAATTTCTTCAGGTAACTGAAGGACGAGTAACCGGTACCGAAGTCATCCATCGCCAGCGACAGGCCCAGACGTTTGAGCGAGTCCAGTTGCAGGCGCGTGTCCTCGGTGGCTTCCAGCAGCAGACCTTCGGTCAGTTCCAGTTCCAGCAGCGAGGCGTCGAGTGCTTCCTCGCGCAGGATCGCGGCGATGGACGAAACCAGTTCCGGATCGGAGAACTGCTTGGGCGATACGTTGATCGCCACTTGCAGATTGCCGAACCCGGCGGCGGTCAAGGCTTTGCTCATTCGGCAGGACTGGCGCGCGACCCACTTGCCGATCGGGATGATCAGGCCGGTTTCTTCGGCCACGCTGATGAACTGGTCCGGTCGGATCATGCCCTTTTCCGGATGATTCCAGCGCAACAGTGCTTCGAGACCGAGCAGGCGACCGGTTCGCAGGCAGAGTTTGGGCTGGTAGAACACGTCCAGCTCGTTCTGGGTCAGCGCGCGGCGCAGGTTGTTCTCGACGAACAGCTTGTAGCTGGCCTCGGCATTGAGCGCTTCGGTGAACACCTGCACCTGATGCTTGCCGTTGGCCTTGGCTTTGTGCAGCGCAAGCCCTGCATTCTTCATCAGCGTCTGCGGATCGCGACCATGCAGCGGAGCGCAGGCCAGGCCCACCGAGCCGGTCACGCTGATCAACTGGTTGTCGACGAACATCGGCTTGTCCAGCGTCGCCAGGACCTGGCTGGCGATGCTCTGGCCGGCCTCCAGACCGGTATGGTCGAGCAGAACCGCGAACTCGTTACTGGCAAAGCGCGCCAGTACGTCGGATGGGCTGAGGGTATTGCGCAGCCGCCGCGCCAGGCTGATCAACAGCTTGTCCCCGGTCTGATGGCCGAGGCTGTCGTTGATGCGCTTGAAGTTGTCGATGTCCACCAGCAGCAGGCTCATCTGCGAGTCGCTCTCGCGGGCGAAGCGCTCGTCGAGGTTGCGAATGAACGCCGGACGGTTCCCCAGGCTGGTGAGGTTGTCGGTGTACGCCAGTCGCTCGATGCGCTGTTGCGCCAGCTTGCTCTGGGTGATGTCTTCGTAAATGCCGATGTAGTGAGTCAGTTCGCGATTGTCGCCGTACACCTTGGAGATGGACAGCTGGCCCCAGTAAGGCTCCAGGTTCTTGCGGCGGCTCTTGAACTCGCCTTGCCAGCTATTGCTGCTGGTCAGACTCGAATTGGCTTCCAGCAGGAGTTCGTTGAGGTTTTCAAGTGCCGGCAGCTCCGAAAGCTTGTGACCGTGCACCTCGTCCGAGCTGTACTGGGTGATCGCCGTGAAGCTGGGGTTCACGTATTCGACCACGCCATCGCAGTTGACCAGCAGAAAAGCGCTGGCGCTCTGCTCCACCGCGCGCTGGAACAAATGCAGGGCATTGGTTGCCACGCGCCGGTTGTGGTTATTGATGACCTGGGCGAACTGGTCCGCCAGCTCGCCGGCGAAGGTGATCTCGTCAGGCTGCCATTCACGGGTTCCGCCGGTCTGTTCCAGGCAGAGCACGCCGACCACCTGGCCATCGATGCGAATGCTGGCATCGAGCACCGCGCTGATGCCCAGCGGCGAAAGCGCCTCGGCCAGGGAGCGAGTGCGCGGGTCGTCCTGCATGTTGCGCGCGTCGATGGCGCGACTGTTGTGCAAGGCTTCCAGGTAGTTGGGATAGAGGCTTATGTCGATGGGCGATCTGGGCTGGTAGTCGCCCGTCTGCCGGACATAGTCGGCGATCGACACCAGTTCGTTATCGTTCAGGCTCCAGATTCCCGCGCGGTCCACGTCATAAATGTCGCAGGCGCTTTTGGTGATCAGTTGCGCGGCTTCCTGAACCGAATTGGTCGCGCTGTAGCGCTGGCGGGTCAGATGCAGGATCAGATCCTGCTGGGCCCGCACGCGCTCCAGATGCGCAAGCTGATCGCGCTGGGCGCGCTGGTTCAGCTCCAGGGCGATCTGCAGCCTGGAATTCTGGGTTTCCAGGTCGCCGGAATCAGGCTCTCGCTCGACAGCAAGGACGTCGACGATCAGAAAATAGCCACGCAGCAGATGCCGGTTGTGCTGTTTGTAAGCCTCGCCGATTTCCACCACGCCCAAGGGTCCGCCCGGCGTGTGCAAGGTATAGCGAATGGTGTAATGAGTGGAGCCGCTCAGTTGTGCCTGAATTTCATCGTGCAGGCGATAGCGCGCCTCGGGTTCCATCAGGCTTGCGTAGGGTGAGCCAATCAGGGCGCAGAGATCCACGGCAGCGAGGCCGAGCTGTTTTTCACAGTTTGGATCGAGGTACAGCAGCGCCCAATTGGCTTCATTAAGCCGCTCGAAACGCAGCATGCCCAAGCGCGAGGGCACAGGCAATTGCGTCACTACCTCGGCTGCCGTTCTGCCGGCAGCATCGGTTTGGCTTTTCATCAACAAACTCGCTTCCGGAATACTGATCGCGGGGCGGACGGCCCACATCAATGACGCATGTGGCAAGGTTGCATCATGCGACGCGGGCTTACAAGAGGTGCAGTGGCTTAGTGCTATAAAAGTATGTCGGCAGCAAGCGGTAGATCTTCAATGCTGTCGAGCATCGCTGATGCGCGTAGGAGCCAGCTTGCTGGCGATAAACGCTTACAACCTCACACTCGCAAAGGTCGACCCGTTACGCGCATTGCTCAATGCCGACAGCAGCACGGCAGATCGCCAGCAAGGCGGAACGCCGCCCCGGTGGCTCCTACGAAGTCGGGAGGGCATCGGACAAAAAAAGCCCCGCTTGAGGGCGGGGTTGAGGTTCGAGCGTTGCTCGCAAATCGGGAGCGTTGGCCCGTCGTGATGACGGGCCGGCTCGGGCTTACAGCAGAATCGTGCGGATATCCGCCAGCAATTCGCTCAGGCGCTTGGTGAAGCGGGCAGCCGCGGCGCCGTTGATCACGCGGTGATCGTAGGACAGCGACAGAGGCAGCATCAGCTTCGGCTGGAAGGCTTTGCCGTCCCAGACCGGCTGGATGGTCGCTTTGGAAACACCCAGGATCGCCACCTCAGGCGCATTGACGATCGGCGTGAAGCCGGTACCGCCGATGTGACCGAGGCTGGAGATGGTGAAGCAGGCGCCCTGCATGTCGTTGGCGGTCAGCTTCTTGTTGCGGGCCTTTTCGGCCAGCGCAGCCGCTTCGGCGGCCAGTTGCAGCAGGCTCTTCTGGTCGACGTCGCGGATGACCGGGACCAGCAGGCCGTCCGGGGTGTCCACGGCGAAACCGATGTGCACGTACTTCTTGCGGATCACAGCCTTGCCGCTTGGCGCCAGCGAAGCGTTGAAGTCCGGCAGTTCCTTGAGCAGATGCGCGCAGGACTTGAGCAGCAGAGGCAGCACGGTCAGCTTGACGCCGGCCTTTTCCGCCACGGCTTTCTGCGCGACACGGAAAGCTTCCAGCTCGGTGATGTCGGCCTGGTCGAACTGGGTGACGTGCGGGATGTTCAGCCAGCTGCGATGCAGACCGGTCGCGCCCAGTTGCATCAGGCGGGTCATCGGCACTTCTTCGATTTCGCCGAAACGGCTGAAGTCGACTTCCGGAATCGGCTGGATGCCCATGCCGCCGCTCGCGCCGCCGGCCGGTGCTTCCTTGGCCTTTTGCATCATGGCCTTGACGTAAGCCTGTACGTCTTCCTTCAGCACGCGGCCGTGCGGGCCGGAAGCGCTGACGGCCGACAGCTCGACGCCGAACTCGCGTGCCAGCTGGCGAACCGCCGGGCCGGCGTGAACCTTGGCGCCGTCCTTGGCAGGCGCGGCGGCAGGTGCCGGGGCTTCGGCTTTAGGTGCAGGAGCAGCAGCCGGTGCGGCTTCAGCCTTGGCAGGGGCGGCGGCCGGTGCGCTGGCGGTCGGAGCAGGAGCGGCGGCAGGCGCGGCGCCTTCGACCTTGAGCTTGAGGATCAGGTCACCGGTGCCGACTTCCTGGTCCAGCTTGACTTCGATGCTTTCGACAACGCCGGCGGCCGGAGAAGGGATCTCCATGCTGGCCTTGTCCGATTCCAGGGTGATCAGCGACTGATCGGCCTGGATGCTGTCGCCGACCTTGACCATCAGTTCGATGATCTTAGCCTTGCCCGACGAGCCGATATCCGGCACGTGGATGTCCTGAACGGCAGCAGCAGCGGCAGGTGCAGGCGCGGCGGCGGGGGCAGGGGCAGCCTCGGCAGGCTTTTCAGCAGCAGCCGGAGCTGCGGCAGGTGCGGCCTCGGCAGGCGCGGCAGCCGCTTCGCCTTCGACTTCCAGCTCGAACAGCTCGTCGCCTTCTTTCAGGCGGTCGCCCAGCTTGACCTTCATGACCTTGATGACGCCAGCCTTGGGAGCAGGAATTTCCATGCTCGCCTTGTCCGACTCCAGCGTCAGAATGCTCTGGTCAGCTTCGATGCGATCACCGACCTTGACCATCAATTCAATGACTTCACCTTCACCGTTGCCGATGTCGGGTACGCGAATTAGCTCACTCACTATGTCTCTCCTTCGGAGAACCTGTTCACTCTCGATTACGCTGATTCAATTGCAGGAAAACAGCGTCGGATGCTCATTTACGTCAGGTAAATTCCGCATCCTCGGCTGTCTACGCTGGTCAGCGCTCTTGAAGCAGACTCTTAGCAGTCCAGTGGATTGCGTTTTTCAGGATCGATGCCGAACCGGGTAATGGCTTCCGCCACGACTTTAGGTTCGATATCGCCACGATCGGCCAAGGCTTCCAGGGCGGCCAGCACCACGAAGTGACGGTCGACTTCGAAGAAGTGACGCAGCTTCTTGCGGCTGTCGCTACGGCCGAAGCCGTCGGTGCCCAGAACTTTGTATTCCTTGGTCGGAACCCACTGACGAATCTGGTCAGCGAACAGTTTCATGTAGTCGGTCGATGCGATCACCGGACCCTTGCGGCCGTTGAGGCACTCTTCGACGTAGGTCAACTGAGGTTTCTGACCCGGGTGCAGGCGGTTGTAGCGCTCGACCGCCAGACCGTCGCGACGCAGTTCGTTGAAGCTGGTGACGCTCCAGACGTCGGCGCCGATATTGAACTCGTCGCGCAGGATCTTCGCCGCTTCGCGAACTTCACGCAGGATGGTGCCCGAGCCCAGCAACTGGACGTGGTGCGCCGCTTCCTTGGTGTCTTCTTCGAGCAGGTACATGCCCTTGATGATGCCTTCCTCGGCACCGGCCGGCATGGCTGGCTGCACGTAGGATTCGTTCATCACGGTCAGGTAGTAGAAGATGTCCTGCTGCTCTTCGAGCATCAGACGCATGCCTTCACGAACGATGACCGCCAGCTCGTAGCCGTAGGTCGGGTCGAAGGTGCGGCAGTTCGGGATGGTCGAAGCCAGGATGTGGCTGTGACCGTCTTCGTGCTGCAGACCTTCACCGTTGAGCGTGGTACGACCGGCGGTGCCGCCGACCAGGAAGCCACGGGTGCGGCTGTCGCCAGCGGCCCAGGCCAGGTCGCCGATACGCTGGAAGCCGAACATCGAGTAGAAGATGTAGAACGGCAGCATCGGCTGGTTGTGGTTGCTGTACGCAGTACCGGCCGCGATGAAGGAGGACATGGCGCCCGCTTCGTTGATGCCTTCTTCGAGGATCTGGCCCTTCTTGTCCTCGCGGTAGAACATCACCTGCTCTTTATCGACTGGCTCGTAGAGCTGGCCGACGGAGGAGTAGATGCCCAGCTGGCGGAACATGCCTTCCATACCGAAGGTACGGGCTTCGTCCGGAATGATCGGCACGATGCGCTGACCGACTTCCTTGTCCTTGACCAACTGCGCCAGGATGCGCACGAAAGCCATGGTGGTGGAGATTTCACGGTCGCCCGAACCGTCCAGGATGGCCTTGAGGGTTTCCAGTGGCGGAGTCGGCAGGCTGAAGCTCTGTGCGCGGCGCTGCGGCACGAAACCGCCCAGCGCGGCACGACGCTCGCTCAGGTAACGGGCTTCGGCGCTGCCTTCTTCAGGCTTGTAGAACGGCAGGGATTCGAGTTCCGCGTCCTTGACCGGGATGTCGAAGCGGTCGCGGAAGTGACGCAGGCTGTCGACATCGACCTTCTTGGTGTTGTGCGCGGTGTTCTTGGCTTCGCCGGCACCGGTGCCATAACCCTTGATGGTCTTGGCGAGGACCACGGTAGGCTGGCCCTTGTGGTTGACCGCCTGGTGGTAGGCCGCGTAGACCTTGTACGGGTCGTGACCGCCACGGTTGAGCTTCCAGATTTCGTCGTCGGACATGTCCGCGACCATCGCCTTGAGCTCAGGGGTGTTGAAGAAGTGCTCACGGACGAACGCGCCGTCCTTGGCCTTGTAGTTCTGGTACTCGCCGTCGATGACTTCGTCCATGCGGCGCTGCAGGATGCCGTCGACGTCTTTGGCCAGCAGCGGGTCCCAGAAACGGCCCCAGATGACCTTGGTCACGTTCCACTGGGCGCCACGGAATACGCCTTCCAGTTCCTGGATGATCTTGGCGTTGCCGCGTACCGGACCGTCCAGACGCTGCAGATTGCAGTTGACCACGAAGATCAGGTTGTCGAGCTTCTCGCGACCGGCCAGGGCGATGGCGCCCAGGGATTCCGGCTCGTCGGTCTCGCCGTCGCCCAGGAAGCACCAGACCTTCTGCTTGCCTTCCGGGATGAAGCCGCGGTGCTCCAGGTACTTCATGAAGCGTGCCTGGTAGATCGCCTGGATCGGACCCAGACCCATGGAGACGGTCGGGAACTGCCAGAAGTCCTTCATCAGCCACGGGTGTGGGTAGGACGACAGGCCCTGTCCGTCGACTTCCTGGCGGAAGTTGTTCATCTGGTCTTCAGTGATGCGACCTTCGAGGAACGCACGGGCGTACACGCCTGGCGATGCGTGACCCTGGAAGTAGATCAGGTCGCCGCCGTGTTCTTCGGTCGGGGCCTGGAAGAAGTAGTTGAAACCGATGTCATACAGCGTCGCACTGGAGGCGAAGCTGGAGATGTGACCGCCCAGGTCCGGGTCGTTCAGGTTGGTCTTGACGACCATGGCCAATGCGTTCCAGCGCACCAGCGAGCGAATGCGGCGTTCCATGAACAGGTCGCCAGGCATGCGTGCTTCGTGGGTGACGGGAATGGTGTTGCGGTAAGGCGTGGTGATGGCGTACGGCAACTGCGAGCCACTTCTGGTGGCCAGTTCGCCCATACGGGTCATCAGATAATGAGCACGGTCTTCGCCTTCTTTGTCGAGAACCGATTCCAGGGCGTCCAGCCATTCCTGGGTTTCGACGGGATCGAGGTCTTGCATGGCTTGCTCCAGGGCGGAAAGGCTTCCAGAATCGGTTGCCTGAGTTTGCGACTGGCCTTGTGGGCAGACGACATGAATTCTTGGATGACCGGAGGTGGCTCCGGCGGCGTGTAGTTTTACTACAAATCGTCAGTCATTTCAGCCCTACGGATTGTAGGCCCAGTAGTAAAACTACAGAGAAGCGAGCGTATCGCTTCTGTCGTGTTGTGAGATAAAACGTTACCGTTGCACAGGATCGAGTAGTTTTCAGGGAAAAACCGGCGCCGGCTGCTGCCTTGGCGGTTTTTCTGGCAATTAATCACCTTTGTTCGACATTCGTCGGTGTTGCATTGGGTCTTGCGGTCATGGCAGGTCGCCTCAGGTACGCCGAATCAGGATAGACCATGAGCCTTCCTTCGCTGACCGTTTTTCCCGACATTCTGCTGCCCGCCGCTGCCCGCGCCCGGCAAGCCTTTCATACTGCCGTCGCCGCTTTGTCGGACGAATCCCTGGCATCCTTCGCAAGCTGGCCCGAAGCCCGCCTGCAGGCATTCGACCGGGTTTGTGCCTGCAGCGATTTCGTCGCCGAGCAGGTCGTCCGCGACCCGTTGATGCTGCTGGAACTGGCGCAAGCCGGGGTGCTGGAACGCAGCTTCGCAACGGGCGAGCTGCGCGACCAGATCGCCACGGCGGCCCAGGCGGCCGACAGCGAAGACGAGTTGGGGCGTAATCTACGTCGGCAACGCATGCGACAGCAAGTGCGGATTATCTGGCGCGACCTGAGCCGTCAGGCCAATCTGATCGAAACCTGTCGCGATCTGTCGGACATGGCTGACGCCTGTATCGACCAGGCCTACCGCTGGTTATACACGCGCCACTGTCAGCAGTTCGGCACGCCGATCGGCCGCCGCAGTGGCGAGCCCCAGCATCTGGTCATTCTCGGCATGGGCAAGCTGGGCGCGGTGGAGCTGAACCTGTCTTCGGACATCGACCTGATCTTCGGCTATCCCGAAGGCGGCGAAACCACCGGGGTCAAACGCCCGCTGGACAATCAGGAATTCTTCATCCGCCTCGGCCAGCGGCTGATCAAGGCGCTGGACCCGGTCACCGTGGACGGCTTCGTGTTTCGCGTCGACATGCGCCTGCGGCCCTACGGCTCGTCCGGGGCGCTGGTGCTCAGCTTCAACGCGCTGGAACAGTATTACCAGGATCAGGGGCGCGACTGGGAGCGCTACGCCATGATCAAGGCCCGGGTGGTCGGCGGCGATCAGGCTGCCGGCGAGCAGTTGCTGGAGATGCTCCGGCCTTTCGTCTACCGCCGTTACCTGGACTTTTCGGCCATCGAAGCGCTGCGCACCATGAAGCAGCTGATCCAGCAGGAAGTGCGCCGCAAGGGCATGGCCGAGAACATCAAACTGGGCGCGGGCGGCATTCGCGAAGTGGAATTCATCGCCCAGGCGTTCCAGTTGATTCACGGCGGGCGCGACCTCAGCCTGCAGCAAAGGCCGCTGTTCAAGGTGTTGAGCACGCTGGAGGGGCAAGGCTACCTGCCGTCGGCGGTGACCAACGAACTGCGCGAAGGCTATGAATTCCTGCGTTACACCGAACACGCTATCCAGGCGATCGCTGACCGCCAGACCCAGATGCTGCCGGACAACGAACTGGATCAGGCCCGGATCGCCTTCATGATGGGCTTCGACAGCTGGCCGGCGTTTCACGAGCGCTTGATGCATTGGCGCGAGCGGGTGTCCTGGCATTTCCGCCAGGTGATTGCCGATCCTGATGAGGAGCAGGATGAAGGCGAGGTGACGGTCGGCGGCGAGTGGTTGCCTTTGTGGGAAGAGTCCCAGGACGAGGAAGCCGCCAGCCGGCAGTTGACCGAGGCCGGATTTGCCAACGCGCAGACCGCGCTCAGACAGCTTTCCAATCTGCGTGGCAGCCCGCAGTTGCGTTCGATGCAGCGCCTGGGCCGCGAGCGACTCGACGCCTTCATTCCGCGCCTGCTGGCCCAGGCGGTGGAGCATGAAAACCCCGATCTGGTGCTGGAGCGGGTGCTGCCTCTGGTCGAAGCGGTGGCGCGGCGTTCGGCTTATCTGGTGCTGCTGACGGAAAACCCTGACGCACTGCGTCGGTTGCTGACCTTGTGCGCCGCCAGCCCCTGGATCGCCGAGCAGATCGCGCGGTTCCCGCTGCTGCTCGATGAATTGCTGAACGAGGGGCGCCTGTTCAATCCGCCGCTGGCACCCGAGCTTGCCGCCGAACTGCGGGAGCGACTGGTGCGCATCCCTGAAGACGATCTTGAGCAGCAGATGGAGGCCCTGCGTCATTTCAAGCTCGCGCATCGTCTGCGCGTCGCGGCTTCCGAGATATCCGGCGGCCTGCCTCTGATGAAAGTCAGCGATTATCTGACCTGGCTGGCGGAGGCCATTCTGGAGCAGGTTCTGGCGCTCGCCTGGCGGCACACCGTCGCACGGCACGGCACCCCGCGTCGGCCCGACGGCAGTCCGTGCGATCCGGGCTTCATCATCGTCGGCTACGGCAAAGTCGGCGGCATCGAACTGGGGCACGGTTCCGACCTGGATCTGGTGTTCATTCATGACGGCGACCCGCAGGCCGAAACCGATGGCGCCAAGCCTCTGGACGGCGCGCAGTTCTTCACGCGCCTGGGGCAGCGGATCATCCATTTGCTGACCACGCAGACCAACTCCGGCCAGCTTTACGAGGTAGACATGCGTCTGCGACCTTCCGGCGCGTCCGGTCTGCTGGTCAGCTCGCTGGGCGCCTTCGACCGCTACCAGCAGAACGAGGCCTGGACCTGGGAACATCAGGCGCTGGTTCGCGCCAGAGTGCTGGTGGGCAGCCCGGACGTGGGCACTGCTTTCGAACAGGTCAGGACCCGGGTCCTGGGGCGCGAGCGCGACGTGGATACGCTGCGAAGCGAAGTCAGCGAGATGCGCGCCAAGATGCGCGATAACCTGGGCACCCGGATAACCGCGGCCGGAACCGCCGCCAATGCATTCGATGCCACAGTGCCCTTTGACCTCAAGCAGGACGCCGGAGGTATCGTCGATATTGAATTTATGGTGCAATACGCGGCCCTGGCGTGGTCCAGAGAGCATCCCGCGCTGGTGCGCTATACCGACAATATCCGGATTCTGGAAGGTCTGGAGCAGGCCGGTCTGTTGTCCGAGTCGGACGCCGGATTGTTGCGCGAGGCCTACAAGGCCTACCGCGCCGCGGCGCACCGTCAGGCCTTGCAGAACGAAGCGGGTATCGTGCGCGGTGACCAGTTCCAGGCCGAGCGGCGCGAAGTGATGCGGATCTGGGCGCAGATGGGGCTGAGCTGAGTCTCGGCGTCTGTAATGACTGTGTCATGGTCGCGTGCAGAGCTATATAAAAGATAGGACAGGGAGGCGGCGGGTTGTGTGGAGGTGTCACGCGGCCCGACCGGCTCCCTGGTCGTTTTGGAAGAAGCATGAAAATTCTGATCGTTGGGCCAAGCTGGGTCGGTGACATGGTGATGGCGCAGACGCTGTTCCAGTGTCTGAAACAGCGCCATCCTGAATGCGAAATCGATGTGCTGGCGCCCGAGTGGAGTCGTCCGATCCTGGAGCGCATGCCCGAAGTACGCGCCGCACTGAGTTTCCCGCTGGGCCATGGCGCCCTCGAACTGGCGACCCGTCGCCGGATCGGCAAGAGTCTGGCCGGCCAGTACGACCAGGCGATCCTGCTGCCCAACTCGCTCAAGTCGGCGCTGGTGCCGTTTTTCGCCGGTATTCCCAAGCGCACCGGCTGGCGGGGCGAGTTCCGCTACGGCCTGCTGAACGACGTGCGCGTGCTCGACAAAGAGCGCTATCCATTGATGATCGAGCGCTTCATGGCTCTTGCGTACGACAGGGACGCGGAACTGCCGCATCCTTATCCCAAGCCGAGTCTGCGCATCGACGCGACCAGTCGCGATGCGGCGCTGAGCAAGTTTGGTCTGGTACTGGACCGCCCTGTGCTGGCGCTGTGTCCCGGTGCGGAGTTCGGCGAGTCCAAGCGCTGGCCGGCCGAGCATTATGCTCAGGTCGCGGACGCGAGGATCCGCGAAGGCTGGCAGGTCTGGCTGTTCGGCTCCAAGAAAGACCATCCGGTCGGTGAGACCATCCGCGAAAACCTGATTCCGGGTTTGCGCGAAGAGTCCGTCAATCTGTGCGGCGAAACCTCGCTGGCCGAAGCCATCGATCTGCTGTCGTGCGCCGACTCTGTGGTGTCCAACGACTCGGGCCTGATGCACGTGGCCGCGGCCCTGAACCGTCCGCTGGTGGCGGTCTACGGCTCGACATCCCCCGGTTTCACGCCGCCACTGGCCGATGAAGTCGAGATCGTGCGGCTGGGCATCGAATGCAGCCCTTGTTTTGATCGGACGTGCCGCTTCGGGCACTACAACTGCCTGCGGCTGCTGGAACCCGATACGGTGATTCAGGCACTGGGCCGCATGGGCGCCACGCCGGTGGAGGTCAACTGATCTTGCGGGTATTGCTGATCAAGACCTCTTCGCTGGGTGACGTGATCCATGCGCTGCCGGCGCTGACCGATGCTGCCCGGGCACTGCCGGGCATCCGCTTCGATTGGGTGGTCGAGGAAGGCTTCGCCGAGATTCCCACCTGGCATCCGGCCGTCGACAAAGTCATTCCGGTAGCGATCCGCCGCTGGCGCAAGAACCTCTGGCAGACCTTCAAATCCGGGGAGTGGAAAGGTTTCAAGCGCAGCCTGCGCCAGAGCCGCTACGATCTGGTGATCGATGCGCAGGGGCTGTTCAAGAGTGCCTGGCTGACACGTTATGTCGACGCGCCTGTGGCCGGTCTCGACCGGCAGTCCGCCCGCGAGCCGCTGGCCAGCCGCTTCTACGACCGGCCGCTCGCCGTCCCCCGCGACCAGCATGCGGTCGAGCGACTGCGTCAGTTGTTCGCTCAGGCGCTGGGCTATCCGTTGCCGGCCGGCATTGGTCATTACGGCCTCACGCGTCCGGCGGTGCCTGAAGATGTCTCGTCCGAACCCTTCGTATTGTTTTTGCACGGCACCACCTGGGATTCGAAGCACTGGCCGGAGCTGTACTGGCGGCAACTGGCCGAGTTGATGGGCCGACGCGGGCTGCAAGTGCGCCTGCCCTGGGGCAACCCGGTGGAAAAGGCCCGTGCCGAGCGCATCGCCGAAGGTCTTGCCCATGCGCAGGTTCTGCCAAGGCTGAATCTGGCCGGCGTGGCCGGGGTGCTGGCCAGCGCCCGGGCGTGCGTGGCGGTGGATACCGGCATCGGTCATCTGGCGGCAGCGCTGGATGTGCCGACCATTTCCCTGTTCGGTCCGACCAATCCCGGCCTGACCGGCGCCTACGGGCAATCCCAGCTGCATCTGGCGGCGGATTACCCAGGCTGCGCGCCGTGCCTGCAAAAGAAATGTACTTACCAGCCGACCGCTGAGGATCAGCGCCGGCTCGACCTGAAGCACGAGTGGCCCGTGTGCTTCACTCCCTTGAATCCCGAGCGAGTAGCGAGCCAGTTGGGCGCGCTGTTGCTGGCAAAGGAAACTCTCTGATGCAACTGGCATTCGTGCTGTACAAATATTTTCCGTTCGGCGGTCTGCAACGGGACTTCATGCGCATCGCGCTGGAATGTCAGCAGCGCGGTCACCAGATCCGCGTCTACACACTGATCTGGGAAGGCGATGTGCCGCCCGGCTTCGAAGTGCTGGTCGCGCCGGTCAAGGCCTTCTTCAACCATCGGCGCAATGAAAAGCTCAGCGCCTGGATGGCTGCGGATCTGGCGCGGCGCCCGGTGGACCGGCTGATCGGCTTCAACAAGATGCCGGGCCTGGACGTCTACTACGCGGCCGACGGCTGCTTCGAAGACAAGGCGCAGAACCTGCGCGGTTCGCTGTATCGCCAGTGGGGACGCTACCGGCATTTCGCTGAATACGAGCGGGCCGTGTTCGCCGAGGACGCGAAAACCCAGGTGCTGATGATCTCCGAGGTGCAGCAACCGCTGTTCATCAAGCATTACAACACCCCGCTGTCACGCTTCCACCTGTTGCCGCCGGGCATTTCCCAGGACCGTCGCGCACCGCCGGATGCCCCGGAAATTCGCGCCGCGTTTCGCAAGGAATTCGGCTTGGGCGACGACGACCTGCTGCTGGTGCAGATCGGCTCCGGGTTCAAGACCAAAGGCGTGGATCGCAGCCTCAAGGCGCTGGCCTCGCTGCCGTCCGAACTGCGCAAACGCACCCGCCTGTTTGTAATCGGTCAGGACGACCCCAAGGTATTCCAATTGCAAAGCACGGCATTGGGGCTGGGGGATCAGGTAACGTTCATGAAAGGTCGTAGCGACATCCCGCGTTTTCTGCTCGGCGCCGACCTGTTGATCCATCCGGCGTACAACGAAAACACCGGCACGGTGCTGCTCGAAGCGCTGGTCGCCGGGCTGCCGGTGCTGGTCAGCGCGGTCTGCGGATACGCGCACTACATTGCCGAAGCCGACTGCGGGCGAGTGCTGGACGAACCGTTTGACCAGAGCCAGCTCAACAGCTATCTCGCGGGCATGCTCCACGACAATGCGGCGCGTGCCGCCTGGAGCCGCAACGGCCTCGCTTATGCTCAGACAGCGGACCTCTACAGCATGCCGCAGCACGCGGCGGATGTGATTCTGGCGGAGCACTATCGATGAAACTGTTCCTCGCTGAACCCTTCAAGAGTCTGTGGGCCGGACGCGATGCCTTCGCCGAAGTCGAAGCACTGGACGGCAAGGTGTATCGCGCCCTGGAGGGCCGCCGCACGCTGCGTACCGAGGTCGACGGACGAGGCTATTTCGTCAAGATCCACCGCGGCATCGGCTGGGGCGAAGTCGCCAAGAACCTGATCACCGCCAAGCTTCCGGTGCTGGGCGCCGGCAAGGAATGGCAGGCCATCGCCCGTCTTCATGAGGTCGGCGTGCCGACCATGACCGCCGTAGCGTTCGGCGAGCGGGGCAGCAACCCGGCTGCCCAGCATTCGTTCATCGTGACTGAAGAGCTGGCGCCTACCGAAAGCCTGGAAGATCTGAGCCGCAACTGGCGCGAGCAGCCTCCGGAGCCGCGTTTGAAGCGAGCGCTGATCGCCGAGGTCGCGCGTCTGGTCGGCATGATGCATCGCGCCGGGGTTAACCACCGTGACTGCTACATCTGCCACTTCCTGCTGCACACCGACAAGCCAGTGACCGCCGATGATTTCCGCCTGTCGGTCATCGACCTGCATCGTGCCCAGACCCGCTCCGCGACGCCGCTGCGCTGGCGCAACAAGGACCTCGGCGCACTGTATTACTCGGCGCTCGATATCGGCCTGACCCAGCGCGACAAGCTGCGCTTCCTGAAAGGTTATTTCCAGAAACCGCTGCGGCAGATTCTGACCGAGGAAGCCGACCTGCTGGTGTGGCTAGAGCGCAAGGCGGAAAAACTGCTCGATCGCAAGGTGCGCTACGGAGGCGCGCTCTGATGGCGGGTTGGTCGCTCGACCCCGAGTATGCGTTTCTAGAAGCGGATTTCGGCAGCCTGGACGCGGTGTTTGCCCTGGAGGGTGAACCTCTGACCCGTGATCCGTTGTCGGAGGTCATTCGTGTCCGGCGCGACGGCGTCAACTACTACGTCAAACGCTACAGCGGCGCGGGCAAAGGGCTGCGCCGTTATCTGGGCAAGCCTCGGGTCAAGTCCGAATGGCAGAACCTCAAGCGCTTCGCCAAATGGGGCATCGCCACCGCCGATGTGGTCGCCTGGGGGCTGGAGCGCAATGGCGCGGCCTACGATCGCGGTGCGCTGATTACCCGTGAATTGCCCAATACCGAAGACTTGTCGGTGCTTGCCAAACGCAAGGACCCCCGATTGGGCGACCGGGCGTGGGTAGAACGTATCAGCCGGCAATTGGCGACCTACACCCGCGCCATGCATGACCGGCACTTCACCCATAACGATCTGAAATGGCGCAATCTGCTGGTCGACGATCAGGACCGGCTGTTCTTCATCGATTGTCCCAACGGCGCGTTCTGGTGGAGCTTCATGTTGCGTTACCGCATCACCAAGGACCTGGCCTGCCTGGACAAGCTGGCGAAATATCATTTGTCGGCGACTCAGCGCCTGCGCTTCTACCTGCAATATCGCCAGCGCGCCCGCCTGAATGCTTCGGACAAGAAGCGTATTCGCCATATCATCCGTTTTTTCGAGGGGCGCGAATGAGCGTTTTCATCGCCAGTGCCGACCGACCGCTGCTGGAACGCCACGGCTTGACCGATTTTCAGGCCTTGTGGGACGTGCGGCTCGACGCGGTCGACGAGCCCAATACAGGGCGCGGCGGCTGGAGCAGCGTGTTCCGCCTGGACCTTGAGGGTCAGGGTTTCTATCTCAAGCGCCAGAGCAATTACCTCACCCATACCTTGCACCACCCGTTCGGCGAGCCCTCGTTTTCCAGAGAGTTTCGTAACATCAGCCGCTACCAGAAGCTGGGGATTCCGGCGTTGCAGGCTGCGTTCTATGGAGAGCGCAAGGTCAACGGCGAGCGCCGCGCAATCCTGATGACCCGCGCTCTGGATGGCTGGACCGATCTGGAGGCGGTGCTCGATCAATGGCCGGACCTCGCCTCACCGCGTCGCGCGGCTATCCTCAAGGCATGCGGCGAGCTGGCGCATACGTTGCACCATGCCGGTCAGGTCCATGGCTGCTTTTATCCCAAGCACATCTTCCTGCGACAGCAGGGCGACGCGTACCTGGCGCAGCTGATCGATCTGGAGAAAACCCGTCCGGTGCTGTTCGGCCGGCGCGATCTGATCAAGGATCTGGAGCCTTTGCTGCGGCGCGCGCCGATGTGGGGCGATGCCGAACGACGTCAACTGCTGGCAGCCTATCTACGGGCGGACGTCGACAGCGCCCAGGTCGACGCCTGGAGCGCCCGGCTAGGCCAGCGCGAGCAGCACAAGCGTGATCCCCGACACCAGAAAGAGAGCCGCTGATGCGTTTGTCCGAACTCAAGAACGCCGGGCGTACTCCCGAAGTGCCCATGACCTTGACCCTGGCCGATGCGGCGGGCTCCGCGGACCTGCAACTGCTGTCGTTGCTGCGCGTCTTGCCCGGACAGCGCTATGTCGGGGCCGGCATCTGGCGCGGCAGGCCCGTGCTGGCCAAGTTGCTGGTCGGCGCCAAGGCCGCCCGGCATTTTCAGCGTGAACTGAGCGGCGTGCGGCTGCTGGCTGAGCAGGGGATGACCACGCCTCTGCTGCTGGCCGATGGGCTGGTGGAAGGGGAAGGTGGCTGGCTGCTGTTCGAATGGCTGGAAGACGCGCCGAGCCTGGGCGACGCCTGGAAGCAGGTGGAACAGCTGGCGCCGCTGGCCGATGAACAGCAGGTTGTGTTGGGCGAGGCGTTAGCGGCCATCGGGCAGTTGCACGCCAAGGGGCTCTGGCAGGAAGACCTGCATCTGGACAACCTGCTGCGTCATGCCGGCCGGCTGTATCTGATCGACGGCGCCGGCATCTGCGTCGAACAGGCCGGCACGCCGCTGTCGCGTCAGAAAGTGCTGGAAAACCTGGGCGTGTTCTTCGCGCAATTGCCCAAGGCCTTCGAGCCCTTCACCGAAGAGTTGCTGGTCCATTATCTGTTGAGCAATGCCGAACATGCCTTGCCGCTGGAAGCGCTGCAAAAGCAGATCGACAAGGTCAGAAGCTGGCGTCTCAAGGATTTCCTGAACAAGACCGGACGCGAGTGCACGGCATTCAGCGTTATCGACACGCCGTCGATGTTTCAGGCGGTTCGTCGTGAAGAGCAGAGCGCCCTGGTGCCTGTGCTGGACCGGGCCGATGCCTTGATCGAAGGCGGGCACGTGTACAAGACCGGTGGTTCGGCCAGTGTTGCACGGGTCGAAGTCGAAGGCCGCGCGCTGGTGATCAAACGCTACAACATCAAGAATTTCAGCCACTGGCTCAAGCGCTTCTGGCGTCCCAGTCGCGCCGCGCACTCCTGGCGAGAGGGCAATCGGCTGATGTTTCTGGGTATCGCCACGCCCAGGCCGCTGGCAATACGGGAACCGCGTTTTCTGGGCTTGCGCAGCAAGGCTTATCTGCTGACCGAGGCATTGAACGGTCCCGATATCATCGAGCGTTTTGCCCCTTATGTGGAATCCGGCGAGGTCCCTGAAAACGAGTTGCAGGCGCTGGATCATCTGTTCGAGCAACTGATCCGCGAGCGGATCAGTCATGGCGATTTCAAAGGGCACAACATCTTCTGGCATGAAGATCGCTGGGCGCTGATCGACCTGGACGCCATGCAACAGCACAGCACCCAGGCTTCGTTCGCGCCTGCCTTCGCCCGCGACCGGGCGCGCTTCATGCGCAACTGGCCGCAAGACAGCGCGTTGCACCGGTTGCTGGCGCAGCGCCTGCCTTCCCAGGCATAGGCTCCTGGCGTTACACAGAACCCAGTCTGTGACGCATGGACATCAACCGGAGGTCTGAGTCCTCGAGCGCCTTTATCAAGGCCTCGATGTCGTCATAAGGCTGGAAATGCACCGCTGTCCAGCTGGGTCGGTCCACGTACAGCTTTCCATCGGCGTTTGTCATGACCGGGGTGTGATGAATGGTCGTGTCGCGAGATCTGTGGATGATGACGTACAGCCCGCTTTCCGTTTCCTCGACCATGAACATTCCCGGACGATGCAGCTGCTGTGCGGGAGACAGGAGGACTGAGCGTCGGGGTGCTGCCAAAGCTTCTATTTCCACCAGGTAGTCGCCTTTCACTTGCGCGGTCTCGGTGCTCAGACCGATTCTGAATCTTTCGCCCGGGTCATGGCTTATTCCTCTGGATTGCCCGATCGACACATCCCTGACGCGCACCCCGATTCCACCTTCCAGTTCGGCAAGACCCGGTATGAGCTTCTGGAAGGTGTTGGAATGACTGTTTCCTACCAGAGCGATCCACTTGTGCGGGCCCATGACCTCCTGATGCTTGCGGATGGTACGTGAAGCAAAGTAATTCATCATTTGCTCTCGGGTCGTGGGGGCCTCATTGGGAATGCCCTTGAGGTGATAGCTCGCGGCACAATCGATGGCGCGAATCTCGATACCGTTCTGCTGCGCTTTGACCACCAGTTGCTCGAAGGTATAGATTCCAGTGGGGTCAGTTCGATGGCCGCGGTCCATTATTTTCAGGTCGTGCAGTAGGGTCTTGCTCATCTGCCCGGTCTCGAAAAAGCGATCCAGATCGGCCTGATGCAGATCCGTCATCAAATGCTCCAGATACAGCGTTTTGACTTTTTGCTTCGATAAGGTTGGCAAGTTATCGATGATCAACTGCTTGCTGGCTATTGATGCATGTTCTTCGCCAATCACCACGCCATCAGTATGCTCGTAGAGCTTTGCGAGAAACTCCGGCAACGGTGTCTGTGGCTCAATGACGGGCATGATCGGGCGCGGCGGCAGTTCAGCACTCACGACGCTGCGGGCATCTTGTTGCAGCTTTTCGCGTACCGCGAAAAACAGGTCTCTTACCCCGGCCTGTTCCGTATCGGGCACAGAATAGTTCTGATCCAGTCCCTTGCGTTCCAATTGAGCCAGGCGGTGCAACGTGTCTCGGTGTTCGAGCGGGATTTCATATTGGCCGTCTGCCAGTGACTGCTGGATTGGCGTCAACGGGCTGTTGGGTGCCCAGTGCTCGGGTTCTACACGTACCCAGCCGTCGACACCGTGCCAGCGGAATCCATATGCGCCCGCCCAGCGTTCCCCGGCTTCTTTCGCAAGCGGGCTACCCACTTCTCTGAACAGGACCGCGTCAACCGTGGTGCTTTTGGGCAGGACGGGGGCGGGAGACAGGACCAGCGGGTTGACGAATTCGAGCGTAAAATCGGGACCGGTCTTCGCACTGGTTGCCGTGGCGCTCCGAGCATTCGTGATGATCCGCGTGGGGCGTTCGCTCGAAACGTCACGAATATGAACGCTGGGCACACCTTCCAGTTCGGCAATGCCGGGAAGTCGATGCCCAGTCGTGGCAAGGTCTTCATCGAGCAAGGCCACCCAGCGTCGTGTCGGATCTGCCGCGACATCAGCGCTGATGATCTTGTGACCAAAGAAGGTGCTCATTTTCCGGCTTGCCGCAGTATCGTCAGCGGCCCGGATTACCGGATGCAGCCTGTGTGGATAGCTGATCGACGAGCTGAACGGACGGACTTCAATGCCATGTTGGTGAGCGGCCTTGATCAGATGGTAGTAATCGTATTCGGTGGTCCCGTTATCCAGTGCCTTCTCATTGACGTGCTCCAGGTGGTGCTTGAGCTCGCGGGAGCCTGACCGGGTTTTCTTGCCCAGCTTGCGGTACTTGGCAAGCTTGGATGCATGCTTGTCGGTGAATACATGTTCTAGATAGAGGATTTCCACACGCTCTTTGACCAGCGACGGCATGTTCTGAATCAGCATACGCTTGCTGGCGACCGATTTTGCCGTTTCGCTCAGGACCACGCCGTTGCTGTGTTCGAACAGGCGTTCAAGAAACGTGTCGAGCGGAGTGTCGGGGGTAACCGTTGGTAATGACGGACGCGGCGGCAGTACCGGAGCGTCGAAGAATTTATTGGCGTCCTGGTACAGGTTTTCCCGCAGCCGGGCGAATTTGTGGCGCACTTGCAGGAACACACTTTCGAAATACTCAGGTGCCAGGTTGACCGGGTTGAACGACTCTCCGGTGATCAGGGTATGCATGTGCTGCCGCAGCGGTTCGGGTAGTTCGTGATCGCTCGGGGTATTGCTTGCGCTTACCGCACCTTCCTCAGTCAGCGGTCGGTAACTTGCCGGACTGTCCAGGCCGCCGCCTTCCAGCCGCAGGCGATCGGCAAGCTGCCATTTGCCGTGCTCATCAAGACGGACCGGCCGTTTCCCGAAAAATGCAAATGGATTCTCCGGATCGATAATCTGCCAGAGGCGCATCTGGGCATCGTATTGCACCTCGAACGTCTTGCCGGACAGATCGATGTAGTACTTGCCCTTGACAGGGCAAACACCTTTGGCGTGGCCTTCGGTCAGGCGCGGCAATGCGTGCAGGGAAATATCGACCTCGAATGTATCGCGTGTAGCCAACGCGGGGTCGATGTCCCTGCCTGTGGTTGAAGTCGAAGGTTGTTTGGGCAGGGCGGCTTCACGCTTTGCGCGCAAGGACATCTGTTCGTGATGGGAACGTGCCGGATCAAGATCTTCGTAATGGGGCAACGCACGCGATTTCTCATACCAGCCTGCCGGAAACAGATCCTCGTAGCGGGGCAGGGAGCGCACGCTCGTTGTGCCAGGGACCGAGACTGGGTCAGGAGGCAGAGCGAGTTGGCGTATCACCTTGCCAAATCCTTTGAGGCCGTATTTCAGATCACCTCTGGCCCCGTAAGAGTTGATCATGGCGCTCACGATATAGGCACAAGCGGTTTCGGTATCGCCATCACGCAAGGCACGAAGCGCGCGTACCGAGTCCACGGTCGCCAACATTGCGCCAACCGCGAAGCTGGCCAGCGGGAACGGCAGCGTGACGACAGTGGCAATTATTTCGGCGCTGGTCCAGATCAACCCGGCCAGCATCTCGCTCCGTCCTCGGGTCGAGTCCTGCACGTCGCGGATCTTGCGTAGCACAGGGCGGTTGAAGCAGGTCTCGGCGAAATCGGCAATCGACTCCCTTGGCAGGAAGGGGGCGTTTTCAGGATGTCCGTCCCGCATGTCGCGGAGGTAAAACGACAGGGCTTTTCTCGCTGCGAATCGGCACCTGTCCTTGTAATAATCGATCATGCCGGGTGCATGAAGCGACTCAACAAAGCTGCCAAAGGGCCGGAATTCAACTCCGTCGGGAGCTTGCGGGGTATACAGCAGCGCTGCCAGCCTGACGGAGGTGGGACGTACAGCGAAACACCCCTGGACAGTTTCCACCTCGGTTAGAGCGGGGACGACCAATTGATCGATGCCGGACAGCCTCGAGGCGATCAGTGGTTTGTCTATATGGATCTGCAGCGGATACAGCGGGTATCGCTCGCGGGTTGCGGCATCGTTCAGATGCGCGTGATTGATGGAGTCTCGGAGCCACTGGTACTGAACCGTGTCGATATCGCCCTTGAGCAGGCTGCGCAAAGCCGCGGCCCGCATTTGAAGCTGGGTAATCGACAGGCTGGTCTTGCGACGGTACTGGTAACCCGCCGAGCTGGCATCGAGCAAGGAGCTGCTGATGAGCGCGATGTAATCATCGCCTAGCCATTTGCCGCGAACCGAAGCGGCGACTTTCTGCGGTGACAAGGCTTGCAAATCGACGCCTTCCGGACCGGAGAAGGTTGCATGCGTGTCGGCAGTGCTTTTGATCAGGCCAAAGGTGTCGTCATAGCCATCGAGCAGAAGGCTGGTATAGGTTACCGTCTCACGTTCGCTGGTGATGACAATGTGATCGGGGTCTACGCTGCCGACCGGAACATTGAGCAATCTGCTGATCTGGATGCTGGCCTGATCATGGACATAGTCTTTGAACGGCTGGATATGGGTATGCGGCTTGGCGTCGTAATTGCGTACCGCCGCGCTGGCCGCATCTTCCAGGGCTTGCAGTTCCTGGCGCTGTGCCAGGCTGGCTGCCTTGTACCACTGCGGGGTGTGGCGCTGCTGTTCGGACTTCGCCACTCGCGCATGTTGCTCGACGAAGACTTGCAAGCCGTCTTCGAGACTCGACAGATCGACCAGCTCCAGGAAGTCCTCGGCGGCGTCAGGGATGCGCGCGAGCGCTTCCAGCCGCGAAGCGAGCGATGTGCGAGCTTCGACCTCAACCTGGTTGAGCAGAAAGTCGCGCAGTGCTTGCGAGGCGGTCCAGCTGACCAGTTCGCTGCGCAGTTGAGCTTCATGCGCGAATGCCCAGAAGCATCGGGAAGAAGGCGTATCCAGCGCGATCATGATCAGCCGGCCCGGCTGCCCTGTCGGGGCTTCCCTGTGCAGGACGAGCAGTTTGCTCATCGGTTGATGGTGCAACCGGATCTGCTGGACTCGTACCTGCGGGGCAGGCGCGTCCTTATGAGCCATCGTCGCTTCCACGATCAGGAAATCGTCGGCGCTGAGATGGCCTTGCAGTTTTGCGGCGTAAGCCTGGGCGTTGATCTGATCGCGGAACAGAGCACGCATGAGCTGCTGGTGATGATCTTTGCGGTATTCCCCTTGCTGGAATGTTTCAAAGTTCACTCGCAGGTCCAGCTCTTCAACCACCTGAGCCACGTAGGCAGGCGTCAGTGACGAATAGCTCGCCTCCAGCGGCGCTTCTGCCCGTGTGAAAGTCGTACCCGTCAGAAACTCCGAGCCCGACAGACGGTCGCCAGGCTGTAGGCCGTACAGAGCAAGCTCCGTCAGGCTGCGCTTCAGCGTATACGGCTCGCCGGTAACCGGGAGGGTTCGGTGCGTGGAAACCGCCACTGTGTCTGGGTCCAGGTCGTAGCCCAGGTCGTTGGCCAACCGGGTGCTCAATTGCGTCCGGGCGAATTGCTCTGCGGATGCGGCGGCGTTCAGCGCGCGGACCGTATCCATGCGCGTCTCGTCATAGCGCTGCATGCGCTCGGCATAGGCGGCCTGGTCATCCTCTGATGCGAATCTGAACCACTCCGGCAATTTGCGCCGATACTGCTTTTCCAGCTCCACCAGCTGTCTTCGCGCCAGAATGGCGCCCGGCCCGAGCAGGCCGCGCAGGCGGATGACATCCCCCAGTCGGCTCTGAAGGTGCTTGCCCCCGGAGGAAAGTGCCGAGGCACAGATATGACGGACGTCTGCGCGCTGTTTGACGAGCAGGCGGTCAATGGCGTGCGCATACAGAGGGGCGTAGAGAGGCGTCAGAACCACATCGGCTGCCGTAAAAGGTTCAAGGTGCGCGTCCGGGTCGCTGCCAACCTCGGCCAGCACATCCTGCCAGCTTTGGTGGAAGCAGTGGAGCAGCGCATCTTTCAGCAGTGGGTCATTGAGCCACTTGACCACGGTCACGCGCATTTCTTCCAGATCGCGAAACCCGGTTGCGCCGACACCGGGCAATACCAGCAAAGTGTGGCCCTGCTCATGGCGCATGACCAGCGCTCCGGCCACCTCGACCTGTTCCTTCTCTTGCAGTCGCACATGCAGAGAAAAGCTTTCCGTCAGGATGCTGGTCTGAAAGTCCGGGGAACTGTCCGCGGGCAGGCAGGCTTTGTGTTCAGGCAGGAGATCTCGATCGAAGATCTTGACGTTCAGGTCGTCGCGCAAGGTCTGCTGCATGCCGGCGAGGAACTTCCTGTAGCGAGTTTCGCCTGACGCGCTCGTTGCATTCCAGTAATCCTCAAGACGTTGCAGCAAAACGGACGTCTGACGTTCCAGTTCCAGACTGTCCGCCGCTGCCACTGCTTTGAGGACGTCATCAGGGGCTGGCAGCGCTTCGGTTTCCTGGCGAAGGGCATCATTCAACTTTTCGAGATTTTGCAGGGCAGCGAATGCTGCCGGGCCGGTATCGCCAGGGAAGGCGGGGGTAGGGTGCGGTGTTGCCATTGTGTCGAGCTTTCCGTTGATCGCTTGGGTATGAAGCCGATCCCTGCATCGGATCGGCCGTGATGAGCTCAATCAATCAGAGGCGGAGGGTCAGGGGCGGTACATAGTTATCGCACCGTAAAAAATATCTGCCAGCGCCATGCCGCATGGCAGAGCGGGTGCGGCGGTGATATTTCAGCCCGCGCCAAACGGTCAGTCATTACGCTATAATCCCGCCCTTTAGCTGCCCCCGGTCGACCTTGCGGGGCACACATTTTCCGGGCGCTCGCCGCCCGCATGCAGACTAAAGAGGCTGAACCCCAGTGGCATTGACGATCCTTGGCCTGTCCGGCGCCCTTAGCCATGATCCTTCGGCTGCGCTCTACATCGACGGCAAGCTGGTAGCGGCTGCCGAAGAAGAACGCTTCGTTCGCGACAAGCATGCGAAGAACCGCATGCCCTACGAATCCGCGAAGTTCTGCCTGGAACAGGCAGGCATCAAGCCTTCCGATGTCGATGTGGTCGCCATTCCGTTCGCGCCCATCAGTCTGTTTGGCAAGGCTCGCTGGCACTACGCCAAGCGCTACTGGTATGCCCCTGATCGCGCGCTCGACGCGCTGCTGATGGGCAACCGCCGCTACAAGCGCTATCGCAACAAGATCGTCTGGTGCCTCGAACAACTGGGTTTCGATCCGAAAAAGATCAAGATCGAGCCGGTCGAGCACCACCTGGCCCACGCGTCAAGCGCCTACCACTGCTCCGGTTTCAAAGAGAAAACCGCGATCATGGGCATCGATGGCAAGGGTGAATACGCCACGACCTTCTTCGGCTACGGCGAGAACGGCAAGATCCACAAGATCAAGGAATTCTTCGATCCGGATTCGCTGGGCGGCCTGTACGGCGCGATCACCGAATTCCTCGGCTTCGAAATGCTCGACGGCGAATTCAAGGTCATGGGCATGGCGCCCTACGGCGACGCCAGCAAATATGACTTCTCGCGTCTTGCAAGCTTCGAGAACGGCGAGCTGGTGATCAACACCGAGCTGGCCAATGTCATCGGCCTGCGCCGCTACAAAGAAAACGGCAAGGGCTTCTACTTCTCGCCAAAGCTGATCGAGTGGCTCGGTCCCAAGCGTGTCGGCGACGTCGCCGATGAGCCGTACATCCATTACGCGGCCAGCATGCAGGCATTGTTTGAAAAGCTCGCGCTGCAAATGATGGATCACTACCTGGGCGACATCCTCAAGGAAACCGGCAAGATCGCGTTCGCCGGCGGTTGTGCACTGAACGTCAAGCTCAACCAGCGCATCATCGCCCGTCCGGAGGTCAAGGAGCTGTTCGTGCAGCCGGCTTCCGGCGACGCCGGCACCGCGGTAGGCGCCGCGGCCTATGTGTCTCACGCCCGTGGCGTGCCGGTGGAGAAGATGGAACACGTCTATCTTGGCCCGGCCTACAGCAACGAAGATGTGATCGCCGCCTGTGCGCGTCACCCGAGCAAGCCGAACTGGCGCAAGATCGAGAACACCCCGGAGCGCATCGCGAAAATCATGGTCGAGGGCAATCCCGTGGCCTGGTTCCAGGGCCGCATGGAGTTCGGCCCGCGCGCGCTGGGCGGCCGTTCGATCATCGGCTGCCCGAGCGTTGCCGGGGTCGCCGACCGGATCAACCACCAGATCAAGTTCCGCGAGCGCTGGAGACCGTTCTGCCCGTCGATGCTCGACACCGTTGCGCCGCAGATGATCAAGATCGATCACCCGGCACCCTTCATGACCTTCACTTTCGAAGTCGCCGAAGAGTGGAAGACCCGCGTGCCGGAAGTCGTCCACGAAGACGGCACGTCCCGCGCCCAGGTGCTCAAGCGCGAGTACAACCCGCGCTACTACGACATGATGAAGGCGCTGGAAGACCTGACCGGCAACGGTGTGTCGCTCAACACCTCGCTCAACCGTCGTGGCGAACCCATGATCTGCTCGCCGACCGACGCATTGAACATGTTCTTCGGTTCCGACCTGCAATACCTGATCATGGAAGACATCCTGGTGGTCAAGGATGGCGTGGAAACCTATGACGCGGCCGAGTGAGCGCCACGTACTGCAGTTCTGCCACGGCTATGACGGGCCGTTTCTGGACTGCGCGCGGCAATACGCCAGTCTGTTTGCCGGCAAGGGCTACCGGGTCACCACGGTATTCCTGACCGGCGCGTCCGATCCGGATGTTGTCGCCGACTGTGGCTCGGACGAGGTGCTGTTCCTGGAATACAGCTCCAGTGCCATTCGTGGCCTGAAGCTGGGGGCGATCCGCGACATGCGCAGGATCGCCGCCTCGCGCCCGTTCAGCTTCTGCATCGCGCACCGGTTCAAGCCGGTCTACATCGCGATGCTCGCCACTCGCCTGCCGATCATCGGCGTGCACCATGCCATCGGCGATTACCAGCGACGTACCCGAAAGTTGTTCGCACACCTGTTCCGCAAGCGCCTGAGCCTGCTCGGTGTTTCTGACGCGGTGCGCGACGACCTGCGCAAGCACTTGCCCAAATGGCCGGCCGAGCAGATCCAGACGCTGTACAACCGGGTCGACATCGAGCAGCTGCAGGGCAGCCAGTTCAGCGCCGAGGACGCCAGGGCCGAACTGGGCCTGCCCCATGATGCCTGGATCGTCGGCAACGTCGGACGCCTGCATCCCGACAAGGATCAGGCTACGCTGCTGCGTGGCTTCGCACTTGCCTTGCCGAACCTGCCGGCCGGCAGCCGGCTGGTGATCCTCGGGAAGGGACGACTCGAAGAACCCCTAAAGGCTCTGGCGCTGGAGCTGGGCATCGGCTCGCAGGTGTTGTTTCTGGGCCAGGTCCCCGAAGCGCGTCGGTATTTCAAGGCGTTCGATGTCTTCGCCCTGAGTTCCGATCATGAGCCCTTCGGCATGGTGCTTCTGGAGGCCATGGTCGCGGGCGTGCCGGTGATCGCCACAGCATGCGGTGGTGCCCGGGAAGTGGTCGAGGGCGTAGGGCTGCTGTTCGGACTGGGCGACGCCGAACAACTGGCGCGCGGGCTGACTCACCTCGCCGGTCTGGATGACGCTCAGCGGCAGGCCTGTGCCGAGCAGATGCTGGCGCGGTTGCGGGAGCGTTTTTCCGATCACGCGGTGAGAGAGCTTTTCTGGCGCTTGCCTCAGGTGATCCGTCTTACCGCAAACCCTGACGTCTGATCGATCGCCAATGCCGATCTACCTCCTTTCAAGCGGCTGTGTGCGGATGCGACGTCCGCGCCGGTCGCAATTTCTGATTCAGCAGGCATAGCGCTGCAAGGGAAAACCATGAAAGTCCTGTTGCTTGTCCAGAAAGAACAGCGCGCCATTCTCGACCGGCTCTACGACGGTATCGCCGCACACTGCGAGTGCGACCTGCGCTGGCTCGATTCCGATGAGCAGCGTGACCTGCGTGGCTATTTCCGACGCGAGGTGGACGTCACGCGTTATGACCGCATCGTGTTTTTCCTGCGCTTCAAGCAGGAGATTCGTCAGGCGGCATTCATCCGTACGATCCCCAATCTGGTGATCCTCGAGCATGACGCCTACCAGAACTATATTCCCTGCAAGTACACCGGCAAGTACAGCGAGCACTACCGCAAGCTGCCGTGGGTCCGCGTGATCAGCTCGGGGTTCATGGTCAGCGAGCGACTGCGTCAGGAAGGCTTCGATGCGGTGTTCGTGCCCAAGGGCTACGACCAGACGTTGTTGCAAGGGCAGAACCGCGAACGTGATATCGAGCTGGCCTTCGTCGGCAGCACCAAAAGCGGTGCCTACACCGGCCGTAAGGCGCTGCTGGATGAGCTGGCGCAAGTCGAGACGCTGCTCGTCACCCGTACCAAATCAGGGGCGGAATACTGTGACACCCTGAACCGTATCCGTTTTTTCGTCAGTGCCGACGTGGGCATGGGCGAATACATGATCAAGAACTTCGAGGCGATGGCTTGCGGCTGCGTGCTGCTGGCCTACGATCAGGGCGCCGAGGAAAACCGGGCGCTGGGCTTCGTGGACATGCACAACATCGTGCTTTACCGGGACATTCCCGAACTGCGCGTCAAGCTGGCCCATCTGCGTCAGCACCCGGCGCAGGCGAGCGAAATCTCGCGCAATGGGCAGACGTTGGCCGAGGAACGCTTTACATTCCACGCCCTTGGCAAGGCCGTCGTCGACGAAATGCGCCCGCCCTTGCGTCCAATGCCCGCCGCCGGCTGGATAGACCGGTTGCGCTCCAGGCTGTTCGGTTAACGCTACTCGTACCTACAGGATCAGAAGGCTGGACAAAGAACGCCGTAAACGTCATGACCGCGTCAGGCCGGTCATCGCTGCACTAACAGCATTTGTAATGGATGGTCACTGAACAATGTCGATTGAGCGAACCGGTTTCCTGAGCAACAAGGTGCAGATGTACTTCGGCGCCGCGTTGATCGTTTTTTTATTGAGCTACATCCTGAACAGTTCGGCCAAATCCACCAACAACCTGTACTACGTGCTGATCGCGTTGCCCGGCCTGTTCTTTCTTTTCAAGCATCGGGCAGCCGGCGTTCTCAAGCAGCCGCTGGGCGTCGCATGGGCTGTATTCATGGCCTGGTTCCTGGTGCCCGCAACGATAGCCGGAGACTTCCAGTTCTATAAGCACATCCTCTACGTCAGCATTTTCGTGCTGGTGGTGGGCGGGCTGGTGGACAATGCCTTCTTTCGCGGCGCTGCCTTCATCCGGGCGCAGTTCTGGACGGTCTGCCTGTATATCCTGTCGGTCAGCATTTATTACTGGCTGACCGGACGATACGAATTTGGCCAGCGTGTGGAGCTGCTTCCAGCGCGCATGGAAAACGTGATCTATTCCAGCGGCTGGCTGGTGTGCTGTCTTGCGCTGGCCCTGCCTGCATGGGCGCACGAGCGGCGCTGGTTCGAGGCCGCCTGTGCAACCGTGCTGACCCTGGTGGTCGCCGCCTTCGTCCTGCAGACCCGTACCGCCCTGGTCGGCGCGGCGTTTCTGTTCGCTGTTTGCGCGCTGTACTCACTGCGCCGCGCGCCCGGGCGCAGCATGATCGTACTGACGGTCCTCGCACTGGTAGCCGGACTGGCGTTCTGGCTTGTCAAGGACGAACAGTGGATTCACCTTCTGCTGGTCAGAGGCGATTCCTTCCGGATCGATCTGTTCCGGATCATGACCGGCGAGTGGCGCAACTGCGGCTGGCTGTTGGGGTGTGGCATCGATTTCCACACCAGCCAGACGCTGCCCGGCGGCATCCCGATCCCGCATCCGCATAGCATTTTCGTGTCGCTGGGCGTTTACATGGGAGCAGTGGCGCTCGTTCTGTTCATCGTGCTGATGGCGGCAACCCTGTGGAACGCCGTGCGCATGCGGGAAGGCTGGGGCCTGTACCTGGCCTGCGCACTGGTCATGCTCAACTTCGACGGTGCCAAGCTGATCGGCAACCCGGACGAGTTGTGGGTTCTGGTGCTGTTGCCTGCCGCGATGGTGCTTGGGCGGGTGGTGCAAGACAGGCGAGCGCGGGCGTTGTAGGAATAGGCGCGGCGGGCGTCTCAATCGCCAGCAAGCTGGCTCCTACGGATTGATGGCGTACACGGACCTTGTGGGAGCGAGCTTGCTCTGGGCGGCAATCCGACGATCTGCCGCAACGCGGCAGTCGTACATCCAGATCGACGCCTGGTGCTCTCATGCGACTGAATCAAGCCAGCGAACGAGCCACTTCTTCCGCGCTGCACAGGGTCTGTCCGCTCAGGTAGCCGGCTATGAACGCCGTGCTGCCGGGCGCCATCAGCCACTCGCGGTCCTGAGGGTAACGCAGCATGTGCTTGAAATTGCGCAAGCGTAGATGCTTGCGCAACGGGCGACGAAAAGCCTTCATGTCGGCAATATCGATCAGCCCCAGTTCACCCTCCGGGGTCAGCACCACATTGCCCAAATGCGCCGAGCGAAAATAAATGCCTTTTTCATGCAGATTGGCGATGAAACGTCCAAGTTGCATGCGCAAGCCGTCGTCGCTGGTGGTTTCGCCCAGCAGTTGGCGCAAGGTCCGGCCGGCCAGCGGGTCGTAGTGGACCGCATCTCTGGCGATTTCTGAAATGCGATAAACCGAGCGTACATGCGGGCAGGGGATGGCCCGGTTGTCGAGCGTCGTGCAATTGTCGGCGAAGCGCCGGGCGTAGGGATACCAGGCAGCCGAGCTGATAGCGCGCTTGCGACGGAACAGCTTCAGCATGGAACCGTCCGTCAGGCGTAACACCTTGTGGCCCGAACCGTCGGCCTCCAGAACTTCCGCTCCCTGGACCAGATTCAGGTAATGGGCGTGGTCAAGCGCTTGCATCGTTACTCCGGTTGTCTATGCTCCCGCCGGGCTGGGCGGGCGCCTATGTTACCGCAGCGGGAAGCGGCCAGATCGGCTTGTGATACAATTCGGCCTCTTTTTGACACGACGGATTCTCATGAAACCCTCCGAATCGTCCGCCACTTCCAGCGTGAAAATCTATTTCCGCTTGCTGTCGTATGTGCGTCCGTACGCAGGCATTTTCCTGCTCAGTATCATCGGTTTCGTGATCTTCGCGTCTACACAACCGATGCTGGCCGGCATCCTCAAGTACTTCGTCGACGGGTTGACCAACTCCGACGCGGTCCTGTTTCCCAACGTGCCGTACCTGCAGGATCTGAAGCTGCTGCAGGTGGTGCCGCTGCTGATTGTCCTGATCGCCGCCTGGCAGGGCCTCGGTTCGTTCCTGGGCAACTATTTCCTGGCGAAGGTTTCCCTCGGACTGGTCCACGACCTGCGTGTCGAGCTGTTCAACAAGCTGCTGGTGCTGCCCAACCGTTATTTCGACACCCATAACTCGGGTCACCTGATTTCGCGCATTACCTTCAACGTCACCATGGTCACCGGCGCGGCCACCGACGCGATCAAGGTCGTGATTCGCGAAGGCCTGACCGTGATCTTCCTGTTCGCCTATTTGCTCTGGATGAACTGGAAGCTGACGCTGGTGATGGTCGCAATCCTGCCGCTGATTGCGTTCATGGTGGGCACCGCCAGCAAGAAGTTTCGCAAGCAGAGCAAGAAGATTCAGGTCGCCATGGGTGACGTCACCCACGTCGCCTCGGAAACCATTCAGGGTTACCGGGTAGTGCGCAGCTTCGGCGGCGAACAGTACGAGCAGGATCGTTTTGCCCGTGCCAGTAACAGCAACACCGAAAAGCAGCTGCGCATGACCCGCACCGGGGCGATCTACACGCCGATGCTGCAGCTGGTGATCTACACCGCGATGGCGACCCTGATGTTTCTGGTGCTGTTCCTGCGCGGCGAAGCATCGGCAGGGGATCTGGTTGCGTATATCACCGCGGCGGGCCTGTTGCCCAAACCGATCCGTCAGCTCTCGGAAGTCAGCTCGACCATCCAGAAGGGCGTTGCCGGTGCCGAAAGCATCTTCGAGCAACTGGACGTCGAGCCTGAAGCCGACACCGGGACCGTCGAGAAAGAAAAGGTCACCGGCCGGCTGGAAGTTCGAAACCTGAGCTTTACCTATCCGGAAACCGAGCGCTCGGTCCTCAATGACATCAGCTTCAGCGCAGAGCCTGGGCAGATGATTGCTCTGGTGGGGCGGTCCGGCAGCGGCAAATCGACGCTGGCGAATCTGATTCCTCGTTTTTATGCTCACGAAACCGGCAATATTCTGCTCGATGGCGTCGATATCAATGATTATCGGCTACGAAACCTGCGTCGCCATATCTCCCAGGTGACTCAGCACGTCACGCTGTTCAATGACAGCGTGGCGAACAACATTGCCTATGGTGATCTGGCTGGCGCACCACGGGCCGATATCGAAGCAGCGGCGGCCGACGCCTATGCCAAGGAATTCATCGACCGGTTACCTCAGGATTTCGACACGCAGGTCGGCGAAAACGGTGTCCTGTTGTCCGGCGGCCAGCGCCAGCGTCTGGCGATCGCCCGGGCGCTGCTCAAGAACTCGCCGCTGCTGATTCTCGACGAAGCGACTTCGGCCCTCGATACTGAATCCGAACGGCACATTCAGGCCGCTCTGGATCAGGTCATGAAAGGTCGCACCACCTTGGTGATCGCGCATCGCCTGTCGACCATCGAGAAGGCCGACCTGATTCTGGTCATGGACGCCGGGCGCATCGTAGAGCGCGGAACCCACGCCGAACTGCTGGCTCGCAACGGCTATTACTCGCGCCTGCACGCCATGGGCCTCGACGAGCCGAAGCCGGTCGGCGCGGTCTGATCGGCGAGGGCGGCGCGCGTGGATCATGGCGCGCCGCCGAACGGTCTGTAGGCAGAACCGGCGAACGCGCCTACGCTTGAGGCCTGACCGGAGACTTTCTACAGCACCCGAGGATCAGTCTGTTCCAAACCCTGTGCTAAGATTCCGCCCCTGTTCATTCTTAGTACGGGTTGTTCGATGAAGTTGTCCATGCCGCGTTTCGACCAAGCGCCTGTCCTGGTGGTGGGCGATGTCATGCTCGACCGATACTGGCATGGTGGCACCTCGCGGATTTCTCCCGAAGCGCCGGTGCCGGTGGTCAAGGTCGATCAGATCGAGGATCGTCCCGGCGGCGCCGCCAACGTTGCCTTGAACATCGCCGCTCTTGGCGCGCCCGCTTCGCTGGTGGGTGTGACCGGCGCGGACGAGGCCGCCGACAGTCTGACCAACAGCCTGTCCGCTGCTGGTGTCGCAGCACGTTTCCAGCGCATCGCCACTCAGCCGACCATCGTCAAGCTGCGGGTCATGAGCCGTCATCAGCAACTGTTGCGAATCGATTTCGAAGAGCCTTTCGCCACCGACGCCGTGGCGCTGAGCGAAGAGGTCGAAAGCCTGCTTGACGGCGTGAAGGTGCTGGTGCTGTCCGACTACGGCAAAGGCGCCCTGAAAAATCATCAGGCGTTGATCCGCGCCGCCCGTGCGCGCGACATTCCGGTCCTGGCCGATCCCAAAGGCAAGGATTTCGGTATCTATCGGGGCGCGAGCATCATCACGCCCAACCTGAGCGAATTCGAAGCGATCGTCGGTCATTGCTCGGACGAAACCGAGCTGGTCGCCAAAGGCGCGCAGTTGATGGCCGAACTCGAACTCGGTGCGCTGCTGGTGACCCGTGGCGAGCATGGCATGACCCTGTTGCGTCCGGACCAGAACGCGCTGCACTTGCCGGCTCGCGCTCGTGAAGTGTTCGACGTCACCGGCGCCGGCGATACCGTGATTTCCACCCTGGCCGCCGCGCTTGCCGCAGGCGAGGACCTGCCCAACGCAGTGGGTCTGGCGAATCTGGCGGCGGGTATCGTGGTCGGCAAGCTGGGCACCGCTGCTATCAGCGCGCCCGAGCTGCGCCGCGCGATTCAGCGCGAGGAAGGTTCGGAGCGTGGCGTGTTGGGGCTGGAGCAATTGCAGCTGGCGGTTGAAGACGCACGCGCTCACAAAGAAAAGATCGTGTTCACCAATGGCTGCTTCGACATCCTTCACGCCGGACATGTGACCTACCTGGAGCAGGCGCGTGCCCAGGGCGACCGTCTGATCGTGGCGATCAACGACGATGCGTCGGTGAGCCGACTGAAAGGTCCTGGCCGTCCGATCAACAGCGTCGACCGGCGCATGGCGGTGCTGGCGGGCCTGGGCGCGGTGGACTGGGTGATCTCTTTCCCTGAAGACACGCCCGAGAATCTGCTCAGCCACGTGCGGCCGGATGTGCTGGTCAAGGGCGGCGACTATTCGATCGATCAGGTGGTCGGCGCCGACATCGTGCAAGTCTATGGCGGTGAGGTGAAGGTGCTGGGGCTGGTCGAGAACAGCTCGACCACCGCTATCGTCGAGAAGATCCGCAAGCAGTGACCCTGGCGGTCACTTGCTCAGACTGCTGCGCGCCAACTCCAGTAGCGCCCTGGCCCGACCGGTCAGGCGCTTGAGTCCGCTTGGGCGTGGTGCCGGAGCGACACCCTGCTGGCGCAGCCAGTCTTTCCAGCGAATGCGTTCGTCGCGCACCACCCAGCCTTCCTGCACCGCAAAGCTTTCCGCCAGATAAAGCCCGCGCGTCCCGGCCGCAACCAGTTTGTCCCGCTTGAGTGTATAAAGCTCCGGCACCGGCGTGCCGTTTTCCAGCGGCATCAAGTACAGATCGGGTTTGCTGCGGTTAAGGCGCGCCACCAGTTCGTCGTTCTCCAGCGCTTCATCGACGTGAAACAGGCTGACCGGGCGAGCCTCTCTGGGAATTTCCAGGCGCATGTCGTAGATCAGCTGCAACGACGCCGTGGGCAGGTGGACATAGGCGCGCGGACGCTCGATCAGGTTCAGGGTGCCGCATTTGATGGGTCTCGCCGCGCCGGACAGCGGCGTCAGGCGAAAGGGCAGTGCCTCGCGATAATGCAGGGCCGCCGCATAGGGCGCCGGCAGCCAGGTGTCCTTGAAACGGCCGCTGAGCCAGCCCTGCGGCGTCTCGATCAGGCATTCCTCGGCGACTTCCTGGATGGCCGTGTGCAGCGGCAGGTTCAGCTCATGGGCCGGCACATAACCCGAGATCAGCTTGAGCACCACGTCGCCACGATCCTGGCGTCTCTGGCGGACCAGCACCCAGTAGTCGCGATTCTGCCAGCTGATGGTGAGGCGGATCGATACGCCCAGGTTGGCCAGCTCGGTCGCGAATCGCTCGGTATCCGGAACCTCGATCCGACGACGGCGCTGCAACGTCTGCGCGAAGTTCATCGGCATGCCGACGCTCTGGTAACTCAACCCTTCCGGCGTGGCTTCCACGAACAGCGGAAGGGTTTTGAAGTTGCTGGGGTTCTTGCGGATCAGCGTTCGCGGCATATCGGCTCCTTCTTGCGTTGGGGTCGGCCGCCTACATCAGGCTTGACGGCGAATCACGGCAGCGGCGCTGGCGACGTTATGCGCCAGATGCAGCGGATTGATGGTCCCGACGATAGCACTCGCGACGCCGGGGTGCTCGAACAGCAACTGAAAACTGGCCTGCACCGGGTCCACGCCGGGGCTCAGGCAGACGTGCCCGCTCGCCAGCGCCTTCTTGACCAGAATGGCTTTGTCGTGCGCTGCGGCGTAATCGATAACGGCCTTTTCGGCCTGTTCATTGAGATTGTAGGTAACCATTGCGCAGTCACCGTCGTGCAATGCCCGCAGTCCGCCGTCGACGGTCTTGCCGGAAAAACCGAAAGCGCGGATCTTGCCCTCGCGTTTCAACTCGGCAAGGGTGGGATATACCGCCGTTTCCTCAAGAATCGCCAGATCGTTGCCGTCGGAATGCACCAGCACCAGATCGAGAAAATCGGTTTCCAGACGCTTCAGGCTACGCTCGACCGACAAGCGTGTGTGCTCGGCGCTGAAATCGTGCCGGGACTGGCCGTTCTCGAATTCCTCGCCGACCTTGCTGACGATGACCCACTGCTGGCGCTGGCCGCGCAGCAGCGGGCCGAGGCGTTCTTCGCTAGTGCCATAGGCCGGCGCGGTGTCGATCAGGTTGATGCCCATGTCGTGCGCCAGCTTCAACAGCATGCGCGCCTGTTCGTCGTCCGGAATCTTGAAGCCGTTGGGGTACTTCACCCCCTGGTCGCGGCCAAGTTTCACAGTGCCCAGGCCCAGCGGCGAAACGCTCAGCCCGGTAGCGCCCAGCGGGCGGTGCAGATCGTGGAGGGTCTTGAGGGTCATGGCAGCAGCTGATCCCAGACGGGCGTCGCCAAAGGCGGACGCGGCAGGTCTTTGAAGGCAGGTTGGGGCGTTGGATGAATGCCGTCGCGCGACAGCGCTGCCAGTACGCGGTCGGCGAAGTCAGGCGCAAGGGCCAGTTTGGTCGGCCAGCCGACCATCAGGCGCTGCTGGATGTCCACGTAAGCGTTATCGGGGCGCACCAGACCGGACTGAGCAGGTTCGGCGCGATCCACTCGCAGGGTCGCCCATTGCGCCTCACTGAGGTCTACCCACGGCAGCAAGGCTTCGAGTTCCTTGCGGGCAACAGCGATCTGCGCCTGCGGTTCGCGAGCGACACCATCGGCTTCGGCCAGATCACCGCCCAGATACCAGACGCACTGACCGTCGGCGGCCGGATGGGTGGTGACCGTGATACGCGGCTTGGGCCCGCCACCCAGGCAATGGGCAAACAGTGGCTTGAGCGTGGGGCCCTTGACCAGCACCATGTGCAGTGGGCGGCGCTGCATCTGCGGCTGGGAGACGCCCAGTTCCTTGAGCAGATCCGCCGTGCCCGCGCCGGCGCTGAGCACGATGCGCTGTGCGCGGATCTCACGGCCGTCGACGCGCAGGCCAACCAGCTCGCCGCCCTCCAGCAGCGGCTCGATGACCTGCCCGGCCAGCAGGCCGTCATCGGCCAGTTCGGCAAGACGCTGGATCAGGCTCGGTACGTCGACCACCAGCTCGGCGAGCCGATAGACCTTGCCCTTGAAGCGAGGATTTTGCAGCGCGGGCGGCAACTGGTCGCCCTTGACCTGATCGACGCGGCCGCGCACGGCCTTGCTGGCAAAGAAGCTGGTCAGATTGCCCGCAAGCGTGCCGGGCGACCACAGGTAATGCGCCTCGGACAACACGCGAACGCCGGACAGATCCAGTTCGCCCTTGCCGGCCAGCGCTTCGCGCCAGCGGCGGGGCATGTCGGCGATGGCCTCGGAGGCGCCAGACAATGCGCCGTGCAACGCATATTTTGCGCCACCGTGAATGATCCCCTGGGATTTCAGGCTCTGCCCTCCACCCAGGCTCGCGCTTTCCACCAGAATCGTGGAAAACCCCTGACGGCGCAGTCGCGCGTTGAGCCAGAGCCCGGCCACGCCCGCGCCGACAATCAGAACGTCAGTGGAAATAGCAGCTGGCATGGGTACCTCGGTGGGAAAAGAGTCCGCGCATTATAGGGGACCGTCTCTCTGAGGGTGTTTACAAAATTCAGTGCCCGGCCGTTTTCGAGAACAGCTGGATGACCACCACGCCGAGCACGATCAGCCCCATGCCCAGCATGGCCGGCAGATCCAGCTTCTGCCCGTAGATGAAAAAGGCCGCGATGCTGACCAGCACGATCCCCAGTCCGGACCAGATGGCGTAGGTCACGCCGACCGGAATGGTGCGGACCACCAGAATCAACATCCAGAACGCAATGGCATACCCGACGATCACCAGCGCCAGCGGCAGGGGCGTGCTGAGCCCCTTGACGGCCTTCATGGAGGTGGTGGCGATCACCTCGGCGGTAATCGCAATAGCCAGCAGGTAGTAAGCGTTCATGAGCATTTCCTCTAAGTCGAACGGCGCATTCTAGGCAGTGGCCAGATGGGGTAAAGTCATTACCTATCCCTGAAGGAGATAGGTCGGGATGGAACGTTGGAATCTGGAGCAACTGCGTCTGTTCCTCAGAACCGCCGAACTGCGGTCGTTTTCCGCAGTGGCGCGCGAGCAGCACAAAGCCCAGTCGGCGGTCAGCAACGCTATCGCGCTGCTGGAGGCGGACCTTGGCGTCACGCTGTTCGAGCGCAGCAGTGGTCGCCAGCCGCGCTTGACCGACAGCGGTGCTGCCTTGCTTGAAGATGCCCGTGAATTGCTGCGCCAGTGCGAACGTCTGGACGGTCGGGCGCTTGCGTTGATGCGCGGCCAGGAAGCCTTGCTGCGCGTGGCACAGGACGAAGCCATGCCTTATCAGCCGGTGATCGACAGCCTGGATGAGCTGGCCAGTCGCTTTCCCTACCTGCAAGTGCAACTGACCAGCGCTGCCCAGGGCGACGTGGCGCGCAGGCTTGACCAGCGCCAGGCCGACCTGGGGCTTTTCTTCCATCACGAGCGTATCCCCGAGTCGCTGGAGCGCAGCGCGCTGGGCAGTGTGGAAATGGTCACGGTCTGCGCGGTCGGCCACCCGCTGGCGGGCTCCGGTCGGGTCACCCGCCAGCAACTGGCGCGCCACCGGCAATTGCTGATCACGCCCCAGCAGAGCGATTATCCGGGGGGCGAGGCGGTCAGTCCGCAGGTCTGGCGCGCCGACAGCTTCTACGCCATGGCCGAATTGTTGATGCGCGGACTGGGCTGGGCATGGCTGCCCCGGCATGTGGTGCAATATCCGACCTATCAGGCGCACATGGTCGAGCTGCCCTGTGAGTGGCGGCCTCCGGCGCTGATCGTGGAGCTGGCCTGGCGGCGCGACGAACCCCTGGGTCCCGCCGCGCAATGGCTGGCCGAGCGTTTCGCTCACCATTTGCAGGCCATTGGCTGAACCATCCGGCATCCCTCCCCGCATGACCTTTTGTCACGGTTCCTAGTAGACTCCGCCGCCATGAACAGAACCTTTTATACCCTGTTGTTTCACCTTGGATTGCCGCTTATTGCCCTGCGCCTGTGGCTGCGCGGGCGTAAAGCGCCAGCTTATCGACAGCGCATCGGCGAGCGCTTCGCCCTCGGGCTGCCTGCGATGCAACCCGGCGGTATCTGGGTTCACGCGGTATCGGTGGGCGAGAGCATCGCGGCCGCGCCGATGATTCGGGCGTTGCTCAAGCAATACCCGGATGCGCCGATCACCGTTACCTGCATGACGCCAACCGGTTCGGAGCGAATCCGCGCCCTGTTCGCCGCCGAACCGCGCGTTCAGCACTGCTACCTGCCGTATGACCTGCCCTGGGCTGCGGCGCGTTTTCTCGACCGGGTCCAACCGCGGCTGGGGATCTTCATGGAAACCGAGCTGTGGCCCAACCATATTCATCAGTGCGCGCGGCGCGGCATTCCGGTCATCATCGCCAATGCCAGGCTTTCCGAGCGGTCCGCGCGCGGATATGGCCGGTTCTCGAAACTGACCGGGCCGATGCTGGCTGAAATCAGCGGATTCGCGGTGCAGACCGAAGCGGAAGCGCAGCGCTTCCTCAAGCTGGGCGCACGTCCCGAATGCGTGACGGTGACCGGCTCTATCAAATTCGACCTGACCATCGACCCGCAACTGCCGCTGTCCGCAGCCCGGCTGCGGACAGACTGGCAAGCGGACGAGCGTCCGGTCTGGATCGCCGCCAGCACCCATGCCGGTGAGGACGAAAGCATGCTGGCCGCCCATCGTCAGTTGCTCGCCAGCCATCCCGACGCGCTGCTGATTCTGGTGCCGCGTCACCCCGAGCGATTCGGCAGCGTGCATGACTTGTGTCTACAGCAAGGCTTTGTCACGGTCCGGCGTTCCAGCGGGCAGGCGGTCACGACCGGAATATCGGTGCTGCTCGGCGACACCATGGGCGAGCTGCTGTTCCTGTATGCCCTGGCAGACGTGGCGTTCGTCGGCGGCAGCCTGGTGCCTAACGGCGGTCACAACCTGCTGGAGCCGGCGGCGCTGGCCAAGCCGGTGCTGAGCGGCCCGCACCTGTTCAATTTCCTGGAGATCGCGGCGATGTTGCGGGAGGCAGGTGCGCTTCAGGAGGTCAATGACGCTGCGGCGCTGGCTGCCGCTGTACAGCGTTTGATCGACCGGCCGGAAATGGCCAACGCCATGGCTGACGCAGGTTTGCGCGTAATGAAGGCCAATCAGGGCGCCTTGCAGCGTTTACTGGATCTGATTGCAGCTGAAGGATGATCGCCTTATCGCCAGCAAGCTGGCTCCTACGATCACCGTACCTGTAGGAGCCAGCTTGCTGGCGATCTGACGCGAAGCGGCAGTTAGACCAGGTTATCCGGTGCGCCAGGCAAAATGCGTTGTCTGCGTCGCGAGCAAGCTCCCTCCCACATGGACCGCATTTCAACCGCTGATGTCGAGGCGACTCGACCAATGTGGGAGGGAGCTTGCTCGCGACGGGGACGACGCCTATGTCAGGCGCTTGGTCGCCGATTACCTCTGCGCAGGCCTCTCGAAATTCTTGCGCGCCTGCGCTGCCAGGTCGGGCGGCAGGAAATCCTTGTCCGGGTTGTAGTCGGGCTTGAGATAGCGAGCCAGTTCCTGGAGATCACCAGGGTTCAAGGTGCCCGCTGCCTGCTTCAGACGCAGATTGTCGATGATGTAGTCATAACGCGTGTTGTTGTAATCACGAACCGAGGCATAGAGCTGGCGCTGCGCATCCAGCACGTCGACGATATTGCGCGTTCCCACCTGATAGCCGATTTCGGTGGCTTCCAGCGCGCTCTGGTTGGAGATGATCGACTGCTTGCGCGCCTGAACCTGCTCGACGTCGGTGTTGACCGCCCGATGCAGGTTGCGGGTGTCCTCGACGACCTGACGCCGCAGACCCTCACGGCGCTGCTCGCTCTGGCTCAGCCGGGCATACGCCTCGCGAACCTGCGAACTGGTCAGGCCGCCGCTGTAGAGCGGAATGTTCAGTTGCACACCGATCGAGCGTTGCGACACGTCGCCGCTGTAATTCTGTCCGGTGTAATTGGGGTTGCTGAGCTCGAAGGCATCGTTGTCGCCGCGAGCATAGGTCGCGACCGCATCCACGGTGGGCGCATGGCCGGCCTTGCGCTGGCGGACAGTCTCCTGCGCGGCATCGACGGCGTAGTTGATCGCCTGCAGGTTGAGGTTCTGCCGCGAGGCGGTGTCTACCCAGGCCTTGGCGTCGTTGGGCGTCGGCGCCAGCACCGGCAGGGTATGCACGATGCCTTCGATGGAGTTGTATTCGCGATTGGTCAGCGTCACCAGCGCCTGGAAAGCATCATCCACTTGGCGCTGGGCGATAATCCGGTTGGCGCGGGCGGTATCGTGACTGGCTTGCGCCTGCAGCACGTCGGTCTTGTCCGACAGACCGACATTGAAGCGCTCGTTGGCCTGATCCAGCTGTCGACCGAAGGCAGCTTCCTCGGCCTTGGTCGACGCGAGGTTGTCCTGGGCGCGAAGCACGGCAAAGTAGCTTTGCGCCGATTGCAGGATCAGATTCTGCTCGGTGGCCGACAGCTCCAGCGCGGCCTGCTCGTTGACAGCCTCGGCCGCCTGCAGCTGGAACCAGCGGTCGGCGCGGAATATCGGCTGGCTCAGACTCGCCTGATAGATCGTGCCGCTGCGGCTGAGCGTGGCGCGAGGCTGGTCGATGCTGGTGCGGGTATCGTTGGTCTGCGCGCTGGCCGACAGATTGGGCAGCAGCCCGGCGCGGGCCTGCGGCACACCTTCCCGGCGCGCCTGATAATCGGCGCGGGCCGCCGCGAGGTCGGCATTATTGTCGACCGCCTGCTGATAGACACTGACCAGCCCGGTGCGGGTGGGAGGGGGAGGATCCGCTGCCAGAGCCAGCTCGCCGGACCCAAGCGAGACGGCAATGACCAACGAAAGTTTGCGCAGCATGAGGCGTTCCCTGTTCATGTAATTGATCGCGGATCGGTGAGTACCGGACAGCGAGTGTAGAGGCAGACAATGGGCTGCAACAATGCGCCATTTTTTAACCCTTCATCCAGACCAATACGAATACGCTGGCGTTCCCTGGCGCCCGCATCATAGACTGGCGACGTTCTTGTCGGGGTGCCTTGCTATGAGGCTGAGATCGGTTAAACCGGATCCCGTTGAACCTGATCAGGTTAGCGCCTGCGTAGGGAACAAGATTGCTCGTCTCCCGGCGAGTCCTCTTGAGTATCGTCCGGGGTCTTTCGTTCAGAAATTGAACGGTCCACGCCTTCGATATTCACAAACGGTCGTTTCTCCCGCTTTGGGGCTGGCGTCCGTCCCCGTCAGGTCACTCCGACAATCAATCCGCCGCTGGATGTCTGGAGAGACCGTGATGACGATAAAAGCAAAAAACGCCACCCATTTGAGTGAATCCGCGCAGGTGGATTCCGGATCGATACAGCCGTTCGCCCGTTCCCGGAAAATCTACGTGCAAGGCTCGCGTCCCGACATTCTCGTGCCGATGCGCGAGATCAGCCTTGACGTGACGCCCACCGACTTCGGCGGGGAAATCAATGCGCCGGTCACCGTCTACGACACTTCCGGCCCTTATACCGATCCCGAGGTCGTGATCGATGTGCGCAAGGGGCTGGCGGACGTGCGCTCGCCCTGGATCGAATCGCGCAACGACACGGAACGCCTCGCCGGATTGAGTTCGAACTTTGGCCAGCAGCGCCTCAACGATGCCGAGCTGACCGCGCTGCGGTTCGCTCACGTGCGCAACCCGCGCCGCGCTCGCGCCGGGGCCAACGTCAGCCAGATGCACTACGCGCGCAAAGGCATCATCACCGCCGAGATGGAATACGTCGCCATCCGCGAAAACATGAAACTTCAGGAAGCCCGCGCCGCCGGCCTGCTGACCCAGCAACACGCCGGGCACAGTTTCGGGGCCAGCATTCCGAAGGAAATTACCCCGGAATTCGTGCGCGAGGAAATCGCCCGGGGCAGGGCGATCATTCCCGCCAACATTAACCACGTCGAGCTGGAACCGATGATCATCGGCCGCAACTTCCTGGTGAAGATCAACGGCAATATCGGCAACAGTGCGCTGGGGTCTTCCATCGAAGAGGAAGTCGCCAAGCTGACCTGGGGGATTCGCTGGGGTTCGGACACCGTCATGGACCTGTCCACCGGCAAGCACATTCACGAAACCCGCGAATGGATCATCCGCAACTCGCCGGTGCCCATCGGTACGGTGCCGATCTACCAGGCGCTGGAAAAAGTCGGCGGCGTGGCCGAGGACCTGACCTGGGAGCTGTTCCGCGACACCCTGATCGAGCAGGCTGAGCAAGGTGTCGACTATTTCACGATCCATGCCGGCGTGCTGCTGCGCTACGTGCCGCTGACCGCCAAGCGGGTCACCGGTATTGTCAGCCGTGGCGGTTCGATCATGGCCAAGTGGTGCCTGGCGCATCACAAGGAAAACTTCCTTTACACCCATTTCGAAGACATCTGCGAAATCATGAAGGCGTACGACGTCAGCTTCTCGCTGGGTGACGGCCTGCGTCCGGGTTCGATTGCCGACGCCAACGACGCCGCGCAGTTCGGCGAGCTGGAAACCCTCGGTGAACTGACCAAAATCGCCTGGAAGCATGACGTGCAGACCATGATCGAAGGTCCGGGGCACGTGCCGATGCAACTGATCAAGGAGAACATGGACAAGCAGCTGGAATGCTGCGACGAGGCACCGTTCTACACGCTCGGTCCGCTGACGACCGATATCGCACCCGGTTATGACCACATCACCTCGGGAATCGGCGCGGCAATGATCGGCTGGTTCGGTTGCGCCATGCTCTGCTACGTCACGCCCAAGGAGCATCTGGGCCTGCCGAACAAGGATGACGTCAAGACCGGCATCATCACCTACAAGATCGCCGCGCACGCGGCCGACCTTGCCAAGGGCCATCCCGGCGCGCAGATCCGTGACAATGCCTTGAGCAAGGCGCGTTTCGAATTCCGCTGGGAAGACCAGTTCAATCTCGGCCTGGACCCGGACACCGCGCGCTCCTTCCATGACGAAACGCTGCCCAAGGATTCGGCCAAGGTCGCGCATTTCTGCTCCATGTGTGGGCCGAAGTTCTGTTCGATGAAGATCACCCAAGAAGTACGCGAGTATGCTGCCAATCAGCGCATTGAAGCGGTAGACGTGGACGTCGCCCAAGGGCTGGCCGAGCAGGCGGAGCGTTTCAGGCAGGAAGGCAGCCAGCTGTACAAGAAAGTCTGAGCCGGCTGAAAACGAAACGAGCGCCGCAAGGGCGCTCGTTTCAAGAGGCTATGACGATCAGCCGCGACCTGGAAACAGCTCCGGCTTGATCACACCGTTGAGCTGCGGATAGGGAATCTTCAGCTCGATGTGGCCCATCGAATAAGGCGCGATGGTCTCTACCGGATATTTCAGAATCACCGCCCCGTAAGTCAGCGCGATGTTCGGGGTGCGCTTGAACGGCCAGGTCTGCATGAACGCGGTGTCCTTGTTCGAGCCGGTCGAAGCCAGCCAGGCCACATGCGCCAGCTCGGCCTTCTGCCAGAACTCGCCTTCCTTGCCCGGCACGACCATATCGGCCAGCGTCAGCACCTTCTGCTGCTGGCGCGAATAGTTGATGAATGCGCGGCCAGGATCGCCATGGGCGCCGCCAGTATCCAGATAGCTCGACAGCTCGACCACGACGATACCGTCATGCTGCTCCCGCACCTTGGCTTGCAGGTAGCTGAAGTTGCGGCCCTGCGCCCGGCTCAGGAACTGCTCCTGGTAATCCTTGATCGACGATGGCAGCGGCGCGTCGGAGTCCGTGCGGGTCAGTTGCAGCAACGTCTTCTGGACGATGGCATCGAGCCTCGGCTCGTCGGGAAAGTGTACGGTATCGATATTCACCAGCGGACAATCGGCCGTGGTGCAACCCGGCTTGATCAGCTCGGAAGCGTCGCGCTCGACCTTCAATGGAGTGCGCATGTTGGGCTTGAAGAGGCTTTGGCAGGCGCCGAGCACCAGGGCCAGGCAAACCAGTGAAGTGATCCTCAGTAACGACATGTTGATCCTTGGCGGTGTCAGTGAATGCGGTTGCAATGCACGTATGCAGGCTGGTTGGACTGCAAAACCGGGCATCGGTTCGCCGCTTGGCGGATTGGATTCGTTTTACGCCACGGGCGTCTAACCTGCATCTCAAAGGGGCTGCATCCGGGTGCCGATGCGCGTTAGGATGGTCCGAAGTCAAAGATGGCTATCAGTGAGAATTCCATGACCCAGACCACTCGATCCGTTCCGACGGCGTTCGAAATCACCCGGCGTGAAAACTGCTTCCAGGGCTTCTATAGACTGGACAAACTCTACGTACGTCACGAACTTTTCGAAGGCGGCATGGGCAAGGAAATCAGTCGGGAGTTGTTCGTGCGGCACGATGCGGTGTGTGTCCTGCCTTATGACGCCAAACGTGACGAAGTGGTGCTCATCGAACAGTTTCGCGTGGGCGCGATGGAAAAGACCGGCAATCCCTGGCTGATCGAGATGGTCGCGGGACTCATCGATAAAGAGGAACAGCCCGAGGAAGTGGCGCACCGCGAAGCGCAGGAAGAGGCCGGTCTGTCGTTCAGTGCCTTGTGGCCGATCACCAAGTACTTTCCGTCACCGGGCGGCAGCGACGAATACGTCCACCTGTTCCTCGGTCAATGCAGCAGCGAAGGCGCGGGCGGCCTGCACGGCCTCGAGTCGGAAGGCGAAGACATTCGCGTGACAGTCTGGTCGTTCGACGATGCCATGCAGGCCGTCGCCGACGGCAAAATCATGAACGCGGCAACCATCATTGCCTTGCAATGGCTGGCCTTGAACCGCACAGAGATAAGGGGATTATGGTCGTGAATCTTTTGCGCGAGCGCTACCGTGTCGACCTCGCCGGGCTGCAAGCCGCCTGCGAGGCCAACTACGCGCGCTTGATGCGTCTGCTGCCCGACATGCGCAACGCCCAGCGTTCGCGTCGGGTAGCCGTAACCCAGGGTGACCAGATGCTCGGCGTACTGGCCGTCGAAGTGCTGGCCGAGTGCCCGTACACCACCACCTTGCAAGTCCGCCAGGAACACAGCCTGCCCTGGCTGCCGGTACCCAGCCTCGAAGTGCAGGTCTACCACGACGCACGCATGGCCGAAGTCATCGGCGCCGAACACGCCCGCCGCTTCCGGGGGATCTATCCGTATCCCAATGCCAACATGCACCAGCCCGATGAAAAAGCGCAGCTGAACCTGTTTCTCGGGGAGTGGCTGAGTCATTGCCTGGCGTGCGGGCATGAGTATGAAGTGGTGCGGTGAGCTGCTCACATCTGCCCGCTTCTCAGGTCGGATGCAGTGTAGGAGCCAGCTTGCTGGCGAACGATAACCCGATCTGCCTGAAACTCTGTGTCGCTCGGTTCTGCTGCCGCTTTGCGGCAGATCGCGGATGAAACGGAACGCCGCCCGGCCGCTCCTACTGGCGCGCGGCGGGTATTCGTGGGAGCCAGCTTGCTGGCGATGGCGGCAGTTCTCCCACCATCAAACCCGGGTGGCATCCCTGCGCGGGTATCTTGAATCTGGTGATTACCGGGTCGAAACGATTTGTCGCCCTCGCGGAAGCTTCGCCAGCAAGCCGGCTCCCACAGGGTGAATGTGACTCAACCCACACTCCCGGGTTTACCCGCTCCCGTTCCCACCACATAATCCCCGCTGAATCCTTTCGGGAGACGGCCTTGCCCAGCTCAGCCCCTTCATCAGTCCTGTTGGTCCAGCTGTCTGACAGTCATTTGTTCGCCGAGCCGGACGGTTCGCTGCTGGGCATGAAAACCCGTGAAAGCCTCGACATGGTCGTGGAACTGGTGCTGGCCGAGCAGGCGGGTATCGACTACGTGATCGCCAGCGGAGATATCTCTCAGGACGGCAGCGTCGAGTCCTACGAAACGTTTCGGCAGATGAGCGGGCGGATTGCCACGCCGGTGCGCTGGTTTCCGGGCAACCACGATGAGCTGCCGCAAATGGAGCTGGTCGCGCGCCAAGGCGATTTGATGAACCCGATCATCGACATAGGTCAGTGGCGGGTAACGCTGCTGGACTCCGCAGTGCCCGGGTCGGTCCCGGGTTTTCTGGAACCCTCGCAGCTGGAGCTGCTGGAGGCATCGCTGGGCGAAGCGCCGGATCGGCATCATCTGGTTAGTCTGCATCACCATCCGGTGGACATCGGTTGCGAATGGATGAAGCCCATCGGGCTGCGCAATGCCGATGCGCTGTTCGCCGTGCTCGATAGATACCCGCAGGTTCGCGCCGTGCTCTGGGGGCATGTGCACCAGGAGTTCGATCAGGTGCGCGAGGGTGTCAGGCTATTGTCTTCACCTTCGACCTGCATTCAGTTCGCGCCGGGCAGCGTGGACTTCAAGGTCGATACCACCGCGCCGGGCTACCGCTGGCTGCGTCTGTACGATGATGGTCAGCTGGAAACCGGCGTGTCCAGAGTGCAGGGCATGACGTTCGAGCCGGACTATGACAGCGCCGGTTACTGAGCGGATGAGGTCATGAAGCGCCAGTCCCTGTAAACTACGCGGCTTTGCCCTGTACCTCAGGAGAATCCGTGTGACCGCTAACGCACCTGCGCTGCTGTACATCCATGGCCTCAACAGCTCGGCCCGTTCGATGAAAGCCCGCCAGTTGACTGCCGTGATGAACTCCCTGGGGCTAGGCGAGCAGTTGCGCGTGCCGGAGCTTCACCATCATCCGCGTCAGGCGCTGCGGCAGCTGGATGAGGCCGTCGCCGCGCTGGGGCGGCCATTACTGGTCGGCAGCTCGCTCGGCGGCTACTATGCGACTCATTTGGCGCACCGCCATGGTCTGAAGGCCGTGCTGATCAACCCGGCGGTCAATCCGCACCAGCTGTTCGACGGCTTTCTGGGCACGCAGCAGAATCTGTATACCGGCGAGCGCTGGGAGCTGACCCACGATCACATCCAGGCGCTCGTCGAACTGGAAGTGCCGGCGCCTCGGGACCCCGAGCGCATTCGGGTATGGCTGCAGACCGGTGATGAAACACTGGACTATCGCCGGGCCGAGCGTTTTTACCGCGATTGCGCGCTGGACATTCAGGCCGGCGGCGACCACAGCTACCAGGGTTTTGCGGCGCGGATCGCCGAGCTGCTGGACTTCGCCGGATTCGACCCGAATCTGAGCCGCAGCATCGACCTGTCAGTGTTGTAAGCGATCGACGTCCGGTCATCCGGATGCAAGAACATCGAACCACCGAATATTCATGAACGATTGAAACGAGAACCCATGGCCAATCCCAGCGCTAGCTCTTATAACGCAGACGCCATCGAAGTCCTCTCGGGCCTCGATCCGGTTCGCAAACGTCCGGGCATGTACACCGACACCGCGCGGCCCAACCATCTGGCCCAGGAAGTCATCGACAACAGTGTCGACGAAGCGCTCGCCGGTCACGCCAGGTCGGTGCAGGTCATTCTGCATGCGGACAACTCCCTGGAAGTCGCGGACGACGGTCGCGGCATGCCGGTCGACATTCACCCCGAAGAAGGCGTGTCCGGGGTCGAGCTGATCCTGACCAAGCTGCACGCGGGCGGCAAGTTCTCCAACAAGAACTACCAGTTTTCCGGCGGCCTTCATGGCGTGGGGATTTCCGTGGTCAACGCGCTTTCCACTCAGGTGCGAGTGCGGGTCAAGCGCGATGGCAACGAATACGAAATGACCTTCGCCGACGGCTTCAAGGCCTCGGAGCTGTCCGTGATCGGCACGGTCGGCAAGCGCAACACCGGCACCAGCGTCTATTTCGCGCCGGACCCCAAGTATTTCGATAGCCCCAAATTCTCGGTCAGCCGCCTCAAGCATGTGCTCAAGGCCAAGGCGGTTCTGTGCCCCGGTCTGTCGGTCAGTTTCGAAGACAAATCCACGGGCGAGAAGGTCGTCTGGCATTACGAAGACGGCTTGCGCTCCTACCTTCAGGATTCGGTCAGCGACTTCCTGCGTCTGCCGGATGAGCCGTTCTGCGGCAGTTTTGCCGGTAACAAGGAAGCGGTCGACTGGGCCTTGTTATGGCTGCCCGAAGGTGGCGACAGCCTTCAGGAAAGCTACGTCAACCTGATCCCGACCGCTCAGGGCGGCACCCACGTCAACGGCCTGCGCCAGGGCCTGCTGGATGCGATGCGCGAGTTCTGCGAGTTCCGCAACCTGCTGCCGCGTGGCGTGAAGCTGGCACCCGAAGACGTCTGGGAGCGCATCGCTTTCGTACTCTCGACCAAGATGCAAGAGCCGCAGTTCTCCGGACAGACCAAGGAGCGACTGTCTTCCCGAGAAGCCGCGGCGTTCGTCTCCGGCGTGGTCAAGGATGCCTTCAGCCTGTGGCTCAACACGCATTCCGATATCGGTCTGCAACTCGCGGAGCTGGCGATCAACAATGCCGGTCGCCGTCTCAAGGCCAGCAAGAAAGTCGAGCGCAAGCGCATCACCCAGGGGCCGGCCTTGCCTGGCAAGCTGGCGGACTGCGCGGGGCAGGACCCGGCGCGTTCCGAGCTGTTCCTGGTAGAGGGCGACTCCGCCGGCGGTTCGGCCAAGCAGGCGCGGGACAAGGAATTCCAGGCAATCCTGCCGTTGCGCGGCAAGATCCTCAACACCTGGGAAGTGGACGGCGGCGAAGTGCTCGCCAGCCAGGAAGTGCACAACATTGCCGTCGCCATCGGCGTCGATCCCGGCGCGGCCGACATGAGCCAGCTGCGCTACGGCAAGATCTGCATTCTCGCCGACGCCGACTCCGACGGCCTGCACATCGCCACGCTACTCTGCGCGCTGTTCGTGCAGCATTTCCGTCCGCTGGTGGATGCCGGACACGTTTACGTCGCCATGCCGCCGCTGTATCGCATCGATCTGGGCAAGGAGATCTTCTACGCCCTGGACGAAAGCGAGCGCGACGGGATTCTCGACCGTCTGGTTGCCGAGAAGAAGCGCGGCAAGCCGCAGGTCACCCGATTCAAGGGGCTGGGTGAGATGAACCCGCCGCAGTTGCGCGAAACCACCATGGACCCCAATACACGCCGGCTGGTGCAGTTGACCCTGGACGACTTCGCAGCGACTTCGGAGATCATGGACATGCTGCTGGCCAAGAAGCGCGCCGGCGATCGCAAGAGCTGGCTGGAGTCCAAGGGCAACCTGGCCGAGGTTCTGGTTTGACGCGAGCCTGGCTGGCCGCCCTCTGGCTGCTGGCCGCGCCCGCGTTCGCCGCGCCGGTCGAGGCATTGAAGCTGGTGTCCGAGCATCCGGTCGACGGCATGATCGGTGGCAATCTGTCGGGGCTGGCGGTGTGCAATGGCCGGCTGTGGACGGTTTCCGACCGTGACGACAAGGTGCTCTACCGGCTCGACACCGCGCAGCGCGTATGGATCGCCGAAGCCCAGGAGTTCGACGCGCCGGCGCCGCACAGCGATCTGCCGTTGAACCTGCGTTCGCTGGCCGGCATGTCCTCGGTGGTACGGGGCGGCAGCATGGACTTCGAAGGCATCAGCTGCGACGCCGCGGGCAATCGCTACGTGGTGAGCGAAGCTTATGGCGCGGTGCTGAAAGTGCCGGTCACTGGTGCCGCGAGCTGGCTGAAACTGCCGGCGGAGCTGGTGGAGCAGGCGCGTGGCAAAGGCATGTTGCACCACTTCAATGCGATCTACGAAGGTCTGGCGGTCGACCCGGTCGGCGACCGGCTGTGGCTGGCCGCCGAGCGTGACAAGCGCGGCCTGCTGGTGGTACGTCGTGAAGGTGACCAATGGGCCTGCGGCAAAAGCTGCATCCTGCTTGCGGAGCCCGAACAGGACACGCCGCCCGCCAAGAGCGGCAAGCCGGTGAATCGGGACTACGCCGATCTTTCCGTGTACGACGGCAAGCTGTACACGCTGGAGCGCTCGGTCTACCGCATCTGCCGCAGAACCCTGGAGACCGGCCAGCTGGAACGCTGCTGGTCGTTCCGCGACGAAGCGCGTCTGCCTTCGCGTCGCTATGACCAGGCATATGGCCTGACCGAAGCGCTGGTGGTGGATGAAAGCGGCGCGTGGGTCGGCACCGACAACAACTTCGGCGCCCGCGCCGATGGCGAAAAACGTCCGGTAGTCTGGCGTTTCGCCGCGCCAAAAGATGGCTGGAGCGCGCCCTGATGAATCAGGCGGTGCCGGGAAGGCGAGCGGGCAAGATCCTGATGATCCTGGCCTGGGCGGCGGGGCTGTTTCTGGCCACCCGCTTTTTCGGTGACTGGGAAGACCGGCAACACAACCCCAACACTGAGGTCAGCTCGCAGCATCGCGAGGGTTATATCGAGGTGCAACTGGCGGGCAATCGTCAGGGGCATTTCGTCAGCTCCGGGCAGATCAATGGCCGACCCGTGCAGTTTCTGATCGACACCGGCGCTACAGATGTCGCCGTGCCCGGAGAACTCGCCGAAAGCCTCGGCCTGCGTCATGGCGCGCCGGTCACGGTCAGTACTGCCAACGGCAGCAGCCGCGGTTATCGAACCACGCTGGACCGCCTGCAACTGGGCGATATCGTGCTGCGCGATGTGCGCGCGCTGGTCGCGCCGGGGCTTGAGGGCGATGAAGTGCTGCTGGGCATGAGCGCAATGAAACAACTCGAATTCACACAGCGTGGCGGCGTCTTGCTGCTGCGCCAGTCAACGCAATGATGAGGCCCGCATGAGCGACTCCCTTGACCTCAGCCTGGACGGCGTAGAACGCCGCTCGCTGGCTGACTTCACCGAACAGGCCTACCTCAACTATTCCATGTACGTGATCATGGACCGCGCGCTGCCGCATATCGGCGACGGCCTCAAGCCTGTGCAGCGCCGTATCGTGTACGCCATGAGCGAACTGGGCCTGGGCGCCGACGCCAAGCACAAGAAATCGGCGCGTACCGTCGGCGACGTGCTCGGCAAGTTCCATCCCCACGGCGATTCGGCCTGTTACGAAGCCATGGTGCTGATGGCCCAGCCGTTCAGCTACCGCTACACGCTGGTGGACGGGCAAGGCAACTGGGGTGCGCCGGACGATCCCAAGTCGTTCGCGGCCATGCGTTATACCGAAGCGCGCCTGTCGCGGTACTCCGAAGTTCTGCTCAGCGAGCTGGGACAAGGGACCGCCGACTGGGTGCCGAACTTCGACGGTACGCTCGATGAGCCGGCGGTGTTGCCGGCGCGCTTGCCGAACATCCTGCTCAACGGCACCACCGGCATCGCCGTCGGCATGGCGACCGACGTGCCGCCGCACAACCTGCGTGAGGTGGCCAGCGCCTGTGTGCGCCTGCTGGACGAGCCGAAAGCCACCATCGAGCAGCTGTGCGAGCACGTACAGGGTCCGGATTACCCGACCGAGGCGGAGATCGTCACTCCGCGTGCCGACTTGCTGAAGATCTACGAGACTGGCCGCGGCTCGGTGCGGATGCGTGCGGTGTATCGCGTCGAAGACGGTGACATCGTCGTCACCGCGCTGCCTCATCAGGTCTCCGGCGCGAAAGTGCTCGAGCAGATCGCCGCGCAGATGCAGGCGAAAAAACTGCCGATGGTCGCCGACCTGCGCGACGAATCCGATCATGAGAACCCGTGCCGCATCGTCATCATCCCGCGCTCCAACCGGATCGACCTGGACGAACTGATGCAGCACCTGTTCGCCACGACCGATCTGGAATCCAGCTATCGGGTGAACATCAACATCATCGGTCTGGACGGCAAGCCGCAGCTCAAGAATCTCAAGGCACTGCTCAGCGAGTGGCTGACCTACCGAATCGGTACAGTGCGCCGCCGCCTGCAATTCCGCCTCGACAAGGTCGAGCATCGTCTGCACCTGTTGGAAGGCTTGCTGACGGCTTACCTGAATCTGGATGAAGTCATTCACATCATCCGCACCGCCGAGCACCCGAAGGCCGAGCTGATCGCGCGTTTCGAACTGTCGGAAATCCAGGCCGACTACATCCTCGACACCCGTCTGCGACAGCTGGCGCGGCTGGAAGAAATGAAGCTGCGCAGCGAGCAGGACGCGCTGCTCAAGGAGCAGGCCAAATTGCTGGCCCTGCTCGGCAGCGAAAGCAAACTGCGCAAGCTGGTCCGCTCCGAGCTGATCGCCGACGCGGAAACCTATGGCGATGACCGTCGCTCGCCGATCGTGGCGCGCGCCGAAGCCAGGGCGCTGTCCGAAAACGAGCTGATGCCGACCGAGCCGGTGACCGTCGTGATGTCGGAAAAAGGCTGGGTGCGCTGCGCCAAGGGCCATGACATCGACGCCACCGGGCTTTCCTACAAGGCGGGCGATGGATTCAAGACCTCGGCCATCGGCCGCTCCAATCAGTTCGCGGTTTTCATCGACTCCACGGGGCGCAGCTATTCGGTTGCGGCCCATACGCTGCCATCCGCACGCGGGCAGGGCGAGCCGCTCACCGGCAAGCTGCAACCGCCGCCGGGCGCAACCTTCGAGTGCGTGCTGCTGCCGGAAGACGATGCGATGTACGTGATTGCGTCCGACGCCGGGTACGGTTTCGTGGTCAAGGGCGAGGACCTGCAAGCCAAGAACAAGGCCGGCAAGGCGCTGTTGAGCCTGCCTAACGGCGCCAAGGTGATTCAGCCGCGTCCGGTTCCGGATCGCGACAACAACTGGCTGGCCGCGGTGACCACCGAGGGCCGTCTGCTGGTGTTCAAGATCAGCGACCTGCCGCAACTGGGCAAGGGCAAGGGCAACAAGATCATCGGCATTCCCGGTGAGCGCGTCGCCAGTCGCGAGGAGTACGTGACCGACCTGGCCGTGGTGTCTCCGGGTGCCACGCTGGTGCTGCAAGCGGGCAAACGGACCCTGTCGCTCAAGCCGGAAGACCTCGAACATTACAAGGGCGAGCGTGGCCGTCGCGGTAATAAACTGCCGCGCGGATTCCAGCGCGTGGATGCGCTGCTGGTTGAAAACGGCGTGAATTGACCCTATAAGTCCAGTGGATTTCGTTATGCCATGAAGTACCACGCATAATCGCTGGAGTCATGACGAATATTCACGGATGATATGTGGCCTTGAGGCACAGGCGTGGCGCGGTGCCTGCATGAGTCTTACAAGTATTTATACTGTGGCCCCTCACGGAGCAGCCACCCTGGATGGGACGATGAATTTTCTACGCCTTCCCCTGGTTTTGTTGATGACGGGCGTTCTGGGGTTGACCGGCTGCGCTGCGCACAAGCCGATGGCGCTGTATCAGCTCGACAGCGGCGAGCCAGGACAGCCTAAGCAGAGCAATGGACTGGCCGTACTGCTGGGTCCCGTTTCGGTTGCCGATTACCTGCAGCGCGAGACGTTCCTGCAGCGCCAGCCGGACGGTACGCTGACAGCTGCGGCGGACGGTCGTTGGGCGGGCAACCTGTCTTCGGACATCGATCAGTTGCTGTTGCGCCAGCTGGCCTGGAAGCTCGACAGTCAACGTGTGGTGCTGGCGCCGGCAGTGGCCAATTTCACACCTGACGTGCAGATCGTGCTGTCGATTACCCGCCTGGACTCCGGAGCCAAACAGCCGGCGGTCCTTGATGCGCAATGGCGACTGCTCGACCGCAAGGGCCATGTCCGCGACAGCCGTCTGGTTCATCTCGAGCAAGTGCACGCTGGCAGCTCCGCCGATCAGGTCAAGGCCCAGGGCATGTTGCTCCAGCGCCTGGCTGAACAGGTCAGCGCGGCGGTCAAGCCGATCTCCTGGCAGCCGGTCGAAGAGCCGAAGAAAGCGCCGGTAGTTCGCGCCAAAGAGCCGGAAAAACCAAGGATTCCCCTCGCTTCACCGATCCGCACCGATCTGGAAGTGTTCCGCTTCTAAACCGAGCAGACACAAAAAAGCCCGCAGCAATGCGGGCTTTTTGTGCGCAATGTCCCGTAGGAGCCAGCTTGCTGGCGATGCATTTTCATCCAATGCATTTTCGTTGCGTGAAGAACGCATCGCCAGCAAGCTGGCTCCTACCGCGCCTCATGCATCCGCGCCAGTTGGCGTTCGAGCATGGACGGGTAGGGCTCCATCAGACGTTCGACGCAGCAGGCGCCTTCCGGGCTTGCGATGGGGCGGATACGCGCGCGCTGACGGATCAGAGCGTCATCGTTTATCTTGCGCTCCACCAGCAGTAGGTTGCGGCTGTGTTGCGACAGGGCAAGCGCATCCTGGGCGGTTTCGGTCAGCAGCAGATCGATCTGGCTCAGACCGGCAAGGCCCTCGCCCAGCGTCAGCCCTAATTGCAGTTGCAGCGTGATACCGCTGTCGGCGACTTCGATCTGCAAGGCGTGACTCAGCGCACGCAACAGCTCGCCGCAGCAGATGGCATTGGTGAGGTAGTCGTCGCCGCTTTCGTAGCTATGAAACAGCATCAGCGTGCTGCCGTCATTGAGCGTATGCACTTCGCCTTCGTACAAGGACGCGGCCTGATCCAGGCAGTTGCGATAGCGTTGCAGCAGCTCGGTGAGCCGGGCCTTGGGAAGGCGACGCAGTTGATCCTGTGCACCCAGCTGGACCGCCAGCACCGCGCTGGGCTGTGGCTCGCCCGGCACTTCGGGTTCGGGCGCGGGGCGCACCATCGGCGCGGCGTCCGCGCCGTCGCGCAGGTCGGCGAACGGATCGTCCTCGTCGTCTTCATCTTCCTCGGCAACCAGTCGGCGCTGCACCGGCGGCGCGGCAAGCCGTGGCTTGTCGGCAACGACCGCGCTGCGCGGCGCAGGTGCCGGCGCTGGCGCGTCGTCCTCGTCCAGATAAACCTCGTCCGCGTCTTCGACGTATTCGGGTTCGGGTTCCGGCTCGGGTTCCGGTACTGGAGGCGCGAACGAAGTCCGCAGCTGGCGCGCCAGATCGCCGACTTCGTCCTGGCGGTCGGTGGCCGGAGTATAAGGATCGATGTCGCGCAGCCAGATGCGCAGCTGCATCAGCGGCGTCGAGATGTGACGACCCAGGCGCAGGCTGAGGGCCAGCGCCAGTGCCAGCAGAATCCCCGCCAGAATGCCCATGCTTTGCAGGCTGATGGTCATTGGCTGCTGGAACTGCGACATGTCCAGACTGATACGCAGGTGACCCGCCATCACATCCTGGAAGGTGATCTTGATCTCATATAGCCCCTGAGCTTCGCCCAGCAGGCCGTTTTTCGGCCGCTGGCCCGCTTCGGCGAGGATGCGATTGTCGACGCTGTAGATCGCGGCGTGCGCCACCAAAGGGTTCTTGACCAGATTGCCGAGCAGCACGTTGAGGCTGAGGATGTCGTTGGACACCAGCAGCTCGGTCGCGGAAGTCGCGGTCTGGGTGGTCAGGGCCTGCCCCAGCGCATCGGCCTGCTCGTGCATGGCCTGCTTGAACTGCAGCCCCATGACACCGGCATAGATCACCAGCGCCAGAGCGACGAGGATCACGTTGTGGCTGGCGATACGCAAAGCAATCGGAACACGGCGGTGACGCAGTGCGCGAAAGATCAGCAGGAAGAAATTATCGGATTTGACGGGCGTGGGCCGATTCACAGAGCACGGCTCTTTCGGTGAAGTTGCCGCGCAGTATAACGGCCGACCTATTGGCGGCAAAGCGCTGGCTGTGCCCGACAGCCATTGAATGTGGTTAGAATGCGTTTTTTTCCACCTGCGGGGGTGCGCCTTGCGCGAAATCGTCCTGATCAACATCACCGGTGCGGACTGTCCCGGTCTCACTGCGGCCATCACCGGCGTGCTCGCCGAAGGTGGCGTGAACATTCTCGATATCGGTCAGGCTGTGATCCACGACGCCGTGTCGTTCGGCATTCTGGTCGAGATTCCGGAAACGTCCCGCAGTGCCGCGGTGCTCAAGGACATCCTGTTCAAGGCTCATGAGCTCGACCAGCAGGTACGTTTCACGACCGTTTCCGAGCAGGATTACCAGCACTGGGTCGAAGGCCAGGGCAAGGCTCGGCATATCGTGACCCTGCTGACCCGCAAGGTCACCGCCGAACAATTGCAGTGCGTCAGCTCGATCACCGCGCGCTACGGGCTCAACATCGATCGCATCGACCGTCTTTCCGGGCGCATGCCCCTCGATCTGCCTGCGGACAAAGGCAAAGGCTGCATCGAGTTCTCGGTGCGTGGCGAGCCCGCGGACCTCAAGGCCCTGCGCGCGGAATTTCTCAGCGTTGCCCAGGAAATGAACGTCGACATCGCGTTCCAGGAAGACTCACTGTTCCGCCGCAACCGTCGTCTGGCGGTGTTCGACATGGACTCGACCCTGATCGAAGCCGAAGTGATCGACGAACTCGCCAAGGCCGCAGGCGTCGGCGAGAAGGTGTCGGAAATCACCGAGCGTGCGATGCGCGGCGAGTTGGATTTCCGCGCCAGTTTCAAGGAGCGTCTGGCGCTGCTCAAGGGGCTGGATGTCAGCGTGCTGGATGAAATCGGCGCCTCGCTGCGTCTGACCGAAGGCGCGGAGACACTCTTCGCCGAACTCAAGCGCCTGGGCTACAAGACCGCGATCCTGTCCGGCGGCTTCACCTATTTCGCCAGACAGTTGCAGGCGAAGCTGGGCATCGACTACGTATTCGCCAACGAATTGGAAGTCGAAGACGGCAAAGTGACCGGTGTTGCGATAGAGCCTATCGTCGACGCCCAGCGCAAGGCGGATCTGCTGCAAGAGCTGGCGCGCAAGGAAGGTCTGAGTCTGGAGCAGACCATCGCGGTGGGCGACGGCGCCAACGACCTGCCGATGCTGGCAATCGCGGGCCTGGGCGTGGCATTCCGCGCCAAGCCGCTGGTGAAGCAGTCCGCGAAGCAGGCCATTTCAACTCTTGGCCTGGACGGCGTGCTGTACCTGCTGGGGTTCCGTGACCGCGAAGGCCGTCACTGATCAAGGAGTGAAAGCCGCCACGCTTCCAGGGAGGCGTGGCGATTCAAGCGCTACAGCAAGTCCCACAACGAATCGAATTCGTCTGCCGATCCGCTCGTTTCACGTTGCGCCTTGGGCGCCTCGTACAGCGTGTATTCGAACTGGTTGTAGCTGGAGCTGCTGACCTTGCGGTTGCTCAGCGCAGCCTTGCGCTCCTTGCCGCTGACGTTGAGCAGTACGTTGCTGCCCTCCTGGAACGGCAAGCGGGGCGCCAGCACGGTCGGCGGTTTGTCCATCGCCCGCACCTCCGGCAGCATCAGCGTACGCAGGTACTGACTGTTCTGTTCTTCGCGAATCAATTGCATCCCGCAAGGCTGCGCGAACGGCGCGATCAGTTCGACGCCCATTTGCGTTCCGCCGCTACGCACCTGCCGTACCCAGCGCACGATGGCGATGCTCCAGCCCTGGCCGGTTTCGTCCTGGATGCCGATCAGTTCGCCAGCCTGCAATTGCGACGGCACTTCCTTTGGCCAGGCCAGGCAATAACCGCCGGGGCTGTGGTTGACGATATTGAGCTCGTAGGTCGGGAAGCTTTGCTGGGCATTGCCTGCGGCATCGCTGTCGCCCGCGCTCTGATACTGGATCTCTTCGTAGGGCAGCAGAACCGAAGACGTCTGACCGCGCTGCGTGTCGAAGGCGCTGGCCCAGGGATCGTCGGCATTGTCGCTGGCCATTTTCAGGCTGAAGTCCGCAGCTCGCGCCACGGCGGGCAGTTGCAGCAATTCGCTGAACGATTTTTGCCCCGCCACGTGGTAGTGCAGCGCGCTCATGCCAATGCACAGCTTGAGCGTGCCGTGCCCGGCGGTTCTCTGAAAAGTGCGTTCGGAGACGTCGCCCCAGGCTGCGGCGAGATGCTGCAACAGGTCGGTGCTGACCCCTTGCGGCACCTGCAACGCGGACTTGGCGCGTTGTTCGGCGGGCAGTTCCAGGTACTGACTGATGCTGTCCGCCAGCGGGCGCGGATCGATGCCGACCATCTGCGCGAGCTGGGTGTCGGCGAACAGCGTCCGGTACAGCGCCGGTTTGTCGACCGCAGGGTCCACAGCGAACAGGCTGTGGGCCTGCGCGGGCGTCTGCACCTTGACCAGCGAGCACCAGGCTTCAAGAGCATCGGCCAGTTTGCCGATGTTCAGCTGGCGCATCTGATTGCAGCGCGAACAACCCATCAACAGCCCGATCACGTAGGTCTGTTCGGCGGTCAGCGTACGTGAGTGATGCGCCAGCGGTTCGTTGACGGCGACATGCTGGAGCTGGTGCTGCCGCGCGATCTGGTAAAGCTGGTGCAATTCCAGCCAGAGCCCTTCCTGCACCGGGCAATACAATTGGTTGGCGCGTATCAGCGGGCCATTCAGCGCATGCATCGCCCGCTGGATAGCAGTGCCCAGCAGCGGCCCGCGCTCCTTGACGTAGCGGGGCGCGACGCGCTGTACAATCTGTTTGTAACCGGTCGCCAGATGGTTCTGAAGGGCCTGGCAAAGATTGGCGACCTTGCGCGGGCGCTCATCGAGCACGATGGCCTGATTCAGAAAGTGGCGCTCAAGGTGTCGGCAGACGAAGTACACCTCCGGGCGCAGCAGCTCCAGCATCTGCAAGCGGTTCTCGCTCGGCGTCAGGAGCTGGTTGAGTTCGCTGAGGCCCTGGTATAGCAAACGCGCCATCTCACCAAGGTTTGCCTTGGGCAGGGTCGAGATCCAGCGTTTCAGGTCGCGGGGCGTGGCTTCACAGAATGTCAGGCTCGACTGCGTCGGCACGGGCGCGCGCAACGACAGCGGGAGGCTTAAATTACTCATGTGACACTAAAACTCCACCGCGTCGGTAAAGAAGGAAATCGTTGTGCGACGCTGATCGCGGACTTTACCAGCTATGAAACAACCACGCAGCAATTGTGGCTTTATGCCACTGCTGCGTGGAGACGGGGAGAGACGGACGGTGGCTTAAACCGGAGTCACTTCCACAGGGGCAGGTGTCGGGGCGACATGAGGAGCGGCGACGGACTGGCCCATGACCACCACAGACTGCGCCTTGAGATCTTCGGCCCATTTGACCTGCTCCGGTCCGAACAGCATGACCACGGTCGAGCCGAGCTTGAAACGGCCCATCTCGGCGCCTTTCTCAAGATGGATCGGCGCGCGGGCGGCTTCGTCGTAGCGGAAGGTTTTCAGTTCGCGCTTGGGCGGCGTGACCAGCCCGGCCCAGACCGTTTCGACCGACGCCACGATCATCGCGCCGACCAGTACCATCGCCATCGGGCCACGCTCGGTATCGAACAGGCAGACGACCCGCTCGTTACGCGCGAACAGCTCGGGAACGTTCTCGGCGGTGACTTTGTTGACCGAGAAGATACGGCCCGGCACGTAGACCATCTCGCGCAGGGTGCCGGCAAGCGGCATGTGCACGCGATGGTAGTCCTGAGGCGACAGGTAGACGGTGGCGAATTCGCCGCCCATGAAAGGCGCGGACAGCTTCGGGTCGCCGCCGAGCAGTTCCAGTACGCTGAAGCTGTGGCCCTTGGCCTGGAAGATACGGCCGTGCTCGATGGTGCCCAGCTGGCTGATCTTGCCGTCGGCTGGCGACAGGATGGCGCCCGGCTCGGTCGACAACGGACGCGCATCCGGCTTGAGGGCGCGGGTGAAGAACGCGTTGAAGTTTTCGTAGGCGGTCAGGTCCTCGACCTGGGCCTGGGTCATGTCGACTTCGAAGCGGCGCGCGAACCAGGCGGTGAACGCATTCTTGAACCAGGTCACCCGGCACTCGGCCACGCAGCCGGCCAGGCGCGACAGCAGGTGGTGGGGCAAGACGTATTGCATGAGGATGAACAAACGATCTTTCATTTAAATTCCCGAAACTTGATAAGAGTACTGACACTGCCGAAGCCGTGGGGCATCAGGCAGCCTTCATTGGTCGACTGGCGTGTCCGGGTGATTGCCCCACTCGCCCCAGGACCCGGCATAGGCTTTCACGCGCGGATAGCCCAGCGCCTTGGCCACCAGGTAGGTGAAGCCCGAGCGGTGGTGGGTCTGGCAGTGGGTGATGATTTCCTTGTCCGGCGTGATGCCCAGATGTTCGAGGGTCTGGGGAATGTCGCGGCGGATGCGCAGGTAGTGAGCCGGGTCCATGCCCGCGGTCCACTCGAAATTGATCGCCCCCGGAACGTGGCCGCCCCTGGCCGCCAGGACTTTCGCACCCGAGTATTCAGTCGGCCCGCGCGCGTCCCAGATCGCCAGGTCCGCGGCGCCGAGTCGGCTTTGCAGATACTCGCGGGTGGCGGTGGGCTCGTCATGAATCTTCAAGGAAACCGGCGCGGTGGAGGCAGCGGGGACTTCGGTCGACAGCGGCAGCGAATGCCCTTCCCAGGCAAGCAGGCCGCCGTCGAGGTAGTGATAGCGGGTGTGACCGATCACGTCGAGCAGCCAGATGAAGCGCCCGGCCCAGCCGCCGCCTTCATCGTCATACACGACATACACCGCATCGGGGTTGTGGCCCAGCTCACCGAACAGTTGCTCCAGGTTGCCTTGGGTCGGCAGCAGGCCGGGCGCCGGCGGCTGGCCCAGTTGGGTGCGCTTCGGATCGACGAAGCGCGCGCCCGGGATATGTCCAGCGTCGTATCGGGCCTGACTGGTCAGGTCCACGAGAATCAGTTGCGGGGCGTCGAGGCGCTCAAGCAAATCGTTGGGCTCGATGACCAACGGCAACCCGTTGAAAACCGACATATGCGGCCTCCGATTCAGACAAAGATGCGAATTGTACGCGAGCCCTCAGGCTTTGCGCTGACTAAAGATGCCTAACGCCCTTTCAATGCATTGCGCGGTTTTTCCGAATGCCTGAACGGAAACTTCCGACAACGCGCCGCCGCCCTGATCGGCGATCACCAGCATCGGCACCCGGCCGTTGCTGCTCAGGGAGCGGATCAGAGAATGGCGACCGGTGAACAGGCCGGTGATGTACGCAGGCAACAGCGCCGCGAACTGACCGTGGTTGGCCGGCGTCAGGCGCAGTTGCGTCGGCTGGGCCAGCAGGCGCTGCAGAACGGTGCTGTCCTTGATCGAAAGCTGCAAGGCCCCGGCTTCGCCCGGCAACCCGGCGTGCTGATGCACGCGCAGGACGGTCCCGGTCTTGTCCACCATCAGCAGCAGCACGCGCTGCATGCCGCACGCCACGAGGGCATCCCGCGCGGCGGTGGTCAGGTGCATCGCATTGATGAAGGGGGTTGGATCGCTGAGCAATTCCGCGCACTGTTTGCGCCATTGCGCCAGGTTGTCGGCGCTGGGCGGATCCGCAGGCTCATTGTCGCGCTTCACGCGGTGCGCGTCCCATGGCCAGAGCAGCGCCTCGGCGGGATGCCAGAGATCGGCTTCGGCATGCAGTCGCCCGCTGCTCGCGGCGTTCTGGTGGACCTGCTGCTGGATTTCGTCCAGCGGCTGTTGCAGATAAAGGCTGGTCAGGCGTTGCCAGCGTAGGCAATGCGGACTGCTCCAGGATTGCTGCGCCGCCAGTGCCAGGGCATTGCCCAGCAGCACTGTGTTGGCGGGCTGATTGAGCCAGCGGCGCAAGTGCGGGTCGGCATCCATGAGTTGCTGCTGATGCAGCGGGCTGTGATCTTCCCGGGAAATGCGCAGCACCTTCACCAGATCGCGCCGTTCTCCCAGCAGCAACTTGTAGCCGCGTGTAACCCAGATCGGCAGTCGCCAATGCTCGGCCAGCTTGAGGCACAGCTCCAGCAGGTCCACGCCGAACAGCTGGCGCTCGACCTGCTGGCTGGAATGGCCCTTGTGGATTACGCGCAATTCCAGTTCTTCGAGCAGTTTCGGGTATGCCAGGGCCATCGGCCAGAGCGGCGCCAGAAACAGCAGGCTGCCCAGATGGATGTCCTGCCACAGGCGTGCCAGACGGCTGGCGAACAGGCCGTTGGCTTGCTGCGTGGCATGTTGGCTGACCAGCACCAGTTGCCGGAATGCAGCGGGAATGTCCTGCGGCGCCTTGGCTGGCAGTCGCCCCAGCAACACCTCGGTGCGCGCCAGCCCCAGGCGATTGATGGCGATTTCCAGGCTTTCGGCCGGCTCGGTGATCCCATGGGAATGATGATTGGCCTCGCGCAACACGCTCAGCACCAGGGCCGGGCTGTCCTGCATCATGTCGGCAATTTCACGCATCGAACGGCGGCTGTCACCCAGCGCGGCCCTGACCCGGTTGTGACTCGCCGCCGGTACCGGCAGGGCGATGCCGTCCAGATGCCTGATCCAGGCGTCGATCGTCGTGGGATGTGCTGAATGAGCTGTCGGCATTCGGGGGCCTTTCAGGCAGGTTTTCTGGGCAGTCCAGGCGACGAGTGTCGATTGCCCAACGCCTGTCCGCAACCCCTCGTTCGAGGGTATGTCCGGTTTTTCGCAATAACTCACTATAGTCTCGCCCGGTTAGGCCGATAAGGGGAACAAGAGTTTCACGCACTGCGCAAATGCCCTTGAACCCGACTCAGTAAAGTATTTTTTCTCATGGCTAAAATTATCGGCATCATTGTCGTCATCGCGAGCGTGCTTGGCGGATACGTACTTTCCCACGGCAAGCTCATGGCGCTGTTCCAGCCCTATGAAGTCTTGATCATCGGTGGTGCGGCGCTGGGTGCTTTCCTGCAGGCCAACCCTGGCCACATGACCATGCACGTCTTCAAGAAATCGCTGAAGATGTTCGGGACGCGCTTCACCCACGCCTACTACCTGGAAGTGCTGGGCCTGGTGTACGAGATCCTCAACAAGAGCCGTCGCGAAGGCATGATGGCGATCGAGGGTGACATCGAGGAGCCGGCGTCCAGCCCGATTTTCGCCAAGTACCCCGGCGTGCTCAAAGACGAACGCATGACCGCGTACATCTGCGATTACCTGCGCATCATGTCGTCCGGCAACATGGCGCCTCACGAGCTTGAAGGCCTGTTCGACATGGAACTGCTGAGCATGAAAGAAGAGCTCGAGCATCCGTCCCACGCCATCACTGGCATCGCCGACGGTATGCCCGGCTTCGGTATCGTGGCGGCGGTACTGGGTATCGTGGTGACCATGGCGTCGCTGGGTTCCGGCGACAAGGCTGCGATCGGCATGCACGTGGGCGCGGCACTGGTCGGTACCTTCTTCGGTATTCTCGCGGCCTACGGTTTCTTCGGTCCCCTGGCGACTTCCCTGGCGCACGACGCCAAGGAAGAAATGAACGTCTACGAATGCATCAAGGCGTCCCTGGTGGCTTCGGCTTCCGGCATGCCGCCATCGCTGGCCGTCGAGTTCGGTCGCAAAGTCTTGTACCCCTTGCATCGCCCCAGCTTCAGCGAGCTGGAGCAAGCGGTTCGCGGTCGCTAAGTCATGGAAAATAATCAGCCCATAATCGTCAAGCGCGTCAAGCGCTTCGGCGGCGGACATCACGGCGGCGCCTGGAAAATCGCCTTCGCCGACTTCGCGACTGCGATGATGGCGTTCTTCCTGGTGTTGTGGCTGATGTCGTCCGCCACCCCCGAACAATTGATAGCCGTTGCCGGGTACTTCAAGGACCCGGTCGGCTTCTCGGACAGCGGCTCGCCCTACGTCATCGACCTGGGTGGTTCGCCCGAGATGTCGCCGAACCAGACGCTCAACCCCGAGGTCAAGACCACGCCTTCACCGGACACCGTGCCGATGGAGCCGGAATCCTCCGAGAGCAAGGCCGAGCAGGTCGAGCAGGAACGCCTGGAAATGTTGCTCCAGGAACTGCAGAACAAGGTCGAGGAAAACCCGCAGCTGCAGAAGTTCAAGGACCAGATTCTGTTCGAGATCACCCAGGACGGATTGCGGATCCAGATCATGGACGCCGACAACCGCCCGATGTTCGACGTCGGCAGTGCGCGTCTCAAGCCGTACTTCGAAGACATACTGCTGGCGATGGCGGACACCATCAAGAGCGTGCCGAACAAGATCAGCGTCAGCGGTCATACCGACGCGACACCGTTCGTGGGTAACGGCGGTTTCGGTAACTGGGAGCTTTCGTCCAACCGCGCCAACGCCGCACGCCGTGCGCTGGTGGCGGGCAGCTATCCGGACGAGCAGGTCGCTCGGGTGGTGGGTTATGCCTCTTCGGCGCTGTATGACCGGGAGAATCCGTACAACCCAATCAACCGCCGGATCGATATCGTGGTGCTGACCAAAAAGGCCCAGCAACGTATCGAGGGCGACCAGAACTCCGGCGCGGCGCCCCAGCCCGCACCGGCCGCGCCTGCAACGCCCGCCGCGCCAGGTGCGTCGGCGGCGCCGGCCCCGGTCGACCCGCAGGCCTATGCCCAGCCGCATGAAATCCGGCAAAAGCTGAATATCTTCGAGCAGGGCACGTTGCGGGTGGAGCCGGCGCAGAATTGAGCTGCGCATTACCTATCGCCAGCAAGCTGGCTCCTACGGCGACTGTAGGAGCCAGCTTGCTGGCGATAGGTCAGTAACTGTCCTGCGGCAAGCTGGCAATGATCGATCTATAGCTATTCATCCGCTGCTGCTGGATACGGCCATCTTCCAGCGCCTTGAGCAGCGCACAGCCCGGCTCGCGATCGTGCTTGCAGTCGCGAAAGCGGCAGGTGCCCAGCAGGTCGGTGAACTCGATGAATCCGGCTTCCACATCGGCGCGGCTGACATGCCCCAGGCCGAACTCGCGGATACCCGGCGAATCGATCAGGTCGCCGCCACGCGGGAAGTGGAACAGGCGGGCGGTAGTCGTGGTGTGAGTGCCTTGTCCGGAAAACTCCGACAGCGGTCCGACCCGCGTTCCGACTTCAGGCAGCAGGCTGTTGACCAGCGACGACTTGCCGACCCCCGATTGTCCGACGAACACACTGATCCGCCCGTCCAGTTGCGCCTGCAACTGCTGCATGCCATCGCCGTGGTGCGCGGAAACCTCCAGGACCGGGTAACCCAGCGTCCGGTAGACCTCCAGCAGTGCGTTGAGCGCCGGTGCATTCTGCTCATCGATCAGGTCCGCCTTGTTGAGCAACAGCAGCGGGTGAATCTCCGCGTGCTCGGCGGCGACCAGATAGCGGTCGATCAGGTTGGCATGCGGTTCAGGCATGGGCGCGAAGACAATCACGATCAAGTCGACGTTGGCTGCCACGGGTTTGAGCTGCCCGCGGGTGTCGGGGCGGCACAGCTCGGTCGAGCGGGGCAACTGCGCGACGATTACGCCGATGCCTTGGTTGCCGGCACGCCAGACCACTCGGTCGCCGGTCACCAGCGCCGGCAGGTTGGCGCGCAGGTGGCAGCGAAAAACCTGACCGGCGAGTTCGCCTTCCTGGGCTTCGACTTCCACCTGCACGCCGAAGTGGGCGATTACCAGTCCGGTCTGTTCCGGGCCGAGGTCACCGCCCTCCAGTGTTTCCAGCGCGATCGATTCACGCTTGGCGGCACGCGCGGCGCGCTCTCCCTGGATCTTTTCGATGCGCCAGTTCTGACGACGATTGAGTTGGCGTTTGGCCATGGGTGTTCCGACTTTATGAAACCGATGAATAGAGCACTACTGTGAATCGGGCGGAGTCTAGCATGGCAGGGTGAGCTAAACTGCGCGCCTACGTTGAGGAGTCGTCACATGCAGAGCAAGCAAAACCTGATTTGGATCGATCTGGAAATGACCGGACTGGACCCGGACACCGATGTCATCATCGAGATGGCCACGATCATCACTGACAGCGAACTCAACACCCTGGCCGAAGGCCCGGTCATTGCCGTGCATCAGAGCGACGAAATCCTCGCCGGCATGGACGAATGGAATACTCGCCAGCACGGCGGCTCGGGCCTGACCCAGCGCGTGCGCGAAAGCACCATCGACATGGCTGAGGCGGAGGCGCAGACCCTGGCGTTCATCAAGCAGTGGGTGCCCGAGCGCAGCTCGCCGATCTGCGGCAACAGCATCTGCCAGGACCGCCGCTTCCTGTATCGCCATATGCCGACGCTGGAAAACTACTTTCACTATCGCAACCTCGACGTCTCGACCCTCAAGGAACTGGCCGCGCGCTGGTCGCCGGAACTCAAGTTCAAGAAAGGCAGCACGCACCTGGCGCTGGACGACATTCGTGAGTCCATCGCCGAGCTGCGTTTCTATCGCGAGCACTTCATCAAGTGATGTGATTGCAATGCGCACCCTTTCGGTGCGCTCTGCCGCTGGTTAGACTGCGCGCCTTTTGCCGCAGGGATGCCGCCATGCTGTTGATGCTTTATCTGATCGCCATTACCGCCGAAGCCATGACCGGCGCGCTGTCGGCCGGGCGACGCGGGATGGACTGGTTCGGCGTGGTGCTCATCGCCTGCGTCACGGCATTGGGCGGCGGTTCGGTGCGTGACGTGCTGCTGGGACATTACCCGCTGACTTGGGTCAAGCATCCGGAATATCTGGTACTGACCAGTGTCGCCGCGCTGGTAACCATCTTCATCGCGCCCTGGATGCGCCACCTGCGCTCGCTGTTTCTGGTGCTCGACGCCCTTGGGCTGGTGGCTTTTACGCTGATCGGCTGCATGACCGCCCTCGACGCCGGACACGGTCTGCTGATCGCTTCGGTTTCCGGCGTGATCACTGGAGTCTTCGGCGGCATTCTGCGGGATATCTTCTGCAACGACATCCCGCTGATCTTCCGCCGCGAGCTGTATGCCAGCGTGTCCTTTCTGGCAGCGTGGTGTTTCCTGCTCTGCGGTTATCTGGAACTGTCTTCCGAACAGGCGATCCTGATCACCCTGTTCGGCGGCCTGCTGCTGCGCCTGCTGGCGATCCGCTTCAAATGGGAAATGCCCAAGTTCGTCTACAAGGATGAACATTAATCCACACCCTGTAGGAGCCAGCTTGCTGGCGATATGTGTCAACGTTCATCGCCAGCAAGCTGGCTCCTACTGGAGTCTGCCGTGTTGTTTCAACGCCCACTCCACATGCTCGCGAACCATCTCCGATGGATAATCGCGCCGCGCTTCCAGCGCTTCGATCACGGGAATGGTGGATGGCGCGTTGCCCAGTCCGACGGCCAGGTTCCGCAGCCAGCGTTCATAACCGGCGCGGCGTAGCGGTGAGCCTTCGGTGCTAGCGAGAAATTTCTCTTCGTCCCACATGAACAGCTCGGCCAGTCCCGCGTTGTCCAGGTTGTGACGAGGCTGGAAATCGCCTTGTTCAGTGGGGCGGGCAAAGCGGTTCCATGGGCAGACGATCTGACAATCATCGCAGCCGAACACCCGGTTGCCGATCAAGGGCCGCAGTTCCTCGGGAATCGCGGTCTTCAGCTCGATGGTCAGGTATGAAATGCAGCGTCGGGCGTCCAGCACGTAAGGGCCGACGAAGGCGTTGGTCGGGCAGACGTCCAGACAGGCCGAACAGCGTCCGCAGTGCTCGCTGGCGTGGGGCGGGTCGACCGGCAGCGGGATGTCCACGAACAGTTCGCCAAGAAAGAAAAAGCTCCCGGCCTTGCGATTGAGCACCAGGGTGTTCTTGCCGATCCAGCCCAGCCCGGCCTGTTCGGCGATGGCTTTTTCCAGTACCGGGGCACTGTCGACGAAGGCGCGGAAGCCGAACGGGCCGATGGCCTGCTGGATACGCTCGGCCAGTTGCTGCAGACGCTTGCGCACCAGCTTGTGGTAGTCGCGGCCCAGTGCATAGCGCGACACGTAGGCTTTTTCCGGCTCGGCCAGGCGCTGGGTCATTTCGGTGTCGCCGGGCAGATAGTCCATGCGCAGGGAAATCACCCGCACGGTTCCAGGCACCAGTTCGTCGGGATGGGAACGTTTGCTGCCATGGGCTGCCATATAGTCCATTTCGCCGTGAAAGCCCGCGTCCAGCCAGCGTTGCAGATGCTGCTCGTGTTCCGCCAGATCCAGCCCGGCGATGCCGACCTGTTGAAACCCCAGCTCACGGCCCCACGCCTTGACGGACTGCGCAAGGGTGTCGAGATCTTCACGAGTGGGGAGTTCAGCAGTAATGGCGGACATGCGCAGAGAGAAACCGGGACCAAGGTGCGTATAATTCTGCCAGACATCGGAGCCTGTGAACGCATGTTCGACACCAAACCTGATTTACCCGACGCGCTGTACAGTGCCTCGCAAGTCCGCGACCTCGATGCCCGCTTGATCGCAGCGGGCACGCCCGGCTTTACCCTGATGCAGCGTGCTGCCCACGCCACCTGGCGCGCGATTCGTCGCCGCTGGCCCGTGGCTGGCGTTCTGACGGTGCTGGCCGGTCGCGGCAACAATGCCGGTGACGGCTACCTGATCGCGGCGCTGGCACACAAGGCGGGCTGGCACGTGCGGGTGTTCGCGGTCGGCGATGGCGGCGCGCTGCAAGGTGATGCGGCCACCGCGTGCAATGAAGCGCAGGCGGCGGGGGTCGACATCCAGGCATGGTCCGGCCAGCCGCTGGCCGGAGTTGTGCTGGACGCCTTGCTGGGCACCGGTCTGAAAGGCGAGGTGCGCGAGCCGTATCTCGACGCGATCAAGGCGATCAATGCCTGCGGTCGCCCGGTGGCGGCGGTGGATATCCCCTCTGGCCTCTGTGCCGACACCGGTCATGTGCTGGGCGAGGCGGTGCGCGCCGAGCTGACCGTGACCTATATCGGGCTGAAGCTTGGCTTGATGACCGGCGAGGCGGCCGATCGTATCGGGCAGTTGGTGTTCGACGACCTGCAGGCCGATCCGGCTCTGGTCGTGGCCACGCCGGTCAGCGCCTCGCGTCTCGACACGACAAGTCTGCCCCGTCTCCAGCCTCGGCCACTGACCGCGCACAAGGGCATGTATGGACGGGTGCTGGTGATCGGCGGCGACCTCGGTTTCGGCGGCGCCTCGATGCTCAGTGCCGAAAGCGCCTTGCGCAGCGGCGCAGGCATGGTCACGCTGTCGACCCGACCTGAACACGTTCCAGCGGCGCTGGTGCGCATGCCGGAAATCATGAGCGCGGGGATCAGCTCGGCCAACCAGATGATGGCGCTGATCGAGCAAGCCAGCGTGCTGGTGGTCGGCCCCGGTCTCGGCCAGAAAAGCTGGGGCCGCGCCCTGCTGTCGGCGGCGGCCAACGCCGAGCGTCCGCAAGTCTGGGATGCCGATGCGCTCAATCAGCTCTCAAGCGGCCGCGTCAGCCTGCCGAAGAACAGTGTTATCACCCCGCATCCGGGCGAGGCGGCACGGCTTCTGGGTGTGAGCACCAAAGAGATTCAAGCGGACCGGCCGGCCGCGGCCCACGCCCTGGCGCGCAAATTCGGAGCGGTCTGCGTGCTCAAGGGCACCGGTAGCCTGATCGCCGACGCTGGAGGCCGGCTGGCGGTCTGCGATCGTGGTCACCCGGCGATGGCAACGGCGGGGCTCGGCGACGTGCTGGCCGGTCTCATCGGCGCGCTGATGTCGCAGCACATGTCCGCGTTCGACGCTGCCTGCCTCGGGGTGTGGCTACACGCCAGCGCAGGCCGTCAGGTCGGTGTACAGGGTCGCGGGCTGGCTGCCAGCGATGTCATTCCGGCCATTCGTCAGTTACTTGAGGAGCAACAACCGTGTCTGATTTAACGCTCGACATTGTCGGCGAAGAGGCAATGACCCGCTTTGGCTCGCGCGTGGCGCAGGTCACCGCCGGAGTGGGCGTGATATTTCTCGAAGGCGACCTCGGGGCGGGCAAGACTACACTGTCCCGAGGTCTCATTCGTGGCCTGGGGCATGAGGGCGCGGTGAAAAGTCCGACCTTCACCCTGGTGGAACCTTACGAAATCGGCTCGATCCGGGCGTTTCACTTCGACCTGTATCGTCTGGTCGATCCTGAAGAACTGGAGTTCATGGGGGTGCGGGATTATTTCGACGGCCATGCACTGTGCCTGATCGAATGGCCCCAGCGTGGCGCGGGCTTTTTGCCAAAGCCCGACCTGACCATTACCATTAGCCCGCTCGGGCAAGGTCGCCGTGTAACGCTGAGCCCGCAAGGCTCGCGCGGCGAAAGCTGGTGTGCCGCTCTGGCACTGGAATTCAAATAGATATGGGGTTTGGTATGCGCATGCGCGCGCTGGTCACTGTAGTGGGGCTGCTGCTGTCGTCCCTGGCTGTCGAAGCGCTGGCCGCTACGCAAGTAAAAAGTGTCCGCCTGTGGCGTGCTCCGGATAACACGCGGCTGGTATTCGACCTCACGGGGCCGGTCCAGCACAGCGTCTTCACCCTGACCGCGCCGGATCGTCTGGTCATCGACATCAATGGTGCGACATTGGGCGGGTCACTCGACGTGTCCACCGCCAACACGCCGATCACTGCCATGCGTTCGGCGCAGCGCACTCCGCAGGACCTGCGGGTCGTCATCGACCTCAAGAAGGTCGTAACACCGAAGAGCTTCACCCTGGCGCCCAACCAGCAGTATGGCAATCGACTGGTGGTCGACCTCTTCGACAATGCGGCCGACGCCAACCCGACGCCATCGGTGCCACAGACCGCGGCCACGACCGCTCCGGCGGTGCCGGTCAGTCCGGCCAAGCCGGAAATCAAGCTGGTCCCGGTGCCCAATGGCAAGCGCGACATCGTGGTGGTGATCGACGCCGGCCACGGCGGCGAAGACCCCGGCGCTTCCGGCGGTCGCGGCCAGCAGGAAAAGAACGTGGTTCTGTCCATCGCCAAGGAGCTGCAACGGCAGATCAATGGCGAGAAAGGCTATCGCGCCGAGCTGACCCGGACCGGCGATTACTTCATTCCGCTGCGCAAGCGTACCGAGATCGCCCGTGCCAAGGGCGCTGACCTGTTCGTCTCGATCCATGCGGACGCGGCTCCGTCCAAAGCCGCGTTCGGCGCCTCGGTGTTCGCCTTGTCCGACCGTGGTGCGACCTCAGAAACCGCGCGCTGGCTGGCGGACAGTGAAAACCGTTCCGACCTGATCGGTGGTGCCGGCGCGGTCAGCCTGGATGACAAGGACAGAATGCTGGCCGGCGTATTGCTTGATCTGTCGATGACCGCGTCGCTGTCGTCGAGCCTGAACGTGGGCCAGAAAGTGCTGAGCAACATCGGGCGCGTCACGCCGCTGCACAAGTCGCGCGTCGAGCAGGCCGGGTTCATGGTGCTCAAATCGCCGGACATTCCTTCGATCCTGGTGGAAACCGGCTTCATCTCCAACGCCAACGAAGCCAACAAGCTGCAGACCGCTTCGCACCAGCAGGCGCTGGCCCGCTCGATCAGCTCGGGTGTCAGGCAGTTTTTCCAGCAGAATCCGCCGCAGGGCACCTACATCGCCTGGTTGCGGGATAACGGCAAGCTCGCCCAAGGCCCGCGCAATCATGTCGTGCGCTCGGGCGAAACCCTGGCGATGGTCGCGGCGCGCTATGACATGAGCGTCGCCACCCTGCGCAATGCCAACAATCTCAAGTCGGACGAACTGCGCATCGGCCAGGATCTGCGGATTCCCAGCGCGGAGGTCGCGACCCAGCCATGACCGATCTGCTTCTGGACGGCATCGGGGCCGATACCGCGCAAACCGTGCTGAACGCGGCCCGAATCGAGTTGCTCAGCCCGAGGCTGGCCAACCAGATCGCGGCGGGCGAAGTGGTCGAGCGACCGGCTTCGGTCATCAAGGAACTGCTGGAAAACAGTCTCGACTCCGGTGCGCGTCGTATCGATATCGATGTCGAGCAGGCAGGTATCAAGCTGCTCAAGGTGCGTGACGACGGCAGCGGCATCTCGGCGGACGACCTGCCGCTGGCGCTGGCCCGGCATGCCACCAGCAAGATCCGTGATCTGGAAGACCTGGAGCGGGTCATGAGTCTGGGGTTCCGTGGCGAAGCCCTGGCGTCGATCAGCTCGGTCGCCCGCTTGACCCTGACCTCGCGCACCCGCGGCGCCGACAAGGCCTGGCAGGTCGAGACCGAAGGCCGAGACATGGACGCGCGCGTGCAGCCCGCGGCGCATCCGGTCGGCACCTCGGTGGAAGTGCGCGACCTGTTCTTCAACACCCCGGCCCGGCGCAAGTTTCTCAAGTCCGAGAAGACCGAGTTCGATCATCTTCAGGAAGTCATCAAGCGCATGGCGCTGGCGCGTTTCGACGTCGCCTTCCATCTGCGCCACAACGGCAAGACCATCCTGAGCCTGCACGAAGCGCTGGACGATACGGCCAGAGCGCGCCGGGTATCGGCCATCTGCGGGCCGGGCTTCCTGGAGCAGGCGCTGCCGATCGAAATCGAACGCAACGGCCTGCACCTGTGGGGCTGGGTCGGTCTGCCGACGTTCTCGCGCAGCCAGGCGGACCTGCAATATTTCTTCGTCAACGGCCGGGCGGTCCGCGACAAGCTGGTGGCCCACGCGGTGCGTCAGGCTTATCGCGACGTGCTGTTCAACGGCCGGCATCCGACCTTCGCGCTGTTTTTCGAGGTCGATCCGGCGGCGGTCGACGTCAACGTCCACCCGACCAAGCATGAAGTCCGTTTCCGCGACGGGCGCATGGTGCATGACTTCCTGTACGGCACCTTGCACCGCGCGCTGGGCGATGTGCGCCCCGAAGATCAACTGGCGAGTGCGCCGGTTGCGGTGGCACCACGCCCGACCGGTCCGATGGCTGGCGAGTTCGGCCCTCAGGGGGAAATGCGCCTGGCGGACAATTTGCTTGAGCCTTCATTAAGCCAGCCGCTGTCTCAGCCTTACGCGCAACCGGCTTCCGGTGGTGGCTCGGGCTATCAGTATCAGTACACGCCGCGGCCGACCAGCAGCCTGCCGGCCGCCGAGGCGCAGAGCGCCTACCGCGAGTTTTTCGCGCCGCTGCCGGGCAATGCCTCCGCCGCGCTGCCCGAGTCGAACAGCGACGTTCCGCCGCTGGGCTATGCGCTGGCGCAGCTCAAGGGTATCTACATCCTGGCCGAGAATGCTCACGGGCTGGTGCTGGTGGACATGCACGCCGCCCACGAGCGGATCATGTACGAACGATTGAAGATCGCCATGGCCAGCGAAGGCCTGAGCGGCCAGCCGCTGCTGGTGCCTGAATCTCTGGCGGTCAGCCAGCGCGAAGCCGATTGCGCCGAAGAGCACATGGCGACGTTCCAGCGCCTGGGCTTCGAGCTTCAGCGTCTGGGCCCGGAAACCCTGGCGATCCGCCAGATTCCCGCGCTGCTCAAACAGGCCGAAGCCAATCGGCTGGTGGGCGACGTGCTGGCCGATCTCATGGAGTACGGCACCAGCGACCGGGTGCAGGCGCACATGAACGAGCTGCTGGGCACCATGGCCTGCCACGGTGCCATCCGCGCCAATCGCCGCCTGGCAATCCCTGAAATGAATGCATTGCTGCGCGACATGGAAAACACCGAGCGCAGCGGCCAGTGCAACCATGGACGCCCGACCTGGACCCAGATGGGTCTGGATGATCTCGACAAACTCTTCCTGCGCGGTCGTTGAATGAATGCGTTACCTCCGGCCATCTTTCTCATGGGGCCAACCGCCGCGGGCAAGACCGACCTCGCCATCGAGCTGACCAAAGTCCTGCCCTGCGAGCTGATCAGCGTCGACTCGGCGCTGGTCTACCGGGACATGGATATTGGCACCGCCAAGCCGTCCAAGGCGCAGCTGGCCGAATTTCCGCACCGGCTGATCGACATTCTGGACCCGTCGCAAAGCTACTCCGCGGCCGATTTCCGCAGCGACGCGCTGACGGCCATGGCCGAGATCACGGCCCGGGGAAATATTCCTTTGCTGGTCGGCGGCACTATGTTGTATTTCAAGGCTCTATTGGACGGGCTCGCCGATATGCCGGCCGCCGACGCCGATGTCAGGGCACAGCTCGAAGCAGATGCCCGGGCGCATGGCTGGCAGGCGCTGCATGACCGGCTTGCAGCTGTGGACCCGGTGTCCGCGGCGCGTATTCATCCCAATGACCCGCAGCGTCTGGTACGGGCATTGGAGGTGTTTCTGGTCAGCGGGATGAGCATGACCGCACATCGCGAGCAACAAACTGCGCAAAGTCACGCAGCGGCGGCATCGGGGCGTCACCAATTGCCCTATACTGTCGCCAGCCTTGCCATCGCTCCGGCGGACCGCAAGGTGCTGCACGACCGAATCGCGCTACGTTTTATGCAAATGCTGGATCAGGGGTTTCTGGACGAAGTACTGGCATTGCGCTCACGAGGCGACCTGCATACCGGTCTGCCGTCGATAAGAGCTGTCGGTTATCGCCAGGTCTGGGATCACCTGGATGGAAAACTGACACGGGACGAAATGCAGGAGCGCGGCATCATAGCGACGCGCCAGCTGGCAAAGCGGCAATTCACCTGGCTTCGCGGCTGGGAAAATCTGCACTGGCTGGACAGCCTGGCTTGCGACAATCTGCCACGCTCCTTGAAATACCTGGGATCGGCCTCCATATTGGGCTGAGTCCTTGCAATAGCCGTCTATCCTTGGGGGGTGGCCGGCAAGCCAATCGAATTCGATTTATTTTATTGATCCTTAAAGGAGTGCGGCACATGTCAAAAGGGCATTCGCTACAAGACCCTTACTTGAATACCCTACGTAAAGAAAAGGTCGGGGTTTCGATCTATCTGGTCAACGGCATCAAACTGCAAGGCACGATCGAGTCTTTCGACCAGTTCGTCATTCTGTTGAAGAACACTGTCAGCCAGATGGTCTACAAGCACGCCATCTCCACTGTCGTACCTGTTCGTCCAATTCGCCTGCCTAGCGCTACCGATACCGACGCGGCTGACGCTGAGCCAGGAAACGCCTGATAGGAGTCTGCCTTGTTCTTTGAGCGCCACAGCGGTGGTGAACGGGCCATTCTCGTTCATCTGGATGGTCAGGACCCTGAGGCGCGCGAAGATCCGCAGGAGTTTCAGGAGCTGGCCATTTCGGCAGGCGCCGATACCGTTGCGTTTATCAACGTACCGCGTCATCGGCCATCGGCCAAATACCTGATTGGCACTGGCAAGGTCGAGGAGCTTCGCGACCAGGTCAAGGCCGAACAGGTAGATCTGGTGATCTTCAATCACACCCTTACGCCCAGTCAGGAACGTAACCTCGAACGTGTGTTCGAGTGTCGCGTGCTGGACCGTACCGGTCTGATTCTCGATATCTTTGCCCAGCGGGCGCGCACTCATGAAGGCAAGCTGCAGGTCGAACTGGCCCAGCTCGAACACATGAGCACGCGTCTGGTTCGTGGCTGGACTCACCTTGAGCGTCAGAAGGGCGGTATCGGTCTGCGTGGTCCGGGTGAGACCCAGCTTGAAACCGACCGGCGTCTGCTGCGGATTCGGCTGCGCCAGATCAAGGCGCGTCTGGAGAAGGTCCGTAGTCAGCGCGACCAGGCCCGGCGCGGCCGCAAGCGGGCCGATATCCCTTCGGTTTCGCTGGTCGGTTATACCAACGCCGGCAAGTCCACCCTGTTCAATGCCGTGACCGATTCGGAAGTCTTCGCCGCCGACCAGCTGTTCGCGACGCTCGACCCGACCCTGCGTCGTCTGGAAGTGGATGACCTGGGGCCGATCGTGCTTGCCGATACCGTGGGCTTCATTCGCCACCTGCCGCACAAACTGGTCGAAGCGTTCCGTGCGACGCTGGAGGAATCCAGCAACTCCGATTTGCTGCTGCACGTCATCGACTCGCACGAACCCGAGCGCATGGCGCAGATCGAGCAGGTCATGGCGGTGCTCGGCGAGATCGGGGCCGAAGGCTTGCCGATCCTCGAGGTCTATAACAAACTCGATCTGCTCGAAGGGGTAGAGCCGCAGATACAGCGGGATGCCGACGGCAAGCCGCAGCGTGTCTGGGTGTCTGCCCGTGACGGTCGAGGTCTGGACCTGCTCAAGCAGGCGGTGGCAGAGCTTCTGGGTGACGACCTGTTCGTCGCTACCCTGCATCTGCCCCAGCGTCTGGCCCGGTTGCGCGCGCAGTTTTTCGAAGCGGGCGCGGTACAGAGCGAGACGCACGACGAACAAGGCGCCAGCGTGCTGGCGGTGCGTTTGCCACGCGTTGAATTCAATCGTCTGGTGAGTCGCGAAGGACTGCAGCCGCTAGAGTTCATCGAGCAACACACTTTGCAATAAAAGCACGAGAAAGCCGTTTTACGGCCTTCTCGTGCATTCTGTAGCATGGGTCGGCGCGCCGAGGGCGCGTCTTTGCTTTATCAGATGGAGAGCGCTATGGCTTGGAATGAGCCGGGTGGCAACTCGAATAATCAAGATCCCTGGGGTGGCAAACGCCGTGGCGGCGACCGCAAGGGACCACCTGATCTCGACGAAGCCTTCCGTAAGCTGCAGGAAAGCCTGAATGGGTTGTTCGGCGGCAACAAGAGACGCAGTGGGGACGGCAGTGGCGGCAGTTCGGGCAAGGGTGGTGGCTTTGGCCTGCTCGGCATCGGCCTGGTGGTGCTCGTCGCGTTCTGGCTTTACAGCGCTATCTACGTTGTCGATGAACAGGAACAGGCTGTCGTGCTGCGTTTCGGTCAGTACTACGAAACCGTGGGCCCAGGCCTGAATATCTATTTCCCTCCGTTCGATCGCAAGTACATGGAAAACGTGACGCGCGAACGTGCCTACAGCAAGCAGGGCCAGATGCTGACCGAAGACGAAAACATCGTCGAGGTCCCGCTGACCGTGCAGTACAAGATCAGCAACCTGCAGGATTTCGTGCTGAACGTCGATCAGCCTGAAATCAGCCTGCAGCACGCGACCGAGTCGGCGCTGCGCCATGTCGTGGGTTCCACGGCCATGGACCAGGTGCTGACCGAAGGCCGCGAACTGATGGCCAGCGAAATCAAGGAGCGTCTGCAACGCTTCCTCGATACCTATCGCACCGGTATCACCGTCACTCAGGTGAACGTCCAGAGCGCGGCCGCGCCCCGTGAAGTTCAGGAAGCCTTCGACGACGTGATCCGTGCCCGTGAAGACGAGCAGCGTGCGCGCAACCAGGCCGAAGGCTATGCCAATGGCGTGATTCCGGAAGCCCGTGGTCAGGCCCAGCGCATCATCGAGGATGCCAACGGTTACCGCGATGAAGTGGTCTCCCGCGCCAAGGGTGAGGCCGACCGCTTTACCAAGCTGGTCGCCGAATACCGCAAGGCGCCCGAGGTTACCCGCGAGCGTCTGTACCTGGACACCATGCAGGAAGTCTTCAGCAATACCAGCAAGGTTCTCGTGACCGGTGACAAGGGCCAGAACAACCTGCTTTACCTGCCGCTCGACAAGATGGTCGAAGGCAGTCGCGGCGGTGCTTCGAGCACTTCGGTCACTAGCGGTTCATCCTCGACGAGCGTGGATTCCAGCGCCCGTGCGACCGAGACCCCGCAGCGCGAAGTACGTACCCGGGAGAGCCGTTGATGAGCAATAAATCACTGATCACCCTCATCGTCGGCATCGTGCTGGCCGTGGTCCTCTGGAACAGCTTCTACATCGTGTCGCAGACCGAACGTGCGGTCCTACTGCAATTCGGTCGCGTGGTCCAGGCCGATGTGCAGCCAGGCCTTCACATGAAGGTTCCTTACGTCAACCAGGTGCGCAAGTTCGACGGCCGCCTGCTGACCCTGGACGCGCCGACCCAGCGGTTCCTGACCCTGGAAAAGAAAGCGGTCATGGTGGATGCCTACGCCAAATGGCGCGTGAAAGATGCCGAGCGCTTCTACACCGCGACCTCCGGCCTCAAGCAGATCGCCGATGAGCGTCTGTCGCGTCGTCTGGAATCCGGCCTGCGCGATCAGTTCGGCAAGCGCACCCTGCACGAAGTCGTGTCGGGCGAGCGTGACGCACTGATGGCGGACATCACCGGTTCTCTGAACCGCATGGCCGAGCGTGAACTGGGCATCGAAGTGATCGACGTCCGGGTCAAGGCCATCGACCTGCCCAAGGAAGTCAACCGCAGCGTCTTCGAGCGGATGAGCACCGAGCGTGAGCGTGAAGCGCGCGAGCACCGGGCCAAGGGTAACGAGCTGGCCGAAGGTATTCGCGCCGACGCCGATCGTCAGCGCCGTGTGCTGCTGGCCGAAGCCTATCGCGAATCGGAAGAGACGCGCGGTGACGGCGACGCCCAGGCCGCCGCGATCTATTCCAAGGCCTATGGCCAGGACCAGGAGTTCTATGCGTTCTATCGCAGCCTGCGCGCCTACCGTGAAAGCTTTGCGAACAAGAGCGACGTGATGGTCCTGGACCCAAGCAGCGACTTCTTCCGCTACTTGCAGAAAGGCAAGCAATAACGCATGCCCCGCCGGGCGGCAAAACCGCCCGGTGGGGTGATCGTACGGTAAAACGTGTGTATCATGCGGCAGCCGGGAAATTCCCGGCTTTTTTGCGTCTGCACGATTGATTGGCCGCAGCCCCATGGCGAGGCGGCAAGATTTTTCGAGGAGAGTGGTCTGCAAGACCTGTCTCGGGTGTTTGTCGTGCCCGTCGTTTCGGGGCGACCGCTCTCTGCTTTACTCAAGGCTGGCTTTTGAGCCGGCCGCCCGGATCATAGGGGAATGGCGTAATGGCAACGGTTGACCGCTGGCTGCTACCAGATGGCATCGAAGAAGTACTGCCGCCGGAAGCGGCGCGCATAGAAGTGGCGCGCCGTCAGGTGTTGGATCTATTCCAGAGCTGGGGTTATGAGTTCGTCGTCACCCCGCATATCGAATATCTGGAGTCGCTGCTGACCGGTGCGGGTTCGGATCTGGATCTGCGCACCTTCAAGGTCATCGATCCACAGTCGGGCCGGCAGATGGGCTTTCGCGCCGACATCACGCCGCAGGTGGCGCGCATCGATGCGCACACGCTCAAGCGCGAAGGCCCGAGCCGCCTCTGCTACGCAGGCAGCGTCCTGCACGCCTTGCCACGCGCGTTGTCGACGTCCCGCAGCCCGATTCAATTGGGTGCCGAGCTGTATGGCGATGCAAGCCCCAGCAGCGACGTCGAAGTCATCAGTCTGATGCTTGCCATGCTGCAACTGGCCGACGTGCCTGACGTCCATATGGATCTGGGGCATGTGGGTATCTATCGCGGTCTGGCGCGCGCCGCCGGCCTGTCGGGTGAACTCGAGCAGCAGCTGTTCGATGCCCTGCAGCGCAAGGCCATCGATGAAGTGATCGCACTGACCGAAGGCCTGCCGGCTGATCTGGCTGGTATGTTGCGGGCGCTGGTCGACCTGTGCGGCGGTCGCGAAGTGCTGGCGGCAGCCCGCGATCGTCTGGCCGGCGCGCCGGCGCCCGTGCTTGCGGCGCTGGACGACCTGTTGACCATCGCTGACCGCCTGACCGCGCGTTTCCCTGAGCTGCCGCTGTACTTCGACCTCGGCGAGCTGCGTGGCTACCACTACCATACAGGCGTGGTATTCGCGGTATTCGTGCCGGGCGTAGGGCAGTCCATCGCCCAGGGTGGTCGGTACGACGACATCGGCGCCGATTTCGGTCGCGCGCGTCCGGCCACGGGTTTTTCCACCGATCTTAAAACCCTGGTGACCCTGGGGCGAGCGGAAATCGAACTGCCGTCTGGTGGCATCTGGGTGCCGGACAGTACGGATGCGGCTCTCTGGCAGCAGGTCTGCCAGTTGCGCGGCGAAGGTCAGCGGGTCGTCCAGGCGTTGCCGGGCCAGCCTGTCAGCGCGGCGCTCGAAGCCGGCTGCGACCGTCAATTGATTCAGCAAGGCGAGCACTGGCAGGTAATGCCGCTGGCTTCTTGAGTATTCCTGCCGGCCGCCGCCGGCATCCAGTTTGCGTGAATGAGGACAAGTGTTATGGGTAAGAATGTCGTAGTCCTGGGCACCCAGTGGGGTGATGAGGGCAAAGGCAAGATCGTCGATCTGCTGACCGAGCATGCCAGCGCCGTAGTTCGTTACCAGGGCGGCCACAACGCCGGCCACACACTGGTAATCGACGGCGAGAAAACCGTTCTGCACCTGATTCCGTCCGGCGTACTGCGCGAAGGCGTGCAGTGCCTGATCGGCAACGGCGTGGTCGTCGCGCCGGATGCGCTGATGCGCGAGATCACCAAGCTCGAAGAGAAGGGCATCCCGGTGCGCGAGCGCCTGCGCATCAGCCCTTCCTGCCCGCTGATCCTGTCCTATCACGTCGCGCTGGACCAGGCGCGTGAGAAGGCACGTGGCGAGCTGAAGATCGGCACCACCGGTCGCGGCATCGGCCCGGCCTACGAAGACAAGGTTGCGCGTCGCGGCCTGCGCATCGGCGACCTGTTCCACCGCGAGCGCTTCGCGGCCAAGCTGGGCGAGCTGCTCGACTACCACAACTTCGTGCTGGTCAATTACTACAAAGAGCCTGCCATCGACTTCCAGAAGACGCTCGACGAGTGCATGGAATACGCCGAGCTGCTCAAGCCGTTGATGCTCGACGTCACCGCCGAGTTGCACGAGCTGCGTCGCGCGGACAAGGACATCATGTTCGAAGGCGCCCAGGGTTCGCTGCTGGACATCGACCACGGTACCTACCCGTACGTCACCAGCTCCAATACCACGGCTGGCGGTATCGCGACCGGCTCGGGTTTCGGTCCGATGTACCTGGATTACATCCTGGGTATCACCAAGGCCTACACCACGCGCGTGGGTTCCGGTCCGTTCCCGACCGAGCTGTTCGACGACGTGGGTGCATTCCTGGCCAAGCGCGGTCATGAGTTCGGCGCCACCACCGGCCGCGCCCGTCGTTGTGGCTGGTTCGATGCCGTGATCCTGCGTCGCGCCATCGAGATCAACAGCATCTCGGGCCTGTGCCTGACCAAGCTGGACGTGCTCGACGGTCTGGAAACCATCAACATCTGCGTCGGCTATGAAAACGAAGCCGGTGCGGTGATCGAAGCGCCGACCGACGCCGACAGCTACAACGGCCTGCGTCCGGTGTACGAGCAGATGCCGGGCTGGAGCGAATCCACGCTGGGCGCCAAGACCCTGGAAGAGCTGCCAGCCAATGCTCGCGCCTACATCAAGCGCGTCGAAGAGCTGGTCGGTGCACCAATCGACATCATTTCGACCGGTCCGGACCGCAACGAAACCATCGTGCTGCGTCATCCGTTCGGCTGAGTCTGAGTCGCAACGAAAAAAGGCCGCGAATGCGGCCTTTTTCATGTCTTCGGAATATTGCGAGAAAGATGTTTGGCGGGGGAGGAGGAAAAAAACCAGACCCCCGAAAAGCACAAAACCGAGCACAAGGCTCGGTTTCGTTGAATTGGTGCCCAGAAGAAGACTCGAACTTCCACGGCCTTGCGGCCACCAGCACCTGAAGCTGGCGTGTCTACCAATTTCACCATCTGGGCAGTATCAGCAGCGTTGTCCGCCGTTGATGGGGCGCACTATACGGCGAACGTTTTATTCTGTAAACCCCTGTTTTGCCAGAATTTTGAAAACACTTAGTGCAAGCAGGACGCTGAAAATGCAAAAACCCGCTTTCGCGGGTTCTTGTGAGGCAGAAGACTGGTGTAGTCTGCTGTCTTGAATTGGTGCCCAGAAGAAGACTCGAACTTCCACGGCCTTGCGGCCACCAGCACCTGAAGCTGGCGTGTCTACCAATTTCACCATCTGGGCAATATCGGCAAGCTAGCCTGCCGATGGCGCGCACTATACGGAGCGTCCTTGGTGCTGTAAAGCCTGACTTCGAAAAAAAGTCGAAAAAAATCGCGGGCGGTAGGCGTGGGAGAAAATTGTCGTCCGCAAGGGTGGTCGAAGGCGTTGTTTGGCTCCGAAATTTCCCGTTTCATTAGCTGTATGCCAAACTAACCCGCATATAGACAAGGTGAAAACTATCTAATGGCCGATTGGCAGTCCCTCGATCCCGAGGCCGCTCGTGAAGCGGAAAAATATGAAAACCCCATCCCCAGCCGTGAGCTGATTCTGCAGCATCTCGCCGAGCGTGGTTCGCCGGCCAGTCGCGAGCAGCTGGTCGAAGAATTCGGCCTGACCACGGAAGACCAGTTCGAGGCCCTGCGCCGCCGCCTGCGAGCGATGGAGCGTGACGCTCAACTGATCTACACCCGCCGCGGCACTTACGCGCCGGTGGACAAGCTTGATCTGATCCTGGGTCGCATCGCCGGCCACCGTGACGGCTTCGGGTTCCTGATTCCCGACGATGGCTCCGACGACCTGTTCATGAGCCCGGCGCAGATGCGTCTGGTGTTCGATGGCGACCGAGCCCTGGCTCGCGTCTCCGGTCTGGATCGTCGCGGCCGCCGCGAAGGCGTGATCGTGGAAGTCATCTCCCGCGCCCATGAAAGCATCGTGGGCCGGTATTTCGAAGAGGCCGGTATCGGCTTCGTCATCCCGGACAATCCGAAGATCCAGCAGGAAGTGCTGGTGACACCGGGACGCAACAACGACGCGAAGATCGGTCAATTCGTCGAGGTGAAAATCACCCACTGGCCGACCCCGCGCTTCCAGCCCCAAGGCGATGTGATCGAAGTGGTGGGTAACTACATGGCGCCCGGCATGGAAATCGATGTCGCGCTGCGTACCTACGACATTCCCCACGTCTGGCCGGAAGCCGTGCTCAAGGAAGCCGGTCGTCTCAAGCCGGAAGTCGAGGAGAAGGACAAGGAAAACCGCGTCGATCTGCGCCACCTTCCGTTCGTCACCATCGACGGCGAAGATGCGCGGGACTTCGACGACGCGGTGTACTGCGAGGCTCGTCCGGGCAAGCTGCGTCTGTTCTCGGGCGGCTGGAAGCTGTACGTGGCGATCGCCGACGTTTCCAGTTACGTGAAGATCGGCTCGGCGCTGGATGCCGAGGCGCAGGTGCGCGGCAACTCGGTGTACTTCCCCGAGCGCGTCGTGCCGATGCTTCCCGAGCAATTGTCCAATGGGTTGTGCTCGCTGAACCCGCAGGTGGATCGCCTCGCCATGGTCTGTGAAATGACCATTTCCAAATCCGGCGAGATGACCGACTACGTGTTTTACGAAGCGGTGATCCATTCCCATGCGCGCCTGACCTATAACAAGGTCAGCACCATGCTGGAGCATCCAAAGACTGCGAACGCCAAGGCATTGCGCGGCGAGTATGGCGAGGTCTTGCCGCATCTCAAGCAGCTGTACGCGATGTACAAGGTCTTGCTGGGCGCGCGTCACGTCCGTGGCGCCATCGACTTCGAGACCCAGGAAACCCGGATCATCTTCGGCTCCGAGCGCAAGATCGCGGAAATCCGCCCGACCCAGCGCAACGATGCCCACAAGCTGATCGAGGAGTGCATGCTGGCCGCCAACGTGGCGACCGCCGAATTCCTCAAAAAGCATGAGATTCCCGCGCTTTATCGCGTGCACGATGGCCCGCCGCCCGAGCGCCTGGAAAAGCTGCGCGCGTTCCTGAGCGAGCTGGGTCTGTCGCTGCACAAAGGCAAGGAAGGGCCGACGCCCAAGGATTATCAGGCGTTGCTGGAAAACGTGCGCGGACGTCCGGATTACCACCTGATCCAGACCGTCATGCTGCGCTCGTTGAGTCAGGCTGTGTACAGCTCGGACAACAACGGCCACTTCGGTCTGAACTACGAAGCCTACACCCACTTCACCTCGCCGATCCGTCGTTACCCGGACCTGCTGACGCATCGCGCGATCCGCAGCGTGATCCGCTCGAAACAGGACACCCCGCACGTGCGTCGTGCCGGTGGCGCGACCATTCCGAAAGCCCGTATCTACCCCTACGACGAAGCGGGGCTGGAGCAGTTGGGCGAGCAGTGCTCCATGAGCGAGCGCCGCGCCGACGAAGCCACGCGTGACGTGGTCAACTGGCTCAAGTGCGAGTTCATGAAGGATCGGGTCGGTGAGTCGTTCCCGGGCGTGATCACGGCGGTCACCGGTTTCGGCCTGTTCGTGGAGCTGAGCGATATCTACGTCGAAGGTCTGGTGCACGTTACCGCCTTGCCGGGTGACTACTACCACTTCGACCCGGTTCATCATCGTCTGGCCGGCGAGCGCACCGGGCGCAGCTTCCGCCTGGGCGATACCGTCGAAGTGCGCGTCATGCGCGTGGACCTCGACGAGCGCAAGATCGACTTCGAAATGTCGGATAAAACCGTCGAAGCACCGATCGGTCGCAAGCGTCGTGGCAAGGAAACCGCGCCAGTGGAGGAAAAACCTGCCAAGGCCGGGCGTCGCGCCGCGAAGGAAGCGGTTAGCGAAGCCTATCGTCCGGGCGATGCAGCCGCGAAGAACGCGGAAGTGCGCAAGAGTCGCGAGATGAAGAAGGCACTGCTGGCCGGGGCGAAGGACGACTTCAAGGCAGGCAAGTTTTCGAAAACCGACTCCAAGCCCACCAAGCATCGCAAGGGGCCTTCGAAGACGGGCTCCGCTCCAGCGTCGAAAAGTAGCGGCGCGCGTAAATCCAAGGGCAAGTCATGAGTCAACTGGAAAAAATCTACGGCGTGCATGCCGTGGAAGCATTGCTTCGGCATCACCCCAAGCGGGTCAAGCACATCTGGCTGGCGGAAGGTCGTAGCGACCCGCGCGTCCAGGTGTTGGTCGAGCTGGCCGGGCTGAACCGCGTCACCATCGGTCAGGCCGAGCGCCGCGAGATGGATGCCTGGGTCGAAGGCGTACACCAGGGTGTGGTGGCGGACGTCAGCCCGAGCCAGGTCTGGGGCGAAGCCATGCTCGACGAGCTGCTCGATCGGATCGAAGGTCCGCCGTTGCTGCTGGTGCTCGACGGTGTCACTGATCCGCACAACCTGGGCGCCTGCCTGCGCACGGCCGATGCGGCGGGCGCCGCCGCGGTCATCGTTCCCAAGGACAAGTCTGCGACCCTGACGCCCGCAGTCCGGAAAGTCGCCTGCGGCGCGGCAGAGGTGATCCCTCTGGTTGCGGTGACCAACCTGGCGCGTACCCTGGAAAAGCTCCAGCAACGCGGCCTGTGGATCGTCGGTACGGCCGGCGAAGCCGAGCAGGAGCTGTATCAGCAGGACCTGACCGGGCCGACCATCATCGTCATGGGCGCCGAAGGCAAAGGCATGCGTCGCCTGACCCGCGAACACTGCGACTATCTGGTGCGTCTGCCGATGGCTGGCAGCGTCAGCAGCCTGAACGTGTCGGTAGCGACCGGCGTCTGCCTGTTCGAAGCGATGCGTCAGCGTCGCGTCAAGAAAGCCTGATTTTCATCGCCAGCAAGCTGGCTCCTACGGAAAACCCTGTAGGAGCCAGCTTGCTGGCGATTGGCGATTGCTCAAATATTCACCAATTACCTTGCACCCCTCCAAGCCCTTCTCTACAATTGCGCCCCTTGCTGTCGAGGCAGGCGCGCATGTGCCTGTTCCCAGGCAAGACTCACAGTGTCATTCACTCCTTGTCTGACCGCATTTTGCGGCAGGCTACAACCCGTAAGGAGCATTCATGCGTCATTACGAAATTATCTTTTTGGTCCACCCGGATCAAAGCGAGCAAGTCGGCGGCATGGTTGAGCGCTACACCAAGCTGATCGAAGAAGACGGCGGCAAGATCCACCGTCTGGAAGATTGGGGCCGTCGCCAACTGGCTTACGCCATCAACAACGTTCACAAGGCTCACTACGTGATGCTGAACGTTGAGTGCACCGGCAAGGCTCTGGCCGAGCTGGAAGACAACTTCCGTTACAACGATGCAGTGATCCGTAACCTGGTCATCCGTCGCGACGAAGCCGTTACCGGCCAGTCCGAGATGCTCAAGGCTGAAGAGAACCGCAGTGAGCGCCGTGAGCGTCGTGACCGTCCTGAGCACTCCGACAACGCCGAAGGCGATGACGGCGACAACAGCGACGTTAGCGATAACGCTGACGAGTAATCCACGGACCTTTTGAGGAGCCAATTACATGGCACGTTTCTTCCGTCGTCGTAAATTCTGCCGCTTCACCGCTGAAGACGTCAAAGAGATCGATTACAAAGATCTCAACACCCTGAAAGCTTACGTATCCGAGACCGGCAAAATCGTTCCAAGCCGCATCACCGGTACCAAAGCACGTTATCAGCGTCAGCTGGCCACCGCTATCAAGCGCGCCCGCTTCCTGGCCTTGCTGGCCTACACCGACAGCCACGGCCGCTGAGACCAGGTCGTCGACAAAACGTAACAAGGGATAGAACGCATGCGCGCCCTGGCTGAATTGATCATGCGCGGCCGCATGCAGGCCACTCTCGTGGTGGCCGGGTGTGCGGCATTGCCGCTGTTGTTCTGGTTGAGTGCTGCCGCGGGTTGCCTTGTGCTCCTGCGACGCGGGTTCAGTGATGCCGTTGGCGTCCTGGCCTGGGCTCTGCTGCCGGCTTTGGTCTGGTGGTATTTCGGTGAACCGCGAACAGCCATGGTGCTGGCCGGCTCACTGGGTTTGGCAATGGTTTTGCGTGCCAGCGAGTCCTGGGTCCGCGTGCTGCTGGTCAGCGTAGCGGTAGGTCTGTTGTATGCGGTGGTTCTGGGCACGGTTTTCCGCGAACCCATCGAGGCCATGTCGCAGGAGTTGCAAAAACACCTGCCGACCATGCTCGCCGGGCTCTACGAGCAGATGAACGTAGAAGAGCGAGCGCGTCTTGGAGCACTGATTACACCGGTCCTCAATGGCCTGATAGCGGCTGTGTTGCAGATCGTCAGTCTGCTTTGCCTGATTCTGGGGCGGTACTGGCAAGCGATGTTGTATAACCCAGGCGGTTTCGGGCGCGAGTTTCGCGCCGTGAGACTCCCGCTGGTACCGGCGCTGGTGTTGCTGGTGTGCATGCTCGTAGGACCGAATTTCGGTCCACAGATCGCGATGCTCACACCGTTGTGCAGCGTGCCGCTGGTATTCGCCGGGCTGGCCCTGATCCATGGGCTGGTGGCTGAAAAGCGGCTGGCCAGGTTCTGGCTGGTGGGGACTTACATCACGCTGCTGGTGTTCATGCAGCTGACCTATCCGTTGCTCGTGGTGATTGCCATTGTCGACAGCCTGATTGATTTTCGCGGTCGCCGGGTATCGAAAGATTCCGGCAATGGCCCTGCGAACGGTGAAGGTTAAAAGTTAAGAGGATTTTCACATGCAACTGATCCTTCTGGAAAAAGTCGCCAACCTGGGCAACCTGGGCGACAAAGTAACTGTCAAGGCTGGCTACGGTCGTAACTACCTGCTGCCTTACGGCAAGGCTACCGCTGCGACCGCCGCCAACCTGGCTGCGTTCGAAGAGCGTCGCGCCGAGCTGGAAAAACTGGCTGCTGACAAGAAAGCATCCGCCGAAACTCGCGCTGCCCAACTGGCTGAGCTGGAAGTGACCATCACTGCCACCGCTGGCGACGAAGGCAAGCTGTTCGGCTCGATCGGCACTCACGACATCGCTGACGCACTGACCGCCTCCGGCGTTGAAGTTGCCAAGAGCGAAGTTCGTCTGCCGAACGGCACCATCCGCAACGTTGGCGAATACGACGTAGCCGTGCACCTGCACAGCGACGTAGAAGCGACCGTACGCGTTGTCGTGGTAGCTGCTTAAAGCAGTACGTAATCGTCTGGCGGCCAGGCCGCCGGAGGATTAACATCGGGCACGATCCTGTTCACAGGTCGTGCCCTTTGTCTTTGTGTCCTACCCATTTTTGCAACCTCGAATTCAAGTGGCCATGAACGAAATCACCGCCCCCGAGCAATACGATCTGCAAACCGCCGCCCTCAAGGTGCCGCCTCATTCCATCGAGGCCGAACAGGCCGTTCTGGGTGGTCTGATGCTGGACAACAACGCCTGGGAACGCGTGCTCGATCAAGTGTCCGATGGCGATTTCTACCGGCATGACCACCGTCTGATCTTTCGTGCCATTGCGCGTCTGGCCGACCAGAACATGCCCATCGACGTGGTGACGCTGGCCGAACAGTTGGACAAGGAAGGGCAGACCTCCCAGGTCGGCGGCCTGGGTTATCTCAGCGAACTGGCGAAGAACACGCCGTCGGTCGCCAACATCAAGGCTTATGCGCAAATCGTTCGCGCGCGTGCCACCTTGCGGCAATTGATCGGTATCAGCACCGAAATTGCCGATAGCGCGTTCAACCCGGAAGGGCGTACCGCCGAGGAGATTCTCGACGAAGCCGAACGGCAGATATTCCAGATCGCCGAAGCGCGGCCCAAGACTGGCGGCCCGGTCGGCGTCAATGACCTGCTGACCATGGCGATCGATCGTATCGACACGCTGTTCAACAGCGACAACGCGATCACCGGTCTTTCTACCGGCTATGCCGACCTGGACGACAAGACCAGCGGCCTGCAACCGGCCGACCTGATCATCGTCGCCGGTCGTCCCTCGATGGGTAAGACCACCTTCGCGATGAACCTCGTGGAAAACGCCGTGTTGCGCAGTGACAAGGTGGTGCTGGTCTACTCGCTGGAAATGCCAGGCGAATCGCTGATCATGCGTATGCTGTCCTCGTTGGGCCGCATCGACCAGACCAAGGTCCGCGCCGGCCAGCTGGACGACGATGACTGGCCGCGCCTGACCTCGGCGGTCAACCTGCTCAACGACCGCAAGCTGTTCATCGACGATACCGCCGGTATCAGCCCCTCGGAAATGCGCGCCCGTACCCGCCGCGTGGCCCGCGAACATGGCGACATCGCCATGATCATGATCGACTATTTGCAGCTGATGCAGATTCCCGGTTCCGGCGGTGATAACCGGACCAACGAAATTTCCGAGATTTCCCGGTCCCTGAAGGCCCTGGCAAAAGAATTCAACTGCCCGGTCATCGCGCTCTCCCAGCTCAACCGCTCGCTGGAACAACGCCCCAACAAGCGCCCGATCAACTCCGACCTCCGGGAATCGGGAGCCATCGAGCAGGACGCCGACGTCATCATGTTCGTGTACCGGGACGAGGTCTACCACCCCGAGACCGAGCACAAGGGCATCGCCGAGATCATCATCGGCAAACAGCGTAACGGCCCGATCGGCACCACGCGCCTGGCGTTCATCGGCAAGTACACCCGCTTCGAGAACCTCGCGCCGGGCAGTTACAACTTCGACGACGATTGAACCCTATCGCCAGCAAGCTGGCTCCTACCCCCTAACCCACGTAGGAGCCAGCTTGCTGGCGATAAGAACGTCCCCGTTTCAATGATCCGCACAAGCATCAAAATCCGACCACCACCGTCGGACTTGATCATTTTTTGTGCTATATTCCGCGCCCGCAATTTTCCAACGTGCAAACGTAGGTCTCGACATGCAAGCAGCCAAGCCGTTATTTGACTATCCCAAGTACTGGGCCGAATGTTTCGGGCCAGCGCCTTTCCTGCCCATGAGCCGGGAAGAGATGGATCTGCTTGGCTGGGATTCCTGCGACGTCATCATCGTGACCGGCGACGCCTACGTCGATCATCCGTCCTTCGGCATGGCGATCATTGGCCGACTGCTGGAAGCCCAGGGCTTTCGCGTCGGTATCATCGCCCAGCCGGACTGGCGCTCGAAAGACGACTTCATGAAACTAGGCGAGCCGAATCTGTTCTTCGGCGTCGCGGCCGGCAACATGGACTCGATGATCAACCGCTACACGGCCGACAAGAAGATCCGCTCCGACGACGCCTATACGCCGGGCGGCGTGGCCGGCAAGCGTCCGGATCGCGCCAGCCTGGTCTACAGCCAGCGCTGCAAGGAAGCCTACAAGCATGTGCCTATCGTGCTGGGCGGCATCGAGGCCTCGCTGCGCCGCATTGCCCATTACGACTACTGGCAGGACAAGGTGCGCAATTCGATTCTGATCGACGCCAGCGCCGACATCCTGCTGTACGGCAACGCCGAACGTGCGATCGTCGAAGTCGCGCAGCGCCTGTCCTACGGGCAGAAGATCGAAGACATCACCGACGTGCGCGGCACCGCGTTCATCCGCCGCGACACGCCCGAAGGCTGGTACGAAGTCGACTCGACGCGCATCGACCGTCCGGGCAAGGTCGACAAGATCATCAACCCTTACGTCAACACCCAGGACACCCAGGCCTGCGCCATCGAGCAGGAGAAGGGGCCGGTCGAAGACCCCAACGAAGCCAAGGTCGTGCAGATTCTGGCCAGCCCGCGCATGACCCGCGACAAGACGGTCATCCGCCTGCCGTCCATGGAAAAGGTCCGCAACGACCCGGTGCTCTATGCTCATGCCAACCGCGTGCTGCATCTGGAAACCAACCCCGGCAACGCCCGTGCGCTGGTCCAGAAGCACGGCGACGTGGACGTGTGGTTCAACGCGCCACCTATTCCGATGACGACCGAGGAAATGGACTACGTGTTCGGCATGCCGTACGCACGCGTCCCGCATCCCGCGTACGGCAAGGAAAAGATTCCGGCCTACGACATGATCCGTTTCTCGGTGAACATCATGCGCGGTTGCTTTGGCGGCTGTACATTCTGCTCGATCACCGAGCACGAAGGCCGGATCATTCAGAACCGCTCCGAAGACTCGATCATTCGCGAAATCGAAGAGATCCGCGACAAGGTGCCGGGCTTCACCGGGGTCATCTCTGACATGGGCGGCCCCACCGCGAACATGTACCGGATCGCCTGCAAGAGCCCCGAGATCGAATCCGCTTGCCGCAAACCGTCCTGCGTGTTCCCGGGCATCTGCCCGAACCTGAACACCGACCATTCGGCGTTGATTCAGCTGTACCGCAGCGCCCGCGCCCTGCCGGGCGTGAAAAAGATCCTGATCGCGTCCGGTCTGCGCTACGACCTGGCGGTCGAGTCGCCTGAGTACGTCAAGGAGCTGGTCACGCACCACGTCGGCGGCTACCTGAAAATCGCGCCTGAGCATACCGAGGAAGGTCCGCTCAATCAGATGATGAAACCGGGCATCGGCAGCTATGACCGGTTCAAGCGCATGTTCGAGAAGTACTCGAAAGAGGCGGGCAAGGAGCAGTACCTGATCCCTTACTTCATCGCGGCCCACCCCGGCACCACCGATGAAGACATGATGAACCTCGCGCTGTGGCTCAAGAACAACGGTTTCCGCGCGGACCAGGTCCAGGCGTTCTACCCGTCGCCAATGGCCTCCGCGACCGCGATGTATCACTCGGGCAAGAACCCGCTGCGCAAGGTCACCTACAAGAGCGACGGCGTCACCATCGTCAAGAGCGAAGAGCAGCGCCGGTTGCACAAGGCGTTCCTGCGTTATCACGATCCGAAGGGCTGGCCGATGCTGCGCGAAGCGCTCGAACGCATGGGGCGCAGCGACCTGATCGGCCCGGGCAAGCACCAACTGATCCCGGCGTTCCAGCCTGCGACCGATAGCTACCAGAGCGCGCGCCGCAAGAACTCGACCCCGGCCGGCAGCCACAAGGTTGCCAAGACCACGCGCATCCAGACCCAGCACACCGGCCTGCCGCCACGCGCCAGCGACGGCAGCAAGCCATGGGACAAGCGTGAAGAAGCCAAGGCCGCGGCCCAGGCGCGCAACAAACAGGCCGCCAAAGAGCGGATGGAAGCGGCCAAGGGCGGCAAGGGTGGCAAAGGCAAGAAGCCGGCTCGCCAACCCGTCTTCCCACGCTGATCCTCGTCAGCTCCTGAATGAAAACGCCAGCGTCAGCTGGCGTTTTTGTTTCTGCGGTTGAGTGGGCCGCCCACAACCAGCTTCGGCAGCCCCGCGGGCTATCGACACCTGATTCCGAATTTGTCCGTCTCTGCTCATGAAGCTCGCTGCCCTGGAGATTCGCAGGGCTCGCAAGCTTGCCGCAATATTCTTTTCGATATTGGTCAGCGGTCGACAGCTGGCCTCGGAGCATTTCACCAATGTCGATTCCTGGCAGATAAGGTACGACAAGGGCTGTTTGAAAGAAGGCGATGACCGTGTGGTTGCCCACGCCTGGATCATCAGCGCGGGCGATAAGAGTTCATGACCTTCGCCGGTTCAAGGAAAACTGAATTTGTAACTGACTGCCAGATGATCCGAAGGTCCCAAGGTGCCGACCTGCCCGCTCCTGGAGACTTCCGAGGTTCCGTTGGTGACCGCGTAATCGAGCATGGTCTGTGGCGAGTCGCTTGGGTGGGTCGATCCATTCGCCAAGACTAGCTGAGCAATGTCCGGGGGAGATATCCAATTCCCTCGCCGTGTTGGGTAAGCAGCGTTGATTGGTCTTGGGTCCCTATTGAAGTCTCCTGTCACTACATAAGGCGTTTCAGTATGCCAACTGATTTCTCTCAGCATTCGAGCTGCGTTCGACCCTCCGTTCGACAGGGCGTGGAAGCTGAATGCCGTGACGGTTTCCGCCAAGGGGGACGACTGAGGCGACTGTCTACGTATCTGCACCCCTAGCGCGGGACGATAGTTGGGAACGCCGTCAGTGTCTGGTAACCCGTCGGAGACAATGACGACGTCTCGCACGTCGATATCCCTGCTGGCTGCTACCACGATTGCGAGATTGACGCGAAGCCGCTGAACATCCAGGAAAAATAGATGGTAGTTCTCGGGGCGGCTGGTGGTTCCTGCTTGCCAGAGAAGTTGTGCGACCACGTATGGGGTTCCGAACTGATCCTGTACATGCAGGCAGGTGCTCAGAGCCGATGAAAAGGGACTCACGCCCGCTTCCTGAATCATCACGATGTCGTTGGCCCGGGCCAGCTCCAGCACTCTGGTTCGCCATTTCGTATTGGAGGTTTCCGAGGTGCCCTGCATGTTCCAGGTCGCGATGTTGAACTGCTGGCCGGTTATAGCGCGTACTCGGCCGATCTCGATGTGAGTGGTCCCTGCGTAGTGGCGAATTCGCGCATGGTAATAGTCCCTGGTTTCACCCATTAGCCGGATGTGGGCGGGCCAGGGTCCGTAAACGGCGCTTACGATAATCTGCAGCATTCGCAGGGGATCGCCGTAGTTCAGAGATGTCGGGCCGCGGGAAGATCTTAAGCCGTTCATGGTAAACGCATGATGGAGGCGGTAGAAGTTTAGCAAAACGGCCAGGCTGTCCGCCCGGGGGAACGCCTGAAAACGCGCGATAAATGTGTTGTCATTATAAAGTCTGCGAAACAGGGCGGTCATCTGGATGGAATGCTCAGCCTGTCTGGCTTCATTGCTGCTGCGCATCACATTGAAAGACAAGAAGTAAGAGAGGTAGGCGCTTGTATGGACTGCATCGGCGGGCGCCAATCCGAGAAGCGTCACGATGTCTATCATGACGACCTCGAGTTGTGTCTGGAATTCATCCGATAGCAACTCGTCTTCCATGTAAGTACGGATGCGTTCATCGATAGGCATAGCTCAGTGTCCAGATATAATCAGCATGGAGCGTTCAATTTACGAGAGATGTTTCAAGGTACGTCACGATCAGTTTTCCATCCTGAGTGCTGAGCGCCGGCGTTCCAGTCGCGCTCAATAGCGTGCTGGGCATTACCGGGCTAAGAGCGTTGCCGTCATAACTGTATTGGTACAGAGCGGATGAAGCGGCGTCGGGCAGATTACAGAAAACCAACTTCAGAAGGCCGTTGTGAACGGCAATGCCCGGCGAATGCGTGTAATCGGCAGGAATGAGGGCAATAGCGCCTGTCCAGTGCTCCCCATCGCTCTTCACCAGATAAAAGCCGCCTTTGGTATCTTTGTAGACGAGGTGGATCAGGCCTTGGTAAGTGATGGCCGCCGGGCTTACGTTACTGGTAACCGTGTTGATGCCATCCTTTTTTATCAGCCGGGGTCTGCTCCAATGCTCCATGTCTGTAGTGGATGCGCAGATAATATTGTTGCTCGAAGCTACCTTGTAAAACATGTAGAGCGTATCATTAAGTTGTGCAAAGCTTGCCGACTGCTGCACGGTTAAAGCGCGTTCCCGAATGAGTATGAATTCGCTGCGATGCTCATCCCAGCGTCGAAAGACTGTCGATCCGGCGTCATCGGTATAGATCAGCCATAGTGCATCTTTGAAGGAGACAAGGCTCGGGACGTTGTTGCTGGCCAGGGAAAAAGCTGCGGGGACGGGGTTTTCCACAGGTTCGATGGCCATATAGCCGTCATGGGCCGAGTCATGTTTCGCTAAAAGGGGTGTTTGCCACGGGGCCGATGAAGGTTTTATCGCGTACATGATTTCTCTGTTTGTGCCCACATATACGCAAAAAAGGCTGCCTTTATGCTGCGCGATACGACATCCATCAATTGCATGCTCACCCAAAGGGGAAAAGCCTTGGAAAATACCGTGCAGGCTTTCGCTACTGTTTACTCTCATGCTTATGCTCTCTAAATAAAAGCACTTAAGCAGTTTCAGCGGTGGCTTGCTGCCAGAGGATTATCGATTTGCTGTGGGAATGAGCTTCTATTTCAGTCAGTAACTTAAATCATCGAACGAGAACTCCAGGTCGCCGCTTCTGCTATGAGCAGTGCGTTGTTAATTCCCGGGACGAGTCAGTCGTTCAATGAACAGTTCACTCGATGACTGAGCCGGTGGCCTCGCGAGCGTTGTTATCCCCCGCTACCGGTTGCCAGTCCCGCCATACGGGACGCAATGACGCAGGTCATTGGCACCTGATCCCGGATCAGGCAGTCTCTCTGTATTCATGAAGCACCCTGCCTTGGAGATTCACATGATTCGCAAGCTTGTCGCCGTATCCCTTCTGACCCTGGCCAGCGGCCAGTTGTTGGCTGCGGAGTGTTCCACCACTGTCGATTCCACTGACCAGATGATGTACGACACCAAAGCCATCGTGATCGACAAGAGCTGCAAGAGCTTCACGGTCAACCTGACACACTCCGGCAACCTGCCGAAGAACGTCATGGGTCATAACTGGGTACTGAGCAAGACGGCGGACGTCCAGGCGATCGCCAGCGAAGGCATGGGCGCCGGGATCGACAAGAGTTATCTGAAGGAAGGCGATGATCGTGTGATTGCCCACACCAAAATCATCGGTGCGGGGGAAAAGGATTCCGTGACTTTCGACCTGTCGAAGCTGGACCCGGCCGAGAAGTATCAGTTCTTCTGCACCTTCCCGGGCCATATCGCCATGATGAAAGGTGATGTGACGTTCAAGTGATGTCAGACGGGTGACCGCGGCGCCTTCGTCGCGAGCAAGCTCCCTCCCACGAACAGCGCGGATTTTGTGGGAGGGAGCGAAGCTCGCGACGAAGGCAGCATCGCCAGCAAGCTGGCTCCTACGCTTGGATTCGTAGGAGCCAGCTTGCTGGCGATAAAGGCCTCAGGGCGCGTAAGGCTGCTCGCGCTTGTGCTGGGTTTTGACGTAGGTGTCGCAGATGATTTTCGCCACGTCTTCGCCCACCGGCTTGCCATGCAGGAAGGCGTCGATGTCGGCATAGGTCACGCCATGGGCGACTTCGTCCGGCTTGCCCGGTGACAGGTCTTCCAGGTCGGCCGTCGGCACTTTTTCCACCAGTGCTTCGGGTGCGCCGAATGCGCGGGCAATGGCGCGTACCTGGTTTTTCACCAGGCCGCTGAGCGGAGCGATGTCGCAAGCGCCGTCACCGAACTTGGTGAAAAAACCCATGACCGCTTCCGCCGCATGGTCGGTGCCGATCACCAGACCCTGACAGGCGCCGGCGATGGTGTACTGCGCGATCATGCGCATGCGCGCTTTGGTATTGCCCAGTACGAAATCCACGGTGTTGGCCGGCAGGTTCTCGAAGCTCTTGATTTCGCTGGCCATGGCCTTGACGCTGGCGCCGATGTTGACGGTATGGCACTCGTCCGGCTTGATGAAGTCCAGGCAGGCTTGTGCTTCGTGCTCGTCCTTCTGCACCACATAAGGCAGGCGCACGGCGATGAAACGATAACCCTGGTCGCCGGTGCTCTCGCGCAGCTCGCGCACGGCGCGCTGGGCCAGAAGCCCTGCGGTCAGCGAGTCGACACCGCCGCTGATGCCCAGGACCAGCGTCTTCAGACGCGCATTGCGCAGGCAATCCTTGATGAAATCGACGCGGCGTGTGACGTCGGCCTGCAAGGCAGCCTCGTCAGCGAACGGTGGCTGGACCTTGAGCTGTTCAGCGATCTCGACCTGTGTGACGTGCATGATTCACTCCTTGTAAGTGGGACAATTCAAGCAGGTTGTTCCGGATCGGGCCCGGCGGGAACCTTGAATACATGTCGCAGATAAGCGACGAAGTTAGGATCCTTGCACTGGGCCTTGCCCGGCTCATCGGAAATCTTCGCCACGGCCTGCCCCGCGCAAGCGGTCATTTTCAGCACCATGTTCATGGGCGCGATGCCGGGAATATCGGCGGTCAGGTTGGTGCCGATACCGAAGCTCACATTGATACGTCCACGCAGCGCCCGAAAAATTCCCAGAGCCTTGGGCAGCGTCAGCCCGTCGGAGAACACTAGGGTCTTGCTCATAGGGTCGATGCCAAGCCGTTGGTAGTGGGTGATGCATTTTTCGGCCCACTGCACCGGATCGCCCGAATCGTGTCGCAGCCCGTCGAACAGCTTGGCGAAGTACAGATCGAAGTCGCGCAGAAATGCGTCGGTGGTGATGCAGTCGGTGAGGGCGATGCCCAGCAGTCCCCGGTATTCGCGGACCCAGCAGTCGAGCGCGGCGATCTGGCTGTCGATCAGGCGGGGCCCCAGCTGCTGGTGAGCCATGATCCATTCGTGGGCCATGGTGCCGAGCGGTTTGATGTCCAGTTCTCGTGCCAGGTGCACGTTGCTGGTGCCCACGAACTGCCCTGGGAAGTCGCGCTTGAGCACGGTGACGATTTCTTCCTGCACCCGGTAGGAAAATCTTCTGCGAGTGCCGAAGTCCGCCACCTTGAGTTCAGCCAGTTCGTCCGGCGTGGCGTTGCTGGTCAGCCATTCGAACTTGTCATACAGACGTTCGCTGGCCTGGGTGAGCAGAATCTCGGGGTAGCGCTGACGGTTGCGAACTTCGCTGACGATCGCCAGCAGCGGCACTTCGAACAGGATGACATGCAGCCAGGGGCCGTGCAGGCGAATGCACAGCTCGTCGTTCTCGATGCTGGTCTTCACATAACGCGTATTGAAACGAAACAGGCCGAGAAACCGCAGGAAGTCGGGCTTCAGGAACGTGATGCGCTCCAGGAAACTCAGCTGTTCCTGACTGAGCGACAGCTCGCAGAGCAGCTCGATCTGGTGCCTGATCTCGTCGAGATAGGGCCGCAGGTCTTCGCCGTTACGGCAACGAAACTCCCATTCCACATCGACATTGGGATAGTTGTGCAGGACAGCCTGCATCATGGTCAGCTTGTAGAAGTCGGTATCCAGCAGATTCTGCACGATACGATTGGAGAAGGCGCTCTGGCTCATCGGGACGCTCCAGGCGGGCCGGTTGACGAAACCCCGCCGTATTAATGATCGAATGCCTTGAGGGTGCAGGCCGGCAAAGGGCCACGATCGGTTCCATTAGTGACGGTCGACATGATGCCAGCCATTGAAGGTGCGCGACACGTTTCTTTCCAACCCAATGTCGGTTCAGGCGCGCCGCAGGGGCTGACCGAATGCCCCGCATTGAAGCGTCTCCGGCCGGCTGTTACGCCTCCGAGCCGGCGTCCGCGATGGCTCTGTCACGGGACTGATTACCGCTCGGGTTCCGCTCGGGCGTTTTTCGGCGTGTCCACTAACCTCATATGGTGCGTCTCGTATCGTCAGCGCACTCACGGTGTGCAGTTCGGTGACGTACGCCGTTACAGCGCATTCACGTGTGCTGGTGGCTGCGGGTTGCAATGCGATGCATCCGGGTTGCCCCAATATCACCCGGAAAGTTGCACCGGGCGCGGAGCAGACGGTTGCACGCCCTGTTTTCAGCTCTGACCCCACGCTCACGGGCGCATCCCGGCGCCCCTGTACGCAGGGGAGAAAAAGCAATGGCACGCCCCTTGCTCACAGCCATTCCTGTAGTTGCTGTGCTAATTAAAAAAATCCTCAGGAGCACCACTCATGTCGCATACGTTTTACAGGAAAGGTTTTCTGGCAATCGCAGTGGCAACAACGTTGGGCGTTTCTTCGCTGGCCCAGGCCGATCTGAAGATCGGCGTTGCGGGTCCGATGACCGGCGCCAATGCTTCCTTTGGTCAGCAATACATGAAAGGCGCGCAGGCGGCGGCGGACGCCATCAACGCGGCGGGTGGTGTGAACGGGGAAAAAATCGTGCTGGTGGCTGGCGACGACGCTTGCGAACCCAAGCAGGCGGTAGCTGTCGCCAACCGTCTGGTGGATCAGGACAAGGTGGCTGGCGTCGTAGGGCATTTCTGCTCGTCGTCCACCATCCCTGCGTCCGAGATCTATAGCGACGCAGGCGTCATCGCCATCACGCCAGGCTCCACCAACCCGCAGGTCACCGAGCGCGGCATGAAGGAAATGTTCCGCATGTGCGGCCGTGACGACCAGCAGGGCATCGTCGCCGGCGACTACATCGTCGATGTCCTCAAGGGCAAGAAAGTCGCGGTCATCCATGACAAGGACACCTATGGTCAGGGGCTGGCGGATGCCACCCAGACCCAGCTCAAGAAGCGCGGTGTGGCACCGGTGCTGTATGAAGGCCTGACCCGTGGCGAGAAGGACTTCAGCGCGCTGGTCACCAAGATTCGCTCCGTCGGTGCCGAGGTAGTGTATTTCGGTGGCCTGCACCCTGAGGCCGGCCCGCTGGTACGCCAGATGCGCGAGCAGGGGCTCAAGGACGTGAAGTTCATGTCCGACGACGGCATCGTCACCGACGAACTGGTCACCACCGCGGGCGGCGCGCAATACGTCGATGGCGTCTACATGACATTCGGTGCCGACCCGCGCGCGCTGCCGGACAGCAAGGCCGTGGTCGATCAGTTCCGGAAATCGGGCTATGAGCCCGAGGGCTACACACTCTACGCCTACGCCTCCATCCAGGCGCTGGCGGCCGGATTCGGCGGCGCCAAGTCCAACAAGGGCGATGCCGCGGCCGAGTGGCTCAAATCCAACCCGGTGAAGACCGTGATGGGTGAGAAGGCCTGGGACGCCAAGGGCGATCTGAAGGTCTCCGACTACGTGGTTTATCAGTGGGACGCGACAGGCAAATACAAACAACTCGAAAAGCAGAAATAAGCCGCAATCCGCCGCCAGCCGCCTAGGCCTGTTCAGGCCGGACGGCTGGCGAGCCGCGGATTCACGTTGTCTTCGGCCACGTTCGCTGCTTCGCAAGAGGCGGCGAGCGTAACCCTGAGCTGCCTTTCAAGTGTGTGAGCGTGCGTGATGGACGGTATTTTCCTGCAGCAAATGGTCAATGGACTGACCCTCGGGTCGGTCTATGGACTCATCGCCATCGGTTACACGATGGTCTACGGCATCATCGGCATGATCAACTTCGCCCACGGCGACGTGTACATGATCTCCGCCTATCTGGCCGCGATCGGACTGGCGGTCCTGTCGTTCTTCGGGCTTGAATCCTTTCCCTTTCTGATCCTCGGCACCCTGATTTTTACCATTGTGGTGACCGGCGTTTACGGCTTCGTGATCGAGCGCGTGGCCTACAAGCCGCTTCGCAACTCGACCCGGCTGGCACCGCTGATCAGCGCCATCGGCATCTCGCTGATCCTCCAGAACTATGCGCAGATCAGCCAAGGCGCGCGTCAGCAGGGCGTTCCGACATTGCTGGAAGGCGCCTGGCGCTTCGAGATCGGCACAGGCTTCGTACAGATTACCTACACCAAGATCTTCATCCTGATCGCCGCCTTCGCCGGCATGGCGTTGCTCACTTACATCATTCAGTACACCAAACTGGGGCGGATGTGCCGGGCCACGCAGCAGGATCGCAAGATGGCCTCGATCCTGGGGATCAACACTGACCGGGTCATTTCCTACGTATTCGTCATCGGCGCCGCCATGGCCGCGCTGGCCGGTGTGCTGATCACCATGAACTACGGCACCTTCGACTTCTATGCCGGGTTCGTCATCGGTATCAAAGCGTTCACCGCGGCGGTGCTGGGCGGCATTGGCTCCTTGCCGGGCGCAATGCTCGGAGGGCTGATCCTCGGAGTCGCCGAGTCGCAGTTCTCCGGTCTGATCAACTCCGATTACAAAGATGTATTCAGCTTCGGCCTGCTGGTGCTGATCCTGATCTTTCGTCCCCAAGGCCTGCTGGGTCGCCCACTCGTGGCGAAGGTGTGAGTATGTCCGCTCCTGATAGCAAATCCATCGACATCAAAAAGAGTGTCATCGACGCAATCGTGGCCGGCCTGCTGGCGCTGATCGTCTTCGGCCCCATCGTCGGCGTGGTGCTGCAAGGCTACAGCTTCGATCTGGAACCCACCCGTGTCGCCTGGCTGGTGGCCGTGGTGATGGCCGGGCGATTCCTGATGAGCCTGTTCCTGCAGACGCCGCGCGGCCTGCGCATCGCGCATACGCTCGAAGGCGGCGGGTCCGGCGTGCATGTCCTCAAGCCCGATCATAAATCCAGCCTGTACTGGATCATCCCCGCGTTGATCGTGATCGCCATTATCTTTCCAGTGTTCGCCAACAAGTATGTGCTGACGGTGGTGATTCTTGGGCTGATCTACGTGCTGCTGGGGTTAGGCCTGAACATCGTGGTCGGCCTGGCCGGTCTGCTCGATCTGGGTTACGTGGCGTTCTATGCCATCGGCGCCTATGGTCTCGCGCTGGGCTACCAGTATCTGGGGCTGGGTTTCTGGTCGGCGTTGCCGCTGGCGGCCATCGCCGCCGCGCTGGCTGGCTGCATCCTCGGCTTTCCGGTGCTCAGGATGCATGGGGACTATCTGGCGATCGTGACCCTGGGTTTCGGCGAGATCATCCGTCTGGTGCTCAACAACTGGCTGTCGTTCACCGGCGGACCGAATGGCGTTCCGGTGCCTTCGCCCACGTTCCTGGGGCTGGAGTTCGGTCGGCGCGCGCGGGAAGGCGGAACGCCGATCCATGAATATTTCGGCTTCGATTACAACCCGGACCTGAAATTCCTGTTCATCTACGCCGTGCTGTTCATCGTGGTTCTGGCCGTGCTGTTCATCAAGCACCGGCTGACCCGTATGCCTATCGGCCGTGCCTGGGAAGCGCTGCGTGAAGATGAGATCGCCTGTCGCTCGATGGGCCTCAATCATGTACTGGTCAAACTCTCGGCGTTCACCATCGGCGCGTCGACGGCCGGTCTGGCGGGAGTGTTTTTCGCCAGCTACCAGGGCTTCGTCAACCCGACGTCGTTCACCTTCTTCGAGTCGGCGCTGATCCTCGCCATCGTGGTGCTGGGCGGCATGGGGTCGACGGTAGGCGTGGTGATCGCGGCATTCGTGCTCACCGTCGCACCCGAGTTGTTGCGCAGCTTCTCGGAGTATCGAGTGTTGCTGTTCGGCGTCCTGATGGTGCTGATGATGATCTGGAGACCGCGCGGCCTGATCCGCATCAGCCGCACGGGCGTGGCGCCGCGCAAAGGCGTTCTGGTCACCGAGGGAGCCGGGCGATGAACAATGAAGTGATTCTTTCCGTCGAGCATCTGATGATGCATTTCGGCGGCATCAAGGCGCTGAGCGACGTCAGCCTCAAGGTGCGTCGCAATTCGATCTTCGCGCTGATCGGTCCCAACGGCGCGGGCAAGACCACGGTCTTCAACTGCCTGACCGGGTTCTACAAAGCCACCGGCGGCCGCATCGAACTGCATACCCGAGGCAAGGACACCAACGTCATCAAGCTGCTGGGCGAGCCGTTTCAGGCTGCCGATTTCGTGTCTCCGAGAAGCTTCGCCAGCCGGCTCTACTACAAGATGTTCGGCGGCACGCACCTGGTGAACCGCGCTGGGCTGGCGCGGACTTTTCAGAACATCCGTCTGTTCAAGGAAATGTCGGTCATCGAGAACCTGCTGGTCGCCCAGCACATGTGGGTCAACCGCAACCTGCTGGCCGGCATCCTCAACACCAAGGGTTATCGCAAGGCGGAAGAGGACGCGCTGAATACCGCGTTCTACTGGCTGGAGGTTGTGGATCTGGTGGATTGTGCCAATCGTCTCGCCGGTGAGCTTTCCTACGGCCAACAACGTCGTCTGGAGATCGCCCGGGCCATGTGCACCCGGCCCCAGGTGATCTGCCTCGACGAGCCGGCGGCGGGCCTCAACCCGCAGGAAACCGAAGCCTTGAGCGGCATGATCCGCCTGCTGCGCGACGAGCACGACATGACCATCGTCCTGATCGAGCATGACATGGGCATGGTGATGGGCATTTCCGACGATATCGTGGTGCTGGACCACGGCAACGTGATTGCCGCCGGCGGACCGGAACAGATCCGCAACGATCCCAAGGTGATCGCCGCGTACCTGGGCGCTGATGAAGAGGAACTGGTATGAGCAAGCCGATCCTCGAACTGAAAGAGATCGATGTGTTTTACGGGCCGATCCAGGCGCTCAAGAAAGTCTCACTGCATATCGACGAAGGCGAGACGGTCAGCCTGATCGGCTCCAACGGCGCAGGCAAATCGACGCTACTGATGTCGATCTTCGGTCAGCCGCGTGCCGCCAGTGGACAGATCATTTATCAGGGCACCGACATCACCCATAAATCTTCCCACTACATTGCGTCCAACGGCATCGCCCAGTCGCCTGAAGGGCGGCGGGTGTTCCCGGACATGTCGGTGGAAGAGAACCTGATGATGGGCACCATCCCTATCGGCGACAAGCATTCAGGCGAAGACATGCAGCGCATGTTCGACCTCTTCCCACGCCTTAAAGAACGCCGCAACCAGCGGGCCATGACCATGTCCGGTGGCGAACAGCAGATGCTGGCCATCGCCCGCGCCCTGATGAGCAGGCCCCGCTTGCTGCTGCTGGACGAGCCGAGCCTGGGCCTGGCGCCGATCATCGTGAAGCAGATTTTCGCCACGCTGCGGGAGTTGGCATCGACCGGCATGACAATCTTCCTGGTGGAGCAGAACGCCAACCACGCCCTCAAGTTGTCCGACCGGGCTTACGTCATGGTCAACGGACAGATCCGGCTGTCAGGGACCGGCAAGGAATTGCTGGTCAACGAAGAGGTCAGAAACGCCTACCTGGGCGGCCACTGACCGCCTGTTTTCGCGGGTGCTTTGCACCCGGTCGCGAGCTTCGCTCCCTCCCACAGGTTTTGCGTTCACTGTGGGAGGGAGCTTGCTCGCAACGAAGGCAACAGGGTCCATCCCTATACGATCTCCACAATTGTGGAAAACAATTTTGACGTCGTCTGAAAACGCGACATAAAGCCGCTGCAAAGGCTTGTTTTGTCATGGTTTCGACTTGTTCAGGGATACTGTGGAACCGGCTGTTAATAACGTGGGCGTATTTGGCTGTAGGCCACGGATTACAAGGCGCCTAGCCTTGTGGTCAATTATTGATCAGAGGCTTTTGGCCTGCCGTTTCCACGATTTGTCAACACCTATGGGCCTGGTTGTTCATACAGTTCCGTGTGTCGCATGGCCTGTGGATAACTCTGTGTGCAACCCTTGGAAATACTCCGCAATCCCGTAACCGGCATGGGCTACAGGCCATCACCCGTTTTTGGACCTCGGTTTGCCGACCGGCACACCAGTGAAAGTCAAGCATAAAAGTTTCCATGGGGCGCTGAGAGGCCCGGATTCCGGGGCTTTCAGCCATTTGCAGTTGCCCCCGGATTTTGTGGGCCTGACTGTGGATAAGATGGGCAAAAACTCGCACAGCCCTTGTAGATCGTGGGCTGCAGCGTATTGATCATTATTTGTACAGTCGGTGCGGTGCGCGGTTTGCCAGCAGCGCCGGCTTGATCCGTGAGGACCCGCACGGGCATGCTTCGGCCTTCGTTATCGACCTATCAACCAGACGCGCCTTTCAGGAGAACCCAATGACTTCCACAGTATTCATCACCGGCGCCACGTCCGGCTTCGGCGAAGCCTGCGCCCGCCGCTTTGCCGAAGCAGGCTGGTCGCTGATTCTTACAGGCCGTCGCAAGGAGCGCCTGGATGCGTTGAGCGCCGAGCTGTCCGGCAAGACCCGCGTGCACACGCTGGAGCTGGATGTGCGTGATCGCGCGGCGATGGAAGAGGCTATCGCCAATCTGCCTGAAGAGTTCGCCAGCATCCAGGGACTGATCAACAACGCGGGTCTGGCGCTGGGTATCGATCCGGCGCCGAAATGCAGCCTGGACGACTGGGACACCATGATCGACACCAACGTCAAAGGTCTGGTCTACACCACGCGCCTGCTGCTGCCGCGCCTGATCGCTCATGGCCGGGGCGCCAGCATCGTCAACCTGGGTTCGGTCGCGGGCAACTACCCGTATCCGGGCGGCAACGTGTACGGCGGCACCAAGGCGTTCGTCGGGCAGTTCTCGCTGAACCTGCGCAACGATCTGGTCGGTACCGGCGTGCGCGTTACCAACCTTGAGCCGGGCCTGTGCGAAAGCGAATTCTCGCTGGTGCGTTTCGGTGGAGACCAGTCCAAGTATGACGCGACCTACGCGGGTGCCGAGCCAATCCAGCCGCAGGACATCGCCGAGACCATTTTCTGGATCATGAACACCCCGGCGCACGTCAATATCAACAATCTGGAACTGATGCCGGTCAGCCAGACCTGGGCCGGTTTCGCGATCGACCGTACTCGCGCCGGCGCCTGATCAGCCCGGCAGCGCGGTCGTCAATGGCGCCCCGCTGCCGCGGTTCTGTAGCCAGTCGGCCAAGCCGATGTAGCAGGTCGCCAGATGGTAGGGCGTGGTGGAGGGCATGTCGCTGCGGCTGATCGCGCCCTCGGCGCTCAGGCACTCATGCCAGCCGCCAGCATGCAGGAAACGCTGGCGCAGCGCATCCATCTGCTCCGCGGGCTGCGTCCCGCTCTGCGGGTGCAGCGCCAGCGCGCGAAGATACTCCGCTTGCGCCCAGATCCGCTGCGTGCCATCCAGCACGCCGCCTTCCAGCGTCAGCATGGCAGCCACCGCGCCTGTGCGCGGGTCGACGCCTTGCGCTTCGGCGTGCAGGAAAGCCCGTGTCAGCGAGTCATGCAGAGGCCGGTCATGCATGTCCGGCGAGGTTTGCAGCAGAAAGAACCACTCGAACTGATGCCCCGGCTCATACCAGTTATCCACAGATCCCAGCGGCTTCTCCAGCATGACACCGGTCTGCGGGTCGACGAAACGCTCCTGCATATTCGCCACCAGACCGTTCAGGGCGGACTGGGTTACAGGGTCGGGACGCAATGACAACGTCGCCATGAAGGCTTCGGCCAGGTGCATTAATGGATTCTGCAAAGGTCCGCTGCCCAGCGAAGACCAATCCTCATCCAGCTGCGCTTCGTACAGTCCGGCGCCATCGGCGAAACGTTCGCGTACCACTTCCAGCGCAGCGTCCAGCGCTGATTGGGCCAGAGGCTCGCCGGTCCGCGCCCAGTAGTGGGCGCAGGCGAAGATGACGAACGCGTGGGAATAAAGATCCTTGCGCCGGTCCAGCGGCTTGCCTTCGGGGTCGACGCTGTAGAACCAGCCGCCATGCTCGGCATCATGAAAATGCCGCTGGAGCGAGCGGAACAGCGCGTCGGCGCGATCGCGGGCCCCGGTGACACCAGGGTGATCGATCAGGCTGGAAAACACGAACAACTGACGCGCGCACGCCATGGCGCGGTAGCGCTGCGGGGGCAGCGGTCGATGATCGGCATCCAGCGCTTCGTAGGGCAGCGCCAGTTGCGAATTCCAGCCCGGACCCTGCCACAGAGGCACTATCACGCGCAGGAAATGCGCCTGCAGATCGGCGAAAACGGCGTTCGGTTCGGGCGGAAGGGCGGAGCTGGAGGCGTGGGGCATCGGCTGGCGTCGCGACAGAGTTTGAATGCGCGACATGTTAGCAGGATTGCCGCTTCGGAAATCCCTTGCGAACACCGCGCGTCCGGCTCCGGACGCGCGATTTCGAACCTCAGGCCGCGGTCAGCAGCCCCTGGCGCTCGATGAAGGCGATGATCTGGTCCAGCCCGTGGCCGGTTTTCTGATTGCTGAAGACGAAGGGCTTCTCGCCGCGCATCCGTCGGGTGTCGCTGTCCATCATCTCCAGCGACGCGCCCACGAGCGGCGCGAGATCGGTCTTGTTGATCACCAGCAGGTCGGATTTGCAGATCCCCGGCCCACCCTTGCGAGGCAGCTTGTCGCCGGCCGAGACGTCAATCACGTAGATCGTCAGGTCCGAGAGTTCCGGGCTGAAGGTCGCCGACAGGTTGTCGCCCCCGGATTCGACGATGATCAGATCCAGGCCTTCGAAACGCCGGTTGAGCTGATCGACGGCTTCCAGGTTGATCGAGGCATCTTCGCGAATGGCCGTGTGCGGGCAACCGCCGGTTTCTACGCCGATGATTCGCTCTGGCGCGAGGGCCTCATTGCGTACCAGGAAATCCGCGTCCTCGCGGGTATAGATGTCGTTGGTGACGACTGCCAGGTTGTAGCGGTCACGCAGGGCCAGGCACAGGGCCAGGGTCAGCGCCGTCTTGCCGGAACCGACCGGGCCGCCGATGCCGACGCGCAGGGGTTGGCTGTTCATTGAGTTCTCCATGAGTGTTTCAGGACCGGAACAACCGGCTGTATTGACGTTCGTGAGCCATGCTCGCCAGCGCCAGCCCGAAAGGCGCGCTGCCAAGGTGGCGACTATTCAGAGCGCTGGCTTGCTCCTGCGCCCGCTGCAACAGCGGCAACAGCTCGCTGGTCAGGCGCTGCGCGGCCTGCTGCCCGAGGGGCAGGGTCTTCATCAGCACGGCCAGCTGGTTTTCCAGCCAGCTCCACAGCCAGGCGGCGAGGGCGTCCTGCGGGCTGATCCGCCAGGCGCGCGCGGCCAGCGCCCAGCCCAGCGCCAAGTGCGGCTCGCCGGTCCGGGCCAGAAAACTTCGCGCCGGCGCATCCAGTTCCGGCAAGCCGTTGAGCAGTTGCTGGAGCGAATAGCCCATCTGCCGGCTTTCCAGGTGCAGTTCGCGGGTTTCGCGACTGGCGCGATGCTCCTCGCTCAACTGCCACAGTTCGCCCCAGTCCTCGTCGGCGGCTGCGGTGCAGTGAGCGAGCAGCAGAGGCGCTTCGAAGCGGGCCAGATTGAGCAGCAACTGATCGCCGATCCAGCGGGCCGCCGATTGCGGGTCGACCACGACGGAGTTTTCCACAGCCATTTCCAGACCCTGGGAATAGCTGTAGCCGCCGATGGGCAACTGCGGGCTGGCCAGACGCAGCAGCGCCCAGGCGCGATTCATGTACGCACGCCGAACTGATGCAGGCGCGGTGGGTAATTGAAATCTTCTTCCCCGGCACGCGAGTGATGATGGCCGCCCCCGTAAGCGCCATGTTCAGGCTGGAAGGGCGCTTCGATGGTTTCGCTGGTGGCGCCGAGCTGATCGAGCATGGCCTTGAGCACGTAGTCATCCAGCAAGCGCAGCCAGCCGTCACCGACTTGCAGCGCGACGTGGCGGTTACCCAGGTGATAGGCCGCCCGCGTCAGCTCGAAAGCGCTCTGGCAGGTGACGTGCAACAGCGTCTCTGGCCGCGCGCAGACGCGCACGATGCGGCCGTCTTCGGCTTGCAGGAAATCGCCGTCGCGCAGCGGTGGCTGGCCGCGTTCCAGAAACAGACCGGTGTCTTCGTTCTCGGCACTGAAACAGCGCAGGCGACTCTTGCTGCGCGCTTCATAATTGAGGTGCAGCTCAGCCGCCCACTCGTTTTGCGGTTCGATTCTCTTGTGGATAACCAGCATCTGACGCTTCCGGCTGTTTGCAATGCTTCAAGACAGAGCAAGGGGCTTGCCAATAGTGCATGCGTGCGGAAATGACTGTAGGAAGCGGGTGACAGGAACCCAGAATTGCGCTGAAGTGCTTATTAACGGTGCGGTTTTTTAACGGCGCACTAAAAAAGTGCCGCTCCGCGGCACATCGCGGCTAAAGCCGCTCCTACGGGATTGCGTGACCTGTAGGAGCGGCTTTAGCCGCGAGGCGTCGGCACGTCCAAGTACGCGACCCCAACACCGCCGTCAATCGTGACTACCCAGCCCCCGCCAGTGCCGTGCACCTATAAAGATAAAGCGCAGTTGCTGGGTAATCTTGGCGTGAGGCGTGAGATGGGGTGCAAGGTTGTCGGAAGGCGGGTCGATCAGTTCAGGCAACATGGCAAACACACTCTTGACCACCAGGTCGGCAATGATTGCCAGGGCATCGGCGTTCAAGTGTCGCCATTTGGGCATGGTCGCCAGATCCGCCGCCAAGTCGGCGCTGATGCCTTCGCGCAGCGCCCCGAGCGCCTGACGGACCCGCAGCGAACCGCCGTACTGCTCGCGAGCGAGAAACAGAAACTGCGAGCGGTTGGCGGCAACCTTGTCGAGAAAAATCCGCACCGATGCATGAATCAGCCCGCCCACCGCGAACTCGTTCTGCCGCACCAGGCGGATGGTTTCGCGAAACGTCTGCCCGACTTCACTGACCAGTGCCAGACCGAGCTGATCCATATCCTCGAAATGTCGGTAGAAACCGGTCGGAACGATGCCCGCGGTTCGCGCCACTTCACGCAGGCTCAGGCTGCCAAAGCCACGGCCGCTCTCCATCAGCTGGTGCGCGGCGTCGAGCAGGGCTCTGCGGGTCTGTTGTTTCTGTTCGGCGCGGGGAAGCATGGAACGGGCAGTCTGCAAATGATGAGATTGGGGAGCACTCTAGCAAATGCGCTTCTCCCACGTCGAAGGCATTTCCGGTCCGCGACGCGAAAGGCTTTTCCAGGCCCGATGCTGCCCTGGTCTGACCGCTTGACGAGACGGCAACAGCGACGGACCGGGGACGATTTCAGTGCTGATTGCCTCTCCAATCAAACCCTTGAGGATTTCATCAGTCGAAACAACCAAGTCGTACTCAACGTGCCAGGGTCGGGGCGTTGTTTTTAGGGGAGTCACGCATGACGCGCAGCCGCAAGATTTTCGCCTGGATCGCCGCCACCCTGTTGGTGTTGCTGGTCCTTCTGGTCGTTTTGATCGCCACCTTCGATTGGAATCGCCTCAAACCCACCATCAACGAAAAGGTCAGCGAAGCATTGCATCGGCCGTTCGCCATCAATGGCAATCTGGACGTGCAATGGCAGCGGGAGCCGGAGCTGGGTGGTTGGCGCGCGTGGGTGCCGTCGCCGCATTTCGTGGCGGACGACCTGACGCTCGGCAACCCGGACTGGTCGAAAACGCCGCAGATGGTCACGCTTGATCGCGTGGAATTTCGCCTGTCGCTGTTGCCGTTACTGGCCCAGCACGTGGTCATTCCGCGTATCGACCTGACCGGGCCGCAGGCGAAGCTGGAGCGACTGGCGGATGGCCGGGCGAACTGGACGTTCGATCTGCCGGAATCGGACCCGAATGCCGAGCCGTCAAAATGGGTGATGGATATCGGCGCGATCAAGTTCGACAAGGGGCTGGTCGGCTACGACGATCGGGTCCTGAACACGCAACTGGACGTCGCCATCGACCCGCTGGGCCAGCCCATTCCGTTCAGCGACATCGTGGGCAGCAGCGAAGCGAAGAAAACCGAAGAGAAGGGCGCGGCCGCTCAGGACTATGCGTTCGGGCTGGCGGTGAAAGGGCAGTATCACGGACAGAAGCTTAGCGGCACCGGCAAGATCGGCGGTCTGCTGGCACTCAAGGACGCGACTCAGCCATTTCCGGTCCAGGCCGACGTCAAGGTGGGCAACACTCACGCGGCGATCGCCGGCACCTTGACCGATCCGCAGAACCTTGGCGCGCTGGACCTCAGGCTGAAGCTGTCCGGCGCGACCTTGAGCGACCTGTATCCGCTGACCGGCGTGACGCTGCCCGACTCTCCCGCATATTCCACCGATGGCCGGCTGATCGCCAAGCTTCGGGAGCCAACCGGCGCCAGCTTCAGCTATCAGGGGTTCAACGGCAAGATCGGCAACAGTGACATTCATGGCGACCTGACCTTCGTGTCAAGCCAGCCCCGACCCAAGCTCAGCGGCAAGCTTGTTTCCAACCAGTTGCTGTTCACTGACCTTGCACCGCTGATCGGCGCCGATTCCAATGCCGAGCAGAAAAAGCGCGGCGGAGAGAGCAAGCAGCCAACAGGCAAGGTCTTGCCGGTCGAGGAATTCCAGACCGACCGCTGGCGGGCGATGGATGCCGATGTCGAATTCACCGGCAAGCGCATCGTGCAAAGCCCCGAGCTGCCGTTCACCGATCTCTATACCCATGTGGTACTCGATGATGGGCAACTGAACCTGGTTCCGCTGCGTTTCGGCGTAGCAGGGGGCAAGCTTGATGCCGATATCCGGCTCAACGGCCAGACAACGCCTCTGCAAGGTCGGGCCAAACTGTCGGCGCGCGGCTTCAAGCTCAAGCAATTGTTCCCGACGTTCGAGCCGATGCAGACCAGCTTCGGCGAACTGAATGGCGATGCGGACATCAGCGGCCGTGGTAATTCGGTAGCCGCTCTGCTGGGTACGGCCAACGGCGACCTGAAAATGCTGGTCAACGATGGTGCGATCAGCCGCAGCCTCATGGAAATCGCCGGCCTGAACGTCGGCAACTATGTCGTGGGCAAGCTGTTCGGTGACCAGGATGTGAAGATCAACTGCGCGGCGACCGATTTCGGTATCAAGGACGGTCTGGCGACCAGCCGCCTGTTCGTGTTCGACACGGAAAACGCCGTCATCTATATCGACGGCACGGCCAACATGAAGTCCGAACAACTGGACCTCAAGATCACGCCCGAGTCGAAAGGCTTCCGGATCTTCTCGCTGCGCTCGCCGCTGTATGTTCGCGGGCCGTTTGCGAGTCCTGGCGCCGGGGTTGAATCCGGTCCCTTGCTGCTGCGCGGCGCGGGCATGGTGCTGCTGGGCGCAACGGTAGGTCCGGCGGCGGGGCTGTTGGCGCTGCTGGCGCCGGGTGACAGTGAAGAACCCAACAAATGCGGGCCGTTGCTGGAACAGATGAAGGCGGGCAAGGCGCCCAAGACGGTGAGGTAATGATCGCCAGCAAGCCGGGCTCCTGTAGGAGCCAGCTTGCTGGCGATAACCGCGTTACAGATCGTTCAGGATGTCAGCCATGTCATCGGCATGTTCTTCTTCCTGCGCAAGAATCTCTTCGAAGATGCGCCGCGTCGTCGGATCGCTTTCGCCAACGTACTGAATGATCTCGCGATAGCTGTCGATGGCGATCCGCTCGGCCACCAGGTCTTCGTAGACCATTTCCTTAAGCGTCGTGCCCGCGACATATTGCGCATGGGAATTGCGCGACAGGGTGTCGGGGTTGAATTCCGGCTCGCCGCCCAGTTGCACGATTCGCTCGGCCAGCTTGTCGGCGTGCTCGGCTTCCTGTTGCGCATGCTCTAGAAACTCGGAAGCGGCCACACTGGCCTTCAGGCCGGTCGCCATGTAGTAGTGGCGCTTGTAGCGCAGGGTGCAGACCAGCTCGGTCGCCAGTGCTTCGTTCAGCAGGCGCAGGACAGTTTCCCGGTCCGCGCTGTAGCCTTCGGTCACCGCGCCGTTCTCGACGTTCTGACGCGCACGCTGGCGCAAACTGTTCACATCGCTCAGTTGAGGTGCAGAAATCATGGGTGTGTCTCCAGACTCATCAGGGAAGGTGTGTCCCGCTCTGTGTGCCGCGTGGCGGGATCATCAGCAGATGGGAGTCCTCGGAGCAGAAGAAAGTTTTACTGAATGCTTCAGCTATTGCTTTTTGCAGGTTTGTAAAAAAATTAAGAAACGAGCGCGGCGGCATGCGGTCCCAAACGTGAGACTTAAAAAACCTGGAGAGAAAAAATGCTCAAGTTCTTGGGAAGCACCGTTGGCATCATTTTTCTGATCGGTCTAATCGTGGTCATCGCGCTGTTCAAGCTGGTGTTCTGATTCAGAGCCATAAAAAACCCGGTGCCTGACACCGGGTTTTTTGTGGACGCTGGAACCCTTACTTGGCGCGCTCGTTCTCTTCGCGCTGTTCGCAAGTCATGAAGCCCTTGTTGGTCACGCGGCCGTCGCTGTTGAAGCTGACGTGGTAAACCTGCTGGTGGCCGTCCTTGGTCATTACGTAATTGTTGCAGGTGCCCGGATGAACCTTGCGCTGTACGCGTGAGGAGGGTTCGCCGCCGATGGTCAGCACCTGTTGCTGGGTCATGCCTTCCTCGACACGCTTGACCAGCGGCTCATCACGATAGGTCACGTAGTCCACCGGATTCTGCACAGTCGTGCTGCCGCAACCGGCCATGGTCATCAATACGCAGCTTGCTGCCAGGATTTTCTTGTACATCGTTCTCGCTCCGCGTCAGAGAGCCGATCTTGGCTCGTTACCGCTTGGAGCAGCCAGGCTGCGCGAGAGTTCGATAAATTGATGGCGATGAGGCACCACCTTCAGCCGGTCTTATTCCTCTTGCCTCTCGGCAAACACCGCTATGGTTGAAAAAACGCCGCCAGGGCCGCGGCGTCCAGCACATGGAGGTCTCCGATGGCAGAAGAACAAGCGACGCGTTACCCGTTGGTGCTCGTACCCGGTCTGCTGGGTTTCGTACGGTTTGTGGTTTATCCCTACTGGTTCGGCATCGTAAAGGCGCTCGAACGGGGCGGGGCGACGGTGCTGCCAGTGATGGTATCAGGCGTCAACTCCACCGAAATCCGGGGCGAACAGCTGTTGAAGGTGATCGAACGGACCATTCGTGACACCGGCGTCGCCAAGGTCAATCTGATCGGCCACAGCCAGGGCGCTCTCACCGCGCGCTACGTAGCGGCGCGGCGACCCGACCTGGTGGCGTCGGTCACCTCCGTCGCCGGGCCGAACTCTGGTTCGGAGCTGGCGGATTACCTGGAGCGCACCTTTCCGGTCGGCACGCCGGGCGGACGCGTGGTGAACGCGATCATCGGGCTGCTGGCCTGGCTGATCAGTGTGTTTGAAACCGGTTATCGCGGGCCGAAACTGCCGACGGATGTTTCCGCCTCCCATCAGTCGCTGACCTCGGCCGGCGTTGCGCTGTTCAACCGCCAATACCCTCAAGGACTCCCGGAAACATGGGGTGGGCAGGGCGCGGAACTGGTCAACGGCGTCCGCTATTACTCCTGGTCCGGCATCCTGAAACCGGGCATTACCAATCGTGGGCGCAACCTGATCGACGGGACAAACGTAACTTGTCGAATATTCGCTCGCACGTTCATAAACGAGCGGGGTCAATCTGATGGCATGGTCGGACGATTCAGTTCACACCTGGGCACCGTCATCGGGGATGACTTTCCGCTCGACCATTTCGACATCGTCAACCAGACCCTAGGGCTGGTGGGCAAAGGCGCAGATCCCGTGCGCCTGTTCATGGAACACGCCGCGCGCCTCAAGGCTGCCGGTCTCTAGCTCTTTTGGGCCTTGGTTCGTAATCAGCCGATCAGCGTATCGGCCAGGAAGTGATGCGATGAGCGATAAAGAACTGTATGAAATCGAGTACACCCTTGCGGGTGAGCACCACGTGGACGTTATCGAGAATCTGGATGTGCCGATCATCGAGATCGTGCATGAGCTTGCGCAAAAGCATCATGTCGAGCTGGACGACGACCCCGACCCGGCGACCGGCGAGCTGATCGCCGGCATCACCGATGTGTCGATTCATGGAGTATCGATCACTGCTCCGGAGGGAGAGGAAGCCGGGCCTCCAGCCTAGCCGGCCTTGCGCGACAGCGGTGTCGTCCAGCGTTCCGCCAGGATGACGCCGAGGAGCGTCAAAGCGCCGCCGTACAGGTGATACAGCGCCAGACGTTCCCCAAGAGCCACGGCCGCGATGAGCGCCGTGGCGATTGGCATCAGATTGAAGAACAACGTCGTGCGGCTCGGCCCCAGGCGTATGATCGAGGTCATCCACAGCCAGGGTGCAAGCATAGAGGTTGGGATCGCAGCATATAACACCAGCGGCACGTTGCTGGCGTTCAATCCCGCTTTTGGCGACAACACGAACAGCGGCAGCAGCACCACGATGGCGACCAGAATCTGCATGTACAACAACTGCAAAGGCGGCAAGCGCAACTGCCATTTCTTCAGCAGCGTGCTGTAGACCGCATAGGCGGCCGCTGCAACCAGCACCATCGCGTCGCCCCGATTGACGCCTTGCTCGATCAACCCCTCCAGGTTGCCCGCCGAAACCACCACCACTACACCCCCGAACGAAATCAGCGCACCCAACAAGGCACCGAACGTGAGCCGATTGCCGAGCGTCGCGATCGACAGCCCCAGCGCCATGACCGGCACCAGTGACTGAATGATCCCCATGTTGGTGGCGGTCGTCATGCCGGCGGCGAAGTAGGCCAGGCTCTGGTACAGGGCCATGCCCAGTACGCCCAGAATCACGATCTTGCCCAGCATCGGCCGAATGAGCGCGCGGTTGGCCCAGACCGGGCCGAGCATGAAGGGCGTGAACAGCAGGCCGGCCAGGACCCAGCGATAGAAGCCGATTTCAGAGGGAAAGATCACGTCGGCCGCGGCCTTGGTGATGACGGTGTTCACGGCCCATATCAGGATGGTCAGCAGAGGGAAGGCGTATTGCATGGGAAAACCGGTGCGCAAGGGGGGAGCGATTATCCGGGTGCTGACGCTGAATGCCAGCCCGGCGGTCGTGAAACTGGACATATCCTGCAACAAGCGCGGCTACACTTGAACAGCGTGCTGTTCCACAAGGAGCGATCCATGAAGATATTTGCGAGTGCGGTAGTGCTTGGTCTGCTGTTGGTCAATCCGGTGTTCGCCGCTACAGAGCAGCAGAACAAGATGACCACCTGCAATGCCGACGCATCGGCCAAAGGCCTCAAGGGTGACGAGCGCAAGACTTACATGAGCGGCTGTCTCAAGGCGGCGCCTCCACCGGCTGCCACGCAGCAGGACAAGATGAAGACCTGCAATGCGACCGCCAGCGCCCAGGCGCTCAAGGGCGACGCACGCAAGAGCTTCATGAGCGATTGTCTCAAGAAGAAATAATTTCACGATGCGGGCGTGGCAATGCCCGAGTCGGCTTCCGGTGCCGTGAATACGGCGCTTGTCGATTCTTTCCTTTCGCCCGGCACGCGTTTCCCGCAGCGTGCCGCTTCCGAACGCCTTGCAGATCACTGGTCCTCGGCCCTGAAGGCTGGCAGACTGCCGTCTTCTTTGTGTCGCCCGTTGAGGATCTATGCCAACGTTTTCCCCGCGTCAGGTGTTAATCGCCAGCTGGATTCTCATTTTTGGCGGTTTGCTGCTGGTGCTGCCGTTCAAGCTCCTGCCCAGTCTGTTGGCGGGGCTGCTGGTCTTCGAACTGGTCAACATGCTCACCCCCAAACTGCAACGACTGATCTCCGGCGAGCGCGCGCGCTGGCTGGCGGTGGCGTTGCTGGGCACCATCGTGGTCAGCATTCTGAGCCTGATATTCGCCGGCGCCTTCAGCTTTGTTCTGCATGAAGCCGAGAACCCCGGCGCTTCGCTGGACAAGTTCATGACCCTGATCGATCGCGCGCGCGGTCAGTTGCCACCGTTCATCGACGCTTACCTGCCGGCCAGCGCCGCGGAATTCCAGGTGTCGCTGGGCCAGTGGCTGCAAAAGCACGTCGGCGAGCTGCAGATGATCGGCAAGGGCGCCGCGCACATGTTCGTGACCATGCTCATCGGCATGGTGCTCGGTGCGATCATCGCCTTGCAGCGGATCTCCGAAAAGCACACCCGCAAACCGCTGGCGGCGGCGCTGTTCGACCGCCTGTATCTGCTGAGCCGGGCGTTCCGCAACATTGTCTTCGCGCAGATCAAGATCTCGCTGCTCAACACTGCGTTCACTTCGGTGTTCCTGGCGATCGTCCTGCCACTGTGCGGGATTCACCTGCCGTTGACCAAGACCCTGATCATCATGACCTTCCTGCTCGGCCTGCTGCCGGTGGTGGGCAACCTGATGTCCAACACGCTGATCTTCATCGTCGGTATGTCGATTTCGATCTGGGTCGCGCTGGCCGCCCTGACGTACTTGATCGTCATTCACAAGGTCGAGTATTTCCTGAACGCCCGGATCGTCGGCGGCCAGATCAACGCGAAATCCTGGGAGCTGTTGCTGGCAATGCTGCTGTTCGAAGCCGCGTTCGGCCTGCCGGGGGTGGTGGCCGGGCCGATCTATTACGCGTATCTGAAGAGCGAGTTGCAGAAAGAGGGGTTGGTCTAGCAGACACAACCCCCCTACCGTAGGAGCCACCGGGGCGGCGTTCCGCCTTGCTGGCGATCCGGCGCGCCGCCAGATCGCTGGATCGCCAGCAAGCTGGCTCCTACGGGGATCTGTGTTACATCGAGCCGTACCGCTTCTTCGCTTCGATCGCCAGCCCGCTGCCGATGCTGCCGAAGATATTGCCTTCGACGTGGCGGGCGTTGGGCAGCATGGCCGAGACGCTGTTGCGCAATGCCGGAATGCCGCTCGAACCGCCGGTGAAGAACACGGTGTTGACCTGATCCAGGCCGACGCCGGCGTCGGCCAGCAAGCGGGTCACGCTGTCGCGCACGCGCTCAAGCTGCGCCTCGATGGCCGCTTCGAACAAGGCACGGCTCAGGTCGACGCTCAGACCGCTCTCGATCCGGTCCATCGCCACGTGCCGGCTCTGCTCGTGAGTGAGCTGAATCTTGGTTTCCTCGACTTCCATCGCCAGCCAGTGTCCGGCGCGCTGTTCGATCAGCCTGAACAGCCGGTCGATGCCACCGGTGTCCTCGATGTCATAACGCATGCTGCCCAGCGCCAGCTGGGACTTCTGCGAGTACACCGAGTTGATGGTGTGCCAGGTCGCCAGGTTCATGTGATGGCTGGTGGGCATGAAGGCGCCGCTTTTCATGCGGCTGCCGTAGCCGAACAAGGGCATGACACCTTGCAGACTCAGTTGCTTGTCGAAGTCGGTACCGCCGATGTGCACGCCGCCGGTGGCGAGGATATCGTCCTGGCGATCATCGCGGACGCGTCGCTCCGGGGACAGACGAACCAGCGAGAAGTCCGAGGTCCCCCCGCCGATATCCACGATCAGCACCAGTTCTTCACTCTCGATGCCGGACTCGTAATCGAATGCAGCGGCAATCGGTTCGAACTGGAATGACACGTCCTTGAAGCCGACCTTGCGGGCGACTTCAGCCAGCGTGTCTTCGGCTTCCTGATCGGCCTGGGCGTCCTCGTCCACGAAATGCACCGGACGGCCCAGCACGACCTGCTCGAATTCCCGGCCCGCAGTGTGCTCGGCGCGTTTCTTGAGCTCACCGATGAACAGACCCAGCAGATCCTTGAACGGCATCGCGGTGCCCAGCACGCTGGTGTCGTGCTTGATCAGCTTGGAACCCAGCAGGCTCTTGAGCGAGCGCATCAACCTGCCTTCGTAGCCCTCCAGGTATTCGTGCAATGCCAGACGACCGAACACCGGACGACGCTCTTCCAGGTTGAAGAACACCACGGAAGGCAGAGTGATCTTGTCGTCCTCCAGCGCAATCAGCGATTCCACGCCGGGGCGATGCCAGCCGACGGTGGAGTTGGACGTGCCGAAATCGATGCCGCAGGCACGGGCCGGGGATTGGTCGTTCATGTCGTTTTACGTTCCACTGAAAAAACGGCCGCGCAGTTTATGTCAGCGCGACGCAATTGCGTAGGGCCGCTGGCCGATTACAGGGATGGTCGGCGGTATACGCCCATCGAAGAGGTGTCCGAGAAATGAACGATCGGCCGCTGCGCTTCAGTGATTGCCGTCATTTCCCGATACACTCTGCAACTCCGGCCCGGATAGGCCCTCCTATCAGCCGTGGGCCGGGGCATGCACAGGCGGGACAATCGGGAATGGGTGAGCGCTAGATGGATTTCAAAGACTATTACAAGATACTCGACGTCGAGCCGACGGCGGATGAAAAGGCGATCAAGACCGCCTACCGCAAGCTGGCCCGCAAGTATCATCCGGACGTCAGCAAGGAAGCGGGCGCCGAGGATAAGTTCAAGGAAGCCTCAGAAGCCTATGAAGTGCTCAGCAGCCCTGAAAAGCGCGCCGAGTATGATGATCTGCGCAAGTACGGCCGCCAGGGACGCTTCCAGCCGCCGCCCGGCTGGCACAGCCGCTCGGGTGGCGGTGGTTTCGACGAGACTACCGACTTCTCCGAGTTCTTCAGCTCGATCTTCGGTGGACGGCAGCAACAGCAGGGCGGTCGCACCCGTAACCCTGGGCGCAAGGGACAGGATGTGGACATGGAACTGGCGATTTTCCTTGAGGAAACCCTGTCCGGCGAGTCCAAGCAAGTCAGCTTCCGCGTGCCGCAGCACAGCGCCGGCGGGCAGCGCATGGCGGATATCACCAAGACTCTGAACGTGAAGATTCCGGCAGGCGTGGCGGACGGCGAGCGTATCCGGCTCAAAGGCCAGGGCGCGCCGGGCATAGCGGGCGGCGAGAAGGGCGATCTGTACCTGACCATCCGCCTGGCGCCTCATCCCCTGTTCGAAGTGGAAGGTCACGATCTGGTGATCCAGGTCCCGTTGGCGCCCTGGGAAGCCGCGCTGGGCACCAAGGTCGCGGTGCCGACCCTGACCGGCAAGATCAACCTGACCATCCGCCCGGACAGTCAGAATGGTCAGCGTTTGCGGGTCAAGGGCAATGGCCTGATGACCAAGAGCGGCGAACGCGGCGATCTTTATGCGCAGCTGAAGATCGTCATGCCGAAGCACACCGATGACGCGACCAGAGCGCTGTGGCAAAAGCTGGCGGACAAAGCCGCGTTCGATCCCCGGGCGCAGTGGAAGTAACGCGGCGTTAGCGCCGGCCCTGTCGCGAGCAAGCTCCCTCCCACGGGCGAATGCGTTAACCGTGGGAGGGAGCTTGCTCGCGACAGCCGTTATGCGGTCTGTCAGACCCGCGGCAACACCACGCTGAATGTCGTACCGTCACCCACGGTCGAGGTAACGGTAATGCTCCCGCCATGAGCGTTGACCACTTCCTTGACGATGAACAACCCCAGGCCCAGGCTGGTGGACGGGCTGCGGGCGTCGACGTTCTCGCTGACGCTGCGCACCAGCGGGTCGAAGATGGTGGCGATGGCGTCTTCGGCAATCGGCAAGCCATTGTTGTGAACGTCAAGCCGCACCACGCTTTCGTCGCCCGCTACCCGCACCCTGATCTGGTGATCGGCCGCGCCGTGTTGCAGGGCATTGCCGATCAGATTCTGCAACAGCTGCCCGATGCGGGCGGCGTCCCATGATCCGTGAGTGTCGCCGTCGACTTCAAAAACGGGCGAGGAGTCAGGCACGCCCGCGCAAGCCTCGTCGATCGCATCACGGCAGGCCTCGGCCAGGTTCATGCGCTTGCGATCCACCGGCAGACCTGCGCCCAGACGGCTTTTCACGAATTCCAGCAGGTCCGCGACCATGGTGCCCATATGGCGGGCGCTGCTTCTGATCTGGGTAACGTAGTATCTGGCCTTGTCATCCATCTCCGTTTTGCGGGAGAGCAATTCGGCAGACATGCCAATTGCCTGCAAAGGCGCGCGCAGGTCGTGACCCAGAATCGCCAGAAACATGTCCCGTGAGCGAGAAACGCGGTCGGCATAGGCCGCGGTGGATTCAGCCAGCGCTTCATCGATGGCTTCGTTGAAGCGCACCACATCCTGGAAATCGTCCAGCCGGGGCGTAGCCAGACTTTCGACCCACAGCCTGATCACGCTGGCGCGCAAGTGGCGGAACTCGGACGTCATCTGCACCAGATCGAAGCCTACCTCATGGCGCAGTTCGCCGTGGCTGGCCGCGGCCTGATCCAGGCTGGGCGAGCCGCTGTCGAGTTCGCCGCGAGCCTTGGCCATCTGCTCGCTCGCCGTCTGGTCGCGCGACATGTCCCGCGCTGCCGCCAGCAGTATGGATTTGGCATGGTCCCGCAGTTCAACCGGTGTCATGGTGTCGGCGGCAGGCTTCAGACTCCTGGCGAAGTCCTCCCACTCGTCGACGATACGATCCACGTGGTGAACGATGAATTGGGGAAGGCGCATGGCCGCTTACCTGGCAGAGGGCAGATTCGGGAGGCGCATATTACTCTTTGCCGCAAGCGCCCAACAGCAATGTTTATCGGCTCGTCAGTACGACGCTTGAGCCTTCGTCCCGCCCCAGGGCAGACGGGACGATCAGCCGTCAGAACAGGAAGTAGCGCTGCGCCATGGGCAGCACATCGGCGGGCTCGCACCACAGCAATACGCCGTCGGCCTTGACCTGGTAAGTCTGCGGGTCCACGTCGATGTCCGGCAGGTAATCGTTATGGATCAGGTCTTTCTTCTGCACGCTACGGCAGCCCTTCACCACGCCGATCTGTTTGCGCAGGCCCAACGACTGCGGCACACCCGCCTCGAACGCCGCCTGGCTGATGAACGTGAGGCTGGTGGCATGCAACGAACTGCCGTAGCTGGCGAACATCGGGCGATAGTGCACCGGCTGCGGCGTGGGGATCGAGGCGTTGGCATCGCCCATCAGGCTGGCGGCGATGGCACCACCCTTGAGGATCAGGCTGGGCTTGACCCCGAAGAAGGCCGGGCGCCACAGCACCAGGTCAGCCCATTTGCCGACCTCGACCGAGCCCACTTCATGACTGATCCCGTGAGTGATCGCCGGGTTGATGGTGTACTTGGCGATGTAGCGCTTGGCGCGGAAGTTGTCGTTGCCTGGCGCATCTTCGGGCAGCGGGCCGCGCTGGCGTTTCATCTTGTCGGCGGTCTGCCAGGTGCGCAGGATCACTTCGCCGACCCGGCCCATGGCCTGGCTGTCGGAGCTGAGCATCGAGAACGCGCCCAGGTCATGGAGGATATCTTCAGCTGCGATGGTTTCGCGACGAATGCGGCTTTCGGCGAAGGCCACGTCCTCGGCGATGCTGGGGTCCAGGTGATGACAGACCATCAGCATGTCCAGATGCTCGTCGATGGTGTTGCGGGTGAACGGCCGGGTCGGGTTGGTCGAGCTGGGCAGCACGTTGGGCGAGCCGCAGGCCTTGATGATGTCCGGCGCATGGCCGCCACCGGCGCCTTCGGTGTGATAGGTGTGAATGGTGCGGTTCTTGAACGCCGCGAGCGTGGTCTCGACGAAGCCGGACTCGTTCAGGGTGTCGGTATGAATCGCGACCTGCACGTCGTACTCGTCCGCGACGCTCAGGCAGTTGTCGATGGCCGCCGGTGTGGTGCCCCAGTCTTCATGCAGCTTGAGGCCGATCGCACCCGCCTTGACCTGCTCGATCAGCGGACCGGGCAGGCTGGCGTTGCCCTTGCCGGTAAAGCCGATGTTCATCGGAAACGAATCGGCGGCCTGGAGCATGCGCGCCATGTGCCACGGCCCCGGCGTCACGGTCGTCGCGTTGGTGCCGGTCGCCGGGCCGGTGCCGCCGCCGATCATGGTGGTCACGCCGCTCATCAAGGCTTCTTCGATCTGCTGCGGGCAGATGAAGTGGATATGCGTGTCGACGCCGCCTGCGGTCAGGATCATGCCCTCGCCGGCGATGATCTCCGTGGATGCGCCGATGGCGATGGTCACGTCCGGCTGGATATCCGGGTTGCCGGCCTTGCCGATGGCGGCGATGCGACCGTCCTTGAGGCCGACGTCGGCCTTGACGATCCCCCAGTGATCGATGATCAGCGCGTTGGTGATCAAGGTGTCGACCACCTCGGCAGCCAGCAGCTGGCCCTGGCCCATGCCGTCACGGATGACCTTGCCGCCGCCGAACTTGACCTCTTCACCATAAGTGGTGAAGTCCTTCTCGACCTCGATCCACAATTCGGTATCGGCCAGGCGCACCTTGTCGCCGACGGTAGGGCCGAACATGTCGGCGTAGGCTTGACGGCTTATCTTCATTTCGGGGTCCCAGAGTTGGAGGGGGTGAATTGGGTTGGGGGTAAGAGCTGCAAGCGGCAAGCTGTAAGCTGCAAGTAAAAGCGGACCGCGAACACCGTCAGGTCTCTTGCTTGAAGCTTGCCGCTTGCCGCTTGCCGCTTGCCGCTTAAAGCCGCCCCATGACGCGTCCGGCAAAGCCGTACACCTTGCGCAGTCCGGCCAGGTCCACGAGCTCCACTTCTCGCGACTGTCCCGGCTCGAAGCGCACCGCGGTGCCGGCCGGGATGTTCAGGCGCATGCCGCGGCTGGCGGCGCGGTCGAAGGTCAGCGCGTCGTTGGTTTCGAAGAAGTGAAAGTGCGAGCCCACCTGAATGGGCCGGTCGCCACTGTTGGCCACCGTCAGGCTGAGGGTGCGCCGGCCGGCATTGAGTTCGATATCGCCGGGTCGGATCTGGTATTCGCCAGGGATCATGTCGGTTGCCCCAAGGTTTTGAAGTAAATGGCGGTCGGCCGATAGCGACCGTCCGGCGTTGCGCAGTAGTCCGGCAGTTCGCCGACACGGGTGTAATCCAGCGCCCGGTAGAAGGCTTCGGCCGGTGAGTCGGCCTCGGTGTCGAGGTACAGCAATCCGCGCTTGTGCTTGATCGCCGCCTGCTCGACGGCCGCCATCAGCTGTGTGCCCAGCCCCCGACCGCGTGCGCGGGTAAGGACCATCAGCTTCTGCACTTCGGCGCGGTTGAGCCCGTTGGGCTTCTGGCACAGGGCGAGCTGCACCGAGGCGATAACACGCTCGTCTTCGACGATGACCCAGAGCAGCAGGCTGCCGTCGGCCACGTCGGGCTTGAGTGCGTCGCACCAGCGCCAGGCCTGGGCCGTGTCGATGTCGGCCATGAATCCTACGGACGCGCCGTTCTGCACCGTCTCGATCAGCAGCGTTGCCAGGCCGTCCCGATAGTGGGCGAAGCTTTCCGAGGTCACGCGTCGTAGCTGTGCAGGATTCATGAGAGCGTCCTAGAGGGGTTGAGGAGCTTGCGATGCTGGCGCTCGTGCGCCGGGCGACAGGTCAAGCTGCATGAAAGTCAGGTCCAGCCAGCGACCGAACTTGGTACCGACCTGGGGCATCTGACCGGTGATGCTGAAACCCAGACGCTCGTGCAGGGTGATGGAGGCGGCGTTACCGCTTTCGATGGCCGCCACCATCATGTGCTTGTCGCACGCGCGGGCGCGCTCGATCAGCGCGGCCATGAGTCGTGGCCCGAGGCCCTTGCCGCGCTGGTCGGCGCGCACGTAGACCGAATGCTCGACGGTGTGGCGAAAACCTTCGAAGGGGCGCCAGTCACCGAACGATGAATAACCCAGTACTTCGCCAGCGTCGTCCACCGCCACCAGAATGGGGTAGGCCTGGGCCTGTCGGGCTTCATACCAGGCCTGACGGTTCGCCAGGTCGACCGGCATTTCGTTCCAGATCGCGGTGGTGTTGAGCACCGCGTCGTTATAGATGGCGAGCACGCCGGGCAGATCGGCCGGCAACGCATCGCGGATCACTTCAGTCATGCGGTTTCCTCAGGCAATCGGCTGATGCACGGTGACCAGTTTGGTGCCGTCCGGGAAGGTGGCTTCTACCTGAATTTCCGGAATCATTTCGGGGATCCCTTCCATGACCTGCTCGCGAGTCAGCAGGGTGGTGCCGTAGTGCATCAGGTCGGCGACGGTCTGGCCGTCACGCGCGCCTTCGAGCAAGGCTGCGGAGATGTAGGCCATCGCTTCTGGATAGTTCAGCTTCAGTCCGCGCGCCAGTCGGCGCTCGGCAACCATGCCGGCGGTGAAGATCAGCAGTTTGTCTTTTTCGCGGGGAGTCAGGTCCATTGGGGTTCCGTCGTTTCGAATTCATTTAGCCACGGGCGTGACAGATCTGTAGGAGAGCGGTTTCAGCCGCGAAGGGCCGCTCCTGACGAGTCGTCGAACGCCACCTTCATGTATTCCAGATCCTCGGCGTCACCGCCTCGCGTCCCAGCAGGGCCGGGCGCAGTCGTTTCCAGATCTCGATCAGCCACGCTCGGGCATGCAACGCCTCATCGGCCAGGCAGCGGGCCACGATCAACCCCGGCAATTGGGTCAGGTCGCCACGTACAGGATGGGGCAGCGCCAGCGAGCGGCAGCTGTCGAGCAGGTCTGCATTGGCCTCTCCGGTCATCAGCAGCGTGGCGAAGACTGTCCTGCCGTCGAGGCCGATGGCCGAGTCCAGCAGACCGTCGCCGCCCACAATGCGCTGGCGCTCATGCCAGAGCAACTGGCCGTCGCGTCTGATATCCAGATGCGACTGAAAATGCCCGCGATCGAAACGCTCGGCGCTGGCCGGGCGACCCAGCGCCACCACGTCCCAATAGCACAACCGGGCATCGCCCCGCAGATCGATGCGGGTGGTCAGTTCGGCCTGGGCGTTGCTGAAGACGATGGTTTCCTGAGGCAGCCACTCCAGCGTAGCGCCGGGCTCGACGCGCAGGTCCAGAGTCTGGAAGGCGGGGCTCGCCGCACGATACCACTTGGCCGCACCGGGGCTGGTGAGTTGTGCCCAGGCGTTGCGGCCGACATCGGCGGAGATGTCGAGCCGGTCGCCGCCGGCGATTCCGCCGGGGGGATGAACGATGATGTGCTGACACACCTCGGGTCCCTCGGCATACAGATGCTTCTGCACCCGCAACGGACCTTTGTGCCGACGCTGAACCGGCCGGGTGCTGTCACCGAAACGCCCATAGCCCAAGGCAAGCTCGGCGTGCCAGCTGGGCGTGAACAGGGCGGAGTTGGCAGGCAGATTCATGGCTTGCTCATTCAAGGGCGGGGGACGGCACGATAACCGAATGTCGCATCAGATGGTTACCAGCCCGCGCACGCCTTCTGCTTCCATGTTCTCGCCGCGTCCCTGCTGGACAATCTCGCCGCGGGACATCACCAGATACTGATCGGCCAGTTCGGCGGCGAAGTCATAGAACTGCTCCACCAGCAGGATCGCCATGTCGCCGCGCTCGGCCAGCTTCTTGATCACCGCGCCGATCTCCTTGATCACCGAAGGCTGGATACCTTCGGTGGGCTCGTCGAGAATCAGCAAACGCGGGCGACTCGCCAGGGCACGACCGATTGCCAGTTGCTGTTGCTGACCGCCGGACAGATCGCCGCCGCGCCGATGCTTCATCTGCAACAGCACCGGGAACAGCTCATAGATGAACGCCGGGACTTCCTTCGCTTCGGAACCGGGGAAGCGCGACAGGCCCATCAACAGATTTTCCTCGACGGTCAGGCGGCCGAAGATTTCCCGACCCTGCGGTACGTAGGCAATACCGGCATGTACTCGCTGGTGCGGCTTGAAACCGGTGATGGTCTTGCCTTCCCATTGCACCGAGCCTTCCTTCGCGGGCAGCAGGCCCATCAGAACGCGCAGCAGCGTGGTCTTGCCCACCCCGTTGCGGCCCAGCAGACAGGTGACTTCGCCTACTTTCACATCGAAGGACAGCCCACGCAGGATGTGGCTGCCGCCGTAATACTGGTGAAGCTTTTCTACTTGGAGCATCGGTCGGATTTCCTTCCAGTGGGAAGGAGCTTGCTCGCGACTGCGGTGGGTCAGTGATGATTGACGTGACTGTTACACCGGTCGCGAGCAAGCTCCCTCCCACAATTGTTCATATGCGAGAGAGGCGGCGAAAAGCCTCAACGTCCGAGATAAACCTCGATCACCCGCTCATCCGCCTGCACATCCGCCAGCGAACCTTCGGCGAGGACGCTGCCTTGGTGCAGGACGGTGACGTGGTCGGCAATGGAGCCGACGAAGCCCATGTCGTGCTCGACGACCATCAGCGAATGCTTGCCCGCCAGGCTCTTGAACAGCTCGGCGGTGAACTCGGTTTCGGCGTCGGTCATGCCGGCGACCGGCTCGTCGAGCAGCAGCAGTTGCGGGTCCTGGACCAGCAGCATGCCGATCTCCAGGAACTGCTTCTGGCCGTGGGACAGCAGACCGGCCGGTCGATGGCTGGAGCTCGTCAGGCGGATGGTTTCCAGCACCTGATCGATGCGGTCAAGCTGTTCGCCGCTCAGCCGCGCACGCAGACTGGCCCACACCGACTTGTCGGTTTTCTGCGCCAACTCCAGGTTCTCGAACACGCTCAGCGCCTCGAACACCGTCGGTTTCTGGAACTTGCGTCCGATGCCGGCCTGGGCGATCTGCACTTCGCTCATGTGCGTGAGATCCAGCGTCTCGCCGAACCAGGCGTTGCCATGGCTGGGCCGGGTCTTGCCGGTGATCACATCCATCAGCGTGGTCTTGCCCGCGCCGTTGGGTCCGATGATGCAGCGCAGCTCGCCGACGCCGATGTACAGGTTCAGATCATTGAGCGCCTTGAAGCCGTCGAAACTGACGCTGATGTCTTCCAGGGTCAGGATGGTGCCGTGGCGGGTGTTGAGCCCCTTGCCGGCGCTTTTCCCAAGACCCACGGCATCGCGGCTGGTGCCGGCATCGGAGTTGGGGTCCAGGATGGGCTCCAGCATCAGGGAGGGGGAGGGCATGCCTTTCATTGCTCGCTCCGTTTTTTCAACAGGCCGATGACGCCCTTGGGCAGATACAGGGTGACGATGATGAACAGCGCCCCCAGGAAAAACAGCCAGTATTCCGGGAAGGCCACGGTGAACCAGCTCTTCATGCCGTTGACCAGACCCGCGCCCAGCAGCGGACCGATCAGGGTTCCGCGTCCACCCAGGGCGACCCAGACGGCCGCTTCGATGGAGTTGGTCGGCGACATCTCGCTGGGGTTGATGATGCCAACCTGCGGTACGTACAAGGCGCCGGCCAGACCACAAAGCACGGCGCTCAGGACCCAGACGAACAGCTTGAAGCCGCGCGGATCGTAGCCGCAGAACATCAGCCGGTTTTCCGCGTCGCGCAAGGCAGTCAGCACCCGGCCGAACTTGCTCTGCGCCAGACGCCAGCCCGCATACAGGCTGGCGACCAGCAGCACGACCGTCGCCAGAAACAGCACGGCGCGCGTCCCCTGCGAACTGATGCTGAAACCCAGGATGCTGCGGAAATTGGTGAAGCCGTTGTTGCCGCCGAAACCGGTTTCGTTGCGGAAGAACAGCAGCATCCCGGCGAAGGTCAGGGCCTGGGTCATGATCGAGAAGTACACGCCCTTGATCCGCGAGCGGAAGGCGAAGAATCCGAACACCAGCGCCAGCAGGCCCGGGGCAACAATCACCAGACACATGGCCCAGAGGAAATTGTCGGTGCCGGCCCAGTACCACGGCAGCTCGGTCCAGGACAGAAACGTCATGAACGCCGGTAGTCCGTCGCCCGCGGCTTCGCGCATCAGGTACATGCCCATCGCGTAGCCGCCCAGGGCGAAGAACAGACCGTGGCCGAGCGACAGCAGCCCGGCGTAGCCCCAGACCAAGTCCAGCGCCAGCGCCACGATGGCGTAGCAGAGGATCTTGCCGACCAGAGTCAACGTATAGGCCGACACCTGGAAGGCGTTGTCGGCAGGCAGCAGTGAAAGCAGCGGCATGGCCAGCAGCACGGCCAGCACCGCTATGCCCACGGCCAGCGTGCCCTTGGGTCCGACCTTTTGTGCGGCGGTCACCATCAGTGGCTGATTCATCAGTCGATCACCCGTCCTTTCAGCGCGAAAAGACCTTGCGGACGTTTCTGGATAAACAGAATGATCAGCGCCAGGATCAGGATCTTGCCCAATACCGCGCCGATCTGTGGTTCGAGGATCTTGTTGGCGATGCCCAGACCAAATGCCGCCATGACGCTCCCGGCCAGCTGGCCCACGCCGCCCAGCACCACGACCAGGAACGAGTCGATGATGTAGCTCTGGCCCAGATCCGGCCCGACGTTGCCGATCTGGCTCAAAGCGACGCCGCCCAGCCCGGCGATGCCGGAACCCAGACCGAAAGCCATCATGTCGATGCGACCCGTCGGCACGCCGCAGCACGCCGCCATGTTGCGGTTCTGGGTCACGGCGCGCACGTTCAGGCCCAGGCGCGTCTTGTTCAGCAACAGCCAGGTCAGCACGACCACGAACAACGCGAAGGCGATGATCACGATGCGGTTCCAGGGCAGTACCAGGTTGGGCAGCATCTGAATGCCGCCGGACAGCCACTGCGGGTTGGCGACTTCGACGTTCTGCGCGCCAAAGGCCAGGCGTACCGTCTGGATCAGCATCAGGCTGATGCCCCAGGTGGCGAGCAGGGTTTCCAGCGGACGACCGTACAGATGGCGAATGATGGTGCGCTCCAGCGCCATGCCGATCAGCGCCGTGACGAAGAACGCCACCGGCAGCGCGACCAGCGGATACAGCTCAAGCGCGCCCGGCGCATAGCGCTGGAACATCAGCTGCACCATGTAGGTGGAATAGGCTCCGAGCATCAGCATTTCGCCGTGGGCCATGTTGATGACGCCCAACAGGCCGAAGGTAATCGCCAGCCCCAGCGCGGCCAGCAGCAGGATAGAGCCCAGCGACATGCCGCTGAACGCCTGGCCCAGCACTTCGCCGATCAGCAGTTTGCGATTGACCTGCGCCAAACTGGTCTCAGCGGCGACGCGCACCGAGTCATTGGTTTCCACGCCCGGCGCCAGCAGTGATTCGAGACGTGTGCGGGCCAGCGGGTCGCCGGTCTCGCCCAAAAGGCGAACCGCCGCGAGTCGCACCGTCGGACTGCTGTCGACCAGTTGAAGGTTGGCGAGCGCCAAGGTCAGGGCGTCCTTGACGGCCTGATCGTTTTCCGCGGCCACACGTTGTTCGAGCAATCCCAGTTGCGCGGGACGAGCGCTTTTCTGCAATTGTCTTGCGGCGTTCAGACGCAGACCGGCGTCGGCACCCAGCAATTGATGGCTGGCCAGCGCGGTCTCGGTGAGCCCCCGCAGGCGGTTGTTCATGCGCAGCTTGCGCGGTTCATCGGCAGCGGTCACCTGCTGATCGACCGCAACGAAGCTGCCGTTCACTTCGATGAACGCGTGCTTTGCGCTGTCGACGGCAACCCTGCCGTCACTTAGAGCTTCAAGCAGTTCGATGCGTTGAGGTAAAGGATTGGCTGCCCAGGTTTCGAGCATCTCGGCCTGTTGCGAGGAACCGGCCGCGACAAAATCCCCGGCATCGCCGGCATGCGCTGCGAAGGGCAGCGACACGACCAGCATCAAGAGGAAACGGTAGAAAATGTTAAGCATGGCGTGAGGCCTGGTTTATCAATCCGGTGTATCGCACGACCGTTGTAGGAGCCAGCTTGCTGGCGATGCAAGCGGCGCGGTGTGTCTGACGCATCGCATCGCCAGCAAGGCGGAACGCCGCCCCGGTGGCCCCTACAGAAGTACTCCTGCGCCCTTAGTTACTCTTGACCGGCGTCTCAGGCTTTTTGTCGTTGCCCGGAATGTACGGGCTCCACGGCTGGGCGCGGATCGGCTCCTTGGTCTGCCAGACCACGTTGAACTGACCGTTTTCCTCGACCTCGCCGATCATGACCGGCTTGTGCAGGTGGTGATTGGTCTTGTCCATGGTGAGCGTGAAGCCCGACGGCGCGGCGAAGGTCTGGCCGGCCATGGCGGCGCGGACCTTGTCGACATCGGTGGACTTGGCTTTCTCGACCGCCTGCGCCCACATGTGGATACCCACGTAGGTGGCTTCCATCGGGTCGTTGGTCACGGCCTTGTCCGCGCCAGGCAGGTTTTTCTTCTTGGCGTAGGCTTGCCAGTCCGCCACGAACTTCTTGTTGGCCGGGTTCTCCACCGACTGGAAGTAGTTCCACGCAGCCAGGTGCCCTACCAGTGGTTTGGTGTCGATGCCGCGCAGTTCTTCCTCGCCGACCGAGAAGGCCACGACCGGCACATCGGTCGCTTCCAGGCCCTGGTTGGCCAGCTCCTTGTAGAACGGAACGTTGGAGTCGCCGTTGACCGTGGAAATGACAGCGGTCTTGCCGCCCGCCGAGAACTTCTTGATGTTGGCGACGATGGTTTGATAGTCGGCGTGGCCGAACGGGGTGTAGACCTCTTCGATATCGCTGTCCTTCACACCCTTGGAGTGCAGGAAGGCGCGCAGGATCTTGTTGGTGGTACGCGGGTACACGTAGTCGGTGCCCAGCAGGAAGAAGCGCTTGGCCGCGCCGCCGTCCTCGCTCATCACATACTCGACGGCGGGGATGGCCTGCTGGTTAGGCGCCGCGCCGGTGTAGAACACGTTCGGCGACATTTCCTCGCCTTCGTACTGGACCGGGTAGAACAACAGACCGTTGAGCTCCTCGACCACTGGCAGCACCGACTTGCGCGACACCGAAGTCCAGCAGCCGAACATCACGGCCACTTTGTCCTGGGTCAGCAACTGACGGCCCTTTTCCGCGAACAGCGGCCAGTTGGAAGCCGGGTCGACCACGACAGGCTCCAGCATCTTGCCGTTGACGCCGCCTTTGGCGTTGATCTCCTCGATAGTCATCAGCGCCATGTCCTTGAGCGACGTCTCGGATATCGCCATGGTGCCGGACAACGAATGCAGGATGCCGACCTTGATGGTTTCGGCTGCCTGGGCAGTCCAGGTCATGCCCATCGCGGCGATGGATGCGGACAGGGTGAAAGCTTTGATCAGGCTGCGACGCTTCATTGGGCTGACTCCATTCGTTGGGTTTTTATGGTCGGACAGAACGCGGATAAGAAGCTGCCAAGCAAAGGCTGTGCCTAGCCCGTCAAACGAACCCGCATCGCAATAGTCAGGGGGCGGGAATTGAAGCGCTGCACCGAATGGGAGCCCATTGCGGGCCGTGGTGCGCTACGGTGATCGAAATTGGTGCGAGCAACGTAAAAGCCGCCCGAAGGCGGCTTCCACATCTGAATCAAACGGAGCCCGAATTGGTCGGGTGAGGAATTCATCACAAAACCGCCCGGCGATTTCGGGCTCCGCGACGAGCAATTTAAGCTGCTGCCGAGGTTTTGGCAAAGCCGGAAAAATTTTTATCGCGCAAATGACTTCAGTTTTCGTGAAAACTGCCGAGTGCCACCCTCGAGTCAGTGCTGATGATGCCCGGAAGGCTCGCTACGAACTTGCACCTGAACCTCGATATCGCCTGCTTTCTCGAAATGCAGCGTCAGCGGAAATTGCTGGCCGACGACCAGCTTCGAGCGGTCTTTCAGGTCGAGCAGCATGACGTGCCAGGTCATGGGCGCGAACTTCACGCTGGCCTGCGGCGCGACCGCCACGCTCTGCACTTGCTGCATCTTCATCAAACCATCGGCGTGGACGTGTTCATGGAGCTGCGCCTGCCCGGCGACCGGCGTCTCTACGCTCAATAACCGATCCGGGGTGTCGCCTTCGTTCTGGATCGTGAAATACGCGGCGACGGCTGGTGCGTTTGGCGGCAGTGCCATTGACCAGGGATCGTGGATCACCATCTTTCCCGCCGTGTAATCCTGCGCCTGGGCAAAGCAGGCTGGCAGGAGCAGTGCTGTCAGCATGAGGGCGTTCTTGAGCATGCAATGTTCTCCGGGCTGTTCGTAGCGGCTGTCTGGGAAAAGAGGGTACACCGGCGGATGTGTGTCGGCTGACCGGGCGTCGTCGCGAGCAAGCTCCCTCCCACAGGCGACGCATACCCTGTGGGAGGGAGCTTGCTCGCGACGGCGCAGGGTTGATCACCGCTTGTGACAAGCGTGCGCCAGAGCCCCCAGCACCTTTTCCGCACTCCAGAACACCCGATCCACTTCCGGCAAAGGCGGCCGCTTGAGGATCAAGACCGGGATGCCTCGTTCCCGCGCCACCTCCAGTTTAGGCTCCGTGGCGCTGCTGCCGCTGTTCTTGCTGATCAATACATCGATCCTGCGTCGCTCGAACAAAGCGCGCTCGTCTTCCAGCCGGAAAGGGCCGCGTGCGGCGATTACCTCGCAGCGCTCGTTGCCGGGGCAGGCGTCCAGCGCGCGCAGGGTCCAGAACTGGTGTTCGAATATCTCGTGCAGATGCTGCAAGGGCTCGCGGCCCAGGGTGAACAGAGGGCGCTGGAACGGCGCCATGGCGGTGTTCAGGTCCTGCCAGTCGGCGACCTCGCGCCAGTCGTCACCGGGGCCGGGCTGCCAGGCCGGACGGCGCAGCGCCCAGCATTCGATCCCGGTCGCGCGGGCGGCCAGTGCGGCATTGTGGCTGATTCGCGCAGCGTAGGGATGCGTCGCGTCGAGCAGCAGATCGACTTCCCGCTCATGGATGAAGCGGGCCAGGCCTTCGGCGCCCCCGTAGCCGCCGACCTGCACCTGGCAGGTCAGGTCCGTCGGCACGCGGCCGACACCCGCCAGACTGTAGATATGTTCGGGCCCCAGCGTCCGGGCGATGGCCAGCGCTTCGGTCACGCCGCCCAGCAGCAGAATTCGTTTCATCGCGCGTTCCTCACTCGACGCCCGCCTGCCCGACAATGCCGCCCTGGCGGTCAATGGCGAACACTTCAACCTGGACTTGAGCCGGAACCACGCTGCGCGCGAACGCCAGCGCATGTTGGCAGACAGCATCACCCAGCGGGATGCCCGCCGCCGCGCTCAAGGCCAGCGCCTGCTGACTGGTGTTCGCTTCGCGAATCTGCTGTTGCAGCGCAGCGTCGGCACCGACCTCCGCCGCCCAGCGCGCCAGCTGCGGCAAGTCGATGCTGGAGTGGCGACTGTGCAGGTCCATATGCCCGGCGGCCAGTTTGCTGATCTTGCCAAAACCGCCGCACAGGCTGAGTTTGTCCACAGGCACTTTACGCAGGTGCTTGAGCACCGCGCCGACGAAGTCGCCCATCTCGATCAGGGCAATGTCCGGGATTCCGTAGACCCGGCGCATGGTGTCTTCGCTGGCATTGCCGGTGCAGGCCGCGATATGCAGGTAGCCATTGGTCGTGGCGACGTCGATCCCCTGGTGAATCGAAGCGATGTAAGCGGCGCAGGAAAACGGCCGGACGATGCCGCTGGTGCCCAGGATCGACAGCCCGCCCAGAATGCCCAGGCGCGGATTCATGGTCTTGAGGGCCAGCGCCTCGCCGCCTTCGACGCCGATGGTCACTTCGAAACCGCCGGCATACCCGCGCTCGGCCGCCAGTGCCTGCAAATGTTCACCCATCATGCGCCGTGGCACCGGGTTGATGGCCGGCTCGCCGACCCCCAGCACCAGGCCGGGGCGGGTCACCGTGCCGACGCCGGGACCGGCGACGAACCGCACGCCGGGCGCCGGGACGAGACTGACCTGCGCGAACACCAGCGCACCGTGGGTCACGTCCGGATCGTCGCCGGCGTCCTTGATCGTTCCGGCCTCGGCGAAACCGTCCACCAGCCGGCAGAACTCCAGGCGCATCTGCACCTGTTTGCCTTTGGGCAAGGTGATCTGTACGGCGTCGCAGTGCGCTGCGCCCAGCAACAGACGCGCCGCGGCCAGACTGGTTGCGGTCGCGCAACTGCCGGTCGTGAGTCCGCTGCGCAGCGGCGCGGGCTGTTCGGCGGTTTCCTCGCGCATCAGGGCTTGACCACATCGAGCAAGGTGATCGGCAAGGCCTGACGCCAGGTGTCGAAGTCGCCCAGCGGTTTGGCGTGGGCGATCTGGATGCGGGTCAACTCGCCGGCGTGACGCTCGCGCCAGTTCATCAGCGCGGCCTCGCTTTGCAGGGTGACTGCGTTGGCGACCAGACGTCCGCCGGAGCGCAGCTGCTCCCAGCAGGTTTCCAGAATGCCTGGCCGGGTGACTCCGCCGCCGATGAAGATGGCGTCTGGGCGCTCCAGCCCATGCAAAGCTTCGGGTGCCGCGCCACGTATCAATTGCAGGCCTGGCACGCCGAGGGCATCGCGGTTGAATTCGATCAGTTGCTGACGCCCCTCGTCTGCTTCGATGGCCAGCGTCCGGCAGGTCGGATGGGCGCGCATCCATTCGATGCCAATGGAGCCGCAACCGGCACCGACATCCCACAGCAGCGCGCCGGGCGTCGGTGCCAGGCGGGCAAGGGTCATGGCTCTCACATCGCGCTTGGTGAGCTGGCCGTCATGTTTGAAAGCGTCGTCCGGCAGGCCGGCGAGCGTCGTCAGACGCGGCGTGTTGGCATCGGCCCGGCAGTCGATGGCCACCAGATTCAGCGCAGCCGTTTCACCTTGGTCCCAGTCGCTGGCCAACCCAGCCAGCCGCCGCTCGGCGTCCCCGCCCAGGTGCTCGAAAACGGTCATGCCGCTTGGCCCATAACCGCGTTCCCGCAACAGGCCCGCGATGGCGGCGGGGCTGCTACCGTCATTACTCAGCACCAGCAACCGTACGCCATGGTGCAGATGCGCGTTGAGCGCGGCCAGCGGCCGGGCCACGATCGATACGATGGACAGGTCCTGCAAGGCCCAGCCCAGGCGCGCCGCCGCAAGCGAGCAGGAGGAGGGCGCCGGAATGACGTGCATTTCCTCGCCGGGCACCGAGCGGGCCAGACTGGCGCCGACGCCGAACAGCATCGGATCGCCGCTGGCGAGCACACAGACCTCGGCACCGCGTTGTTCAAGCACGGGACTCAGCGAAAAAGGACTCGGCCAGGCCCGGCGTTCAGCGCGGATGCAGGCTGGCAACAACGCCAATTGCCGTGGGCCGCCGAACACCTGAACGGCACGCAGCAAGGCATGCCGGGCATTCCTGCCCAGCCCTTTGTAGCCGTCTTCCCCGATTCCCACGACTGTCAGCCACGGCGTCATGCACCTACCTCGATTCGAACTTCCGACAGAGCGTCTTTTCATGCCAGCGGACAAAGCAGGCATAATACCGCGCCCAAGGTGCTCAGGCGCGCCCAACGAACTCCAGCCACACTACAGAACGCTCACACCGGTGATTCCTTGAACGAGCAGAAGTCCGCTCGCCCCTCTTTCGCAACGCCACGTCCCTCGGCCTGTCCGGGGTTGCTGCGTATCGTCCCGGCGCTGGATGGCGGTATCTGTCGAATCAAACTGGCGGGCGGCGTCATCAGCGCCGAACAGGCGCACGCAGTGGCCCGGGCGGCTCGACGTCATGCCCAGGGCGTGATCGAGGCGACCAATCGCGGCAACCTGCAGATCCGTGGCATCGACGGCGACCATCAAGAGCTGATCAAAGCCTTGATGGACGCTGGTCTCGGGCCGGCCAACCCGGACAGCGACGACGTACGCAATCTGCTGCTCAGTCCTACTGCGGGGCTGGACCCGCAGATGCTGTTCGACGCCCGGCCCCTGGCGGCGCAGATTCTCCAGTCGCTGGAAAATCACCCGCGATTCCGGGAGCTCTCGGCCAAGTTCGCGGTGTCGCTGGACGCCGGCGAGGCGCTGGTCATGCTGGAGCATCCCCATGACATCTGGCTCTCGGCCCTGGAGCTGGACGGCGACAAGCTGCTGGCGTTCGGACTGGCCGGCTGCCCGGCCAACGACCGGCCGCTGGCTGCCGTGCCGCTTGAGCACGGGCATGCGCTGGTGGTGGCGCTGATCGAACTGTTCCTCGATCTGGCGCGCCCGGAGCAGGTCCGCATGCGGCACTTGCTGACACAGGTACCGGCCGAGCAGTTGTTGCTTCGTCTGGCTGCCCGCCCGGAGCTGAGTCTGCGCACTGATGAGCGGATAAGCGCGTGGCAGCGGCCGAAGATGACCTGCGAACGTCATCTGGGTATCTATCCTCAGTCCGCGCCCGGCATGGTCGCGGTAGGCGGGGCTGCGCCACTGGGACGACTGGATGACGCCATGCTCGCCGAAGTCGCTCGTCTGGCCGCCCAAACGGGTGACGGCACGCTGCGCCTGACGCCCTGGCAAAGCCTGCTGATCCCCAACGTACCCGCCGAACAGGCCCCACGAATACTCGACGACCTGGAGCGGGCCAGGCTCATTTGCAACGTCGAACAGCCGCTGGCTCGGGTCATCGCCTGCACGGGCAGCAGCGGTTGCGGCAAGGCACTGGCCGACACCAAGACGGACGCACGGCGACTGGCCGGGATACTGCCGCCGGGGCAGTCCGTCCATCTGACCGGCTGTGCGCGTTCCTGCGCGGCCGCCCACGTCGCGCCTGTGACCTTGCTGGCGACGGCTGCGGGCCGCTACGACCTTTATTTTCGCGACGCAGCGCAGCCCGGTTTCGGCCTGCTCAAGGCGCGCGACCTCACTATTGAAGCAGTCGGCGCGCAACTGGCCGCCGGCTCACGGAGCAGTACCCATGATTGATTACATCCGCGATGGTCAGGAGATCTATCGCAATTCCTTCTCGATCATTCGCGCCGAGGCGCGTCTGGACACCATTCCGGCCGACCTGGAAAAGCTGGCCGTTCGTGTCATTCATGCCTGCGGCATGGTGGAAGTCATCGAGGACCTGCGTTTCTCGCCCGGCGCCGGCGCGGCCGGACGCGCTGCGCTCGCGGCAGGCGCGCCGATCCTGTGCGATGCGCGGATGGTCTCGGAAGGCATCACCCGCAGCCGTCTGCCGGCCAACAACGAAGTCATCTGCACCCTGCATGATGACGGCGTGCCGGAAATGGCCCGCGAGCTGGGCAACACCCGTTCTGCCGTGGCGCTGGAGCTGTGGCGTCCGCACCTGGAAGGCAGCGTCGTGGTCATCGGCAACGCGCCGACGGCGCTGTTCTATCTGCTGGAAATGCTCGACGCCGGCGCGCCGAGGCCGGCGCTGATTCTCGGTTTTCCGGTGGGCTTCGTCGGCGCGGCGGAATCCAAGGCGATGCTGGCCGCCGACAGTCGTGGCGTACCTTTCGTGATCATGCAGGGCCGTCGTGGCGGCAGCGCCATGGCCGTGGCTGCGGTGAACGCCCTGGCGACGGAGATCGAATGATGCAGACTCGCGGCAAACTGATCGGCCTGGGTGTGGGGCCTGGGGATCCCGAGCTGATCACGCTCAAGGCCTTGCGGCTGCTGCGCGAGTCGCCGGTCGTGGCGTACTTCGTTGCCAAAGGCAAAAAGGGCAATGCGTTCAGCATCATTGAGGGGCATCTGCAGGATGCGCAGACGCTGATGCCGCTGGTCTATCCGGTGACTACGGAAGTGCTGCCGGCGCCCATGTCCTACGAACAGATCATCAGCGATTTCTACGATGAAGCGAGCCTGAACGTCGCCGCGCATCTGGATGCCGGACGCGACGTGGCGGTGATCTGTGAGGGCGACCCGTTCTTCTACGGTTCCTACATGTACCTGCACGATCGTCTGGCCGAACGCTATCCGGCCGAGGTGATCCCCGGCGTTTGCTCGATGCTCGGCGGCGCTTCGGTGTTGGGTGCTCCGCTGGTGTATCGCAATCAGAGTCTGTCAGTACTGTCGGGTGTGCTGCCCCATGACGAGCTCAAGCGCAAGCTGGCAGACACCGACGCGGCCGTGATCATGAAGCTGGGTCGCAACTTTCCCAAGGTCCGTCAGGTGCTCAATGAGTTGGGTCTTGCGCAACGCGCGCTCTATGTCGAACGGGCCACCATGAGCAACCAGAAGATCGTCCCGCTGGACGAGGTCGATCCGATGTCGTCGCCTTATTTCTCGTTGATCATCGTTCCGGGCGAAAGGTGGCAAGGCTGATGACTCACGAAATTCCCGCCATCGTCATTCTCGGCAATGGCAGCCTGGCGACCGCCCGACGCATCCAGCGGATCTACCCCGATGCGCTGATTCATGGCCTGGCCGAACGCGTTCAGGACGCGGACCTGCACTACACCGAATTCGGCGCGACCCTGCGGCAACTGTATCGACAGAACACGCCGATCATTGCGCTGTGTTCCGCCGGAATCGTGATTCGCACGCTGGCGCCGCTGCTGGTCGAAAAAGGGGCGGAGCCGGCAGTGCTCGCCGTGGCCGAAGACGGCAGCGCGGTCGTCCCGTTGCTGGGCGGACTGGGCGGCGTCAATGTCCTGACCCGCGAAATTGCCGGCGAGCTGGGCATCGCTCCGGCGATCACCACCAGCGGCGAACTGCGCTTCGGAACTTGCCTGCTCAATCCTCCGGCAGGTTACGCGCTTGGGGATCTGGAACTGGGCAAGCGCTTTGTCTCGGATCTGTTGTCCGGCGAACAGGTGCGCATCGACGGCGACGCGCCCTGGCTGGCAGCCGCGCAGTTGCCGCAGGCGCCTGACGCGCAGCGAACCATTCGCATCAGTTGCAGCGAACGCGAATCGTCGCCCGACGAGTTGCTGATCTACCCCCGCAGCGTGCTGGTGGCGATCAGCGAACCCGGTCCTGAGTCGGGCGAAATGATACGCCAGGCCCTGCACTCGGCGCGGATCGCCCCACAGGCACTGGCTTGCCTGCTGGCGGGGGACAGCGACATGGGCAACCCTGAGCTGCATCGGGCGGCCGTGGAGTTAGGCGTGCCGGTGCGGTTCGTCGAAAGCGCACCCGCGAGCGAAATGGCGCGTGCAGTCGTCCCGCAGTTACTGCCGCCGATCAGCGCCGGTGAAGGTATTGCCATTGCGGTCGCCAGCCAGCCGCTGGAGGTGGCGCGAATCGGGCGACCGCGCGGTCGTCTGGCGGTGATCGGGCTCGGACCGGGCTCGGCCGATCTGATGGTGCCGGCAGTGAAGGCCGAGCTGGCACGCGCCACCGATGTGCTGGGTTACGAAACCTACGTGCGCATGGCCGGACCGTTCCGTGCCGATCAGGTGCTGCACTGCACGGATAATCGCGAGGAAATGCAGCGTGCCCGTCATGCCTTCGAACTGGCGGCGCAAGGTCGCTCGGTGGTGGTGGTGTCCTCGGGCGACCCTGGGGTGTTCGCCATGGCCTCGGCGGTGCTCGAAGCTCTGCACGAGTCCGCTGATTCTGCGTGGCACGCGGTCGAGCTGGAAATCCTGCCGGGAGTGTCCGCTTCGCTGGCAACCGCGGCCCAGGCCGGCGCGCCTTTGGGGCACGACTTCTGCGTCATTTCGCTGTCCGACAATCTCAAGCCCTGGGACGTCATCGAGCAGCGTCTGGATCTGGCCTCGCAGGCCGACCTGGCGCTCGCGTTCTATAACCCGATCTCCCGTTCCCGGCCTTGGCAGCTCGGGCGTGCACTTGAAATCGTCCGCAAGCACCGCAGTCCCGACACACCGGTCACGCTGGGACGTGATATCGCCCGGCCGGGACAGAGCCTGCGCGTCATAACGCTGGGCGAACTCACACCCGAGCAAGTGGACATGCGCACCATGGTGCTTATTGGGTCTTCCACGACCTGCACGTTTAGCCGGCCCGGCGGCACCTGGGTCTATACGCCACGCTGGTATGGAAACAAGCCGGACTGATTGCCCGGACACGTCGGAATTGATCAGGCGGCCTGCGAGAGCAGGCTGAGCCTGATGCGTATTCGTTAGCCACGATCGTGGAATTTTTCTTTCCCGCCCTGCCCGAAATGTCCGAACGCGAACTGCGCGGCATGTAGCCGTTTTCAGTGACGCGCCTGAGTCGTTTCCTCCGAGCCAGTGTTTCCGGGCACCGACGGCTGCCGATGATTCTTTCTTTTTTCGCTTCGTTGTAAGACCGGCTCGGTTTCCCCCTCCAGTTGATCGCAAAGTGCCTCACTGAACCGCTCTGCCAGAGATCGCTAATCTCGTTTCTGTCCTTGGAAGACAAGGATCAACGGACGAATTTTTGACTCAATGGAACGATCATGAACGACACCCAACGCTTGCAACACATCGCCGCCTTTGAAATGGCGGACGGCACTCGCTCGCTGGCTGAACAGCTGACGGAAACTGGCGCGGCGGCGATTTACCCGGCTCTTGCGACGGATACGGCCCTCGCTGCGCAAGCGGCTGTGACTGGTGGCAGCCTTGTGGCCTTCGCCCAAGGTGTTTCCCGTCAGAATCGGGAGGACGTCATGGACTCCCTGTTGTTCGCCACGCTGGTCGCCAACAAGGCCGCCAATCCGGAGACCCAGAGCGACCACTGGTATCAGCAGTTCAATACGGTGCTCGCAACCCTTGGCTGGGTCTCCACGCACTGGCGGTATGCGCGCTACGGCACCGCCCGGCAGCAATTCACCATGGATCAGGCGGGTCTGGAAATCATCAAGTCTGCCATTGCGGCGGCGGCTCTGCCCGGGCCGGCTGCCTTTGCGCTGCTCAAGGTCGCCCAGGACGCCTTGACGGCGCTGAGCGCCAATGAAGAACCGTTGCGGCTGTTCGAGCGGCAGACGCGCACCCATCGCGGAGGCAATTTCCGGATCGCTTCCTGCAGCGAGAGCGGAGACGGGCTTGTGAATCTGGCCATGGGCGCCGTGGCGTTTCGTTCCGAGCTCAATGTCACGAACGTGCTGTTCTGGGAATGGAACAACTCTGAAGTCGAGATCTATCGCGGCGAGAACAACATGACCCTCAATACCCGCATCTATGCCCGTCATCGCGCACAGATTCAGGACAAGCTGGGCAGCAGTGCAAAAAGCGCAATCGCGGAATTCGACATCTGAGTATTCGCTTTCGGAGGCGCATCGCGCCTCCGTTCACCCGGTAGAAGGACTCGTCCATGAAACCACGTTTGAATGATGCGGTTGTCAACGCAGGATGCCTGTTGTTCTTTGCTCGATCCACGCCGGTCGACCGGCGTAACGACCTGCTGGATTCGCTGTTGTATCTTCAGCTCGCCGCGACCAGGAAACACGAAAGGTTCAGCGATTTCAGCAGCTGGAAAGAAGTTTGGCTCACCGCCGCGCTGAGGTTCGGATGGACACTGAACGCGAGTGAGCATCTCAGCGGACGTCTGTCTTCTTCCCAACACGAAAGCGTCTGGAGCATCTGCACGGCCGCGCTTCGTCCGCTGTTCGATGCGGACGTGATCGAGGATGCCGAACGGCAAGTGCGTACCAGCGCTCAGGATAAAGCGTTGAATCTGCTCGCCAGTCAGGCTCTGCAGATCAGGGCGAAGGAGCACAGCCCGGGACAAGCCACAGTCACCCTGCAATTGGGGCTTATCGATCCGCAGGGAACCCTCAGCCTTGCGGTTTTGCATCTCGTCACCTGGCAGCCGCTGCATTCCGACTTTCTGTTCGAGCCGCTTGAAGCCGGGCACCTGTCCGGCAACCTGGAGTTGACCGTCTATTCGATGCATTTGTCCGAGCAAGCCAGCGCGCCTTTTCGCGATCCCCTGAGCACTGCCCTCGCCGACAAGCGGCCAATGCTGATCCGCCCGCTGGGCGACAGCGGCATAAGCGACGGAGAGAACCAATGACCTCAGCCAAAGAAAACGCGGCTTCGCTAGGCGATATCCCGAGTCTCGCCGCGTTCGAGCCGGATCTGACCGGGCAGGACAGGGCGGACATTCAGGACATGCTGCTGGACGCACAGCTGTTCGCCAGCCACGTCTATGATTTCCAGCGCCACTGGACCAGCTGGATGCATTACTACCGCAACAGATTGAGCGCCCGCGGATTGCGTCAGAAGAGTCTGATTCTGGATGACTCGCTGTTGATCAGCAGCACCGAGGATCTGATGGATGCAACGTTTCGCATCATCGGCACCGCCGGGCACGAGCGGCTCGCTGAATTGGTGCGGCGTGCGTTTCAGGCCCTGGGGGTATACCAGGCTGCCAACGCGTATTTCGATCACGGCCTAGATAACGGGCGCCTGGGCAGCTTTCAGATCGTGCCCTGCGCCAGGCTGGATGACGGGCAAAACCTGTTATTGCTCTGTGGGCTGCATTTGACTGTCGACGACTATTCGGCGGGTGGACGCAGGTTGTTGTTTTACTTCAAAGGCGGAGCCTATGTGTTTGGCAGTGCCGCTTACGCACGACATCGCGCGGATGTCGCGCGGTATCTAAAGAACAGAGCGGACGCATTAATCAGTGGTGTGAGTATTTAGCCGCGTGACCTGACCCCAGGGCTCTATCTGAATCGTAATGATTAGTAAATACTCTGAAATTGAATGGATTCGTAAGAATGCTAAGGTTAAACCGGGTTTGACGTTTGTTGGCCCGTAATATGAATAGTTAATTATGCAAAGGAATGCACTTATGACCGATGTAGAAGTGAATGATTTTCCAACCCCCGAACAATCGGCTGCTTACTTTGATAGCCTTCCTCCATCCAACAGGCAGCGTATCAAGCCGATCCAGCTTGTGAATTTGAATGCTGACGCTGAGGCTGAGAAGGATTCAGCCAAGATCAGTAAGGATGCCCCGGCTATCGTGGCCTTCGCTGACGGCGTGAGTGAGCAGAATCGGGAAGCTGTGCTGCTCGGGGTGGAGTTCGCAGAAACCGTTGCCAACAAGAAGGCTGATGTAAACAATGATGCGGTCGAGTGGTTGACGGCGTACGCTGGAGCGTTAAAACAAGCGGGCTGGTTGACAACTGGTGGTCACGAGTATGGCAGCTACACCTCCAAAAACCAAAACTTGCAGATGGACTCTCTTGTCCTTGAACTGATCAGCGCAGTTGCCGGCCCTAACGCAGCAACCGTTGTTTCCCTGTTGGGCCTGGTCTTGGACAAACTGCAAAAAAATGACCCGCTCATGAAACTGTTCGAAAGTAATAGTCGTCGAGGAACAGTCAGCCAGTTCCGCATCATGCCGTGCATCGAGTCCAGTGCTGGCATTCCAATCACTTATCTTCTTTCGGTGCATTGTGATTATCGGCATAGTTCGGGTGGCGCCTTGTTCTGGAAGTGGTCAGTCTCGAGGCTGGACATAAAACGATTGGCCAAGGGTGTGCAGTTCAGTAAGGGGACTTATGAGCGTAACAAGGGGCGCATCCTCGACTTTCTGGAAGGTGAGGCAGATGATTTTTTCGAGGGTTTGAAGTAACGAACCTTAATGAAATAAAGGGGCCGCCATGATGGGCGGCCCTTTTCCTCTGACTAGGAGAGTGCACGTAATGGAATACGTGACTGATAACTGGGTGGTGGCAGGAAATCTCGTATGCGCCCCTGATCCGGCTTCGATACAAGCGTTGGAAGACATCAAGACAGCGCTCTTGTTCGCACAGATGAAAGCGGACGTCAGATGCCCTTTACAGCGTTCGTCGGCGCAATGGTTCGCAGAATACAACAAAGCTTTGATTGCCTTGAAATGGTTAGGCACAGGGATCGAGGGGCAGAGCTTTGAGCCGGGAGACGAGGACATCCTTACCATCGAGTCCATCATCGGACGATTTTTGCTGAATGATCTTGCGCCCGCGCATGCCGAACATGTTACCCGGGCACTGGCATGCCTGAGTGGATCGCCAGAGGCTCGGGCGCAAGCTTTGTTCAAGCGTTTCACGGTCTTCCATCCCCCTGTCGAGGAGTATGCGCACCAGGCCTCCAACGCAACAGGCAGTCTCGCACTGCTGATCAGCGTATTGCTTCCAGACCAAGTGGTGAAGTATTTGTGGCTAACGTTCATGACCACCGCTGCGTGGGTCGAAAACTTCCTGCAGCAGCCTTTCACCGGCGCTCAGCTGACAGGGGCAGTCCAGGCGCGAGTTTTCCAGCGGACATGGAACGCGGCGGGTTACGCTAGAGTACGAGCGACGGTCGAGAAATATCTGGCTGACAGGCCGGCGGAAATGATCTTGCCGCTCGCATGCTCAGAGGCCCCTGATTGAGCCCGGGGAGCGCTTGAACCCAGTGTCCGTGGCTTAGAGCACAAGATAGCCACGGATGCCGGTAAAGATGATCTGGGCGGCGAGGGCGCAGACGAACAGCCCCATCAGGCGGCTGACGATTTGCAAGCCTTGGTCGCCGAGAAGGCGTTCGATCCGCCCGGCAAGAAAAAGCACTACGCCCACGGTCAGGCTGGCAAGAGCGATAGCGAGAATCGCGGTCAGCTTGTCGTCCCAGTGCGGCTGGCTGACGCCCATGACCAGCAGGGCGCCGATGGTGCCCGGCCCGACTGTGAGCGGAATGGTCAGGGGAACGATGGTGACGTCCTGTTGAACGTTGTCGGTCTGAACCGCCGATTTGCCTTGCGCCATGCCCAGGGCGGAAATGAACAGCACGCTGCCGGCGCCGATACGGAATGCGTCGGCGGTAATCCCGAACACCTCGAAGATCACCCGTCCGAACAGGTAGAGAAGCACGCTTGCGATCAGTGTCGCGAACCCGACTTTCCACGCCAGGCGGCGCTGCTCCTTGCGCGAGTGACCGCGAGTCAGACCAATGAAGCACGACAGAACGAAGAAGGGGCTGTAAAGCACCAGCATTTTTAGATAAACGCTAGACAGCACATGCAGCATGGTTGAACTCATAGGCGCGAGTGAATGACCGGCGAAGTCTATCAGGCTCGGATAGCGGCGATACTCCGCGCGGCTTGTTTTGCTGCCGCTGCGCGCCAGATCGCGGATGAATCCGCACCTGCGGTCAGTGCCGCTGGGCGACCCAGTGCTCCACCAGCTCGCGCAATTGCGACAGTTCGATGGGCTTGGCGATGTGCCCGTCCATACCGGCCTGACGCGCACGGTCCTTGTGCTCGGTCAGGATATGCGCGGTGAGTGCCACGACCGGGGTTCGCACCCGCTGATTACCCATCTCCCAGGCGCGCAGTTGCTCGGTTGCGGAGAAACCGTCGAGGATCGGCATTTCGCAGTCCATCAACACCAGGTCGTAGCGCTGGGCTTTCATCGCCCGCAACGCTTCTTCGCCGTTGCTCGCCGTGTCCGGGTTCAGGTTGAGCTTGCCCAGCATGCCGCGAATGACTTTGGTGGAAATGGTGTTGTCTTCCGCGACCAGAATACGAAAGTCTTCGGGAACCATCGCGGGGGCGGGCGGGACAGTGGCCTGGCTTGAGGCCAGGGCGCCCACGTTGCGCTGGTTCAATTCATCCGCCAGCGTGGTCCTGAGCGTGTATCCGGCGACCGGTTTGGCGAGGATGCGCTTGATGCCCGCATTGCGCGCAATGATTTTGCTGGGCGCATTGCTGATGCCGGTGAGCATGATCAGCAGAATGTCGTGGTTCAGGCTCGGGTCTTCCTTGATCTTGGCCGCCAGCTGCATGCCGGTCATCCCTGGCATGTTCTGGTCCAGCAGCACCACGTCGAAGTAGTCGCGCAGGTGCGCTTTGGTCCGCAGCAGGGCAAGGGCTTCCTTGCCCGAGGCGACGGCGCTCACATTGAGTCCCCAGGCGCTGCACTGTTGCACGAGGACCTTGCGGCAAGTGTCATTGTCGTCGACCACCAGCACCCGGGCATCTTCGAGCGGCCCGTTCAGATCGAGCACTGGCTGCTCCAGCAGTTTCGGATCCAGCGGCAGGGACACCCAGAGGGTGCTCCCCTGGGTGCTGCCCTGCTGGATGCCGAACTCACCGTCCATGAGCATGATCAATTGCCGAGCGATGACCAGTCCCAGATGGCCGCCCAGCTTGCTGCTGGCGAGGAAGTTCCTGCTGTGCAGTTCGGCATTGAGCAGTGCGTCTCGCTCCTGGGGCGAGATCGGATCGCCACTGTCCTGTACCGTGATTCGCAGCCGGGGTTTGCCGGGTCGCGAGGTATCAAGACCCGCGGCGAGAAAGATCTCGCCCTCTTCGGTTTTCTTCAGCGCGTTTTCCAGCAGGCTGAGCAGTGTCTGACGCAGGCGTGTCGGGTCGCCGCTGATGACTTGCGGCACCTGGGGCTGAATCAGGCTGATCAGTTCGACATGCTGCTGCTCGGCTTTGGCGCGGAAGATGTCCAGGCAGTCCTCGATCAACGCGGCAATATCGAACTGCACGTCATCCAGTTCGATTTGCCCGGATTCGAGCTTGGTAATGTCGAGGATTTCATTGATCAGGGTGAGCAATTCGTTGCCGGCGCTGTGAATCGTCTGCACGTAGTCGCGCTGCTTGACCGAAAGCGGAGTACCCAATAGCAGCTCGGTCATCCCGAGCACGCCGTTCATGGGGGTGCGAATCTCATGACTGATCTTGGCCAGAAATTCCGCCTTGGCGCTGATTTCCGCCGCATTCGCCGCCTGCTCGCGGCTGATGCTGAAATCGTTCTCGGTGATGCTGCGCTGGCGCTCGCTCAAGGCGATGCTCATCAACAGCCCGCTTGCGCAGAATACGCCCAGCAGCGTGAGAATGAGCAATTGGGGCGGCACCAGACTCAGCCAGAGGAAACCGGGGAGGATCACCAGATAGCCGATGTTGAAGATCGCCATCGCCCAGACGAACAGACGTGCAGGGCGGTAGCCCTTCTGCCAGTGCCAGACCGAGACGATAAGGATGCTGACGGTCGTGAGTGCCACCAGCCCGAAGGTCAGTGCGTTGATCGGCAGTTCATCGAATGCGACGACCAGCAGAGCCCCCAGCACAATGAGCGCGATATTCATCAGCAGCAATCGATCAGGTCGCCCGCCGCTGCGATACGTGAAGAAGCACCGCGTGTAGATCAGGCCGGTGACTGCCGCCGCCAACAGTGCCAGGTGAGCGGCCGGCACAGGCGGAACATGCAGGCCCGCCAGGCCTGGAAAGCTGAGCAGCAGCAAGGCGCTGAGGGCCAGCAGGCTCTCGCACCCGGCCAGCCACAGGTTGCTGCGGGACTTGGTGTGCCAGTATCGGGTGATGTTCTGAATGATCAGCATCCCCAGTGCGCCGAACAGCAGCCCGAACAACAAGGGCTGGCGCTCGTTGGCCGCGCTTTCGATGGCCGGTTGCAGGGTAATGCTGGGTCGCATGTTCTGGGTGGACATCAGACGCAGATAGATATCCAGCGGTACTGAAGTCTGCGGGACGGGCAGCAGAAAATCGCTCGATGGCAGACGCTGATCCCGGCGGGGAACATCGTTGCCGGTACGCAGATAATCGATCAGATGCTCGCCATCGAGAATGTACATCTCGGCCGTGGCGAGGTCGGGCGCGAAAATTCGCAGGAGCTGCTCATGCTTGCCGGGCTGAAGACGGTAGTGCAGCCAGAGTGCGCCACCACGCTCCGCCGCGCTGATTTGCGGCAGATCGATCGGGCTGAACTGATTCTGGTAACGCGTGGAACGGACCTCGCTCAGTTGCAGGCTTGCCTGTTCATCAGGCAATACCGACCAGCCTGCCCCATGCTCCGCGTGCGCGGAGACCATGAACAGAAAGGTCAGCAGACCGATGATTGAAGCCGAGGCAGTCCTGAGCCAGCGCACGATGAGATCCCTTCGTGAAGTTATTGCCTGATACCTGTACGGCAATCGGGCCTGCTAAGCAGGCCCGATTCGGTTACTTCAAACCTTCGCCGCGTTCGCGGGCGATGGCGCGATAACCGATGTCCTTGCGATAGAAGCAACCTTCCCAGTCGATCTTCGCTGCCAAAGCGTAGGCGTTTTCCTGAGCCTTGCCGACTGTCTCGCCCAGCGCCGTGGCACAGAGCACCCGGCCACCGCTGGTGACGACGCGGCCGTCCTGCAGGGTGGTGCCTGCATGGAACACTTTGCCATCCAGCCCGGCAGCTGCTTCCAGGCCGTCGATCATGGCGCCCTTGGCGTAGTCGCCCGGATAGCCGCCGGCGGCCAGCACGATGCCCAGGCTCGGACGAGGGTCCCATTGCGCTTCGACCTTGTCCAGCGCCTGCGCCAGTGCCGCCTCGACCAGCAGAACCAGGCTCGATTGCAGACGCAACATGACCGGCTGGGTTTCCGGGTCGCCAAAGCGGCAGTTGAATTCGATGACCTTGGGATTGCCTGCCTTGTCGATCATCAGACCCGCGTACAGGAAGCCGGTGTAGACATTGCCTTCCTCGGCCATGCCGCGCACGGTCGGCCAGATGACCTGGTCCATGACCCGCTGATGAACGTCGGGGGTCACCACCGGGGCAGGGGAGTAGGCGCCCATGCCGCCCGTGTTGGGACCGCTGTCGCCGTCGCCCACGCGCTTGTGATCCTGGCTGGTGGCCATCGGCAGTACGTTCTTGCCGTCGACCATCACGATGAAGCTGGCTTCCTCGCCGTCGAGGAACTCTTCGATGACCACACGCGAGCCGGCATCCCCGAAGGCGTTGCCGGCAAGCATGTCGCGCACCGCTTCCTCGGCTTCTTCCAGGGTCATGGCAACGATCACGCCCTTGCCCGCGGCCAAGCCGTCGGCCTTGATCACGATCGGTGCGCCTTTTTCACGCAGATAAGCCAGGGCCGGCTCGATCTCGGTGAAGTTCTGGTAGTCGGCGGTCGGAATCTTGTGGCGCGCCAGGAAATCCTTGGTGAAGGCTTTCGAGCCTTCGAGTTGCGCCGCGCCCGCGGTCGGACCGAAGCAGTCCAGACCACGGCTGCGGAACAGGTCGACGACGCCGGCGACCAGCGGAACCTCAGGACCGACGATGGTCAGCGATACGTTCTTTTCCGCGAAGTCGGCCAGTTGTTCGAGCGCCAGCACGTCGATGGCGACGTTCTCACATTTGGCTTCGATGGCCGTGCCCGCGTTGCCCGGCGCAACGAAAACCTTGGCGACCCGCGGATCCTGCGCCACTTTCCAGGCCAGCGCGTGTTCACGACCGCCACTGCCAATGATCAAAACATTCATTTCAAAAACCTCGATGAAGCCAATTCTGTATGTTCGGCAAGTGGGAGCGAGCTTGCTCGCGAAAGCGGTGTGCCAGTCAACATCGAGGTCGCTGACAGATTGCATTCGCGAGCAAGCTCGCTCCTACGGCTACGCGGATATCAATGCCTAAAATGGCGCATACCGGTGAACACCATTGCAATTCCGGCTTCGTCCGCTGCGGCGATCACTTCCGCATCGCGCATCGAGCCGCCCGGCTGGATCACGGCAGTGATGCCGGCCTTGGCCGCGTTGTCGATGCCGTCACGGAACGGGAAGAACGCGTCGGAAGCCATGACCGCGCCCTGGACCTGCAGGCCGGCGTGCTCGGCCTTGATCGCGGCGATGCGCGCGGAGTTCACACGGCTCATCTGGCCGGCGCCGATGCCGACGGTCTGGCGATTCTTGGCGTAGACGATGGCGTTGGACTTGACGTACTTGGCGACCTTCCAGGCGAAGATCAGGTCGTGGATTTCCTGCTCGCTCGGGGCGCGCTGAGTGACGACCTTCAAGTCATCGGCGGTGATCATGCCGATGTCGCGGCTCTGGACCAGCAGGCCGCCGTTGACACGCTTGTAGTCCCATGCCGGCAGGCGCTCGCCCCACTGGCCACAGGTGAGCAGGCGTACGTTGGCCTTGGCCGCGACGACCGCCTGGGCTTCCGGGCTGACGCTTGGCGCGATGATGACTTCGACGAACTGACGCTCGACGATGGCCTTGGCGGTGTCGGCGTCCAGCTCGCGGTTGAAGGCGATGATGCCGCCGAACGCGGACTCGCTGTCGGTGGCGTAGGCCAGATCGTAGGCCTTGCGGATTCCGCCCTCGTCATCCGGGCAGACCGAAACGCCACACGGGTTGGCATGCTTGACGATGACGCAGGCCGGCTTGACGAAGCTCTTCACGCATTCCAGCGCGGCGTCGGTATCGGCCACGTTGTTGAACGACAGTTCCTTGCCCTGCAGCTGGGTCGCGGTGGCGATGCCCACTTCGGCCGGCTTGGCTTCGACGTAGAACGCCGCGCTCTGGTGCGGGTTCTCGCCGTAGCGCATTTCCTGCGCTTTGACGAACTGGGTGTTGAAGGTGCGCGGGAACTGACCGCGGCCTTCGGTGCTCAAGGTCTCGGCAGTCTGGTCGATGCCGCCCAGGTAGTTGGCGATCATGCCGTCATAGGCTGCGGTGTGTTCGAACGCCTTGAGCATCAGGTCGAAACGCTGGGCGTAGGTCAGACCACCGGCCTTGAGGCTTTCCAGAACCTGACCGTAATCGCTGGCGTTGACCACGATGGCCACGTCCTTGTGGTTCTTGGCCGCGGAACGGACCATGGTCGGGCCGCCGATGTCGATGTTCTCGATGGCAGTCGGCAGGTCGCAACCCGGTTTGGAAACGGTCGCTTCGAACGGATAGAGGTTGACCGCAACCAGGTCGATCGGCTTGATGCCGTGCTCGCTCATGATGGCGTCGTCGGTGCCGCGACGGCCCAGAATGCCGCCATGGATTTTCGGATGGAGGGTCTTGACCCGGCCATCCATCATTTCGGCAAAACCGGTGTAGTCGGCGACTTCGACCGCGGCCACGCCGTTGTCCTGCAGCAGCTTGAACGTACCGCCAGTGGAAAGGATCTCGACGCCCAGCGCTTCGAGTTCACGGGCAAAATCCAGGATGCCTGTCTTGTCGGAAACGCTGATCAAGGCACGGCGGATCGGCAGGCGGGTAGTCTGGTCGGTCATCTCGATTTCCATCAAAAGCAAAAGTAATCAGCAAAAAAAAGCGACCGCGTTGCAAGTGAGGTCGCCTTTTCTGTTCGTGATGCTTACAGCAGATCGTACTGCTTGAGTTTCTTGCGCAAGGTGCCGCGATTGAGGCCCAGCAGCTCGGAGGCCTTGGTCTGGTTGCCCTTCACGTAATTCATTACGCTTTCGAGGAGCGGGGCCTCGACCTCCGACAACACCAGGTTGTAGACGTCAGTGACGGAAGCGCCTTCAAGGTGGGCGAAATAATTGTGCAACGCCTTTTCAACGCTCCCGCGCAGGGTCTGACCCTCGGCGCTCGGCGTGTTGAGGTGCTGTTTCAAATTGACGTTGTCGCTCACGGGTGTTGTTCCACTCACTAAAGTCTCGGTCATCATCGTCATGCGGCCACCTCGTTCTCATTCTGGTTATCCGGGCCCTTGCAGCCTTGGCTGAAGAATTCCCGGACGTTGGCGCACTGTGCTTCCGTGTCTTCCAAACGATTGAAACGGGCGCGAAATTCCCTGGCGCCCGGCAAGGTTGCGAGATACCAACCGACATGCTTGCGCGCGATGCGCACGCCCATCACGTCTCCGTAGAACGCGTGAAGCGCTGCCAAGTGTTCAAGCAGGATGCGTTCCACTTCATTCAACTCGAGCGCGGGCAGTGTTTCGCCGGTGCGCAGGTAGTGCTCGATCTCGCGAAAAATCCACGGGCGCCCCTGGGCGGCCCGGCCAATCAATAACCCGTCGGCGCCGGTGGCCTGGAGGACGAACCGTGCTTTCTCGGGTGAGTCTATGTCGCCATTGGCGAACACCGGAATCGACACCGCCTGCTTGATCGCGGCAATGGTGTCGTACTCCGCTTCGCCGGTGTACAGGTCGGCGCGGGTCCGGCCATGTATCGCCAGCGCCTGTATTCCGGACTGTTCGGCGATCTTCGCCACCGTCAGGCCGTTGCGGTTGTCCCGATCCCAGCCCGTGCGGATCTTCAGGGTGACCGGCACATCGACCGCAGCCACCACGGCCTGCAGGATGTCGCTCACCAGTTGTTCATCCTTCAGCAGCGCCGAACCCGCCGCCTTGTTGCATACCTTCTTCGCTGGGCAGCCCATGTTGATGTCGATGATCTGCGCGCCCAGTTCGACGTTGGCCCGCGCGGCCTCGGCCAGCATCTGCGGATCCCCGCCAGCGATCTGCACCGAGCGCGGCTCGGGATCGCCTTCATGGATCATGCGCAGCCGCGATTTGCGACTGTTCCACAGGCTCATGTCGCTGGTGACCATTTCCGACACCACCAGTCCGGCACCCAGCCGACGGCATAGCTGACGGAAAGGCTGGTCCGTGACGCCCGCCATCGGGGCGAGGATCAAACCGTTCTGCAATGTATAGGGGCCGATGCGTACCGCCGACATAGCTTTACCTATCGTGGGGCCGAATCATTCGCAGGCCATGTAAAAACCGTTGTACACGGTCTGCAAAGGTCCCGTCGTCGGATCGCCTGCGCAATCGTCGGACCGAACCGAGAGTTTGAAAAAAGGGTGGGCATGATACCCGCTCTCGATGACTGGATAAAGGCTGAATTGGATAAAATCTGAACAGTTGCGGTTCGGTCGACAGAAGCTGGAAACGGCCGTCATCTGGCGGCCATCGCTCACGACCATGGAGCGAAAATCAGTCGAAAGGTCATCCGGTCTTCGACAGGGTCAGTTGTCCCCTGCCAAGATCAGGATTATTCCGGCGACCGGAAATACAGGCTGTAGTTGACGGCCTTGGCGCCTGGATCAAGGATATCCAGCGCAATATGGATGGGCGTCTGAGGTGGCATCTCTTCCTTGCCCGCCATTTCGCCCGAGAGGTATTCGCTGGGCTTGAAGCGACGACTGGCGATCAACTGACCGCCGGTATCCGCGAAGCGCAGTTCCAGCAATGGAAACGGCTGGGAAAAAGATGCCCGGTTATAAATGATGGCGTCCACGATCAGCGCCCCCTGAAACTCCGGATGACTGCGAACGATCAGGTTGCTGCTCTTGAGCAGCGAAATGTCGACCTTGGAAGGCACTTTGCAGCCAAGCTGCGGGCAGAACTCCTGGAACCAGGGACGATACTGGTCCTGGCGCGCCAGCTGGTCGAAGTGATACCAGATGTACTGCGCAGCCAGGCCCGCCAGAGCCAGGAGAATCAGCAGGCCCCAGGCCAGACGGCGTCCCCAGCGCGGTTTCGGCCGCTGCCAGTCCAGTTGCAGAGGATCATCGTTCAGGTCCAGCAGCGTCTGTTCGCGAACGCCCGGCTCGCTGCGTGCACGACGATTGCGCGAGTGGTGCTCCGCAGGCTCTTCATCGGCATCGATTTCGTCATCGTCCTGGTCGTCGTCACGTGCTGACCAGCGCTCGACCTTTTCGCTCTTTACTGCGGTGGCAACGATTCGCGGCCCGAGCATTGGCTCCGGATGATCGTCGTCCTCGGCGTCGCGGTCGCTGCCCAGCGAGGGCTCGGTGCGTGTCTGTTTCGCCCGGTCTTCGATTATTTCTTCGGCCACTACCCGCAGCTCCGGCGCCGGAACCACTTCAGCGTGCAGCTCAGGCAGTCGCTCGACCTCGTCGTTGCGCAACTGCCCGACCCAGGCGGCTTCCTCCGACTGCGAGGTGTCGCGCCGCGCGGTCAGCGTCGTGCCTTCTTCATGACCGGAAATCGAAGCGCGGCGCTGCGCGTCGCGCTTTTCGAGACGCGCCAGTTCTTCGTCGAGGTTCAGGTTGTCGAGATCGAGTTCGCTGACGTGCCAGGGATCGTCTTCATCGGCCGGTGTTGGTGTCGCCGATGGTTCCTGGCGCAGCGGCAACACGGAGCCAGCGGGCGCCGTTTCCACTGTCTGCGGTGCCGGCTGGACGGAGGAGGGTGCCTGGGCATCGGGCTCGTGTTGTCCCAGCAGTTGCCGGGCCGCATTGAACACCTGCAGACAGGCTCCGCAACGGACGACGCCGCGCGCCACGCTCAGCTGGGCGTGGCTGACTCTGAAACTGGTTTGGCAGTGCGGGCACTGAGTGACGAAGCTGTCGGTCATGCGGCGGTCCGGTTCAGGCGGCGGTTAACGGCGACGGCCCGTGATGCGCACCCAGCCATCACGGTTTGCAATCGGGTCAAGATCGAATGTAGCAGCATACGCCGCCGCCACTTCCTCGCCTTGCTCGGCAAGGATGCCCGACAGTGCCAGTTGGCCACCGGGCCTGACCAGCGAGGCCAGCTGCGGAGCCAGCGAGACCAGCGGTCCGGCAAGGATGTTGGCGACCAGCACGTCGGCTTGCTGCGCGGGCAGGTCTTGCGGCAGGTACAGCGGGAAACGTTCGGCGGCAATGTTGTTGCGCCCGGCATTGTCGCGCGAGGCTTCGAGCGCCTGCACGTCGATGTCGGTGCCGACAGCCTGCTCCGCGCCTAGCAGCAGAGCGGCGATGGCCAGGATGCCCGAGCCGCAGCCGAAGTCCAGAACGTTGCAGCCGTTCAGGTCTTGACCGTCCAGCCATTCCAGGCACAAGGCGGTGGTGGGGTGCGTACCGGTTCCAAACGCCAGGCCCGGGTCCAGCAACAGGTTGACCGCGTCGGGTTGCGGAGCGGCATGCCAGCTCGGCACGATCCACAGGCGCTGACCGAAGCGCATCGGCTGGAAGTTATCCATCCAGCTGCGTTCCCAGTCCTGATCTTCGATGACTTCGGCGTGATGTTCGGGCAGCTCGGCATCGGTCAGCAGGCGCAGGTGCGCGAGCACCAGGTCGGGGTCGGTGTCGGCTTCGAACAATGCCAGCAGATGGGTATGCGCCCACAGCGGCGTGGTATTGAGTTCAGGCTCGAAGATCGGCTGGTCTTCGGCATCCATGAACGTCACCGAAACGGCGCCTGTTTCGAGCAGCGCGTCTTCGTAGGTTTCGGCTTGTTCAGGGCTGATGGCGAGACGAACTTGCAGCCAGGGCATGGCGGGTTACCTTCGAGAGAAATGAGTGTGCAGCGGGGCCGCGAAAGCCGGCAAGTTTACTGCCATGCATCGAAAACAACAAAGCCGCATCGCTGCGGCTTCGTTGATCTGTAGCAGGCTGACTTACTGGTTAGCCAGCTTGTGTTCCAGATAGTGAATGTTGACTCCGCCTTCGCAGAAGCCTTCATCACGAGTCAGATCACGGTGCAACGGAATATTGGTCTTGATGCCGTCGACCACGATTTCGTCCAGAGCGTTGCGCATGCGGGCCATGGCCTCGTCGCGAGTCGCGCCCCAGGTGATCAGCTTGCCGATCAGCGAGTCGTAGTTGGCCGGAACCTTGTAGCCGCTGTACAGATGGGAGTCCACCCGCACGCCGTTGCCGCCCGGAGCGTGGAAATGCTTGACCAGACCCGGGCTCGGGATGAAGGTCTTGGGATCTTCAGCGTTGATCCGGCATTCCAGCGCGTGGCCTTTGAACTCCACGTCCGCCTGGGTGAACGACAGCTTGTTGCCAGCGGCGATGCTCAGCATCTCCTTGACGATGTCGACGCCTGTCACCATTTCCGAAACCGGGTGCTCGACCTGAACGCGGGTGTTCATTTCGATGAAGTAGAAACGCCCGTTTTCGTACAGGAACTCGAAAGTGCCCGCACCGCGATAACCGATGTCGATGCACGCCTGGACACAGCTGGCCAGGACTTCCTTGCGAGCGGTTTCGTCGATGAACGGCGCCGGAGCTTCTTCCAGAACCTTCTGGTGACGACGCTGCAGCGAGCAGTCGCGGTCGCCCAGGTGGATCGCATTGCCCTGGCCGTCGGAAATGACCTGCACTTCCACGTGACGCGGGTTGGTGAGGTACTTTTCCAGGTAGACCATCGGATTGCTGAACCAGGCGGCCGCTTCGGCACGCGTCTGGGCCGCGGCTTCGATCAGGTCTTCCTCGCGATGAACCACGCGCATGCCGCGACCACCACCGCCGCCAGCGGCCTTGATGATCACCGGGTAGCCGACTTCACGACCGATGCGCAGCGCGGTCTGCTCGTCTTCCGGCAGCGGACCGTCGGAACCTGGAACGGTTGGTACCTTGGCGCGCTTCATGGCGTCCTTGGCCGAAACCTTGTCGCCCATCAGGCGAATGGTGTCGGCTTTCGGGCCGATGAAGGCGAAGCCCGACTTTTCCACCTGTTCAGCGAAGTCGGCGTTTTCCGCAAGGAAGCCATAGCCGGGGTGAATCGCCGTGGCGCCGGTGACTTCGGCCGCGGAAATGATCGCCGGGATGTTCAGGTACGACTGATTGGCTGGCGCAGGCCCGATGCAGACGGTTTCGTCCGCCAGACCCAGGTGCATCAGCTCGCGATCCGCCGTCGAATGCACGGCGACGGTCTTGATGCCCAGTTCCTTGCAGGCACGCAGGATACGCAGGGCGATCTCGCCGCGGTTGGCGATCAGAACTTTTTCCAGCATCGCAGGTTCTCCCCGGTTCAAACGATGGTGAACAGCGGCTGGTCAAATTCAACCGGCTGACCGTTTTCCACCAGGATGGATTCGATGACGCCGCTGGCTTCGGCCTGGATGTGGTTCATCATTTTCATCGCTTCGACGATGCAGATGGTGTCGCCTTTCTTCACGGTCTGGCCGACTTCGACGAATGCAGGCGAAGTAGGCGCCGGGGTGCGGTAGAAAGTACCGACCATTGGCGACTTGACCACGTGGCCGTTCAGCTTGGGTGCCGAAGGAGCTTCGGCTGCGGCAGGCGCTGCGGCCGGCGCGGGAGCGGCAACCGGCGCTGCTGCCGGAGCAGGCGCGTAGTAAGGCTGGGCCGGGGTTTTGCTGTGGCGGCTGATCCGTACGGATTCTTCGCCTTCACGGATTTCCAGTTCGTCGATGCCAGACTCTTCCAGCAGTTCGATCAGTTTCTTGACTTTGCGAATATCCATTAATCATCAACTCCCAGTGGGCTGTCAGGGGCTTTTTTCGGCGGCCGGTTCAAGTCGCGTGGACCCGCTCAGGCTGGGTCGGTCACGGCTTGGAGCTAACGGCCAATTGTTCCAGGGCGGCCTCCAGGGCCAGTCGGTAACCGCTGGCGCCAAGGCCGCAGATCACTCCTACAGCGACATCGGAAAAGTAGGAGTGATGGCGGAAAGGTTCGCGTTTGTGCACGTTCGACAAATGCACTTCGATGAATGGGATGCTCACTCCCAGCAGCGCGTCACGTATTGCCACACTTGTGTGCGTGAACGCAGCCGGATTGATCAGCACGAAGTCCACGCCTTCATCGCGGGCGGCGTGAATGCGGTCGATCAATTCGTACTCGGCATTGCTCTGCAGATACATCAGATGGTGGCCGGCGTCGCGGGCGCGCTGTTCGAGGTCCTGGTTGATCTGCGCCAGAGTGGTCGTGCCATAAGTGCCAGGCTCGCGAGTGCCGAGCAGATTCAGGTTAGGGCCGTGGAGCACCAGGATAGTCGCCATCGAATGTTCCTTTTTGTAGTGTGCAAGCGTTAACGCCCGGCGACTATGCCGCACGGGCGTTGAACTGTCCAGTTAACTACAATAGCCAGCACGATGAGCGATAATCGCGAAAAGTTTATGACTCAGGAGCTAGATTCGGTCATTTGCACCCTCAAGTCGCTCGATCAGGCCCTGAGCGTCTATTTCCCCCACGACCCGCGCAGTTGACTGCTCGTTGCCCGCTTTATCGAAGAACAACAGCGCAGGAGGACCGAACAATTTGTAGCGGTCGAGCAGGTCGCGCTGCTCGGAGGTGCTGTCCGTCATGTCGAAGCGGATCAGGTTATAGCCCGACAGACGGTTGACGACTCGCGGGTCGGGCAACACTTCATTTTCGATGACCTTGCAGCTGATGCACCAGTCTGCGTACCAGTCCAGCACCAGCGGTTTGCCCGCGTTTCTGGCTTCGCTCAATGCCCGCTCCAGTTCGGCGGCCGTGGTGACGGTCTGCCAGTGGGAAGACACGGACGCTACCGCCGCGCCGTTGCCGATGGCCTGATTGGTTCGCCCCAGCGGCCGCATCGGATCAGTCTGACCACTCAGCGCGCCGTACCAGCAAGCCAGAGCGTAGACCAACAAAAACAGGCCGATGAGCTGGGCAAGCTTCTGGCGAGGCGTTTTGTCGGTCAGTATCAGCGTGCCCATGAACAACGCGACGCCGGCACACAGCAGGCCGACCAGCAGTAACGTGATCTGGCCTGGCAGGACCCGGCTCAGCAGGCCGATCGCCAGACCCAGCAGCAGCACGCCGATGGCGTTCTTGACCGTCACCAGCCATGGTCCACTTTTCGGCAGCCAGGCCGCGCCACCGGTGGCGACTACCAACAGCGGCGCGCCCATTCCAAGACCCAGGGCAAAGAGCTTCAGGGCGCCTCCAAGCGCATCGCCGCTGGCGCTGATATACAGCAACGCACCGGCCAGTGGCGCCGAGACGCAAGGCGACACCAACAGGCTCGACACCACGCCCAGCACCGCCGCGCCCCACAGGGATCCACCCTGGGCATTGCCCGCGACGCGATCCAGGCGAGTGCTCAGCGCCTGCGGCAGGCGCAACTCGAAAACTCCGAACATTGCGATGGCGAACAGCACGAAAAACGCCGAGAACGGCACCAGCACCCAGGCCGATTGCAGCCGCGCCTGCAAATTGAGCCCGGCGCCGAACACGCCCATCAAGGCGCCGAGCAAGGCAAAACAGATCGCCATCGGCAGCACATAGGCGAGCGACAGGCTCAGACCGCGCAGGCCTCCGACCTGACCGCGCAACACCACGCCGGACAGGATCGGCAGCATGGGCAGCACGCACGGAGTAAACGTCAGGCCGACACCGGCGAGGAAGAACAGCGCGATTTCCTTCCAGGTCCAGCCCGCGGTTGTCGCGGGAGCAGCCGAAGCGGCAGGGGAGGTATCCACATCGCCGATCGTCAGGCGCTCGGTTTCCGGGGGATAGCAAAGGCCTTTGTCCGCGCAACCCTGATAAGTGACGGCCAGGGTGAAAGGCCGTTCTTCACCGGGTTTGCGCGGCAGTTCGATATCGAGGATGCCGTGATAGACCTCCACATCACCGAAGTACTCGTCGTGCTTTTTCTCGCCTGCCGGCAGCCGGGCATCGCCCAGACCTATGTCCGCAGGTTCGGTGCGGAACTGGAAGCGATGGCGATACAGGTAATAGCCTTCGGTGGCGACGAAGCGGAACTTGACCGATTCGGGGGTGGCGTCGATCAGGCTCAGTTGAAAGGCCTGGCGGACGGGCAGGAAATCTTTGCTGTTGTCCAGGGTGGCACCGCCCAGAACCGGTGCGGGACGATTGTCCAGCAGGCCGGCTGCGGTGACGGGCATGGCCAGAACAAGCAGAAGCAGGCATAGCAAACGGCGCATTAGTGGTCTCGCGTTTCCAGAGTCCGCGCATGATAACCAAGTGTGCCGCGCCGTGCTGAGCCGGGAATTTTAAGAGGGTGGTGCACAGGCGCGGATCACGTACGTACCCGTAGGAGCGGATTCATCCGCGAAGCGCCAGGCCAGGCGCCACATGAGTGGCGGTCAGGTGATCCCATCGCGGATGAATCCGCTCCTACACGGTGGGCCCATTCAATCCACGACGTTGAATTCCACCCGGGCGGTCTGGCCGCTTTCGTCCAGTACGCTCAGCTCATAGCGACCCAGGTGCGTCAGGGCCGTGGTGAAGTCCTGCTGGTTATCGGTATCGGCGACCTGGGTGCCGTCGATGAACCACCAGCGCCGGCCGCTCCCGCCCAGGGTCGACAGTTTCAGGCGCAACGCCTGTCGACTCGCGCCCGGCAGGCGCAGGTTGTCGCCGTCACGCACACCGACGATGCTCAGCGGCGGCGCAAGGGTCAGGCTTGGTGGCGGGCAGGCGGGATCGATGGCCGGCAGACGTGCTTCGCGTCGCTCGCCTCGCGGCAGCCAGGGTTCCAGCGGTGCCGGCCACAGCGCCACGTCCTGAGGGTGGGCGCTCGGACATCCCGATGCCGTCCTCAATCCTTGATCGTTGACCCATATCCGTTCCTGCAACCCGAGGCCCAGCGGCTGATCGGTGGCCTGCAAAGTCGGCGGCGCGGTGCCGTCCAGGGTCCAGGCGAAGCGCTGGCGGCGGCAATTGGGATCGGTCTTGCTCATGGGCTGTCCCAGCGGCCAGCAGATGGCCGCGACGCCAATGTTCATCGGCACCGGCTGAACCGGCGCGGCAATGCCACGCTGGCTGTCGCGATTGACCAGCACGTCGTGCACCTGGAGCATCAGGGGCGCCGCCGACGCCAGGCCAAACTGGCCGGGAACTGGGGTGCCGTCCGGTCGACCGATCCATACTCCGATGAGAAAGCGCGGACCGACGCCGATGGCCCAGGCGTCGCGGAATCCGTAGCTGGTTCCGGTTTTCCAGGCCAGTTGCGGACGTTGCACCAGATCGGCGCGAGGGTCGATGTCCGGTCGCGACTGACCGCTGAGGATGCGCCGGATGATCCAGGCCGCGCCCGGCGACATCATGCGTCTTTCCCGTAGCCGGTCGTCCGGCTGCAAGCGAACATCGGCACTGCGGCCGCCGCGCGCGAACGCACTGTAACCGGCGACCAGTTGCTCCAGACGCGTACCCGCGCCGCCCAGAATCAGCGCCAGATTGGGCTCGGCCAGCGGCGGCAAGGTCAAGGGTATCCCGCCATTGCGCAGCTCGGCGGCGAAGCGTTTGGGGCCGTAGGCTTCCAGCAGCTGCACCGCCGGCAGGTTGAGCGACATGGCCAGTGCCGAACTGGCGGCGACCGGCCCGCCGAACCCGGTGGAAAAATTGCCCGGCCGATAATCGCCGTAGCGGCGGGGCACGTCCTGCAACAGTGACTCCGAGTGAATCAGACCGGCGTCCATCGCCATGCCGTAGAGAAACGGCTTTAGCGTCGAGCCGGGGGAGCGCAGCGCGGTGACCATGTCCACATGGCCGAAACGTTTGGCGTCGTTGATGTCCACCGAGCCGACATAAGCGCGCACCGCCATGTTTTCGGACTCGACGATCAGGATCGCCGCCGAGGTCCGCTCCGGCAGGCGCGCACGCCAGCCCTGGATCAGGTCTTCCATGCGGCGCTGCAGACTGGCGTCCAGCGTGGTGCGGATCAGCGGCGGGCTGTCGTGGCGATTCAAGCGCCGGGCAAGCAGTGGCGCCAGACTGGGTTCCTGACGGGGCGCCAGCAGCAGGGGTTCTTCCAGCGCTTCATCGACACTTGCCTGCGGCCAGACCTGGAACTCGGCCAGACGACGCAGCACCTTGTCCCGGGCGATCTGCGCCCGCTGCGGGTGCCGATCCGGCCGCAGACGGCTGGGCGCCTGAGGCAGCACGGCCAGCAACGCGGCTTCCGAGCGGGTCAGGTTACGCGGCGACTTGCCGAGGTACGCCCAGCTGGCGGCCGCGACGCCTTGCAAGGTTCCACCGAAGGGCGCGCGGTTGAGGTAAATGCCGAGAATCTGCTCCTTGGACAGATGCCACTCAAGCTGCGCGGTGCGCCAGAGCTGGCGCAGTTTTCCCGGCAAGGTCCGCGAATGCGGATCGAGCAGACGGGCGACCTGCATGGAGAGCGTGCTGCCACCCGACACGACCCGCGCGTCGCTGAGGTTCTGCCAGGTCGCCCGCGCCAGAGCCAGCGGGTTGACCCCGGGGTGACTGTAGAACCAGCGATCCTCGTAGGTCAGCAGCGCTTCAAGATAATAGGGCGAGACCTGACCAAGACTGACCGGGTAACGCCATACTCCATTCGCATCGGCGAAGCGCCACAGCGGCGTGCCGTCCTCGGCCAGCACGACCCTGGCGAGATCATCCCTGGGCAGCGGCAAGGGCCAAATGCGGTCGGCCAGCCACAGCAGGGCGATCACCGCGAAAACGGCCAGCGTCACCCAGCGCAGCGCCAGGCAAAGGCGCGAGCCCGAGCATTTCGCCCAGATTGCAGATACCTTCTTCACCGTGCCGCGCCTTGATCATCCACAATGCCGCGTTGCGACGAGCCGGGCTCCAGGGAACCGGACGCACCGCACGGTAGCCAAAGCGAACAGATTATTTTTTCCATGAATCCGATAAGGACGTACATATGCAGGTAGAAGGCTTTTTCGAGTGGCTGGGGCAGGCGATTGGCGCGGTCATCCGTTTCATCGTCGATGGCCTTGCCTGGCTGTTCAGCGGGTTGACCAACGCCGGCGGGAATTTTGTCGAAGGCCTGTCCCGCACGTTGGGAATGGACACCTCGCTGATCAGCATCGCGGCCCTGATCGTCGGGCTGTTGCTGCTGTACTCGGCGATCCGGGCATTCATGCGCGCGTCGATCATCATGGGCATCATCTGGCTGGCACTGGGCCTGTGGATGTTGAGCTGGATCATCCACTGAGCCATTGAGCGCCGCCGGCTCGTGCCCTGACCCCGGACACGAGCGGCGGTTCGACTCACCCTTACTTGCCTTTTACCACCATCTGCGCCGGCGCATCACCCAGCGCTTGCCAGTTCGGGCGATACATCGATTCGACCTGCGGCGGCGGTACGCGATAGGTGCCCGGCGTCACGGCCCGTGCCAGGTACAGCAGGTGCACCGTGTCACCGCCGCCGATATCCAGCGCCGCAACGTACCGGTCCCCCCGGTATTCCTGATGTTTGATGCCGGCGTTTTCCATCGACTCGCGAATGCTTTTCACCGCTTCGCTGGCGTTTTCCAGGCTGGCGGCGCTTTGCGCCAGATTCTGGTTTTCCAGTTCCAGGCCCGCGGGCAACAGATCGACGACCAGCGCATCCGGAACGCGCTGGCGTGCCGCGATCTCCAGATGCACCAGCACCAGTTGCCCGGTTTTCAGCGCGCCGACGTTGAGCGGCGCACCGGCCAGTGTCAGGTATTCGCGACGAATGCCCAGGTTGTCACCGCCCGCGGCCGGGGGTTGGGTCGGATAACCCGAGACCGTCAGCTGCTGGTAAAGCGTTTCGCCGCTTTCGTTCTGGACGGCCAGCGGAGTAGCCAAAGCAGCGCCTTCCAGCTTGACGCCGGTCTGCGCATTGCTCAGCGCAAAGTTCTGTTCGCCGCTGTAGAGGCGGGCGGTCCAGTCACTTTCAGGCTTGCTCAACAGGTTGCGACCAGCCAGGAACAGCGAATTGCTTTCCTGTGTCGACAGAAAGCGACTGGCGGCCACTTCGTCGGCCAGCGCGAAGAGTCGTGCGTCGCGCTTGTCGCGCGCCATGTCGTTTTCTTCGAGCAAGGCGAGGATCAGCGCCTGATCGCGCAGCGGGCTGCCGTAGTCGGCCAGCCACTCGTTCTTGCGGCCGGCAGCCAGGCCGGCGGTGAGCGCCAGGTCGGCGCGAGGCTTGTCACCCATTTTTTCCAGTGCCACGGCCAATTGCACCAGCGGCAGGCCGGAGCGGGCATCGCTGCGGCGGTCGAACAGGCTGCGCAACGCGGCCAGCGGCGCCTGCTGGCTGCGCGACAGGACCAGACCGGCGTAAGCCTGCACGGCAAAGCGCGAGTGCTCGGCGTTCTGGCTGTAGTTGACCTGGATCTGCCCGCCATCCTGCAGATAACGCAGCAGACGTTCGCTGGCTTTCTTCAGTGCCTCGGGTGGCACGGCGTAGCCCTGATCCCGCGCGCGCAGCAGGAAATCGGTGACGTAGGCCGTCAGCCAGTATTCCTCTTCACCGTCCGCGTTCCACAGGCTGAAGCTGCCGTTATAGCGCTGCATGCCCAGCAGCCGCTCGATGCCGATCTCCACCTTGCGCTTGCGTTCCGCGTCCGGCTCGCCCGTCACGCCGAGGCGCTTGAGGGTGGCGGCGTCGGCATACAGCGATGGATAAAGACCGCTGGCGGTCTGCTCCAGGCAGCCGTAAGGATAGGCTTTGAGCGCACGGATCTGCTCGCCGAGGTTTAGCGGCGGACGGCTCGACACCGACAGCACGGCCTGACGCCCGGCAGGTTCGAAACTGTCCAGCGCGCCTTCCGGCAGCGTCCAGGGCTGGTCGCTGAGCGTCGCACGGTAGTGACGCAATTGCGCCGGGAAGGGCGGGCGCACGCCGATGGTCCATTCCCGTGAGAAGGGCGGCAGGTTCTCGCCCGGCAGGTCCAGGCCATTGATCGTCACTTTGACTTTGCCCTGACCAAGACCTCCTTGGGCAAGCACCGGCACTTTCAACGTGACGCGCTGGCCTTGCTTGAGTTGCAGCGGCTTGAGCTGGTCGCCGCCGGGAATGCTCAACTGACCTTCAGCGCTGACCGAGACGTCCAGTTTCTGCGCCTTGCCGGAGAGATTCGACACGTCCAGTGCCACGCTGGTCTGGTCACCGCCGGCCAGGAAACGCGGGGTGGACAGCTCGGCGATGATCGGCGCGGCGACGACCGTCTTGGCTTCGGCCATGCCATAGCGCTCATCGGTCCAGACTTGGGCCATGATCCGCAGCTCGCCGTTGAAATCCGGAATGTCGACGCTGACTTCACCTTCGCCTTTGTCGTTCAGAGTCACCGGCGCGCTTTGCAGAGCCACGATGGTCACGCTGGTGTCGGGGCGTTTGCCGCCCTTGGCCAATGCATCGCCGCCGAACGCCAGGCTCGCCAGACGACCCTGACCGGCTTCGATCAACTGGCCGTAGACGTCCAGCTGGTCGGCGCCGTAGGCCTTGCGACCGAACAGGCCGGTGAACGGATCGGGCGTAGCGTAGGAGGTGATGTTGAGGATGCCGACGTCTACGGCTGACACCAGCACCCGTGCCTGCCTGGGCACGCTGCCGTCCGCATTTTTAGCGGCGACTTTCAGTTTCAGTGGCTGCTTGGGACGCATTTTCTCCGGCGCGCTGATGCTCAACGCCAGCTTGCGCTCCGCGCGGTCCAGCGGCAGGTGCAGCACGCCGACAGCGCGCTTGGGCGTGATGTTGGCCTTGCGCTCGCCGGGACGGATCACCAGCGCGGTGACGTACAGGTCGTGGCGCGCCCATTTCTTGTCCAGCGGAATGTCGTAGGCCTTGCCTTCCAGCGGGACGTCGATCTCCTGCCACCAGAGCGGACCTTCGCTGGACTCGACCATCAGGTAGCCCTTGCCGGCCGCCGGTGGCGTGACGGTGATCTTGGCGGTATCGCCATCGGCATAGGCCGGTTTGTCCAGCGCCAGTTTCACCTGATCCGGACGCACCGCACCGCCGTCGGTGTTGTCCTGCCAGCGGTAGCCGGCCCAGAAACGCAGGCTGCTGACGAGGCCGGTCGAGGGATCTTCCACCTCGACACGGTACGGCCCCCACTCGACCGGGAAGCTGACCTTGGCGGTCGAATCCTTGCCGATATTGACGGTTTCTTCGCTCAGGTTGAGGAATTTCTCGTTGTAGTGATAGCTCCAGCCATCGCTGTTGGAGTAGTTCCAGTAGTAGTCGCGACGCTCGCGAACCAGGCGGACCTTGACGTTCTCGGCGGCCAGCTTGTGGCCAGCGCTGTCGGCCATGACGATTTCGAATTCGGCCGGGCCGTCGCCATCGGTCTGGGCTTCACCCTTGGCGGCTTCGTCGTCGTACTCGTTGTCGCTGGTGCTGGTGCCGAACAGCGGGCGCACGCCCGGCAGTTGCTCGGCCGGCCAGATCGGCTGGACCAGACGACGCGTGATCGGACGCCCACCGGACTCTTGCAGGCTGGCCTGCAGAATCAGCTGCAAGGGCGATTTGGCCTCGGCCCACTGGCTGCTCACGGTCAGTACCGACTGGCCGTTGGCATCGAGGGTGCTTGCGTCCAGCTCCAGGTCGTGCTTGAGGTCTTCTTCGGTGATCGAGCCGAACTGATAGCCCGGCAGAGCCGGCACCGCTTCGCGCAGCGGTCGCACATAGACCTGACCGGTCAGGCTGTTGCCCGAAGCAGGCGCGCCGTAGAGGTAACGTCCGGTGATGTCGAATTGCGGATCATCGGCTGGCGATATTGGTGTGTCGCTGCCTTTGAGTTCCAGCGCCAGACGCTCGGGCAGGAAATCCTCGACCTTGAATTCGTACAGTTGCGGCTTGCCGTCGCCCAGATCGAACACCAGCTGCCAGCGACCGGTCGGTGCTTCGTCCGCCAGTTGCAGCTGATATTGATAGAAGCCGGTGTTGTCGGCTTCCCACACGAACTTGCGGCTGACCTGATCGTCGGGCCGGCGCACTTCGACCGTGATGGGCTGGGGTTTGACCGGCTTGCCGTCGGCGTCGCGCAGCAGGCCGTTGAGCAGCACGGTTTCGCCGGGGCGGTAGAGGTCGCGCGGGCCAAAGATGAAGAACTGCATCGGGTGCGCCCGGGGACCTGTAATGTCGAACTCCGCCAGATCCAGCGCCGAGCTGTTGAGGCGCAGCATGCTGGTCTGCTCGTCCTTGTGTGCCAGCACTACGGCGGCCTTGGCCGGCAGCGGCATCTGCGCGTGGCCGTCGCCGTCGGTTTCGCCTTGCGCCACGACCTTGCCGTCGTTGTCGTAGATGTCGACCTTGACGCTGCCCAGCGCCTTGCCGCCTTCTAGTGCCTGGGTGAAAACGTCCAGACGATTGCTGTAGCGGTGCACCGACAGGCCGATGTCGCTGAGGGTGAACAGGGTCGCCGGCTGCGAATAGTTGTAGGTGCCCGAAGCGCGCATCACCGCCAGATAGACACCTGGGGCCTGAAGCGCCTTGATGCCGGAAATCGGCAGCAGCAGGGTTTCGCGGGTGTTGCGCGCCGGTTTGAGGTCGAAGCGGCCGCCATAGACCAGATCGGCCATCGGCAACAGCTCTTCGGACTCATAGTTGGACAGCGAGGTCGAGCCTTCCCACTGGCTCAGGAAGCCTGGAAGCGAGTCGGGCTTGACCCGGAAGAACTCGACGTCGACCTTGTCGACGTTCAGCGCGATCACCGGCAAGCCTTCGGCCAGACGGGTCGGCAACAGGCTGCCGCGGCTGGCGAAGCCGACGGTCGGTTGCAGGTCGCGGGTTTCCAGGCGGCTGACGAATTCGCTCGCCAGCTTCGCCTTGTTCACGGCCACAAGACCCGCGTCCACGGTCAGGACCAGCTTGCGCTGCGGTTCCAGATGACGCAGGCGCAGCTCCATGAGGTTGTCGGACAGTTCCCAGGCGCCGTCCACCTTGCCGTTCTTGCTGTCGACCAGATGCAGCTTCTCGCCGAATTTCTGCTCGGGGTCCAGTGGCACGGAAAAACTGACGGAGAGCGTACTGGCGCCCTCGACCTGGATTTCGGACACGTCGATGACCGTCAGCTCGCGGCCTGCGTAGCGTGTGCTCAAGGCGGCGAGGTCGATGGCCGGGCGAGGTTTGCTCTCGGCGGCCGCGGGCTGAGCCGTCTGACCCTGCGTGGGCGCAGGCGCGGTTTTGTCCGGGGAAGAGGAATCGCAGGCAGTCAGCAGCGCAAGCGCGCAGGCCAGAAACAGTCCTTTGTTAAACATGGGGCACTCGTCGACAGCAGTTCAGAGGCGGTGATGATATAGCAGTCATCGTTACATGCAGAGACAAATCAGCGGATTGTACGCCAGGTTTTGTGAACCTGTTCTCAGCGGTCTGGCTGGATGTTTTTGCAGGTGTTTCGGCCCGGTTCCGCGACGGGACGCTACAATGCGCGCCCTGTCAGGAGTAACCATGTCCAAGCTTTCCGCCGATTGGCGTCATCGCCCCACGCACCGCCGGGTCTGGGCTCTGGCGGCGCCCATGATCCTGTCCAATATTTCCGTGCCGCTGGTGGCGCTGGTCGACAGCGCGGTCATCGGGCATCTGCCTCATGCTCACCAGTTGGGTGCCGTGGCGGTGGGCGCGACCCTGTACACCTTTCTCGCCTGGGCGATGGGCTTCCTGCGCATGGGCACCACCGGTTTCGCCGCGCAGGCAGCGGGGCGCAACGATGGGGCCGCGCTGCGCCAGGTGCTGTTGCAGGGGTTGCTGCTGGCATTCGGGCTGGCCTCGCTGCTGGCGCTGATCGCACTGCCGTTCAGCCATCTGGCGCTGACGATGATACAGCCTTCCGCGGATCTGCATCAGATGACGCTGGAATTCTTCCAGACCCGCCTGTTCGGACTGCCCGCCGCGTTGGCCGGCTATGCGCTGGTCGGCTGGTTTCTCGGCACTCAGAGTGCGCGCGCGCCGCTTTTCATTCTGCTGACGACCAATCTGGTGAACATCGCCCTCAACCTCTGGTTCGTGCTCGGGCTGGACTGGGGCGTGGTCGGCTCGGCGCGCGCTTCGGTGCTGGCGGAATGGACCGGGATGGCGCTGGGTCTGGTGCTGGCACGCAAGGCGTTGCGGGAATGGTCGGGGCAGATTGCCTGGGCTGCCTTGAAGTTCTGGCGCAACTGGCGTCCGCTGCTGGCGGTCAACCGGGATATCTTCTTGCGCACACTGGCGCTGCAATCGGTCATGTTCCTGATCACCGTACAGGGCGCGCGTCTGGGCGACGCAACGGTCGCGGCCAACGCGCTGCTGCTCAACGGCCTGCTGCTGACTTCCCACGCGCTCGACGGCCTGGCCCACGCGGTGGAAGCGCTGTGCGGGCACGCCATCGGCGCGCGGGATCGGGCCACGCTGCGTCGATCCCTGGTGGTCGCCGGCGGCTGGTCGCTGCTCGCCAGCCTGGTCTTTGCCGTGTCGTTCATGACCGCCGGTCACTTGTTCATCAACCTGCAGACCGACATCCCCGAGGTTCGCGAAACGGCGGATATCTATCTGCCGTACCTGGCGGTCATGCCGTTGCTGGCGGTCTGGAGCTATCTGCTCGACGGTCTGTTCATCGGCGCGACACGAGCGCGTGAAATGCGCAATGCGATGCTGATCAATGTCGTGCTGATCGCGCCCATGGCCGTCTTTGCCAGCAGTCAGGGCAATCACGCCCTATGGCTGACCTTCCTGGTCTTCACACTCATCCGCGGGCTGACGCTGGGCGGCATCGCCTGGCGCCTGACGCGGACCGACGGCTGGTTCGCACGCTGATTCGGCTTCGTCCTCAGTACAGCTGACTGCCAAAGCCGATGTGCGGGCTGGTCAGGGTGAGACCGTTCGTATCAAGCCTCAGCTCGCTGTTGCCCGCGACTACTGTCAAACAGCTGCCGGGCTGCAGTTGCAGCGTCGGTCCGTCCTCCAGGCTTAGGCTTTGGGTGTCGCCCAGCCAGATTCGCGGGTCGAGTTGCATGTGCACAAGGTCTGGTCGTGATGCTGCTTTATGCGGTGTGGCCTGGCAATCCTGAAATCCGGCCACGATCAGGGGCCGATCGATATCGCCGCCCAAGAAGCCGACGGCCACCGGCAGGCCCGCGCGAATCGGCAGGTCAAGACCCGGCGCCAGCGACAGCCAGCATTCATCACGCAGCGGTCCGCCTCCAAGGGTGCCCTGGTCGAACCGCACACAAATCCTGCGATAGCGGTCGCGCTCGACTTCCTCGCCCTGGCGTCCGACCACCCAGGCCCTTCGCAGATCGGGAGCCGGCGGCCGAGGCGGAGGTGGTGGGGCGCTGAACCCCACTTCCCAGGGGATGGCGCGGAAACGGTTGATGTAAGGTTCGCCATCTTCGGGATTGCCGGCGCTGTGAGTCACCTGAGTGACCAGCCACATGTGATTCCATTCGGCGACCGGATGATCGACCAGCGGCAGCAATTGCCCGCAGCGCACAAATCCAAGCGTGCTTGCGCCTTCGGCCCGTTCTCCGGTCCGTCCGCCCGGGCTGTTCTGATCGGTGCCGGTGACACAGAAGCGCGTGACCCCGGCCTGTTCCGGCAGTTGCCGCCAGGGTGCGAGGGAGCTGCGTTCGAATCCGCGCAGCCCTTCGCCGATGACCAGCACATGACCTCGCCGGGAGTGGCGGAAGTGATAGTGCAGACCCTCCTTGCACAGCAGCCGCTGGATCAGTTGCAAGTCTGATTCCTGGTACTGCGTGCAGTATTCCCGTTCGCGGCTCTGGGTCTTGCTCTCGAAACGCCAAGTGCCTTCGCGCATCCCGTTTTCTTGCAGCACACGGGTGACGATCTGCGTGGCGCTCAAGTGCTGGAATATTCTCCAGCCGCCGCGCAGGCCCAGCCACGACAGACGCGGGCCGATTTGCAGGCGATAACGCGCAGGCCCCTTTCCGTAATGGCTGCGGGTCATGGCGAGGAGATGGCCGTGAAAACCCTGATCGCTACCCTTGAAGCTGATGAACGCGGGTCGATACATCAGATCCGCCGGGTCCAGGGCTCCCCCTTCGCTGACGATTTCCAGTTCGAAAACGTACGGCTGACTGATGGTTTCGGTACCGCGCAGCCACAGAACAGTGAAATGACGGCGCAGGCGGGCGACCTCCAGGCGAAACAGCGGCACGCTGGCGGGATCGTACATGGCGATGATTCTCTACCGGGAATGCGGTCGCGAATTCTGGCGGAGAAGAGGGGCGGGGTAGAGGCTGAACGACCGAAAAGGAAGTTGCCTACACAGGCTAATGACCGTTCCCACGTGTGGCATGAGAACGGCCATAGCCCTTGGTCGCGTCAGGACGACAGGTAGGACGAGCGGGTCAGGCCCAGGCGCAGAGCGTCCAGGTAGTAGGTGCGCTCGCGCGGGGTGATCTTCGCGCTGGCGACCTTGTCCCGGTAATGGGTCATCAGTTCCTCGGGCGACAAGTGCACATAGCGCAGCATGTCTTCGATGGTGTCGTGGGTTTCGATACCGGCGTGGTACACGCTGCCATCCTGGTTCTGGTAGATGTTCACCGAATCGGTGTCACCGAACAGGTTGTGCATGTCACCGAGAATTTCCTGATAGGCCCCGACCAGGAAGATACCCAGCAGGTAGTCTTCGCCTTGATTGAGCGCGTGTACCGGCAGGCTGGTTTCGATGCTCTGCTCGTCGACGTACTGCTTGATCTTGCCGTCCGAGTCGCAGGTCAGATCCTGCAGCACGGCACGGCGCAAAGGCTCTTCGTCGAGGCGATGCAGTGGCAGGATCGGCAGTACCTGACCGATCGCCCAGGTATCCGGCAGGCTCTGGAACACCGAGAAGTTGCAGATGTATTTGTCGGCCAGCTTGTCGTTGAGTTCGTCCAGCACCTGGCGATGCGAGCGCTGGCGAGCCTTGAGCGAGTTGTGCAGCCGGCGGCAGACCGCGAAGTAGCACTGCTCGCCCAACGCCTTCTGCGCCAGGGAAATCTTGCCGTCGGCATACTGGGCGGCGATGTCGCTCATGTAGTGCGTGGCGCGCCAGTAGGTTTCGGTGACCATCTCGATATCGGTCGGGCCGAGCAGGTCCACCATCCATTGCAAGGTTTCGGGCAGGCTTTCCTTATCTGTGACTTCGGGCACTTCGTCGTTGTGCTTCTCGACGTCGGTGACCTGCACCACCAGCATGGCGTGGTGGGCGGTCAGCGAGCGACCGCTCTCGGAGAAAATGTGCGGATGCGGCAGGCCCTGCGCGTCGCAGAATTCCTTGAGCATGCCGACCACGACACCGGCGTAATCGTCCATGTCGTAGTTGATCGAACTGGCGTTGCGCGAGTGAGTACCGTCATAGTCGACGCCCAGGCCGCCGCCGACGTCGATGTGATCGACCGGAAGGTCCAGGTTGCGCAGCTCGCCGTAGTAGCGGATCGCTTCCTTGAAGCCGTGCTGGTAGTCGGCCAGGTTGGCGATCTGCGAACCCATGTGGAAGTGCAGCAGGCGAATGCCCTGGTCCAGACCGGCCTTGCGGAAACGGTCGACCACCGACAGCAGCTGCGCGGCGGACAGACCGAACTTGGATTTTTCGCCACCGGTGTCGGCCCATTTGCTCGACGCCAGCGACGACAGGCGCACCCGCAGGCCGACCTGAGGCGCCACCTTGAGTTCGGCAGCTTCTTCGATCACCAGTTCGACTTCGGATTCCTTCTCGATCACGATGAAAACGTTGTGACCCAGCTTCTGGCCCATCAGCGCCAGACGGATGAACTCGCGGTCCTTGTAACCGTTGCAGACGATGGTGCCACCCTTGGGCGCCAGCGCCAGCACCGCCATCAGCTCAGGCTTGGAGCCGGCTTCCAGGCCGATGGAAACGTTCTGGGTGGCGATGATGTTTTCCACCACCGCTTCCTGCTGGTTGACCTTGATCGGGTAGAGCGCGGTGTACTTGTTCTGGTATTCCTGGCGCGCGATGTTGCTGTCGAACGCGCCGGTCAACTGGCGTACGCGGTCTTGCAGGATATCGGGGAAGCGCACCAGCAGCGGCAGCGACAGGCCGCTCTTGCGCAGTTGCTCGACCTGCTCGAAGAGGTCGATGGGCGAGCTGTCCGGACCGTTGGGGCGGACTTCAACGCGGCCGGCTTCGTTGATCGCGAAATAACCGGCGCCCCAGTGACGGATACCATAAACGCTGCGGCTGTCGGCCACTGTCCATTGGCTGCCGTCATCTTTGCGTGTGCGTCGTGCGGACATCGAGGTCCCCTTCTGAAAGTCTTGAAGCGCCAGCCCGAATTCGGCTGGACGCAGTGTAGAGAGTGGAAATGACGAATTTGTTCGCCGTCGCCGACGGCGGGTCGTCAACCGCCGGACTTTTTGGCCTTGAAACCTTTTTTGCTCAGCTCGGCCAGCAACAGCTCGACGTGGTCGCCCTGGATCTCGATGACGCCGTCCTTGAGCGCTCCGCCGGTGCCGCAACGCTGCTTGAGCGCCTTGGCCAGGTCCTTGAGGTCGTCTTCGGCGAGCGGCACGCCGGTAATGGTGGTGACGGTCTTGCCGCCACGCCCCTTGCTCTCGCGGCGAACGCGCGCGATACCATCACCTTCGGGAATCCTGGTCTGCTTGCAGGTGCAGGCATCGACCGGCTGACGGCATTCGGGGCAGTGACGCCCGGCATCGGTGGAAAACACCAGGCCGCCCAATGCGGCGAAGGAAGCGGCTTTCTTGGCCACGGGAAATCCTCTTGTTGAGGACTGATGAGAGTCCGGCTCAATACTGAACCGCGACTGCGAAGCCCCACTCTGGCAGGGGCGGCGCTACTGTTTGAAAAGGTCGCGCAGTTTAACGACAAAAACCGGAATTGCTAAGGGGCCGAATGCGGCAATTTACTGAGCATTTGCGACCTGTTTCAGGTAGCCGTTCAACGCCACCACAGAGTCGGGGCAGTAGGGGGTTTCGAGAGCGTGGCGCAAGACTTCCTCGATGGGGAGAAATCGCGCTTCGAGGACTTCTTCGGGCTGCAGACACAGCGGGTCGTCGGACACGGCGGAGAACACCGCGCACCAGGCCCGGTTGCCGGGCTCATCGAAGAAGAACCGTTGATGGGTTCGCAGCGGTACGCCACGGATGCCCAGTTCTTCTTCCAGCTCACGCGTTGCCGATTCCTCGTAGCTTTCCTCGGCCTGGACCATTCCGCCGGCGGCCACGTCCCAATAGCCGGGGTAGATGGCTTTGCTCAGGGTGCGACGATGCACACACAGTTCACCCGCGCTGTTGAACAGCAGAATATAGGCGGCGCGCCCGATCAGATTGCGCTCGCGCAGTTCGGCGCGGGGCAGCGAGCCGAGCAGCCGGTCCTGTTCGTCGACCCAGGCGATTCGTTCGGCATCGGAAGCCGCGCGATGCGCGGCCTCGTTCTGGGAGATAGCCATCAGCCTTGCGACAGCAACTGACGAAGATCGATGACCGCGGCGTTGGCGCGGGAAATGTAGTTCGCCATTACCAGCGAGTGGTTGGCGAACACGCCGAAGGCACTGCCGTTGAGGATCATCGGACTCCACAGCGGCTCCTGGGACGCCTCCAGCTCACGGATGATCTGGCGAACGCTGACCGTCGCGTTCTTCTTGGCCAGCACATCAGCGAAGTCGACTTCAATGGCGCGCAGCAAATGCGACAAGGCCCATGCCTGACCGCGTGCTTCGTAGAAGACGTTGTCGATCTGCAACCATGGCGTCTCGACGATTTCTTCATCCACCTGCGGGACTTCGCCCGGCTTGACCGATTCCACCGCTTCGGTTTTCAGCGTGCTGTTGAGTTTGACCCGGCCGACGCTGGCCGACAGACGCTGCGACAGCGAACCCAGGCGCGTGCCCACGTCGCCCAGCCAGTTGTTGAGGTTGTCGGCGCGGGCGTAGAACAGCGCGGTTTTCTGGTTAGGATCGGACAGCCGGGCCTGATAGCGACTCAGCGCGTTGATGGCCTCGGTGTACTGCGATTCGCTGGAAGGCAGCACCCAGCTGCGGTTGTCGAAGTTGAACAGCGGTTCAGCGCGCGCCAGATCACCGTCTTCGGCCGATTGCGACTGGGAGCGGGCGAAATCCTTGCGCAAGGCGCGGCTCAGGTCGCGCAGCTGGACCAGCACGCCGTATTCCCAGCTGGGTATGTTGTCTAGCCACAGGCCGGGCGGCATGCGGTCGTTGGACAGATAGCCGCCACGCTTGTCGAGCAGCGTGCGGGTCACGCTCTTGAGGGTTTCCACCGTGGTGTAGCCGATGACGATCTGCTTGCCTTCGCGCTCGGCGGCCGCCTGCGCGTTCTGCTGGACCGGAAACAGCGCCGGCTCCTTGCTCCAGTACCAGCCGATCACCAGGGTGACCAGCAGGTAGATCAGGATCAAGGCGCCCAATGCCCGACTGTAGAAAAGATTGCCCAGATAACCGCGTCTTCTGGTCGACGAAGTGTCAGCGGTGCGCTCACCCGCGCTGCCTGCGCGGTTCTTCCAATCCAGCATGGTAGAGGTCCTTTCGGTCTTGAGTGGGATGCTTCACGTGGCGTTCGACAGCAACCATACCGCAATGTGCGTTTTTGCGGGGAGCTTGCGGGCCGAACGCCATCGAACGGTTGTCAATTAAATGACTTACGGCACTCTCAGGAAACGATGGGAGGTGGTAGCATAGAGCCACTAGCTGCCTCGCTATGCCACGTCCTCAGTAGCCCGCCCATGACCCAAGCCGTAGACCCCAGTCGCGATCGACTCAAGCAGCACTTTGCCCAACGGGTCATCCATCAGGCACGCCAGATTCTGGAAGCCTGGCAACGGCTGCAGAAATCCGAGTGGTCAGCGAGCGATCTGGTCGAGCTGAAAGAGGCGACAGTCAAGCTGATGCGCTTTGCCGAGCGTTTCGAGCAGCCTGAGCATTTCGCCCTGGCGGAGCAATTGAGCCAGGCGCTGGACAGCATCGAAATCAATCAGGGTCGCCTGACCAGCTCTGTCATCACTGAACTCAATGGTGTGATGCAACGCCTGTCGCGAACCGGATTGCGGCAGGGCGACACGCTGGAGCAGATTTCCCTGCCGCCACTGCGCAAACCCGTCTATGTGGTGCTTCAGGATCATGAGCGGGCCGAACGGCTGGCAAAGCAACTGGAGTTCTTCGGTTTGTCGGCGCTGTCGCTGACAGACGTCGCGGAGTTTCATGCGGCCATGCAACAGCGCCATCCGGCGGCAATCATCATGGATGTCGATTTTTCCGGCGCCGGTCAGGGGCTGGCGCTCGCGGCACAGATCCAGCAGGGGCTTGACCAGAGACTGCCGCTGCTGTTCTTCAGCCTTCACGAAGCCGACACCCCCATGCGGCTGGCGGCGGTGCGTGCCGGGGGCGAAGAATTTCTGACCGGTGCGCTGGAAGCGTCGAGCCTGCTGGAAAAGATCGAAGTGTTGACCTGCGTGGCGCAATACGAGCCGTTCAAGGTGCTGATCATCGACGACTCCCGCTCCCAGGCGACCCATACCGAACGCGTTCTCAACGCGGCCGGCATCGTGACCCGGACCTTGCTCGATCCAATCCGCACCATGGCTGAACTGGCGGAATTCCAGCCGGACCTCATTATTCTCGACATGTACATGCCCGGCTGCACGGGCACTGAACTGGCGAAAGTCATCCGCCATAACGACCGTTATGTCAGCGTGCCGATCATCTATCTGTCGGCCGAGGACGATCAGGACAAGCAGCTCGACGCCATGAGCGAAGGCGGTGATGACTTCCTGACCAAGCCGATCAAGCCACGGCACCTGATCACGACCGTGCGCAATCGGGCGGCGCGTGCTCGCAGTCTCAAGTCCCGCATGATTCGTGACAGCCTGACCGGTCTGTATAACCACACCCACATTCTGCAACTGCTCGAAGACTGCAGTTTCCGCGCGCGTCGCCAGGGCAAGCCGCTGTGCTTCGCCATGCTGGATATCGATCATTTCAAGAAGATCAACGACAGCCACGGGCACCCCATGGGGGACCGGGTGATCAAGAGCATGGCGCTGTTCCTGCGCCAGCGCCTGCGCAAGACCGACTTCATCGGACGTTACGGCGGCGAAGAATTCGCCATCGTGATGCCGGACACCACCCTCGAACGCGCGCACGACGTGCTCGAAGAGATTCGTCACCGGTTCGCCGAAATCCAGTACCCCGCCCAGCCAGTTGACCTGTTGTGCACCTTCAGCGCCGGCATCGTCGCACTGGGACCCGATGACGACAGCCTGAGCCTCGCCTCCCAGGCCGACAGCATGCTCTACCGCGCCAAGCGTGAAGGGCGCAATCAAGTGCAATCGGAGCTGACCAGCAGGAGCCAGCTCGCTGGCGATAGAGACACCGCAACACATTAACCCGTTGGCTTCTGTGGGAGGGACCTTGGTCGCGACAGCCATTGCGGTGTGACTGACACACCACATCGCCTGCATCGCCAGCAAGCTGGCTCCCACGGACAGGAGGCGTGCCGGCTGTAGGCGGATAGAGACCCGGCCTTCTTGTAGGAGCCAGCTTGCTGGCGATAGGGACGCCGCGGTACATCAGTCACACCGCGTTGTCCGCATCGCCAGCAAGACGGATCGCCGCCCGCTGGCTCCCACGGAATCTCAGCGCGGCGGATACTGCTCTAGAATCTTCGCCACGACGGTGCGCATGACGCTGTCGCGTTCGGCCGGGTTGTCGGGGTTGCTGCCGAGCACGCGTTCGGTGCTGCCACGCCAGACCAGCTTGCCGTCCCTGGCGTCGAACAGGTCGATCTGCAGGGTCGAGACCTTGTAATCCACATTGCGGGTCTCGGTGGTCATTGGCGCGCCCCAATACCCGTAACCACCCCAGGGACCCCAGCCCCCTCCATAATTGGAACTGACCATCTGCTGGCGGTTTTCGACGATCAGCCAGGCCTGGACCTTCAGATCGCCTGCGGCACCGGCCGGCGCCTGGCGCAGGCCGCGCTGGTCGAGCTGTTCATTGATGGCCTGGCGGATGCGTTGTTCGGTCAGGTCGCTCTTGAAGCGTGGATCATCCGGCTGGTACTGCACCGCCGGCTCCTTCCAGCTCCAGCTGCGGTAGCCGGCGAAATCCCGCTGGGCATCGAAGTCACGGTCGATGTGATAGCTCTGGCAGGCCCCCAGCAGGAAGGTGAGTGATAACACGAGCAAATGACGGAACATGGCAGTTCTCCGGAGGAATCAAGAAGGCGGGTACGCGTTCAAAGCCTGTTGCACGGCCTGGCGCAGGGCCTTGCCGCGATCCGATTGCTTGTCACCGCTCGATGCATCGGCGCTGGCGCTCCATACAGGCTGGCCGCTGCGCGCATCGATCAGCTCGATCTGGACGACCATGACCTGTACTTGATAGGTGCGCACGATCGGGACGCTGGCATAACCGCCATAACCGTAGCCGTGGCGCCCGTAGCCGCCATAGCCCAGCGAGCTGCCGTAATAGGGATCGTAATAATCATCGTAGTCCCGCACCTGACGCAGACGGGTTTCCTGACGCATCGCCGCGCGAACGTAGACGTCCGCCGGCTGGTTGGCCCGCGCCGGGCGCAGGCCCCGCTGGTCCAGGCCATTGCTCACGGCCTCGGCGACCTGCGCGGAATCCATCCAGGCCGTGCCCGCAGGTAACTGGCCATTGAGCCACGCCCAGCTGCGATAGCGGCCGTAGTCTCGCGGCGCAGCGGGATAGGCGCTCATGTCCAGCGTGTTCGCGGCCTGCGCCGGGGCCGCTGGCAGCGGTCTGGATTGGGCGACGTATGGGTTGTCGCTCTGGCAGGCGCTCAAGGTGAAGACGAAGGCGAGCAAGGCGAGGCAGCGTTTCATGATGCTCTCCGCAAGGTGTCAGACCGGACGGCAGATCCAGTGCAGGTAACGACCCAGACCGGCGAAAGCCGGGTGGCGACGATGGGCCAGTTCCATCTCCACCAGCGCATCCAGCTCGGCACGAGCCTGAAACTCGACCGGCATGTAATCGTGGAACACCCGTACGCCGCTCTGGGTTTCGACCCGCCACGATCCTTCAAGTTGCGTCGCCAGTTCCCGTGGATCGAGCGGCTGCTGGGGCGTCAGGCTCTGTTTCTCGCCGGCCAGATCGTTCTTGCGCATCTTGCGAAAGTGGCCCTTGAGCAGATTGCGATAAATCAGCGCGTCGCGGTTATAGAACGCCAGGGACAGCCAGCCGTCGTCGGCGGTCAGGCGACGCAGTACCGGCAGAATCGCATGCGGCTCGGCCAGCCATTCCAGCACGGCGTGACACAGCACCAGATCGTAGGTCTGGTCGAGCAGTTCGGGCAGTTCCTGCCAGGGCGCGAGCATGAAGGTCGCCTCGCGGCCTGCCTCGGCGAAGCGCTGGCGGGCGCCGTCGAGCATGGGTTGCGCCGGTTCGGCAAGCGTTACCTGATGGCCTTGTTCCGCCAGCCACAGCGACATGTGTCCAAGCCCCGCGCCGATATCGAGTACCCGCAACGGGCGGTCGGGCAGGGCTTCGGCCAGGTCGGTCTGAAGCACAGCAAGACGGATCGCGCCCTTGGCGCCCCCGTAGATTTTTTCCGCGAAGCGGGTCGCCAGCTGATCGAAATGACGGTCGCTCACTTGGCGAATCTCCGTTCGCTGTCCGCGAGCTTGCTGCGCACGATCTCTTCCATATCCAGTCCAAGTTCGCTGCACAACAGCAGAAGATAAAGCACGATGTCGCCCACTTCCTGGCCGGCATGGGCCAGTTTCTCGGGCGACAGCGCACGGGACTCGTCCTCGCGCAGCCACTGGAAGATTTCTACCAGTTCGGCCATCTCTACGCTGGCTGCCATGGCAAGGTTCTTGGGACTGTGAAACTGTTTCCAGTCATTCTCATCGCGAATGCGATGCAGGCGTCGGGTCAATTCGTCGAGGTTCATCTTGCTCTCCTGAAGGGGCATAGCTTCAGGGGGAACGAGACGCCAGGCAAGCGGGTTTTCACCCCCAGCGTTGCGGGCTCATTCCGCCGCCGGATACCAGCGGCCGGTCATGTGCAGCAGGTCCGGCTCGCCCTCGACGCGCAACTGGCCGTGGGAACCCGCGGCGCTGGCGGACAGCACCGCATGGGCCGGCAAGCGCACCGGTTTGTGGAAGTCGACGGCGATTTCCACGTTGGAAGCCGGCAAATGATCGTCCAGCGCCGCCAGCGTGCGGGCTTTAAGCCACATGCCATGGGCGATGGCCTTGGGGAAGCCGAACAGCCGGGCGCTGGCCGCGCTCAAGTGGATCGGATTGTAATCGCCGGACACCCGGGCGTACTGGCGCCCGATATCGCCCGGGATTTCCCAGCGCGTCAGTTCGTCGACCGCCAAGGCTTCGGGATGCGACGCTTCGAACGCCGGTCCTTCCAGTTGCACACCCTTGCACAGCATGGTGCTTTCCTCTTCCCAGAGCAGCCCCAGCCCGTCCTCGACCTGCGTATTGAGGCTGAAGGTCGCGCCCTTGGCATGGGCCTGCAAACCGGTGGCCTGCACCCCGACATAAAGCTGGGTGATGCCGCCCAGTGGCCGGTGAATGCGGATGCGGTTGGCAATGTGGATCAGGCCCAGCAACGGAAAGGGGAAGTCCTTGGCGGTCATCAACTGCATCTGGAGCGGAAACGCCAGCACATGGGGAAAGGTCGGCGGCAGCAGACTGGCCTCCTTGAAACCGCAGATTCTACGGTACTGCGCCAGCTTGTCGGTGTCCACCGACACCCAGCTGCGCAGCCCGGTCTGAGGCAGGTCGGTGCCTGTGACCTTGCGCCGCAATGCCGCCTGGATGAACAGGTTCGACAAGGGTTGTAGCGAGTCCAGGTAACGCCAGTGAGCAGTCATCATCCGTCTCCTTCCACTCGTCCGGGGTCAGGCCCCGATCACGCTTTGTCCACACACCCGCAGCACCTGGCCGGTAATCGCGCCGCTGCCGGGCTGGCTGAACCATGCCACGGCTTCCGCCACGTCCTGGGGCAGCCCGCCCTGGCCCAGCGAACTCATGCGGCGTCCTGCTTCGCGCAGGGTGAAGGGCATCTCGGCGGTCATCCGCGTTTCGATGAAGCCTGGCGCCACGGCATTGATCGTCATGCCGCGCGATTGCAGCGCAGGCGCGAGCGCGCGGGCGAAACCGATCAGGCCGGCCTTGCTGGTGGTGTAGTTGGTCTGGCCGCGATTGCCGGCCAGCCCGCTGATCGACGCCATCAGCACGATCCTGGCGTTGTCGTTGAGCGTGCCGTTATCCAGCAGCGCCTGGGTGAGCACCTGTGGAGCGTTGAGGTTGACCGCCAGCACGGTGTCCCAGAAATCCTCGGGCATGTTCGCCAGGGTCTTGTCCCGCGTGATGCCGGCGTTGTGCACCAGAATGTCGATGCCTCCTGACACCTGCTCGCGCAACTGGCTGGCGGCATCCTCGGCGCAGATGTCCAGGGTCAGTGCCCGCCCGCCCAGCCGGGCGGCCAGGGCTTCGAGGTCCTGCGCGGCCTGAGGCACGTCGAGCAGAATGACTTCAGCACCGTCGCGGGTCAGGGTTTCTGCGATAGACGCGCCGATGCCTCGCGCCGCGCCAGTGACTAGCGCTTTCTGCCCGGCCAGCGGGCGCGTCCAGTCCTGCACATGGGTGGGGTAGGGCGTCAGGCGAATGACCTGCCCTGAAATGAACGCGCTTTTCGGCGACAGCAGAAAGCGCAACGCGCCCTCGAGCTGAGTTTCGGCACCTGCGTCCACCTGCAGAAGCTGGACGGTGCCGCCGTTGCGCATTTCCTTGGCCAGCGAACGGCTGAAGCCTTCGATCGCCTGCTGCGTGCTGGCGGCCAGCGGATCGTCGAGGTTGGCCGGCGCGTGACCGAGAATCACAATGTGCGCGCTGGGCTCCAGACTGCGCAGCAGCGGCTGGAAGAAGTCGCGCAATTGCTTGAGCTGCTCGGTGCGCAGCAGCGTACTGGCGTCGAAGACGACGGCCTTGAGTTTCGGGCCCTGATTGGCGACCCAGATGGTTGCGCCGGGCATTTCGCTGCCGAAGCTATAGAGCGAATCGGTCAAGCGCTGGGCAAACAGCCTGACCTGGTCGGCCAGAGGTCCGGCGCTGATCAGCAGAGTGCCTTCGACGGGTCGCAGACGTCCGGCCTGCCAGCGTTCCAGGCGCGTCGGGCTCGGCAGCCCGACGGCTTTCACCAGGCGACGTCCCATGTCGGAGTTGGCGAAATCGATATAGCGATCAGACGGCATGGAACAGGCTCCCGGGTCGAGGTTCAAACAAGTGGACCACACCGGAGCGAGGTTTGTTCTTGGCTGGCTACGCTGTTCATCCATCCGCTTGAGAAAAGGGAATGTCCCATGACACGAGTCGCCATCGTCGGCGGTAACCGCATCCCGTTTGCCCGCTCCAATGGACCTTATGCCACTGCCAGCAATCAGGAAATGCTGACGGCGGCGCTCGAAGGCCTGATCGAGCGTTTCAATCTGCACGGCCTGCGCATGGGCGAAGTGGCGGCGGGCGCGGTGCTCAAGCACTCGCGGGATTTCAACCTGACCCGGGAATGCGTGCTCGGCTCGCGGCTCAGCGCGCAGACGCCGGCCTACGATATTCAGCAAGCCTGCGGCACCGGGCTTGAGGCGGCACTGTTGATTGCCAACAAGATCGCTCTGGGCCAGATCGACTGCGGCATTGCGGGTGGTGTGGATACCACGTCGGACGCGCCCATCGGCATCAATGAAGAGCTGCGCCATGTCCTGTTGCAGGTCAATCGCACCAAGAGCATGGCCGACAAGGCTCGCGCGCTGTTGCGACTGCGGCCGGGCAATCTCAAACCCGAGCTGCCACGCAACGGAGAGCCGCGCACCGGCCTATCGATGGGGCAGCACTGCGAATTGATGGCCCAGCATTGGCATATCCCACGCGCGGAGCAGGATCAGCTGGCGCTGGAAAGCCATCGGAAGATGGCTGCGGCTTATGCCGAGGGCTGGCACACCGACCTGATCACCCCCTATCTGGGCCTGACCCGCGACAACAACCTGCGCCCGGATCTTTCGCTGGAGAAGCTCGCGGCCCTGAAACCGGCGTTCGAGCGCAGCGACAAAGGCACGCTCACCGCCGGCAATTCCACGCCCCTGACCGACGGCGCGTCCGTGGTCCTGCTGGCGAGCGAGGACTGGGCCAAGGCACGCGGCCTGCCGATTCTCGCGTACTGGCGCGACGGCGAAGCGGCGGCGGTGGATTTCCTACGCGGGGAAGAGGGTCTGCTTATGGCGCCGGCCTATGCCGTGCCCCGGCTGCTGGCGCGCAACGGGCTGAGTCTTCAGGATTTCGATTATTACGAAATCCACGAAGCCTTCGCCGCGCAGGTCCTGTGCACCCTCAAGGCCTGGGAAGACCCGGATTATTGCCGGGATCGGCTGGGACTCGCCGCGCCACTGGGCGCCATCGAGCGCGACCGGATCAACGTCAAGGGCAGTTCGCTGGCTGCCGGCCACCCGTTCGCGGCAACCGGCGGCCGCATCGTCGCCAACCTTGCCAAGCTGCTGGACGCGGCCGGACAAGGACGCGGTCTCATTTCCATCTGCGCCGCTGGCGGACAGGGCGTAACGGCGATCCTGGAGCGCTGAGCGGATAGCAAAGGCGCGCCGCGAGCAGGCATAATCGAAAGGCCGCGGAGCTTCGAAGCTCCGCATTCATTCGTTTGGCATGCAGGTGAGACATGGGGCTGATCATCGGCGCGGCAGTGATTCTGATTCTGCTGGGCGCCTTGTTGTATCTGGTCGACAAAGGAGCCAGAAGCCGTTGGCTCAGGCCTTATATCGGCCTGGTACTGATCGGCCTGTTGATCGCCGGCATGGGGCTGCTGCTGGGGCTGGTGTCGGAAGAAATCGAGGGGTACTTCCTGTTCGTCGCCAAGATCGTGATCGCGATTACAGGCGTCATGCTGTGCCTGCGCTTGATCGGGCTGGTCGCCAAACGTTACATCGCCAGGCAATGACCCGTCGCCTGGACGCGGCGAGACAGGACAGCGTGGACAATCATTTCAAGTTTCTGACCCTGCCCAAGACATCGGGCAGCGTCGCCAATGTCTTCATTCATGGTTATTCGGCCGGGCACGACCTGGACGACCGGCGCATGCTTGCCAACAGCATTCCGGCCAGCCTGCGACAGCGTGTGAACATCCTGGCGTTCTGGCCGTCGAGCCACTTCGCTCAGATGGACAACAAGTCCCGCAGCCTGCTGATGGCCGCCGCCCGTTTTCACCCGCTGGCCGGTGCCGCCGCGCTGGCGGGCGACCGGGCTTATCATTTCGCGCGCATCCGCAATCGCGCCGAAGCCATGGGCCGCGTGCTGCTGGATCAGCTCGATCAGTATCTGCACGAGCATCATCCGGACGTGAAACGGGTCAACCTGATCGGCCATTCGCTGGGCGGACGCTTGCTGATCAGCGCGCTCAAGGGGCTCGAGGGGCCGCTCGAACATGGGCTGCTGATCGAAGACGTCTTGCTCATGGCGGCGGCCGTGCGGGTCGAGGCCGATGAAGCTGCGATGCTCGGCCAGCGTATCACCGGGCGACTGATCAATGCCTGGTCCTCCGACGATCATGTGCTGCTCCTCAATCTTGGCGAACGAAGCCTGGGACGCGGACCGGTCGAGCACTTCGAAAACGTCTGCATGAAAGGATATCGGCACCATCATTACTGGAAACGGCTACAGGAGGTGCTGGTCGCCACCGGTTTCAGTGGCTGCGACGAGCCGGAGGCGGACAGTCCCGTCACCTTGGTAACCTCTTCGGACCCTGTGCTGCAGGACACCTACCTTCACGCTGTGCTGACGCGCTCGCCGCCGTATCTGCTGGATGCGGCGATCAAGCATTTGCGCAGCAGCCGCTGGACGCGTCTCAGAGACAGTGAAACCGACCTGACCTATGCCTTCGTGCGCGAATTCCAGCTGGTGGCCGGGCATTGTCTGGTCAACGCCGCGCGACGGCGGGGGATTGCCTATACCCGTGTGCTGGGCATGCTTGCCCGGCAGTACGACCTGGGCGATGAGCTGCATCACTGCGCGACTGTGGTGGAAGTGGAAGAGCTGTTGCTGAGCGCGTTCTTCCGCCATGCATTTCCGGCGGGTCACCCGCTGGTGGAAATGCCCCGGGCCAGCGTTCGGGCGATGCCCTGGGAGGTCTATGCCGCGCATATCGATGCGCTGGCGGAGCGCCTGACCGTGACGGCGATGTTCAAATCCGGCGAAGGCGACACGGAGGCAGGCGAATTGCTCGCCGAATCCACGTCGACCGCGATGGTGACGACCGGTCACACGCCCGGAACGCTGAAAAGTCTGCTGGGCGCCATCAGGCAAGCGCCCGTGCAGCATTTGTTGACCCGATTCGGCACGGCGCTGCGGCCAGGTTACTCGGCGTTGATTCCCACCGTAGCGGTGATTTTCTATGCGCGAGTCACCCTCGACGAAGACGGGCTGATGTAACGCGGGCTCAAGCGGCCCGCGCGTCCTCCAGCGCGGCTTCAGAGAGCTGTTGCTTGTGACGATTGGCGTAGTTTTCCGCGATGATCGAACACACGATCAACTGCATCGGGTGGTAGATCATGATCGGCAACAGAATCATGCCCAGGCCGGGATTGGCGCCGAAGATCAGTGCCGCCATCGGCGCACCGGCCGCGAGGGATTTCTTGGTGGCGCAGAACACCGCGGCCACCTTGTCGCCGTGGTCGAACTTGAGCAGGCGAGCGGTTCGGGTCGTCATGAACAGGATCACGGCCAGCAACACCGCCGTGCCGACGAACGCGGCAATCAGTACGCCGCTGCCCTGGTTCTGCCAGATGCCGGACAGCATCGAGTTGCAGAAGGCCGCGTAGACCAGCAGCAGGATGACCACCTTGTCGATGAGGTTGGTGTATTTCTTGTGACGCGCGAAAAACTTGCCCAGCAAAGGGCGCATCAACTGGCCGAGCACCAGCGGCAGCAGCAGGATGCCGCACAGCTTGAGGAGGGTCGAACCCAGGTCGATACCGCCGGCACCAGTGCCGACCACCAGGCTGACCAGCCATGGAGTGATGAAAATACCCAGCACGCTGGACAGGCTGGCATTGAGAATGGCCGCCGGGACGTTGCCGCCGGCACTGCCGGTCAATGCCACGGACGAGGAAATCGTCGAAGGCAGCGCGCACAGGTAGAAGAAGCCCAGCATCAACAGCGCTGGCGCATGGGAGCCCAGCAGCAGGTCGCAGATCAGCCAGATCACCGGGAACACTACAAAAGTGAAGGCCTGGATCATCAGGTGCAGACGCCAGTTCTTCAGACCCTTGACGACCTGTTCGCTGGACAGGTTCACCCCGTGCAGGAAGAACACCACGAACACGCCGACGTTGATCACCACTTCGGCGTGCATGCCGCCGCCGTCTGCGCCGAACGAGGGGAAAAAATAAGCCAGGACGGTCGCCAGGACCATTCCGCACAGGAACCAGTCGGTCACGACCCGCTTGAGATGTTTGAATGCTTGCATGAGTGGCCCGGAGATACTTTTGTCAGGATGAATGCCGGCAGGCTACCCTGTTGCTCCACAGCCGTCTTGCGACACAAGGCCATAACATGCCGAATAACGGACAGATTCTCGTACACGACCCCGCAGCGCAACGTCAGATTCCAACCCTTTCCGACTTGCCCCGACCGCTCTACGCCCGAGCCGAAAGCCTGCGCGCCGGATCCTGGACGCCGGTGCACCGGCATGAATGGGTGCAATTTTCCTACGCAATCAGCGGGGTGCTGGGTGTGCATACCGCAGAAGGCAGTTTCTTCGCGCCACCGCAGTGGGGCGTCTGGATTCCGGCCGGGCTGGAGCACGAAGTCGTGACATCGATGCGCGCCGAGATGCGCAGCCTGTACGTACGCACTCAGGATTCCACCTGGGCGCCGGATCGCTGTCGGGTGCTGGAAGTCACCCCTCTGGCGAGAGAACTCATCAAGAGTTTCTGCCTGTTGCCGGCGGCCTATCCAGAAACCGACAGCCGCGAAGCGCGGCTGGTCCAGGTCCTGCTGGATCAGCTCGCGCAGCTTCCTGAAGTCGGATTTTCCCTGCCGCTCCCACGGCATTCGAGGCTGCTCGCGCTGTGCAATGAATTGATCGGCGATCCCAGCCAGGCCGTCACCTTGCAGGACTGGGCCACTCGCATGGGGACGTCCGAGAAAACCCTGATGCGGATGTTTCAGCGCGAGACAGGTCTGAGTTTTCGCGGCTGGCGTCAGCGGGCGCGGCTGTTGTCCTCGCTCAGTGCGCTGGAGGAAGGTGACAGCGTGACCAACACCGCGCTGGCCTGCGGTTACGACTCGACCTCGGCATTTATCGCCGCTTTCAAGGGGTTGTTCGGCTACACGCCGGGGGATCTGTTCAAATGAAGTCGGCGCGGCACGAAAGGTGCTTCGATCCTGCTGAGTTCACGCTTCTTGACATATAAAGCTCAAACCTCGACCGGTCTTACCCCTACTCGCTGGCGGTGTATTGCCGTATAACGGCAGGAATCGCGAATCGGCACACCGTATCTGGTTACAAAGGACCCACAATAAAAGCTGATGAAAACTCCTAAACGCATTGAACCCCTGATCGAAGACGGTCTGGTCGACGAGGTGCTGCGCCCACTCATGAGTGGTAAAGAGGCAGCTGTTTATGTAGTGCGTTGCGGCAAAGAGCTGCGGTGCGCCAAGGTTTACAAGGAGGCGAACAAGCGCAGTTTCCGTCAGGCGGCCGAGTATCAGGAAGGTCGCAAAGTACGTAACAGCCGTCAGGCGCGGGCGATGGCCAAGGGTTCCAAGTTCGGCCGCAAGGAAACCGAAGACGCCTGGCAGAACGCCGAAGTGGCCGCGCTGTTCCGCCTCGCGAGCGCGGGCGTGCGGGTTCCCAAGCCTTACGATTTTCTCGACGGCGTGCTGCTCATGGAGCTGGTGGCGGATGAATACGGCGATGCCGCGCCTCGGCTGAACGATGTGGTGCTGGAGCCGGATCAGGCGCGCGAGTATCACGCCTTTCTGATCGAGCAGATCGTGCTGATGCTGTGCGCCGGTCTGGTGCATGGCGACCTGTCGGAGTTCAACGTTCTGCTCGGGCCGAGCGGGCCGGTCATCATCGACTTGCCGCAGGCCGTGGATGCGGCGGGCAACAACCATGCGTTCAGCATGCTGGAGCGGGACGTGGGCAACATGGCCGCCTATTTCGGGCGCTTCGCGCCGGAACTCAAGGCCACTCGCTACGCGAAGGAAATGTGGGCGTATTACCAGGCGGGCACCTTGTCGCCGAGCACAGTGCTGACCGGCCAGTTCAAGGACACCGACCAGCAGGCCGACGTGGGCGGGGTTCTGCGTGAAATCGAAGCCGCGCGTCTCGACGAAGCCCGCCGCCAGGCCGCCCGTTCGGCTGCCGACGCGCCCCCCGGCAAACCCGCCGAAGAACCGACACCGCCGTGGATGCAGTGAAGCCCCGACGCATGTGCGCTGCTGTGGGAGGGACCTTGGTCGCGACCGGCGTTACGCGGACTGACTGACCCACCGCGTTGCCTGCGGCTGTAGGAGCCAGCTTGCTGGCGATAGGGACGCTGCGGAAAATCAGATCCCCCGCGTTGTTTTCATCGCCAGCAAGCTGGCTCCTACAGATCCCACAGTACGTTACGCTTATCAGCAACACCCCCCGCCCGAGGCCAGGTCCTTGAGGATCGGGCAGTCGGGGCGGTCATCGCCGTGGCAATGGCTGACCAGTTCCTGCAGGGTGTTGCGCAGTCCGGCCAGTTCTTCGATCTTGCGATTCAATTCGACGATGTGCTCGCGGGCCAGCGCCTTGACGTCGGCGCTGGCGCGTTGCCGGTCCTGCCAGAGCGTCAGCAGCTTGCCCACTTCTTCCAGTGAAAACCCAAGATCCCTCGAGCGCTTGATGAAGGCCAGCGTGTGCAGATCCTGAGGACTGTACTGCCGATAGCCGCTCTCGCTGCGATGGGCGGCGGCAAGCAGGCCGATCGACTCGTAATAGCGGATCATCTTGGCGCTCAAGCCGCTGCTCTTCGCCGCCTGCCCGATGTTCATGACGCACTCTCCGTGTTTGAGGGTTTCCAGGTCTTGAGCAACAGCGCGTTGCTCACCACGCTGACGCTCGACAAGGCCATGGCCGCCCCCGCCAGTACCGGATTCAGGTAGCCAAAGGCGGCCAGCGGAATGCCGATCAGGTTGTAGATGAAGGCCCAGAACAGATTCTGACGGATCTTGGCGTAGGTCCTGCGGCTGATCTCCAGCGCCGCCGGTACCAGGCGCGGGTCGCCACGCATCAGGGTGATGCCGGCTGCCTGCATGGCGACGTCGGTGCCGCCGCCCATGGCGATGCCGACATCGGCCGCGGCCAGGGCCGGGGCATCGTTGATCCCGTCGCCGACCATCGCAACCGTTCGGGACCCTTTCAGGCGTGCAACGGCCGCGGCCTTGTCTGCCGGCAAGACTTCGGCTTCTACCTCGTCGATCCCCAGCTCGCGCGCCACCGCCCAGGCACTGCCCTGATTGTCGCCAGTGAGCAGCGAGCAGGCGATGCCCCGGTCTTTCAGGCTGCGCAGGGCCTGTCCGGCTTCCGGTTTCAGGGTATCGCCGAATGCGAACACACCGATCACGCCGGGCTCCGGTGCCAGTTCGATCAGCCAGGACAGCGTGCGGCCCTCGGTTTCCCAGGCCTGGGCGGACTCGGCCAGTTCGCCCATGGTCAGGCCGTGGTCCTCCAGCAATCTGCGATTACCCAACGCCAGACGTCGGCCCTGCACGGTGCCGGTCACCCCGCGTCCGCTGAGCACGCTGCTCTCGTCGGCAGTCTCCAGTGGCAGCTTCCATTCGCGGCAGACGTCAAGCACGGCGCCGGCGAGGGGGTGCTCGCTGCCGCGCTGTAGGGCGCCGGCCCGCTGCAATAGTTGTTCTTCGTTACCCCGAACCGCTGTCATGTGGGTAATGCGTGGCGTGCCGTTGGTGAGCGTGCCGGTCTTGTCGAACACCACCGCATTGACCGCATGGGCACGCTCCAGCGCTTCGGCATCCTTGATCAGAATGCCGAAACGCGCCGCGACACCGGTTCCGGCCATGATCGCAGCGGGGGTCGCCAGCCCGAGCGCGCACGGGCAGGCAATGACCAGCACGGCGACGGCATTGATGATCGCGGCTTCCCAGGACGCACCGGCCAGCAGCCAGCCGGCCAGCGTGACCATGGCGATGATCAGCACCACCGGCACGAACACCTGGCTGACCTTGTCCACCAGCTTCTGAATAGGCGCTTTGCCGGCTTGCGCGTCTTCTACCAGACGAATGATTCGAGCCAGCACGCTCTCGGCGCCCAGCGCAGTTGTCCGCACCAACAAACGACCCTCGCCGTTGATCGCGCCGCCCGTTACCTTGTCGCCGGCCTGCTTGAGCACCGGGAGGCTCTCGCCAGTGATCAGGGCTTCGTCCGCGTGGCTGCGGCCCTCTAGGACCAGACCATCCACCGGAAAGCGCTCGCCCGGCTTGATCAGCACCTGATCGTCGAGGCGCAGCTCACAGATGGCGACCTCCTGTTCCTGCCCATCAATGACCCGCACGGCCCGTTCGGGGCGCAAGGCTTCGAGCGCCCGGATGGCGCTGGCCGTCTGGCGTTTGGCCCGGCTTTCCAGATGTTTGCCCAGTAGCACCAGGGCAATGACCACGGCGGATGCTTCGAAGTACAGATGTGGGGCGTGGTCGGGAATGGCTGTCAGCCACAGATAGACACTCAGGCCATAGCCGGCGCTGGTGCCAATGGCTACCAGCAGATCCATATTGCCGGCGCCGGCCTTGATGGCCTTCCAGGAGGCGAGATAAAAGCGCGCGCCGAGCAGAAACTGAACGGGGGTCGCCAGCGCGAACTGAAGCCAGGCCGGCAGCATCCAGTGAATGCCCAAAGGGCTCACGAGCATGGGCAGGATCAAGGGTGCCGCGAGGACCAGCGCCGACCAGAGCGCCCAGCGTTCGCGGCGCAGATCGTCGAGTTTGCGTTCAGTATCGACCTGTTCGCTCTGGAGCAGCGTCGCGCCATAACCGGCCTTGCCCACGGCGGCGATCAGCGTGTCGGGGTCAGTCTGCGGTTCGGCCAGGACGTGGGCGCGCTCATTGGCCAGGTTTACGGTCACATTGCTGACGCCCGGCACTCGGGCAAGCGCACGCTCGACCCGCCCCGCGCAACTGGCGCACGTCATGCCGCTGATGGGCAGGTCGAACGCGATTGGCTCTCGCATCGATTCGCTCCTTGAAAGACTGGATGTCGACAAGGATCAACCTTGCCACATGGGCAAGGTCAAGGGCGAATCAATAGTTGAGGCTGGCTTTCTTGAGGTACATGCCGTTGAGATCGGTGGCGATGCGGTATTTGAGAATATCCCCGGCGCGCAGCTGGATCCGCGTGCTGCTCTGCGCTTCCATGCCCGGTTCGCAGCCGACGACATTGCCCGGCAGACGACGCAGGCGCACCGAGACTTCGCCGGGCGGAAGATTGAAGGACACCGAATCTTCCTGGAACAGTCGCCCTGCCAACTGGTCCTGAATATAAACGCCGATCTCGCAGGAGGTCGCCACTTCGAGGCGTTCGCGCGAGATGATCAGGATGCCGTAGTCCTGATCCGCCTGAACGCCGGGGGAGGCCGCGAATAGAGCGAGAATGCCGAATAGGCTGAAAGCTGACCAGCGCATCGCTGATACTCCTGTCGAATACGTCAATGACGAAGCTTGGCTTACTGTCACCCTGAGCGCCAGCCCGGCAGGCGCCGCGAAAACTTGACCTTGCCATGAGGGCAAGGTTGATGATGCCGATTACTATCCACGCAAGAGGAACACTCCATGCAGCAGTTTCGAGTACAAGGCATGACCTGTGGGCATTGCGTTCGTGCGGTCACCGATGCGATCCGCAACGACGACCCCGCAGCGGATGTGAATGTGGACCTGAGCGCTGCCCGTGTGCAGGTCGACAGCTCGTTGTCGGCGCAGAGAATCATCGAATTGATCGGTGAAGAAGGTTATCAAGCCAGCATTGCGTGAGCCTGTGCTCGCTGAAAAATCTTGAATTAAATATGTTCGAACGTCGTTCCCGGGCGGGTCCAGCGGGTAAACTTGCTCGCTGCCCTGCTTGCTGACGGATGTCTGATGAATCTGCGAACAATCCTTATCCTTGGCGCGCTCAGCGCCTTCGGCCCTCTGGCCATCGATTTCTATCTGCCGGGCTTTCCGGCAATGGCGACTTATTTCAGGACGGATGAAAAACACATCCAGCTGACCCTGGCGGCCTATTTTCTGGGCCTGTCTCTTGGCCAGCTCGCCTATGGCCCGGTGGCCGACCGCTTCGGACGGCGAATTCCGCTGCTGGTGGGCGTCAGTCTGTTTACCCTGGCTTCGCTGGCGTGCGCATTTGCCCCCAATCTCGAATGGCTGATCGGCGCCCGCTTCGTGCAAGCCCTGGGCGGATGTGCGGGCATGGTACTGGCGCGGGCCATCGTCAGCGACAAATGCAACGCAGTCGAGTCGGCCAAGGTTTTCTCCCAGCTGATGCTCGTGATGGGTCTGGCGCCGATCCTCGCGCCGATGCTGGGCGGTGCGCTGGTCAACACTGCTGGCTGGCAGGCGATCTTCCTGTGTCTGACGGTGTTCAGCGCGGCCTGTCTGTTCGCCGTGGCGCTGGGCCTGCCCGAAAGCATGCCAGCGGAGCATCCGCGTCAACCGCTCAGTGGCGCCTTGCGGCTGTATGCCGGTCTGTTCCAGGATCGCGTATTCATTGGCCATGCTCTGACAGGCGGGATTGCGATGGCCGGGATGTTTTCCTACATCGCGGGTTCGCCTTTCGTGTTCATCAAGCTCTACGGCGTGCCGGCTGAGCACTATGGCTGGCTGTTTGGCACCAACGCGGCGGGCTTCATTCTGGTAGCGCAAGTCAACGCGCGGCTGTTGCGCAAGTTCGGTCCGGCGTTCCTGCTGTCCCGCGCGGTCTGGGTTTACCTGGCTGCCGGCGTGACGGTGCTGGGCATTAGCCTGATGCGCACTGAACAGCTCTGGCCGTTGCTGGTACCGTTATTCGTCTGTCTGGCGAGTCTGGGATGCATCATCCCCAATGCGTCGGCCTGTGCCATGAACGGACAGGGCCGCAGGGCGGGCAGCGCCTCGGCCTTGATGGGCTTCTTGCAGTTCAGCGTGGCGGCAGGCGCGGCGAGTCTGGTCGGCGTGCTACATGACGGCACCGCAACGCCGATGACCATGGTCATCAGCCTGTGCGGCATTCTGGCGGTCAGCGCAATGGTCTACACCCGACGCCTGCAACGTGCGCGGGATCTTCAGGCAGGCGCCTGATACCGATGGCGGCACTGCACGGCTTGCAGTGCCGCCAGGGCCGGTCAGGCGTCGAAGCCTTCCAGAACGATCTTGCCCTTGGCCTTGCCGCTTTCCAGCAGCTCATGGGCGCGACGCAGGTTCTCGGCGTTGATGGTGCCGAAATGCTCGCCGAACGTGGTTTTCAGCGTGCCCGCATCGATCAGCTCGGCGACCCGGTTGAGCAGGTTGTGCTGCTCGATCATGTCAGCCGTCTCGAACATCGAGCGGGTGTACATGAACTCCCAGTGCAGCGACAGGCTCTTGCGCTTGAGCTTGGTCACATCCAGGGTCTTGGGATCGTCGATCAGCGCCAGTTGGCCTTGCGGCCTGAGCGCCTCCACTAATTGATCCAGATGCTGCTCGGTCTGAGTCAGGCTGGCGACGTGGGTGACGTCGTTCAGTCCGACGCGCTTGAGTTCTTCGCTCAGCGGCTTGCTGTGGTCCAGCACCTCATGCGCGCCCAGATCACGCACCCAGCGCTCGGTTTCCGGGCGGGACGCGGTGCCGATGACTTTCAGCGAGGTCAGCTGGCGAGCCAGCTGGGTCAGGATCGAGCCGACACCGCCTGCGGCGCCCACGATCAGCAGGCTGTCTTCATTTGCAGTCTGGCCCTGGGCGATGCGCAGACGCTCGAACAGCAGTTCCCAGGCGGTGATCGCGGTCAGCGGCAGCGCGGCTGCGTGGGCGAAGCTCAGCGACTTGGGCATATGGCCGACGATGCGCTCATCCACCACATGCAACTCGCTGTTGGCGCCGGGACGAATCAGCGAGCCTGCATAGAACACCTTGTCACCGGGCTGGAACAGCGTGACGTCGCTGCCCACCGCCTTGACCACGCCCGCCACGTCCCAGCCCAGCACTTTCGCCGCGCCGTCTTCAGGCTGGACGTTCTGCCGCACCTTGGTGTCGACCGGGTTGACCGAAATGGCTTTGACTTCGACCAGCAGGTCGCGGGGACCGGCAACAGGCTCGGGCAGTTCGATGTCCTTAAGCGAACGGGTATCGGTGATGGGCAACGATTGGTAGTAGGCAATGGCTTTCATCTGGCAATCCTTCGAGGGAAATGGATGGACAGATGATTATTCATTTCAATGTCAGATAAAACCCGCTAAAAGAGCACTCTCTTTCAATCTTATGTTGATAATCAGGGTGTCGCATCATGGTGCGCTTCGATGACCTCCAGCTGTTCGTGCGTGCGGCCGATCTGGGCAGCCTGTCTGCCGCGGCGCGGGTAATGGACCTGTCCGCCGCGGTTGCCAGCGCGGCGCTCAAGCGCATCGAGCAACAGCTCGGCGCTCGCCTGCTGGCGCGCTCGACCCGCAGCCTGCGCCTGACCGCCGAAGGAGAGGGTTTCCTCGAATATGCCCGCGCCGCGCTCGCCAGCCTGGAGGAAGGCCGCCGTCTGTTGGCAAGCAGCCAGGACCGCTGCGAAGGGATCCTGCAGCTGTCGGCACCCTCGGACCTGGGCCGCAATGTGCTGCTGCCCTGGCTGGATGAGTTTCAGCTTCGCCACCCCGGGCTCAGCGTTCGCCTGTTGCTGGGTGATCGGATCGCCGACCTGTTCCGCCAGCCGGTCGACGTGGCGTTGCGTTATGGCGAACCGGAGGATTCCAGTCTGGTCGCGTTGCCGGTCGCGCCGGCCAACCGCCGGGTGCTCTGCGCAGCGCCGGCTTACCTGGGGCGGCATGGCGAACCCATGCAGGTCGAACAGTTGGCGCAGCACAACTGCCTGTTGTACATGCTCGGCCATCGCGTTCACGACCACTGGACGTTCAGCGATGGTCGCCGCGAAGTCGGGCTGACCGTCAGTGGCAACCGTTTCAGCGATGACGCCGATGTCGTGCGGCGCTGGGCGGTGGCGGGCGAGGGCATCGCTTACAAGTCGGCGCTGGACGTGGCCGCGGACGTTCGCGCCGGACGCCTGAAAGTGCTGCTGCCCGAACTTCAGGGCGAACTCGCGCCCCTGAATCTGCTATGCGCCCATCGGGCTCAGCTGAGCAAGCCGGTGAACCTGCTGCTGGACATGCTCCGCCAGCGCTGCGAACAACATGCTTTAGTTGATCGCGTTTAATGTGTTTGATTATTTCTTTTCGCAGGGAATTCGCTTACGGATGTTTCGGAAAGTGCATGTAGCGGCCGTTGTTATTTGGCCAAATCATATGGCTGACTGTCAGGCTTATTGAAGCAGGTGAACAGAAAGTTCAAGCTGGCGTCCTTTCAGGCAAACTTCCACAGGCCGGGCAAACGCCCGCAGGAAGTGCTGTAAGGCCCGGACCAGAAGGCTTGGAGGCCGAGGTCCGGACAATGCAGGCGCCATGCCGTTGAATCCTGTCTGGCCGGTTGCAGATAGATGTCTTCTGCCGGAGCGTGCCAAAAGGCTATTACGGGATCAAGTGGCAGCGCGTAAGATTTGTACTTGGCGTTTTGGGTCGAATCCACAGCAACTTGCCGGAGCATGATGCGTCCATCCGGTGAGGCAAGGCGCCAGTTGTGTACCAACAGGGAGTGAACACATGGAATATGCACCTTGCATCAGCCAGATCGCGGCGTTGCTGGCGGATCCCAAGCGCAGCGCAATGCTATGGGCTCTGATGGACGGTACATCCCGCTCTGGTGATGAGTTGGCCCTGCTGGCGGGGCTTTCGACGTCCTCCGCGGGCGCGCATCTGGCACGGCTGGCCAGCGGCGGTCTGTTGAAGCAGGAGGCACGAGGCCGCAAGCGCTTCTTTCGTCTCGCGGCCCCGGAAGTGGGTGCGGCGGTGGAAGCCCTGGCGAGCGCCTCACTGGCAAGCGCCGACCAGATCAGCCGCAGCGTTGCCCAGCCCATGCCGCCGTTGCCGCTGCGTCGTGCGCGGGTCTGCGCGGATCATCTGGGCGGCGAGATGGCGGCCGAGTTGTACCAGCGCCTCCTGGGTGCCGGCTGGATCGAACAGCAGGAGCAGCGCATCGAAGTCACCAGCAAGGGCATGATCAAGTTCGCCGAGCGCGGTATCTATGTACCGGCTCTGGCGCAACGCAAGCGCGAAACAGTCTGTACTTGCCCCGAATGGAGTGAACGCAGCCCGCATCTGGGTGGCGCGCTGGGCGCGGGTCTGTTGCAGCTCTTCATCCAGATGGGCTGGCTGCGCGCGACTGAAGAATCCAACACCCTGCAGGTGTCGTCCAGCGGACAGCGGGAAATCAGCAAGATCGCGGCGGCGGCCTGATGAGTTGCGGCGTCTGCATCGCCAGCAAGCTGGCTCCCACGGAGGTTGTCGTAGGAGCCAGCTTGCTGGCGATGCGCAGGCAGCCGCAGGGTCGGTCAGCGCCCCGGATTCACGGCTTGACCAGTCGCGCATCCAGGCTGTTCTGAGCCAGACGTTGCGCCTGATCCTGGGTCATGCCCAGGTGGGTGTAGAGCGCATGGAAGTTTTCGGTGACGTAGCCGCCGAAGTAGGCCGGGTCATCCGAGTTCACCGTGACTTTCACACCCCGTTCAAGCATGTCGAGGATGTTGTGCTGCGACATGTGATCGAACACGCACAGCTTGGTATTCGACAGCGGGCAGACGGTCAGCGGGATCTGCTCGTCAATGATCCGCTGCATCAGGCGCTCGTCTTCGATGGCGCGCACGCCATGATCGATACGCTGGATTTTCAACAGATCCAGAGCTTCCCAGATGTATTCGGGCGGGCCTTCTTCACCGGCATGCGCCACGGTCAAAAAGCCTTCGCCGCGTGCACGGTCGAAAACACGCTTGAACTTGCTCGGCGGATGGCCCTTTTCGGAGCTGTCCAGACCGACCGCCACGAAAGCATCGCGAAACGGCAAGGCCTGGTCCAGCGTCTTCTGGGCTTCTTCTTCGCTCAGGTGACGCAGAAAGCTGAGGATCAGGCCGCTGGTGATGCCCAGCTTTGACTGTCCGTCTTTCAGCGCGGCGGCGATACCGGCCAGCACCACTTCGAACGGAACGCCCCGGTCGGTGTGCGTCTGCGGATCGAAGAACGGCTCGGTGTGAATGACGTTCTGTTCTTTGCAGCGTTGCAGGTACGCCCAGGTCAGGTCGTAGAAATCCTGCTCGGTGCGCAGTACGTCGGCGCCGCGGTAGTAGAGATCCAGAAACTCCTGGAGGTTGTTGAAGGCGTACGCCTTGCGCAGGGTTTCGACATCGGCCCAGGGCAGGGCCACACTGTTGCGCTCGGCCAGGGCGAAAAGCAGCTCGGGCTCCAATGAGCCTTCGAGATGCAGGTGCAATTCAGCCTTCGGCAGGGCGTTCAACCAGTCGTACATGTGTGCTTTTCTCATCAGGTGCAAAACGCCGGCATTGTACAGACGCGCGCCCGACCGCAGGGTAAAACCTGACCGGCGCTGTCAACCGGAGCAGCGAGTGCTGCGTTCGACGATGCACATCGGCGTGCCGGCCACCGGCTCGCGCAGGATCTGTACCTGCACATCGAACACCTTGCAGACCAGTTCGGCGTCCAGCACATCTCCCGGCGCACCGCTGGCCACCAGCCGCCCGGCGTGCATGACGGCCAGGTGATCGGCATAGCGGCAAGCCTGATTGATGTCATGCAACACAGTGACGACGGTCTTGCCCTCGGCGCTGAGCTGGCGCATCAGGTCCAGCAGCTCCACTTGATGACTGATATCGAGATAAGTCGTCGGTTCGTCCAGCAGAACGATGGACGCATCCTGAGCCAGGATCATCGCCAGCCAGGCCCGCTGCCGCTGGCCCCCGGACAGATCGGCGAGCGGGCGCTCGGCCAGAGTCTCCAGTTCCATGCGCTGCAAGGCCTGGTCGACATGCGTCCGGTCGGCGCCGCTGAGGCGACCCCAGAGGCTGTTGTGCGGACTACGGCCGTAGGCGACCAACTGGCGAACGCTGACTCCCTCGGGAATCGGCAAGACCTGAGGCAAGAACGCCACTTTGCACGCCAGCTCCCGCGCTGACAGGCCAGCGTAATCCCGGCCGTCCAGTGTCAGACTGCCTGCCTGGGGCGTGAGAATCCGCGCGAAAGCCTTGAGCAAGGTGGACTTGCCGCACCCGTTGGGGCCGATCAGGGCCGTGACCTCGCCAGCTGGCGGGCTGAAGGAAAGATCCTGCACGATGCGCGTTGCGCCGTAGCCGATGTGCAGGTGCTGCGCCTGAAGAATGCTCATGGGTCAACCTTTGAAACGTGCCAGCAGCCAGAGGAAATAAGGCGCGCCGATGACGGCGGTCAGAATGCCAGCGGGAATCTCGCTCGGGGCGATCAGCGTACGGCCCAGGGTATCGGCCAGCACCAGCAACAGGGCGCCGAGCAACATAGAGGCGGGCAGCAGGAACTGATGATGGCCGCCCACCAGACGCCGGGCCATGTGCGGGGCGACCAGTCCCACGAAACCCACCGGGCCAATGATGCCGACGCCAAGGCTGGTCAGCAGGACCGCACAGGACATCGCCAGCAGGCGTACGCGCCCGAGCGCGGTGCCCAGCGTCTGCGCGGCTTCGTCGCCCAGACCGATCAGATTCAGGGGTTTGGCGAGTAACAGTCCGGCGGGGATCAGAATCAGAAACGGCAAGGCGAGTAGCACGTGATGCCAGTTGCGACTCCACAGGCTGCCGGTCAGCGCCAGCAGCGCCGTGTTGATGTCCAGCGGGTTGGACAGGATCAGAAACTCGGTAATGCTCGACAGCGTAACGGCAATTGCCACGCCAGAGAGCGCAAAGCGGACGCCGGAAAACTGCACGCCCGCGTTGTAGATGGCCAGCAAGACCGCTCCCGCGGCGCCGCCGAGGCAGGCCACCAACGGCAGCCATGCGACCGGCAGTTGCGGCAAGCCAATGATAGCGATGGTCAGCGCCAGACCCGCTCCCTGGGTGACACCGAGAATTTCCGGCGAGGCCAGCGGATTGCGAATCACGCCCTGAACGATGGCGCCAGCCAGGCCGAAGGCCGCGCCGGTGATGACAGCGATCAGGGCCCTGGGCAAGCGATGATTCCAGACCTCGAAATCCTTGCTGTCATGCGCGATCAGGTGGTCGAGCACCGCGTCGGGCGTCAGCCACATCGTACCGGCGCTCAGGCTCAGTCCGATCGCCAGAGCCAACAGCGTCAGCAGCAGAACGAGTCTGGGTGCGGGTCGGTTCATAGCGCGCGCCTGGCCAGAAACAGAAAGAACGGCGCACCGATCAAGGCGGTCACCACGCCGGCGGGTGTCTCCACCGGAAACGCCACCGCGCGGCTCATCAAGTCCGAGGCGAGCACGATGGCCGCGCCCAGGCCGGCGCTGATCGGGATCAGCCAGCGGTAATCGTTGCCCAGCCACTGGCGGGCGATGTTCGGTGCGATCAGCCCGACGAAACCAATGGGGCCGACCGCGCAAACGCTGGCGCCGACCAGCAACAGGCTGACCACGAACACCAGCAGTCGCAGCGGGCCGATGCGTACGCCCAGCGAGCGCGCGGCGTCATCACCCAGGTTGATCAGATTCAGGCGCGGCGCGCAGGCGACGGCCAGCAGGACACCGATCAAGGTGCAAGGCCACAGTAAGCGCAGTTGATCCGCGCCCACGTTCGCCAGCGAGCCGGCCAGCCAGTTGAGGACGCTTTGCGCCTGAGCTTCGACCAGAATGACGGTCAGCCGGGTCAAGGCCGCGCACAACGCCGCCACAGCGACACCCGCCAGCACGAGGCGGCCCTGAGCCGCGCCGGGCGACCACGCGCCGCCGAGACTGAACACCGTCAGCCATGCCAGCGCGCCACCCAGACAAGTCATCAGCAAGGCGCCGCCGGGCATCGGCAGCGTGACCAGCCCGGTGGAAAACAAGGCCAGACCCAGCGCGGCGCCGGCCGTGACGCCGAACAGCGAAGGGGAGGCAAGGCGGTTGCGGGTAATGCCTTGCATCAAGGCGCCGGCGACGCCCAGGCAGGCACCGACCAGCGCCGCGCAGAGCGCCCGCGGTACCCGCAGTTGCGCGACCACATAAGCGATATTGCTGCCGCCTGCGCCCTGAGCCACCAAGCCGCGCCACGCGTCGGCGCGCGTGATGTCGAACGGCGACAGCGCGAACAGCGAGACCCAGAACAGCCCCATGCAGACCACGGCGATCAGCGTCGCCAACCCCCAGCGGCGCATTTACGGATTCAGCACGGCCTTGCCGCCTTTGAGGATGGCAAGCGCGTCGTCGGCGATCTGTTCCGAGGCCATGATCCCCCGGTTGCGCGCCCAGCTGTCGCCATCGACCTCCGCAACATGCTGGCTGCGCACGGCACCCAGTACTTGCCAGAGCGGCTGCTTGCTCCAGCCATCGACGATGCTCGGGCGACGATAATGGCCAACCAGCAGCCAGGCCGGATCCAGCGCAAGCAACTGTTCCAGGCTGACGAACTCGGTCGGCGCGGCGTTCTTGCGCACTTCCGGCACCTGCAAGCCGATGGCTTTGAGCACGCTGCCCGCGTAGGAGTGTGGACCGTGCACGGAGAAACTGTCTTCGCGCGCCACGCCGAACAACACCTTGGCGCCCGACGGGATCTGCGCTGCGATCTCTTTGAGGTGCTCTCTGTTGCTGGCGATCCGCGCCTGCATCTGTGGCGCTTTGCCCAGCGCGGTCCCGATCAGTTCGGCGGATTTGAGGCTGCCCTCGTAATCTTCGCCGCGCGAAGGCAGCATCAGCGTCGGTGCCAGGCTCGACAGATCGTTGTACAGCGCTTGATGACGACCCAGGTCGGCAATGATCAGGTCAGGTTCCAACCGGGCGATCACTTCGATATTGGGTTGAGAGCGCAGGCCCACCGACTGCCATTCGCCGATGGCCTTGCGTGCCTTGGGCAGGACCCGATTCGCATCCCCGTCGTCCGCAGCCCCGACCGGCGTTACGCCGACCGAAGCCAGACTGTCGAGAAACGAGAACTCCAGGACCACAACACGCTTGGGCGTATCGGGAAGATGCACCTTGTGCTGGCCATCCTCGATGTCGATGGGCGCTGCCTGAAGCGCGCCCACCGTCAGGGCCAGAATGGCCCCGGTCAGCAGTTGCAGGATTCGCGGTTGGCGCATGACGAAGGTCTCCTGAAGCCATTCAAAGCGAAGAACATCGCGCCAGACAGGCCGCGATTGAAAACGGCGGGCACTATTTCACATCAGGGCGGCAGGATCAAAAGTCATTTGCGGCTGCGGGCGGTTCTCATCCCGCCGTTTCGTTGAAACCTTTTGTCACAGGCTCGACTCTCAACGACTTATTGACCACTAGCTGGAAAGCGGCGGCGCGTCCGTCCATCGCACGGCACGGGAGTGACATGGGCTCTTTGTTAAAGCAAGAAACGTTTCTGATTCTGGCGATCATCGCGACCGCCGTCGCTTATTCGCTGGAGCACACGCTGCTGGGCAACGGCCAGATGGTCGCGCTGGTGGCGGGATTGGTGCTGGTCGGTTTCATCATCTGCGCGTCCATGCGGGTGGCGCATCACGCCGAAGTGCTGGCCGAGAAGGTCGGTGACCCCTATGGCACCATGATCCTGACACTGTCCGCCGTGCTGGTCGAAGTCGTAATCCTCGCGATCATGATGAGCAATGAGCCCTCACCGACTCTGGTGCGCGACACTATCTATTCAGCGGTGATGCTCGATATCAACGGGATTCTCGGGCTCGCGGCCCTGATGGGCGGGCTCAAGCACGGCGAGCAGGCGTACAACGATGATTCGGCGCGCACCTATAGTGTGATGATCCTGACCGCGATGGGCGTGTCGATGGTCGTCCCGGAATTCATTCCCAGCGAGAAATGGAAGCTGTATTCGGCCTTCACCATAGGCGCGATGATCGTGCTCTACACGCTGTTCCTGCGCATGCAGGTCGGACCGCACAGCTACTTCTTCAGCTACAGCTATCCGGAAAAGAAAAAACGCCAGGAGCCCGCCGAAGCCCACAGCAAACCGGTCAACCTGACGCTGTCCATCGGTATCCTGGTGCTGGGCGTGGTAGTGATCGGCGCTCTGGCCGAGGTCATGTCCAAGACCATCGACCTGGGTCTGGAAGGTTCCGGCGCGCCACCGGTCCTCACGGCGATCCTGGTCGCGGCCATCTCCGCGGCGCCCGAAATCCTCACGGCCTTGCGCGCCGCGCTCGCCAACCGCATGCAGTCGGTGGTCAACATCGCGCTCGGTGCCTCGCTGTCCACCGTGATCCTGACCGTTCCGGCCATGGAAGCCATGGCGCTTTACAGCGGACAGCCGTTCCAGATGGCGATGACCCCGGTGCAGACCGTCATGATCGTGATCACCCTGCTGGTCAGCGCGATCAACCTCAACGACGGGCAGACCAATGCCATCGAGGGCATGACTCACTTCGTGCTGTTCGCGACCTTCATCATGTTGTCGTGTCTGGGGTTGTGAACGCTACCCGCGTCTTCACCACACCAGCCGCTCACCCTTGTAATTGATGAAGTGGAGTCCGCCCTCGCCCGCGTAGGCGTTGAGCTGTTCGACCAGTCCGGTCGTGCTGGTAAGAACGTCGATGTGCGCGTTTTCGCCGCCCATGTCGGTTTTGACCCAGCCCGGGTGCAGTGAGAGCACGGTCGGGCGGGGTTCTCCGAGTTGGGTGAAGAAGGTGTTGGTCATGGAGTTCAGTGCGGCCTTGCTGGCCTTGTACAGCGCCAGCTCCGCGCCTTCGGGGCAGGCGATGCTGCCCAGTACCGAACTCATGAAGGCCAGCACGCCGGTTCCCGGCCGAATCTGGCCGATCAGGCGTTCGGCCAGCCGGACCGGCGCGACCGCGTTGGTGAGAAACAGCTGACCCAGCTCCGCGGCGGTCGCCTGGGCAGCGCTCTGGTGCCTGGGACCCAGTGCGCCGGCATTGACGAACAGCACGTCGAATACTTCACCCTTGAGCTTCTGCATCAGCACTTCCAGCGAGGCGATCTCATCAATATCCAGCGTTTCGATGTGGACGTTGGGAAGCGCCTTGAGCGCATCAGCCTTGTGCGGGTCGCGTACCGTGGCGGTTACCTTCCAGCCCTGCTCGGTGAGGCGTTGCACGAGCCCGAGTCCCAGGCCCCGGGAAGCACCGATGATCAGCGCGGTTTTGCTAGTGGTCATGGAAGGATTCCTCGGCAGTGAATGAAGGGTCGGCGACACGAGACCCGAATGGCGGAACGCCTGTTATATAGCGTTGGGCATTAGTATGACGGGTTTCGTTCAGGGCAAGTCGGAGGCTGAGCAGATGTTGCCTGCAACGATGATCGGTGTCGACTGGTTAAAAAATAACCAGTGGGCAGTGAGGGCGCAACCGTCGAGGGTTGCCGCGGCTTTGCACCCTTTATCCACAGGTTGCTCCACAGTTACGGTGCGCAACCGGCGCGGCCAGGCATAAAGCTCCGTTTGCCGGGTAGAAAGGGATATAAGCGCAGCCAAGCTGCTGATTTTCGGGCCGAATAACGGATTGCCCATCCAATTGCGCAAAAAATGATCGAACCTTTGTATCGCAAGCCGGGTAAGGCCTGCAGCGCGATATGCTCAGCTTATCCACAATCGGGTGCACAGCAGGTGTGAGCAAATACGGCGGGTGTCGGATGATCAGGAAGGCGGGTCGGCTTCGAGAATGATTCTGCCTCGACTCAGGTCGGCCAGTTGACGCTGCAGCAGCTCGGCGGACGCAGGCGCGATGGCAAGTGTCATCTGTACGCCGTTGGCGGTGAACGTCTCGTTGTCGACGACGCCATCGATTTCCGCGATTCGAAGTTTTACCAGGGCCAGTTCGCTGAACGTGCATTCAAGCCTGAATCCTTGCCGATTGACCAGCGGCAGGCGCGCGGCTTGTTGCAGGCACTTGTTGGCGCCGCCGCCATACGCACGGGCAAGCCCTCCGGTACCCAGCTGAATGCCGCCATACCAGCGGATGACCAGCACCACGACCTGATCGAATTCCTGAGCTTCGATGGCGGCGAGAATTGGCCGGCCGGCGGTACCGCCCGGTTCGCCGTCGTCATTGCTGCGGTACTGAGCGCCGATTTTCCACGCCCAGCAGTTGTGCGTTGCCTCCGCGACACTGTTCTGCTCGATGAAAGCCTGTGCATCGGCAGGGCTGGCAACAGGCGCCGCGAGGGTTACGAAACGGCTTTTGCGAATTTCCTCGCGAAATTCACAGGGGGCGGCGAGGGTAAATGCCATGGGAGGTCCTGGTATCGACGAAAGAAGGATTCTACAAGGCCCGCGGCGTCAGGCCTCGCTTTTTGACGCGGACGGGTCATCGAGTGGTCGCAAGGCTGTGCAGGAAACTTTCCAGCACCAGATGAGGACGGCGGCCGCGGCGCGTGACTGTGACCAGGCTAAGGTCATAAAAACGTGTGGCGGGTTTCAAGGCCCTCAAGCGTCCCTGCTGCACCCAGGCGGCGGCATAGTGATCCGGCAGGTAGCCAATATAGCGGCCGGTGAGGATCAGAAAAGCCATCCCCTCACGATCCGAAGCACTGGCCGTGCAAGACAGCGCGCGATAGTGATCCTGGATCTCCGCAGGCAATCGGAAGGTGGGAGCGATGGCATCCTGGGACGCAAGGCGCTCATCGGCCAGTTGTGCGTCATCCACGTAAAACAGAGGATGTCCCACGGCGCAGTACAACAACGAGCGCTCACTATATAAAGATGCATAGTCCAGCCCAGGCAACGCACTGGTCTGAGGCACCACGCCGACATGCAGGCGTCCATCGAGCACGCCTTGCTCGACCTCGTTCGGCGCGATCATGCGAATGTTGATCTGCACGTTCGGGCCGCGGTCTTTCAGTTGCGCCAGGGCATGGGTAATGCGCATGTGCGGCATGGTCACCAGATTGTCGGTGAGGCCTATGTTCAGCTCGCCACGCAGATGCCGGTGAAGGCCATTGACCTCGGTACGAAAACTCTCCAGTGCACTGAGCAGTTGCAGTGACGACTGATACACCTCTCGCCCCTCCGCCGTAACCGAAAACCCCGCGCGGCCTCGCTGGCACAAGCGCAGTCCGAGCCGCTGTTCCAGATCGCTCATATGCTGACTGATGGCCGAACGGCCTATGCCGAGCACGCCTTCGGCAGCGGAAAAACCGCCGGCTTCAACCACACTTTTGAAAATGCGCAGCAAGCGAATGTCAAAGTCGCTCACTTGCGCGAGCGGGTCGGGGCGGCAACTGCTCATTGTTTAACGGTGCCTTGACTGAAGATCGTAAAAATCGGGTTTTTCAGACTTTAGGCCCGTGGCACCTTCCCTGCAATCCCATCAACGCTGACCCGTCCGTGAGGTTGCTGCAATGAACATGTTCGAGCCTTCCGAAACATCTGTAGCCACGCCTTTGAAACTCGATGCTCACTGGATGCCCTACACGGCGAACCGAAATTTCCAGCGAGACCCGCGAATGATCGTGGCGGCGCAGGGCAGCTACCTGACGGACGATCAAGGGCGGCAGATCTACGATGGGCTATCAGGATTGTGGACATGCGGGGCGGGACACACGCGCAAGGAGATTCAGGAGGCGGTGAGCCGGCAGCTGGGGACTCTCGATTACTCGCCGGGGTTCCAGTTCGGTCATCCGCTGTCCTTTCAACTGGCGGAAAAGATCACGGAGCTGACACCGGGTAACCTGAACCACGTCTTCTATACCAACTCAGGATCGGAATGTGCCGATACGGCGGTGAAGATGGTCCGCGCCTACTGGCGGCTCAAGGGGCAGGCGACCAAGACCAAGCTGATCGGCCGTGCCCGTGGCTATCATGGCGTGAACGTCGCCGGTACCAGCCTTGGCGGCGTCAACGGTAACCGCAAGCTGTTCGGACAGCTGATGGACGTCGACCATCTGCCGCATACATTGCTCGGGGATAACGCGTTTTCCCGGGGCGAGCCCGAGAAGGGCGGGGTGGCGCTGGCAGACGAGATGCTCAAGCTGATCGAACTGCACGATGCTTCGAACATCGCTGCGGTGATTGTCGAACCTATGGCCGGCTCCGCGGGCGTCATCGTTCCGCCGAAGGGCTACCTCAAGAGACTCCGCGAGATCTGTGACCAGCACAACATCCTGCTGATCTTCGACGAGGTCATCACAGGTTTCGGCCGTACCGGTTCGATGTTCGGTGCCGACAGCTTCGGCGTCACGCCGGACCTGATGTGCATCGCCAAGCAGATTACCAATGGTGCCATTCCGATGGGGGCCGTGATCGCCAGCAGTGAGATCTACCAGACATTCATGAACCAGCCGACGCCGGAGTACGCTGTCGAGTTTCCCCATGGCTACACCTACTCCGCGCATCCCGTGGCCTGCGCGGCGGGCCTTGCCGCTCTCGAATTGCTGCAGCGCGAGAACCTGGTACAGCAAGCGGCGCAGACTGCTCCGCACTTCGAGAAGAGCCTGCATGGCACGAGGAGCGCGCGACATATCGTCGACATCCGCAACTACGGGCTGGCGGGCGCTATCCAGCTCGCCCCAAGGGATGGAGACATGATCGTGCGTCCTTTTGAAACCGCGATGAAACTCTGGAAGGCGGGTTTCTATGTACGCTTCGGCGGCGACACCTTGCAGTTCGGTCCGACATTCAACAGCCAGACGCAGGATCTGGACCGGATGTTCGATGCGGTGGGCGAAGCACTGAACCAGGTCGACTGACTCATTCCATTCCTACAAGAAACGCCAATACATTCCGGAGTCTTTGCATGAGCAGCATCCCTCATTTGATCTATGGTGAACGGGTTACCGAAAGCGATCGTACTGCCGACGTATTCAATCCTTCCATCGGGCAGGTGGTTCGTCAGGTCTCGCTCGCCAGCCGCGAAACGGTGCAGAAAGCCATCGACTCGGCCCGCTCGGCCTTTCCGGCCTGGCGCAATACGCCGGCGGCGAAGCGAGCCCAGGTCATGTTTCGCTTCAAGCAACTGCTGGAACAGAACGAAGCGCGAATCGCGCAATTGATCAGCGAAGAGCATGGCAAGACGCTTGAGGATGCGGCGGGCGAACTCAAGCGGGGTATCGAGAACGTGGAATTCGCTTGTGCAGCGCCGGAGCTGCTCAAGGGGGAATATAGCCGTAACGTAGGGCCGAACATCGATGCCTGGTCGGACTTCCAGCCGCTGGGCATCGTGGCTGGCATCACGCCATTCAACTTTCCGGCAATGGTCCCGCTCTGGATGTATCCGCTGGCCATCGTTTGCGGTAACTGCTTCATCCTCAAGCCGTCGGAGCGCGATCCGAGTTCGACTTTGCTGATCGCAGAGCTACTGCACGAGGCTGGCTTGCCCAAGGGAGTGCTTAATGTGGTGCACGGCGACAAGGTCGCGGTGGATGCCCTGATCGAAGCGCCGGAGGTCAAGGCTTTGAGTTTCGTCGGTTCCACGCCGATCGCCGAGTACATCTATAAGGAAGCAACCGCGCGGGGCAAGCGTGTACAGGCGCTCGGTGGCGCCAAGAACCATGCGGTGCTGATGCCTGACGCCGATCTCGACAATGCTGTCAGCGCTCTGATGGGCGCGGCTTACGGTTCCTGTGGCGAGCGCTGCATGGCGATTTCAGTGGCCGTATGCGTCGGCGATCAGGTCGCTGACGCACTGGTATCCAGACTGGTGCCGCAAATCCGGGAGCTGAAGATCGGGGCCGGTACTGTTTGCGGGCTGGATATGGGGCCGCTGGTGACAGGTCAACATCGCGATAAGGTCAGCGGCTATATAGAAGACGGCGTGCAGGCGGGCGCAGAGCTGGTCGTCGACGGGCGCGGCCTGGAAGTCAGTGGTCACGAACAAGGGTTCTTCCTGGGCGGCTGTCTGTTCGACCGTGTCACGCCGGAGATGCGTATCTATAAGGAAGAGATCTTCGGGCCGGTGTTGTGCATCGTCCGGGTCGGCAGCCTTGAGCAGGCCATGCAGCTGATCAACGATCATGAGTATGGCAACGGCACCTGCATCTTTACCCGCGATGGCGAAGCGGCACGGCTGTTCTGCGACGAGATAGAAGTCGGAATGGTCGGAGTCAACGTCCCGCTGCCGGTTCCGGTTGCTTACCACAGCTTCGGTGGCTGGAAGCGATCGCTGTTCGGCGACCTGCATGCCTATGGCCCTGACGGAGTACGGTTCTACACCCGCCGCAAGGCCATCACCCAGCGCTGGCCACAGCGTGCCAGCCATGAGGCTTCGCAGTTCGCGTTTCCGAGTCTGTAGGGGGGGGCAGAGAGGCGCTGAAAGCTTTATGACAGTTTTTTGAAATTAAGTGTTGACGTGCCTCTCAATGTCTCTATAATTCGCCCCACTTCCGGCGCAGACGGAAACGAAAAAGCCTTCTGATTCAATGAGTTACAAGGTTTTGAAGTGAAGTCAGCGAAGAAGCAGCGTCGATCCGGTTGATCGACAGCGGTGAGAAAAAAGAGTTTGACACGCGGTTGTAACGCTGTAGAATTCGCCTCCCGCTGACGAGCAACGCAACAGGTTGATCGAAGCGCAAGTGGTTGAAGTTGTTCGGTAAAATGAAAAACTTCTGAAAATAACCGCTTGACAGATACAGA
>NZ_JBAJGT010000006.1:0-418648 GCF_036706555.1 Pseudomonas sp. JDS28PS106 | reverse complement strand
ACGACAGCGGCGCTAAGAACGGGAAGCGCCACATCTACGGTGGGCGGGCGAAACTGCGTCGTGCGGCGTACATGTGCGCGTTGGTGATGGTACGCCATAATGCCGACTTCAAAGCGCGCTATACGCGGCTGCTCGCGAACGGCAAGTGTGCAAAGGTGGCCTTGGTGGCGTGCATGCGGGTGCTGTTGATACGCCTGAACGCCATGGCGCGGGATGGAACCCCGTGGAGGGATCAGCCGGTATGACGACGCCCGGATGAGGCGGGCTGCGCCCGCTCATCGGAGAGAGTCGAAAGACAGTTGGCTCCTACACAGACCGTGGGAGCCAGCTTGCTGGCGATGCGGATACGCAGGGCACGCCTGACACACCGCCTGATCAGGTCTTGCTGCCGCTTTGCGGCAGATCGCGAGCAAGCTCGCTCCTACAGATTGGGGTTTGTGTGGGCGCGAGGCGGTTGGCAATGCGGCGTTCGCAACGGATAATGCAGAGTTTTTCCACCCGCGCATCGAAGCGCTACCGCGCTTGCGGTCGAAGAGAGCATCATGAAAGACACCATTCGCCAGCTGATCCAACAAGCCCTGACCCGCCTCGTATCCGAGGGCGTCTTGCCGGAAGGGCTGACGCCGGCGATTCAGGTGGAGAACACGCGGGACAAGACCCACGGCGATTTCGCCAGCAATATCGCCATGATGCTCGCCAAGCCGGCCGGCATGAAACCGCGTGATCTGGCGGAGAAAATCATCGCCGCGCTGCCAGCTGACGAGCAGGTCAGCAAGGTCGAGATCGCCGGTCCCGGCTTCCTCAACTTCTTCCAGAACACCCAGGCGCTGGCCTCCCGGCTCGACGCCGCGCTGGCCGACCCTCAGCTGTCGGTACGCAAGGCAGGCGCCGCGCAACGGGTAGTCGTCGACCTTTCCGCGCCCAATCTGGCCAAGGAAATGCACGTCGGCCACCTGCGCTCCACCATCATCGGCGACGGCGTCGCCAATGTGCTGGAATTCCTCGGCGACACCGTCATTCGCCAGAACCATGTGGGCGACTGGGGCACCCAGTTCGGCATGCTGCTGGCCTATCTTCAGGAAAAGCCGGCGACCAGCGACGAATTGTCCGACCTGGAGAACTTCTACCGCGCGGCCAAGCAGCGCTTCGACGAGTCCGAAGAATTCGCCGAACGCGCCCGCGCGCTGGTGGTAAAGCTGCAGGCGGGCGATGCCGAATGCCTGGCCTTGTGGACACGCTTCAACGAGATTTCCCTGTCGCACTGCCAGCAGACCTACGAGCGCCTCAACGTCAAGCTGACACCGGCCGACGTGAAAGGCGAAAGCGCCTACAACGATGACCTGGCGAACGTCGTCAGCGACCTCAAGGCCAGCGGCCTTCTGGTCAAGAGCAACGGCGCGCAGTGCGTGTTCCTCGAAGAATTCCGCACCGCCGAAGACACCCCGCTGCCGGTCATCGTGCAGAAGGCTGGTGGCGGCTACCTCTACGCCACCACCGACCTGGCTGCCATTCGTTATCGCAGCGGTGTGCTGAAAGCCGACCGCGTGCTGTACTTCGTCGATCAGCGTCAGGCCCTGCACTTCCAGCAAGTGTTCGAAGTCGCGCGCCGCGCCGGTTTCGTCCATGAAGGCATGCAGCTGGAACACATGGGCTTCGGCACCATGAACGGCGCCGACGGTCGTCCGTTCAAGACCCGTGACGGCGGCACCGTTAAGCTCATCGACCTGCTCAACGAAGCCGAAGAGCGCGCCTATGCGCTGGTCAAGGAAAAGAACCCGCAGACCCCGGAAGACGAATTGCGCGCCATCGCCAGGGCCGTGGGTATCGGAGCGGTGAAGTACGCCGACCTGTCGAAACACCGCACCAGCGATTACAGCTTCAACTTCGACCAGATGCTGAGCTTCGAGGGCAACACCGCGCCTTACCTGCTGTATGCATACACCCGTGTCGCCGGGGTGTTCCGCAAGCTGGGGACGCCTTTCGACGCCACGCAGGGTCGCATCGTGCTGGACGCGCCGCAAGAGCAGGATCTGGCTGCACGTTTGGCGCAGTTCGCCGAAGTATTAAACAACGTGGCCGAAAAAGGCACGCCGCACGTGTTGTGTGCTTATCTGTATGACCTTGCGGGTCTGTTTTCCAGCTTCTATGAAAACTGCCCGATCCTTGGTGCGGAGAATTCCGATCAGCAGCAAAGCCGTCTGCGTCTGGCTGCACTGACCGGCCGCACCCTCAAGCAAGGCCTGGATCTGTTGGGTCTGGAAACTCTGGAGCGTATGTAAGTTGGCAGTTGCGAAGAAGAAACCGGCTCCCAAGCGGGGCGCCAGCCGTTATCAGGCGCCCGCGAAGAAGCCGATCCCAGGATGGGTGTGGTTGGCCGTCGGCCTGACCGTAGGTGCGTTCATTGTCTTTCTGATGAAGCTTGAACCCGGCGGTGCCGATATCAAGCGCGAAAAGGCCGAGGCCAAGGCCGCCGCCAAGATCGCCGAAGCCAACAAGACGCCGCCCAGCCCGACGGCGCCGGTCAAGCCGAAGTACGACTTCTACACGCTGCTGCCGGAATCGGAAGTCATCGTGCCGAACGAAGCCGTACCCGAGAAAACGCCACCGGCCGTAGCGCCGGTTGCGCCGGTGACGCCGGAGCAGGCGGCGAAGATCGACACGGCCCGCGCCCAGGCAGCCCTCAGCGGCCTGACACCTCCACCGGCGCCACCGGTGGCGACCAACAAGCCCGCACCGGTCACCACCTTCGTGCTGCAGGCCGGCTCGTTCCGCAAACAGGCCGATGCCGACAAGGTTCGGGCACAGATCATCATGTTGGGTCAGAGCGCCAACGTGGAATCCGGCACGGTGAAGGACGAAACCTGGTACCGCGTGATGGTCGGGCCGTTCAGCAACCGTGAGCAATTGACCACCGCGCAGAAACAACTGGCGGCTGGCGGGTTCAATAATTTGTTGTTGCAGCAGCGGCAGGGGCGTTGATAACGTCCCCATGCGTCCTATCGCCAGCAAGCTGGCTCCTACGCGCATTGATGCTGTAGGAGCCAGCTCGCTGGCGATGAAACACCATTCATCCCCCACGGTTGAAATAACCACACCCACCCCCATATGTGTCTCCATCAGGGCATTTTCGCCCCGCTGCGTGGAGACTCTCCCCTTGACCACCATCGTTTCAGTGCGCCGCCACGGCAAAGTCGTCATGGCCGGCGACGGCCAGGTTTCCCTGGGCAACACCGTCATGAAAGGCAACGCCAAGAAGGTTCGTCGCCTGTACCACGGTGAAGTGATTGCCGGATTCGCTGGCGCTACCGCCGATGCTTTCACCCTCTTCGAGCGCTTCGAAGGCCAGTTGGAAAAACACCAGGGCCATCTGGTTCGCGCTGCCGTCGAGCTGGCCAAGGACTGGCGTACCGACCGTTCCCTGAGCCGTCTCGAAGCCATGCTCGCAGTCGCCAACAAGGACGCCTCGCTGATCATTACCGGTAACGGCGATGTCGTGGAGCCTGAAGACGGCCTGATCGCCATGGGCTCGGGCGGTGCGTTCGCCCAGGCCGCCGCCCGCGCGCTGATGCTCAAGACCGAGCTGTCGGCCCGCGAGATCACCGAGACTGCCCTGCACATTGCCGGCGACATCTGTGTGTTCACCAACCACAACATCACCATCGAGGAGCAGGACCTCGCCGAATAAGCCTGCACGTCACCCCTGTATCGGCCGTGCCGGCTTCATTTCATTCAGAGGATCGTATTCATCATGTCCATGACTCCCCGCGAAATAGTCCATGAACTCAATCGCCATATCATCGGCCAGGACGATGCCAAGCGCGCCGTAGCCATCGCGCTGCGTAACCGCTGGCGCCGCATGCAGCTTCCCGAAGAGCTGCGCGTCGAAGTAACGCCCAAGAACATCCTGATGATCGGTCCGACCGGCGTCGGCAAGACCGAAATCGCCCGTCGTCTCGCCAAACTGGCGAACGCACCTTTCCTCAAGGTCGAAGCCACCAAGTTCACTGAAGTCGGCTATGTAGGCCGCGATGTCGAGTCGATCATCCGTGATCTGGCCGACGCCGCGATCAAGCTGCTGCGCGAACAGGAAATCGTCAAAGTCCGTCATCGCGCTGAAGACGCCGCCGAAGACCGCATTCTCGATGCACTGCTGCCTCCGGCTCGTGGTGGTTTCAACGAAGAGCCGGCGACTGGCAGCGACTCCAACACCCGTCAGCTGTTCCGCAAGCGCCTGCGCGAAGGCCAGCTGGATGACAAGGAAATCGAAATCGAGGTCAACGAGAACGTTGGCGTCGACATTTCCGCGCCGCCGGGCATGGAAGAAATGACCAACCAGCTGCAGAGCCTGTTCGCCAACATGGGCAAGGGCAAGAAGAAGAGCCGCAAGCTCAAGGTCAAGGAAGCGCTCAAGCTGGTGCGCGACGAAGAAGCCAGCCGTCTGGTCAACGACGAGGAGCTGAAGGTCAAGGCACTGGAAGCGGTCGAGCAGCATGGCATCGTGTTCATCGACGAAATCGACAAGGTCGCCAAGCGCGGCAACACCGGCGGCGCCGATGTGTCCCGCGAAGGCGTGCAGCGCGACCTGCTGCCGCTGATCGAAGGCTGCACCGTCAATACCAAACTGGGCATGGTCAAGACCGACCATATCCTGTTCATCGCTTCCGGCGCGTTCCACTTGAGCAAGCCGAGCGATCTGGTGCCTGAGCTGCAAGGTCGTCTGCCGATTCGCGTGGAGCTCAAGGCCCTGACGCCGCAGGACTTCGAGCGCATCCTCAGCGAGCCGCACGCGTCCTTGACCGAGCAATACCGCGAGCTGCTCAAGACCGAAGGTCTGAACATCGAGTTCAAGCCCGACGGCATCAAGCGCTTGGCCGAGATCGCCTGGCAGGTCAACGAGAAGACCGAAAACATCGGTGCCCGTCGTCTGCACACCCTGCTCGAACGCCTGCTCGAAGAGCTGTCGTTCAGCGCCGGTGATCTGGCGAGCAGCCCGGACGCCGCCGCCATCAGCATCGACGCCGACTACGTCAACAGCCACCTGGGCGAGCTGGCGAACGACGAAGATCTGTCGCGCTATATTCTGTAAACCCGCTCCGGGACCACGAAGCTGCAAGCGGGGAAACCTGCTTGCAGCTTTTTACATTCCGCGTCTGGCTTGAAGCCCGACGCTCGCGCCTTTAAGCTGCGACTCATGACTCGACTTCCGACTGCCATCCAGCTGCACAAGGCCTCCAAGACCCTGACGCTGAAATACGCGCCCGGCGAGGAGTACCATTTGCCTGCCGAGTTTTTGCGAGTGCATTCGCCGTCCGCCGAGGTGCAGGGGCACGGCAATCCGATCCTGCAGTTCGGCAAGCTGGGCGTCGGCATCAGCCAGGTCGAACCGGCCGGGCAGTACGCGCTGAAAATCACCTTCGACGACGGTCACGACAGCGGCCTGTTCACCTGGGACTACCTGTACGAGCTGGGAAAACGTCAGGACGCGTTGTGGGAAGATTACTTGCAGGAACTCAAGAAGGCCGGCAAGTCCCGCGATCCTTCGGAGCAAGTCATCAAGCTGATGCTGTAACCGGTCACTCGTCAGTCCGCAGGTTCTCCGACATCCGCCCGGTCGATCCATGCTCGTCTCATCCGGCCGCCCTGGCCCGCCGCCTGCCGTTTTAGAACGCACTTTCTAATCGATTTTGTTTCAATGTTCCGCGCAGCGGTCAATGACTGGCCCTGCTTGCGAATTAATGGAATCTCGCGTAACCAATGACTTTGTCAGTTTCCAGCATCGCCCTGATGCGGACAGCCGTTTGCAAAGCCGTGGTCACGTGAAGCGCAGCTGTTCAGGCGCCTTCGCGGTAGCTTGCAAAAATTCCGGAAATTGACTGGCAACCATCATCGGTCACACGAGCAGTAGTACCGGCACTTCGCCTGGGTCACTGGTCACAGGCAGCCGTCGGTACTCGTCTCGGACAATGGAGCGTCGTAGATGAGTAGCAAGAACAACGATGACCTGCAGTTGCAAGCCTCTGAACACACCTTGAGCCTCAATCCGGTGGTAGGCCTGCGCCGCAAGGATTTGCTGACCACCGCTCGCATCGTTCTGCGCCAGGCGCTCAGGCAGCCTGTCCACAGCCTGCGGCACGTCGTCCATTTCGGCGCCGAGCTGGGCAACGTCCTGCTAGGCAGATCCGAACTACGGCCCACGGCGGACGACCGACGTTTTGCCGATCCCGCCTGGAGCCACAACCCGCTGTATCGACGCTATTTGCAGATCTACCTCGCCTGGCGTGCCGAGCTGCACGAATGGGTGGGCAACAGCAACCTGACGCCGCAAGACATCAGCCGCGGTCACTTCGTGATCAATCTGCTGACCGAGGCGATGTCGCCGACCAACTCGGCGGCCAATCCGGCGGCGGTGAAGCGCTTTTTCGAAACCGGCGGCAAGAGCATGCTCGACGGGCTTTCGCATCTGGCGAAGGATCTGGTGCACAACGGCGGCATGCCCAGCCAGGTGAACATGGATGCCTTCGAGGTCGGCAAGAACCTGGGCACCAGCGAAGGCGCGGTGGTGTTTCGCAATGACCTGCTGGAGCTGATCCAGTACAAGCCCCTGACCGAACAGGTTCACGAACGTCCGTTGCTGGTCGTCCCGCCGCAGATCAACAAGTTCTACGTGTTCGACCTGAGCCCCGAGAAGAGCCTGGCGCGCTTCTGCCTGAGCAGTCAGGTGCAGACCTTCATCATCAGTTGGCGTAACCCCACCAAGGCGCAGCGCGAGTGGGGCCTGTCGACCTACATCGAAGCACTCAAGGAAGCTGTGGACGTGGTGACCGAAATCACCGGCAGCCCGGACATCAACATGCTCGGCGCCTGTTCCGGCGGAATCACCTGCACCGCTCTGCTCGGGCATTACGCCGCGCTGGAGCAGCAGAAAGTGCACGCCATGACCCTGCTGGTCAGCGTGCTGGACACCACGCTGGAAACCGAAGTCGCGCTGTTCGTCGACGAGCAGACGCTGGAAACCGCCAAGCGCCGTTCCTATCAGGCCGGCGTTCTGGAAGGTCGCGACATGGCCAAGGTGTTTGCCTGGATGCGTCCCAACGATCTGATCTGGAACTACTGGGTCAACAACTACCTGCTGGGCAACGAGCCGCCGGTGTTCGACATCCTGTTCTGGAATAATGACACCACGCGCCTGCCGGCCGCGTTTCACGGCGACCTGATCGAGATGTTCAAGAACAACCCGCTCGTACGTCCCAACGCGCTGGAAGTCTGCGGCACGCCGATCGACCTCCAGCAGGTCAAGGCCGACGTATTCTGCCTTGCCGGTACCAACGACCACATCACCCCGTGGCAGTCCTGCTACAAATCGGCGCGGCTGTTTGGCGGCAACACCGAGTTCGTGCTGTCCAGCAGCGGGCACATCCAGAGCATCCTCAACCCGCCGGGCAACCCCAAGGCGCGATTCATGACCAACCCGGAGCTTCCGGTTGATCCACTGGAATGGCAGGAAAACGGCACCAAGCATACCGATTCGTGGTGGCTGCACTGGCAGGCATGGCAGACCCAGCGTTCCGGTGATCTGAAAAAAGCGCCCAAAGTGCTGGGCAACAAAACGTATCTGGCCGGGGAAGCTTCGCCAGGCACTTACGTCCACGAACGCTAGTATCAGGTCGGCTTGGTCAGCGGTTTCAACGAACAGGGCCCCGCGAATGCCTCAACCCTTTGTATTTCGTTCCATCGACCTGGACGGTCACACGATCCGCACCGCCGTGCGACCGGGCAAAAGCCACCTGACACCCTTGCTGATCTTCAACGGCATCGGTGCCAACCTGGAGCTGGTGTTCCCCTTCGTGGACGCGCTGGACCCGGACCTGGAAGTCATTGCCTTCGATGTACCGGGCGTGGGCGGCTCTTCCACACCCAGCCTGCCCTACCGTTTTCCGGGGCTGGCGAAGCTGGCGGCACGCATGCTCGATTATCTGGACTTCGGTCAGGTCAACGCGATCGGCGTGTCCTGGGGCGGCGCGCTGGCGCAGCAGTTCGCCCACGATTACCCCGAGCGCTGCAAGAAGCTGGTGCTGGCCGCCACCTCGGCCGGCGCGGTGATGGTGCCGGGCAAGCCGCGCGTGCTGTGGCTCATGGCAAGTCCCCGACGTTATATCCAGCCGTCCCATGTGATCAGGATCGCGCCGGAAATCTACGGCGGCGCCTTTCGTCGCGATCCTTATCTGGCTGCCAACCACGCCGCGAAAGTACGTTCGTCGGGCAAGCTGGGCTACTACTGGCAACTGTTCGCCGGCATGGGCTGGACCAGCATCCACTGGCTGCACAAGATTCAGCAGCCCACGCTGGTGCTGGCCGGCGACGACGACCCGCTGATTCCCCTGGTGAATATGCGTCTGCTGGCTTGGCGAATACCCAATGCGCAGCTACACATAATCGATGACGGCCATCTGTTCCTGATCACCCGGGCCGAGGCCGTCGCGCCCATCATCATGGGTTTTCTGCAGCAGGAACGGCAGCGCGCCGTCATGCATCCGCAACCGCTGCCACCCAAGACCCGCTGAGCGGGTCTGTCGTCTCCGCAACGCGGGAGAACCGAAAAAGCAACGACGACTGTGCCGACAGACAGGAATTCGGATGGCACAGAACCGCGCAGGCCCGTCGACCACGGGCCTGCGCCATTCCATGGGCTGATGGCTTTACGAAGGAGTGTTGCCCTCATGCGAAAAGAAACAATGGTGGCAGGCGATTCGCTGCCGGCCACCTATATCAATGCGCAAAGCGCAATCACCGGCTTGCGCGGCCGTGACCTGCTGTCGACCCTGCGCGCCGTCGCGGTCCAAAGCTGGCGCCACCCGTTTCGCAGTGCCCGCCGCGCCCTGGCGCTGAGCAATCAGGTCGGCCGCGTGATGTTGCTTGGCGAAACGCCCTACCCGCCCAATCCGCGCGACAGCCGTTTCGCCGACCCGACCTGGAGCCTCAACCCGCTGTACCGCCGCGGCTTGCAGGTCTATTTAAGCTGGCAGCATCAGATCAAGCAGTGGATCGACGAGAGCGATCTGTCGAGAGATGATCGCGCGCGGGCGCATTTCCTGTTCGCGCTGATCAACGACGCCGTGTCGCCGACCAATACTCTGCTTAACCCCTTGGCGATCAAGGCTCTGTTCGACTCCGGCGGGACCAGCCTGCTCAAAGGTCTGCGGCACATGGCCGACGACCTTCTGCACAATAACGGCCTGCCACGCCAGACCACCCGCGATGCGTTCGAGATCGGCCGGACCCTGGCGACCACGCCCGGCGCGGTGGTGTTTCGCAACGAGATGCTGGAGCTGATCCATTACAGGCCGATGAGCGAGAAACAGTTCGCTCGCCCGCTGCTGATCGTGCCGCCGCAGATCAACAAGTTCTATATCTTCGATCTGAGCCCCAGCAACAGCTTCGTGCAGTACGCCTTGAAGAACGGCCTGCAAACCTTCGTCATCAGCTGGCGCAATCCAGACGTGCGGCATCGCGAGTGGGGTCTTTCGAGCTACGTGGAAGCGGCCGAAGAAGCGATGAACGTCTGCCGGGCCATCACCGGCGCGCGCGAAGTGAACCTGGTGGGCGCCTGCGCCGGAGGTCTGACCATCGCCGCGCTGCAAGGCCACCTGCAGGCCAAGCGTCAGATACGCCGGGTTGCCAGCGCGACCTACATGGTCAGCCTGCTGGATGCACAGATCGAAAGCCCGGCGACGCTGTTCATCGACGAGCAGACGCTGGAAGCCGCCAAGCGTCGTTCGTATCAGCGTGGCGTGCTGGACGGCAGCGACATGGCGCGAGTCTTCGCCTGGATGCGGCCGAACGATCTGATCTGGAGCTACTGGATCAATAACTATCTGCTGGGCAAGGCGCCGCCCGCGTTCGACATTCTCTACTGGAACAACGATACGACACGGCTGCCGGCGGCGTTGCATGGCGATCTGCTGGATTTCTTCAAACACAACCCGCTGGCCCGCCCGAACGCTCTGGAAGTGTGCGGCACGCCCATCGACCTGCAGAAAGTCACAGTGGACAGTTTCAGCATTGCCGGCATCAACGACCACATCACGCCATGGGACTCGGTGTATCGCTCGACGCTGCTGCTGGGCGGTGAGCGACGCTTCCTGCTGTCCAACAGCGGTCACGTGCAAAGCATCCTCAATCCGCCGGGCAACCCCAAATCGCATTACGTGGAACACAGCCGGCTGAGCAGTGACCCACGAGCCTGGTACTACGATGCCAAACAGCAGGATGGCAGCTGGTGGCCGACCTGGCTGAAGTGGATTCAGGAGCGTTCCGGGGCCGAGCGCCCTGCCAGCACGCAACTGGGCAACGCCAGTTTCGCACCGATGGAAGCTGCGCCCGGCACCTACGTACACGTGCGTTGACCGAGTCGCTTCCGACAGACCCGGCCATTTCAAGGGCGTCACTGCTTGCAGTCGCCCTTGCCCGCCCCTGCTGCGAGTGCCGGAAACCCCAGATCAGACAAGAAGACCGGATGAAGACCCGCGACCGTATCCTTGAATGTGCGTTGAATCTGTTCAATCAGGAAGGCGAGCCGAATGTTTCGACACTGGAAATCGCCAATGAAATGGGCATCAGCCCCGGAAACCTCTATTACCACTTCCACGGCAAGGAACCGCTGGTGCTGGGGCTGTTCGAGCGTTTCCAGAGCGAACTGACACCGCTGCTCGACCCTCCCGCCAGCGCCCGGCTCAGGGCCGAGGATTACTGGCTGTTTTTGCACCTGATCGTGGAGCGCGTGGCCCATTACCGGTTTCTGTTCCAGGACCTGTCCAATCTGGCCGGCCGCTTGCCCAAACTCGCGCGAGGCGTGCGCAACCTGCTCAATTCCCTCAAGCGGACGCTGGCTTCGCTGTTGGCGCATCTGAAATCCCAGGGGCAGGTCGCCAGCGAGACCCAGGCGCTCGGGCAACTGGTGGAGCAGGTCACCATGACATTGCTGTTTTCGCTGGATTACCAGCGGATTCTGGGGCGCGAGCCGGAAGTGCGGATAGTCGTGTACCAGATCATGATGCTGGTCGCGCCGCATCTGGTGCCTGCGTCGGGGCAAGCGGTGCAAGCGGTGGCGATGGAATATCTGAACCGCTGACGTGGTTTGGGGGTTTTGCTGCCGCTTCGCGGCAGATCGCCAGCAAGCTGGCTCCCACTGACCGCGCAAACCTGTGGGAGCCAGCTTGCTGGCGATGCGGTCTGCCTGACTGCCGCATCGCCACCAAGGTGGCTCCTACGGGCGGGCGGGGGGATCAACCCGCCGGCGTAGCCGCCGCGTTGTCGTCCGCTGCGCTGCCCGCCGCTGGTTCAGCCGGTTTTGGCGCGGCTTTCGGGGCGGTCTTGCGGGTGGCCGGTTTTTTCGTGCTGGCAGACTTGGCGGTGGAACGCGCCTTGCTCGCGGTACTCGAAGCCGCCTTGCTGACCGCCTCGACCGGCTTGGCGGCGGCTTTTTTCACCGCAGGTTTGGCAGCGGCGGTCTTCTCGGCCGCTTTGTCGGCGGCCTTGGCAACGGTCTTCGCAGTGGCTCTGGTCAGCGGCTTGGCGACATTACGCGGCGCGGCTTCGATCTGACGTGGCTCCACGGGCTGGACCCGCTCGCCGGTGATCTGCTCGATCTGCCGGGTCAAATCGTCTAGCTTGGCATGCAGTGCCTGCACTTCATGACGACTCGGCACGCCGAGGCGCGAAATGGCGCTGTTCAGGCGCTTGTCGAACGCGCTTTCCAGCTCGTTCCACTTGCCAAGGGCCATGCCCTTGACGTCGCCGACCCGGGATCTGGCCTTCTTGCTCGCATCCTTCACTTCGTCGAGCTGTTTCTCGGCCTCGGCCTTGGTCTGCTGCTCGGCCTTCTCGCCATCCTTGACCAAAGATTCGAACAGCTTGCTGCCGTCGTTGCTGATCTTCGAGTACGCCCCCAGGCCAGCCAGCCAGATCTGCCGGGAGTACTTTTCGACTTCGCCGATCCAGGAGCTGCTGTCGTTCTTGTCCGCCTTGTTCTTGCCAGCCATCCCGTTCTCCTTATTGTCCAGGCTCGGAACCCTTGCCGTGCTCGGCATGATGCTCATGGTCGGCGTGTTCGATCTTCTTGGGCTCGGAGCGCTCAAGCTTCTTCGGGCCTACGCGTTCAAGCAACGCCGTGAGTTCATCGAGCTTAGCAGAGAGCAAATCCACGTCGCGCTTGGACGGGATGCCGACACGGTTCAGGGCGCGGGCGACACGGCGATCGAAAGCGGTTTCGATGCGACCCAGTTTGCCTTCGACACGATTCACCACGCCGGTCACTTCGCCGCGTACCGAATCGATCTCGCTGTTGGCCGCTTCCATTTTTTCGTCGAGGGCTTTCTTGGCGTCCTTCTCGACCTTCTCGCCAGTCTTGATCAGCTCGCGGACGTATTCAGTGCCTTCCTGGTTGACCTTGGAGTACGCCCCCAGCCCTGCCAGCCAGATCTTGCGGGCATACTGCCGGACCTCGGTGAATGTGCTGGTCGTCTCTTCTTCGATTTTTCTCTTTGCGCTCGCCGCATTGGTTCTGGCCATGGTGCACCCCACTCTCGAAAGTTGAAGGACCGCCCCGGACGGGGCATGAGCGCAAAATTACGGAGAAAAATTAGAACGTACACCCTAGAGTGGTTGGATCGGCGACAGCGCGGATCGGCAGCAGCGCCGGATCGCCAGCAAGCTGGCTCCTACACGTGATCAGCGTCACGCAGCCAGGGCTTTATCCAGCACCCGCTCGATTTCCGACTTGATCGTGGAGCTCATGGTCGAGAGCATGAAATTCAGCTCGATGGTGACCAGGATCAGTGCTTCCTGAACGTCGACCTGCCCCTTGGCGCCCTTGCCTTCGAGCTTCACGGTGTCGCCTTCCCACTCGTGGGCGAGGCCAAGCTTGTCGGACAGTTTGCGGACCATCTTGTCGGCCCTCTCCCGCGCTTCGGCATGACCCAGGGTGTGAGCGCGTTCAACGGTGATTTTCGCCATGGGGAGTTCCTTGATCGTCGGATGAAATGCGGCGCAACTATATACATCCGCCCGCATCCAAGAAAGCGGTGACGGTGAGCCTTGTCAAGACAAAGACCGTCCCGGCGATTAGAATGGCCCGCATTCTATTCCGGTGAGGCGATATGAACGATCAGCGCAAAGGCAGCAATGCCGAACCTACCACTCACTTCGGGTACAAGAGCGTTCCGGAAAGCCAGAAGGCCGACAAAGTCGCTGAGGTGTTCCACTCGGTGGCCGCCAAGTACGACCTGATGAACGACCTGCTGTCCGGCGGCATGCATCGTCTGTGGAAACGGTTCACCATCGAGCTGTCTGGCGTGCGCGCCGGTAACCGGGTGCTGGACATCGCCGGCGGCACGGGCGACCTGACCCGCAAGTTCTCGCATCTGGTAGGCCCGACCGGCCAGGTCGTGCTGGCCGACATCAATGCGTCCATGCTCAAGGTCGGCCGCGACCGCCTGCTGGACCTGGGTGTGTCCGGCAACGTCGAATTCGTCCAGGCCGACGCCGAAAAGCTGCCGTTCCCGGACAATCATTTCGACTGCGTGACCATCGCTTTCGGTCTGCGCAACGTGACACACAAGGAAGACGCCCTGCGCTCCATGCTGCGTGTGCTCAAGCCCGGCGGTCGTCTGCTGGTGCTGGAGTTCTCCAAGCCGACCAATACCCTGATGTCCAAGGCCTATGACGCCTATTCCTTTGCGTTCATGCCGCTGATGGGCAAGCTGGTCACCAATGACTCGGAAAGCTACCGCTATCTGGCCGAGTCGATCCGCATGCACCCGAATCAGGAAACCCTGAAGTCGATGATGATCGAAGCCGGTTTCGACCGCGTGACCTATCACAACATGACTTCGGGCATCGTCGCCCTGCACCGCGGTATCAAACCCTGATGCTGCTCCGGGCGTTGCTCGCCGGCGTCGAGCATGGCATCAATCGCGTGCTGCGCATGGACAGCACGGCGATTCCCCGCCTGAGCGCGCTGGCGGGCAAGGTCATTGCGGTGGATTGCCGGGACCCTGCGCTGCGGGTGTATATCATCCCCAACGACGAAGGCCTCACGCTGGCCCCTGACTGGGCAGCGCCCGCCGACTGCACCTTGCGCGCGCCGGCTGCCAGCCTCGTGCGCCTGGCGCTGAGTCGGGACAAGACCGCGGTGCTGCACAGCCCTGAGGTCGAACTCGATGGCGACAGCGGCGCGCTGCTGGAACTGGCGGGCGTGCTGCAGAATCTGGAGCTGGACTGGGAATACGAAGTCTCCCGCTGGCTCGGCCCGGTCGGCAGCCAGCTGCTGGGCGGCCATCTGCGCAAGCAGACCCGCTGGACCCGCGACAGCTTCGCCAGCATCAGCCAGAACCTTGCCGATTACCTGAGCGAAGAGTCCCGCGCGCTGGTCGGCAGGCACGAAGCCGAAGCCCGTTTTGCCGAACTCGACCGGATCAAGCTCGATCTGGAACGTCTTGAGGCCCGAGTTGCACGCCTCCCCCCATCCTCCTCTCCCAGCGATGAAGCATGAAGCTGCTTGCCGTTCGACGTCTATTCCGTATTCAACGTGTCGTGATTCGCTACCGTCTCGACGATCTGATGTTCGCCCTGCCGCTGCCCTGGTGGCTGCTGGCGGTACGTTACGTGTTGCCGTGGCGCTGGCTGCCACGCAAGAAGTCGGAGCTGAACCGCGGCGCGCGCCTGCGGCTGGCCTTGCAGGACCTGGGACCGATCTTCATCAAGTTCGGGCAGATGCTCTCGACGCGCCGCGATCTGCTGCCTGAAGACATCGCCGACGAACTGATGCTGTTGCAGGACCGCGTCCCGCCGTTCGACGAGCAGGTGGCCGTGCGCCTGATCGAAGAGCAGCTCGGCGCGACCATCAACGAAGTTTTCAGCCGTTTCGACCGCACGCCACTGGCGTCGGCCTCGGTGGCGCAAGTGCACTCGGCGCGGCTCAAGAGCGGCGAGGAAGTGGTGGTGAAGGTCGTGCGTCCGGGCCTCAAGCCGGTGATCGGCCAGGACATCGCCTGGCTGTTCATTCTCGCCAAGACCGCTGAACGGCTGTCGGCGGACGCTCGGCTGCTGCACCCGGTCGACGTGGTCAGCGACTACGAGAAGACCATCTACGACGAGCTGGATCTGCTGCGCGAGGCAGCCAACTCCAGCCAGTTGCGGCGCAATTTCGAAGATTCCCGGCTGCTCTACGTGCCGCAGGTCTACTGGGACTGGTGCCGCCCCAAGGTGCTGGTCATGGAGCGTATCTACGGCGTGCAGGTCAACGACCTGGCGACGCTGGCCGATCAGCGCACCGACATGAAGCTGCTGGCCGAACGCGGCGTCGAGATCTTCTTCACCCAGGTGTTCCGCGACAGCTTTTTCCATGCCGACATGCATCCGGGCAACATTTTCGTCAGTACCGTGAACCCCTGGGACCCGCAGTACATCGCCATCGACTGCGGCATCGTCGGCAGCCTGACGCCGGAAGACCAGGATTATCTGGCTCGTAACCTGTTTGCCTTCTTCAAGCGCGATTATCGTCGCGTGGCGCAGTTGCACATCGACTCGGGCTGGGTGCCGGCGGAAACCAAACTGAACGAGTTCGAGGCAGCGATTCGTACGGTGTGCGAGCCGATCTTCGAGAAGCCGCTCAAGGACATTTCGTTCGGCCAGGTGCTGATGCGCCTGTTCCAGACCGCGCGCCGCTTCAACATGGAAGTCCAGCCGCAACTGGTGCTGCTGCAGAAAACCCTGCTGAACATCGAAGGGCTGGGTCGTCAGCTGTATCCGGATCTGGACTTGTGGGCAACGGCTCAACCCTACCTGGAACGCTGGATGCGCGAGCGGGTCAGCCCGAAAACCCTGCTGGGCAACCTGCAATCGCAAGTCGAACAGTTGCCGCATATCGCCAACATGACCCGCGATCTGCTGGAGCGCATGTCGCAGCCCCACGCGTCGGACCCGCCCAAGCCGTGGCACGACCGGCGGGACGGCTGGGCATTGCGCCTGACCGGTTCGGCATTGCTGGTGGGCGGCGCGCTGCAGGCCTGGGCCATGAACGAAGCTGGCACCCAGCTGCTGACGCTGACAGCCTTGCCTGCGGCGATCATGCTGGCATCGGGGCTGTATCTGATCGTTCGCCGATAGCCAGCAGCGTACGGCGCTGGCACACTGTTCAATCCGCCGGGTGCGAAGCCCGGCTGCCGGAGTAGATATGAAAGACTGGCTGGACGAGATTCACTGGAACAGCGACGGTCTGGTGCCTGCGATCGCGCAGGACCACAAGACCGGCCGTGTGCTGATGATGGCCTGGATGAACCGGGAAGCCCTGGCGCTGACCGCAGCGGAAAACCGTGCAATCTATTGGTCGCGTTCACGTGGCAAACTGTGGCGCAAGGGAGAAGAATCAGGCCATGTGCAGAAACTGCACGAACTGCGCCTTGACTGTGACGCCGACGTCATCATCCTGATGGTCGAGCAGATCGGCGGCATCGCCTGCCACACCGGGCGGGAAAGCTGCTTCTACCGGGTCTACGAGGATTCGGCCTGGAAGACTGTCGATCCAGTGCTCAAAGATCCCGATGCCATTTATCACGCGGGCCACTGAACATGACTGATACCTTGAGCCGCCTGGCCGAAGTGCTGGAGTCCCGCAAGGGCGCCACGGCCGACTCGTCCTACGTCGCCAGCCTTTATCACAAGGGCCTGAACAAGATTCTGGAAAAGCTTGGCGAAGAGTCGGTGGAAACCATCATCGCCGCCAAGGATGCCGCCGTCAGCGGTGATTGCAGCGATGTCATCTACGAGACCGCAGACCTGTGGTTCCATAGCATGGTGATGCTCGCCTCGCTCGGCCAGCACCCGCAAGCCGTGCTCGATGAGCTGGATCGCCGCTTCGGCTTGTCCGGCCACGCGGAAAAAGCCGCACGTTCCGCCGAGTGACCGGCTCCGCATTTTGAATTGAATTGTCTACGAGGATTGCTTCATGGGTATTTTCGACTGGAAACACTGGCTGGTCATTCTGGTGGTGGTAGTGCTGGTGTTCGGAACCAAGAAACTCAAGAACCTGGGCACTGATGTCGGCGAATCGATCAAGGGCTTCCGCAAGGCCATGAACGACGACGAGAAACCGGTCGACCCGGCCGCGCCACAGTCGGAGCAGACACACACTCAGGCTACTGGCCAGGGCTCGCCTCTGAAACAGCCGCACACCATCGACGCGCAAGCGCACAAGGTCGAAGAGCCGGCCCGTAAAGACCAGGTTTAATCCATGTTCGGTGTCAGCTTTCAAGAACTGCTGCTGGTCGGGCTCGTTGCCCTGCTGGTCCTGGGGCCGGAGCGACTGCCGGGTGCCGCGCGCACGGCGGGTCTGTGGATCGGTCGGCTGAAGCGCAGCTTCAACGCGATCAAGGACGAAGTCGAGCGCGAGATCGGCGCCGATGAGATCCGCCGCCAGTTGCGCAACGAGCACATCCTGGCCCTGGAGGAAGAGGCACGCAAGATCCTCGACCCGAATGCGCCGAAGGTGCAGCCTCCAGCCGAGCAGCCTGCCGTGGTCGAAGCCGAGCCGACACCTGTCGAACAGGAAACCCCTGAGGCCCCGGCACCCCGCGCCCCGCTGTCGCTGGAAAAACCGCCCAGGCCCGCTGCCGCGCAGGCCCCGGCTGGCGCCGCTCCATCCGTCCACGATTCGTCACTGCCACCGCGAGCCCCATGAGCGATATCCCGGAAGACGACCAGCAAATGCCGCTGGTTTCCCACCTCACCGAACTGCGTACCCGCCTGCTGCGCTGCGTAGCGGCGGTGTTCGTGATCTTTGCCTGCCTGTTCTACTTCACGCAGAAGATCTACACCCTGGTGTCGGCGCCACTGCGGGTCTATCTGCCCGAAGGCGCGACCATGATCGCCACCGACGTGGCCTCGCCGTTCCTGACGCCGTTCAAGCTGACCATGATGGTCGCGCTGTTCCTGTCGATGCCGGTGATCCTGCACCAGATCTGGGGCTTCATCGCGCCGGGCCTGTACAAGCACGAGAAGCGCGTGGCGGTGCCGCTGCTGGTCTCCAGCATCATCCTGTTCTACGCCGGCATGGCGTTCGCCTACTTCCTGGTCTTCCCGCTGATCTTCCATTTCTTCGCCAGCGTGACGCCCGAAGGCGTGTCGATGATGACCGACATCGCCAGTTACCTGGACTTCGTGATGACCCTGTTCTTCGCCTTCGGCGTCGCGTTCGAGATTCCCGTGGCGGTGGTGTTGCTGGTGTGGATCGGCATCGTCGACGTGAAGTACCTCAAGAAGATCCGCCCGTACGTGATCATCGGGTGCTTCGTGGTCGGCATGATCCTCACCCCGCCGGACATCTTCTCGCAGACCCTGCTCGCCGTACCGATGTGGATGCTGTTCGAGCTGGGCATCCTGTGCAGCTCGCTGATCAAGAAGCGCGGCGAGCATCCCGATGACATCGAAAAGCAAGACCAGCCGCCAGCGACCATGTCGTGAACCTGCTGCTCCTGGAAGAAGCCGACTTCATCTCGGCTGACCGCGTGGTATTGCGTGACCGTCGCCTGACGCACATGCAGGACGTGCATCGCTGCGCGGTCGGCGACAGTCTGCGCGTCGGCCGGATCGGCGGCCTGCTTGGCACGGCCGAAGTCCTGCGACTGGAAAAGCATGAAGCCGAGTTGCGTGTCTCGCTGGACACGCCGCCGCCCGCCAAACTGCCCCTGACCCTGCTGCTTGCGCTGCCGCGTCCCAAAATGCTGCGGAGGGTGTTCCAGACCGTGGCGACCATGGGCGTTTCCCGGGTCGTGCTGCTCAACAGCTACCGGGTCGAGAAAAGCTTCTGGCAAACGCCTTTCCTCGAACCCGAGGCCATCCGCGAACAACTGATTCTGGGGCTGGAACAGGCGCGTGACAGCGTCCTGCCGGAAATCGTGATCGAAAAGCGCTTCAAGCCCTTCGTCGAGGACCGCCTGCCGGCGCTGGCGCAAGGCACTCTCGGGCTGGTCGGGCATCCCGGTGACTTTCCAGCCTGCCCCCGCGCGGTCGAACAGCCGGTGACTCTGGCCATCGGTCCCGAGGGCGGCTGGATTCCCTACGAAATCGACCTGCTGGGCCGTGCGGGCCTGCAACCCGTGCAGCTGGGCGACCGCATTCTGCGCGTCGAAACCGCCGTGGCCGCCCTGCTCGCTCGTCTGTTTTAACGCCGCCCCTCGCTCAAGCGCTTCAGTTCACACAAGTTCAGCCGATGCAGGAGAAACAATTACACCGCTGAACGAGGGAATCGTCATGCTCCGCTGGTCCACCCAACGTCTTGCCAACGCGAGCGTCAGCCTGAAACTTGCAGTCGGCTTCGGCCTCGTGCTGCTGATGACGCTGATGATCACTGCCACGGCCTGGTTCAGTACCCAGTCCCTGATCTCGCGCGGCGAAAGGGTGACGGCCATTTCCGAGGTCAGTCAGCTGAGCATGGACCTGCGGGTCAAACGACAGCAATACGAAGCGCAGTTCAGCGCTGAAACGGCATCCGCCGTGCTCCAGACCCTGGACAAGCTGGATGCTGCGCTGAATAAAGCGAAATCGCTGATTCAGACGCCACAGAACCACGAACGGGTCGACCGGCAGATGGACACCGCCGCGCGATATCGCCAGGCCTTTGCCGAAATGCGCGCGGCCATCGATAGACGCGAGGCAACCCGCAGCCTGATGGGCGACAGCGCCGACAAGGCCGTGGCCGCCGTGGGCCGGATCGAGGCCGAGCTGCTTCAGGCCGATGACATGCTGGCGTTCAACAATATTGTCGGCGTCAGCAAGCAGATCCAGCAGGCGCGTTTTCAGGTGCGCGGCTACACCTACAGCGGCAAGGCGGAGTTCGAGCAGAATGCCAATGCCGCCATCGACGAAGCCGTTACCGGCGTGAACACCCTGGCCGGGGACATTCCGTCTTCGTTTCTTCCGCAACTCCAGCAAGCCATCGCCGGCCTCAAGGCTTACAAGGATGCCGTCGCACAGTACCGGGACGCGCAGTCCGCGAGCCGCGCCGCACTGGACAAGATGACCCCGCTGGGCACTGAGCTGCTGACCATCAGTGATGAACTGCTGAAAGACCAGAACACCAAGCGCGATCAGGAAAGCGCCAAGGCCGTCATGACGATCCTGGCAGCGACCTTGCTCGCCGTCGTGTTGAGCATCCTCGCGGCTCTGGTGATCACCCGCCAGATCACCCGCCCCCTGAATGACACGCTGCGAGTGGTCGAGCGCGTGGCGTCCGGCGACCTGAGCCAGGACCTGAAAATCCAGCGCGGGGACGAGCTGGGCAAGCTGCAAGGCAGCATCCAGCGCATGACCGTCAGCCTGCGCGAGCTGATTGGTGGTATTCGTGACGGAGTCACCCAGATCGCCAGCGCCGCCGAAGAACTGTCGGCGGTCACCGAACAGACCAGCGCCGGCGTGAACAGTCAGAAAGTCGAAACCGATCAGGTGGCGACTGCAATGCATGAGATGACGGCAACCGTGCAGGAAGTTGCGCGGAACGCGGAAGAAGCGTCCGAAGCGGCGGTAGCCGCCGACCAGCAGGCGCGTGAAGGTGAGCGCGTGGTGGGTGAGGCTATCGCGCAGATCGAGCGCCTGGCGTCGGCGGTGGACAACTCCTCCCAAGCCATGGATGCGCTCAGGGTCGAAAGCGACAAGATCGGCAGCGTGCTGGATGTCATCAAATCGGTGGCCGAGCAGACCAACCTGCTGGCGCTCAACGCTGCCATCGAAGCGGCCCGGGCTGGCGAAGCGGGTCGCGGCTTCGCCGTGGTCGCCGACGAGGTCCGCAGCCTGGCCCAGCGCACCCAGAAATCCACCGAGGAAATCGAAGGCCTGATCGCCAGCCTGCAGAGCGGTACTCAGCAGGCCTCCAGCATCATGGACAGCAGCCGTTCATTGACCGGCAGCAGCGTGGAACTGACCCGTCGCGCGGGTGGCTCGCTGGAGTCGATTACCCGCACGGTCTCGGCGATCCAGTCGATGAACCAGCAGATCGCCGCGGCCGCCGAGCAGCAGAGCGCCACGGCCGAAGAAATCAACCGCAGCGTCATCAACGTACGCGACGTCTCTGAACAAACGTCTGCCGCCAGCGAAGAAACCGCCGCCTCCAGTGTCGAGCTGGCGCGGCTGGGCAATCATCTTCAGGTCCTGGTCAGCCGTTTTACCGTCTGACGTCCGATCCGCCGTCCCGCGCTGTCATCCAGGCATGCGGGACGGGCAGATGCCGCCAAAGTTGTGACCCGGTTCACCCGGGTCCCGCTCTCGGAAATCTCCTACGACCTGTTCAGGTCGCGCGATCCCGCCACCTGCCGATGCGTTCGTAACACAGCCCGAAAGAGGCGTGTCTTCGTTCGTACTCGCAGGAGAATCCCCCATGTTTCGATGGATCGCCCGGTCGCTCGACAACCTGAGCGTCAAACTGAAGCTTTCACTGGGCTTCGGCCTGGTACTGGTACTGACGTTCGCCATCACGCTTACCGGCTGGCATGGCCTGGATACCATGATCGACCGTTCCGAATCGCTGACAGCCATCGGCGAACTGAGCAACATGACCAAAGACTTGAGGGCCGAACGCGTCATTTTTCGCGTGGAGAACACGCCTGAGAGCGCAAGCCGTGTATTTGACCGCCTCAACGAACTCGAAGCGCATCTCGTCAAGCTGCGCAGCGATGTCGACAACGAACAGAGCATCGAGACATTGACCGAGCAAAGCCAGATCGTCAGCCGTATGGAGAAAGTCTTCACAGGGCTGACAGAAGGCCGAAAGGCCCTCGCCGAAGCGCGCACGCAGCTCGATCAGGAATCGGAAGACGCCGTCAAGGCCGTGACGCAGGTCGAAAGCGAAGTGCTCAAGGCCGTCAGCCTGGAGCAGGATAACAGCGAGCGCATGGACGAATTCACCAATCTGGCCCAGCTCAAGCAGCAGATCCAGACGGCTCGCTATCAGGTGCAGGCCTATACCTATACCCGCAAGGAAGCCGACGAGACGGCCGCCATCGCCGCCATCGACGAGGCGCGCAAGGAGATGCAGCAGATCTCGGAAGATCAGGCAGACCAGAACATTCAGGGCATGCGTGACGCCGACCAGGCGCTACAGGAATACCGGCAACAGCTTGGACGTTTCAAGGAAATCCTGGTGCAGGTCGAAGCCGAGCAGGAAACCCTCGAAGACCTGGGCGACCAGATGCTGACGTCTGTCGCCAAAGTCGTCAGCCTGCAAGGCGCTCAACGCGACAGCGAAGCCTCGGCCTCTCGCACACTGCTCAGCGTCGTGGCGGCTATCGCCCTTCTGGCCGGCGTACTCGCTGCCTGGACCATGACCCGCCAGATCATCGTGCCCCTGCGCCAGACGCTCACGGCCGCCGGACGCATCGCCAAGGGCGATCTGAGCCATGATCTGGACGTCGAGCGCCGCGACGAAATGGGTCAGCTTCAGCACAGCATGCAGACCATGACCCTGAGCCTGCGAGAGCTGATCCGTGGCATCGGTGACGGCGTCATACAGCTCGCCAGCGCCGCCGAGCAACTGTCGGCGGTCACTGAACAGACCTCGGCGGGGATCAACGATCAGAAGCTGGAAACCGATCAGGTCGCGACGGCGGTGAACCAGATGTCCGCCACGGTGCAGGAGGTCGCCAACAGCGCCCAGCTTGCGTCCGATGCCGCCGCCCATGCCGATCAGCAGGCGCGCAGCGGTGACAGCGTGGTCGGTGATGCCATCGACCAGATCGAACATCTGGCCCGGGAAATGGGCAATTCCACTCAAGCGATGAGCATGCTCAAGCAGGAAAGCGGCAAGATCGTCGGCGTGCTGGACGTGATCAAGTCGGTATCGCAACAGACAAACCTGCTGGCGCTCAACGCCGCCATCGAAGCAGCCCGCGCGGGCGAAGCCGGCCGTGGGTTCGCCGTGGTCGCCGACGAAGTGCGCAGCCTCGCCCAGCGTACCCAGGAGTCCACCGAAGAGATCGAGGAACTGATTGCGGCCCTGCAGAACGGTACCCAGCAGGTCGCCTCTACGCTGGACGCCAGCCGCACTCTGACCGACAACACCGTCGACCTGAGCCGCCGCGCCGGCGCCGCGCTGGAGCAGATTACCCGCACCGTGGCGTCGATCCAGGACATGAACCGCGCCATTGCCACCGCCAGCGAAGAACAGAGCGTGGTCGCCGAACAGATCAACCGGAACATCATGAGCGTGCGCGGCATCTCCGAACAGACCGCGGCCGCTAGCGAACAGACCGCCGCGTCCAGCGTTGAACTGGCGAGGTTAGGCAGTCAGCTCAAGGCGTTGGTGGGACGTTTTCGTGTGTAGGAGCCAGCTTGCTGGCGATAGGATCGGACGCTATCGCCAGCAAGCTGGCTCCCACAGGTACTGTAGGAGCGACCTTGGTCGCGATCTGGCGCGAAGCGGCAGCAAGATCGGATGATGTGATCTGTCAGGCGATGTGCGTCATCGTTCATCGCCAGCAAGCTGCCTCCCACAGACAGGTGCAGGCAGATCCCCGCGTAAGAGCTGTTCAATAAAAAACGCCCCTGAGCCGAGGCATCAGGGGCGTTTCTGGACCTGCGTTATCAGACCAATACCGGCTCTGACGTTCGCGTGAGCGGCTGCAACGGCAGCAGCGGCGCGTGCGGGTCGGCTTCGATGGAGGCGCGCCATGCGCCCAACCATGGCTCGTTGCCTTCGCTCCAGACCCGCTCGTGCAAGCGGCCCAGGGCTACCGGATCGCTGAGCAGCATCAGTCGTTCATGGTTGCTGAACTTGTCAGGACCTGCCACCAGTGCGTGGTCGACACGCTCCATGCGCACCACTTCGATCGGTCGGGCATGACGATGGCGTGAGGTCGCCAGCGCGCAGGCCAAGGCGTTCTGCCGAGGGTCGACGACAGCCCGGATGAAACCCTGCTTGAGCGCATGCCAGCGGTTCTCGTGGGTGTACTGATCGGTGGAGACCAGCTCTACCGGCGGCGCATACTCTTCTGGAATCAGGAAGAACTTCTCGTCACGCGCTTTCAGGCCCAGGTTGGTACGGCTGGAAATCACCGACACCGGGATCGACAGCATCAGCGACACCACGATCGGCGCCAGCCACCACAGGAAGCTCGGGTTCAGCCACGCCACCAGCAAGGCCCAGCAGGCGCCCAGCAAGGTTTGCGGACCATGACGCTTAATGGCTTCGATCCACGGCGTCGAGTCGTCATCCCGTTGCGGGGAATTCCAGGTCGCGGCCCAGCCCAGGAACGCGGCCAGTACGAAGCGGGTATGGAACAGCATGCGGACCGGCGCCAGCAGCACCGAGAACAGCATTTCCATGAGCATCGACAGCGTGACCTTGATCTTGCCGCCATACCCCGTCGCACCCTTGGCCCAGATCAGAATGACACTGAGCAGCTTGGGCAGGAACAACAGGACGATGGTGGTCGAGAACAGCGCGACGGCCTTTTCCGGATGCCATTGCGGCCAGAGTGGATACAGCTGGCGTGGCTCCAGGAAGTAGGTCGGTTCCATCAGGGTGTTGACCGCCAACAGAGCGGTGGACAGCACCAGGAAGAAGAACCACAACGGCGCCGACAGGTACGACATGACACCAGTCAGGAACACCGCGCGGTGAACCGGGTGCATGCCCTTGACCAGGAACAGCCTGAAGTTCATCAGGTTGCCGTGGCACCAGCGGCGGTCGCGCTTGAGTTCGTCGAGCAGGTTCGGCGGCAGCTCTTCATAGCTGCCCGGCAGGTCGTAGGCGATCCACACGCCCCAACCAGCGCGGCGCATCAGTGCGGCTTCCACGAAGTCGTGAGACAGGATCGCACCGGCGAACGCACCTTTGCCGGGCAACGGCGCCAGGGCGCAGTGCTCGATGAAAGGCTTCATGCGGATGATCGCGTTGTGACCCCAGTAGTGGGATTCACCCAGCTGCCAGAAGTGCAGGCCGGCAGTGAACAGCGGTCCGTAGACGCGAGTCGCGAACTGCTGCATGCGGGCATACAGGGTATCCATGCCGGACGCGCGCGGGGCGGTCTGGATGATACCGGCGTCCGGCGTGGCTTCCATCAGGCGAACCAGACTGGTCAGACATTCGCCGCTCATCACGCTGTCTGCGTCGAGCACGACCATGTAGCGGTAGTCGCTGCCCCAACGACGGCAGAAGTCGTCCAGGTTACCGCTCTTGCGCTTCACGCGGCGGCGACGACGACGGTAGAAGATCTTGCCGAAGCCCTTGGTTTCGCGACACACGTCCAGCCATGCCTGTTGCTCGGCAACGGCGATGTCGGTTTCGTTGGTGTCGCTGAGCACGAAGAAGTCGAAGCGGTCCAGGTCGCCGGTGGCGGCCACGGACTCGAAGGTCGCGCGCAAACCGGCGAATACCCGCGGCACGTCTTCGTTGCAGATCGGCATGACCAGTGCGGTGCGGGCACCTGCTTCGATTGGCTCGTTGCCGGCACTGGCGCCGGAGATCCGGTACTTGTCGCGACCGGTGAGCAGTTCGAGGAAGCCCATCAGGGCGGTCCAGAAACCGGCTGATACCCAGCAGAACAGGATGCCGAACAGCAACAGAATGCTGGTCTGCAAGGCATAAGGCATGACCTGCAAAGCGGTCTGCACGAAAGTCTGGCGAGTGATTTCGTCCAGCGAAACCAGCGACCAGCCCTGGTACGGCAGAATGCCTTTCATGTACCAGCCCGCGACGGCGGTCTGGCCCAGCATAAGGATCAGCAGAATGTAGCGCCGGATCGAACCCACGGTGCGCCAGCGCGCCTTGGGCAGATCCCGTGGCAGGTCGCTGCGGTCAGGCTTGGGCGGGTTGGTCTTGCCGGTCAGGCGACGCCAGCCGCGCACCAGAATATTGGTACGCCAAGGCTCGGGAACGACCTTGGTACGGCGGATCGGCGGCGTAGCTTTCAGGCACAGACGGCCATTGGCATCGACGCCGAGCATCTCGGCTTCCTGCAACTCTTCGGCGGTCGACAGCGTCAGGCGACGACCCACCGAAGCCTGGGCGGCCTCGGTGGATTCGCTGACAGTCTGGGCCGAGAGGCGCTCGTGCAGTTCGGCGAACGACTTGCAGCTGGCGAGTTCCGCCCGCTGCGCGTCAGTCATCGGTAGATGTGCCAGGTACTCCTCAAGAGATACGGGCACCAGGGCAGAATTACTCATCGCTCGGCAACTGATAGCTCCAGGTCTCGGTCATGACCTGCAAGGTCTTGGCCGGCTCCGGATGGGTGGGCGCAGCTTCGGTTTCAGGCTGCTGGATCTCTTTGCCGTCCTTGTCCTTGGCGACATCGGCCTTGGCAACATCGGTTTTGGCTGCGTCGGTTTTAGCTGCGTCGGCTTTGGCTGCATCAGCCTTCGCCGGCTCAGTCTGTGCGACTTCACCTTTCGCGGCGTCAGGCTTGGCAGCATCGGCCTTGGCCTCGGGCTTGTCGACAGGAGCGGCCTTGTCGGCAGGCGCAGGTTTTGCGGCTTCCTTGGTAACGGCCTTCTTCTCTTCGGTCTTGTCGGCAACCAGCAGCGCAGGTTCCTTGCCCGGTTCGGCCGGAATCTCACGCAGCAGGTAGGCACGCATTTCCGTCGGCTTGTTATTGTCCTTGACCTTGACGCGCAGGGTCAGACGATAGCCTTTGGTGACCGGGTTGTAGCGCAGGTTGTTCTCGACCAGCTCGACGTTGTCGTCGGTGGTCACCTGGCTGCGGATGGTCTTGTCTTCCGGCAGGGCGGCAAGCACCGGGCCGACGAAGTCGACGAGGAACGCGAGGCTGCCGTCAGGCTGACGGACCAGGTTGGACTGGCGCACGTCGCCGATCGAACGCTGGGTCTGCTTCACGTAACCCAGGTCTGGCGAGTGAATCGCGTTTTCCTGCATGGTCCAGTGAATGCGGTAGTTGAACTCCATCGGTTCGCCCGGCGCGGCCAGGGTTTCCGGCTTCCAGAACGCAACGATGTTGTCGTTGGTTTCGTCGGCGGTCGGGATCTCGACCAGTTCGACGGTGCCCTTGCCCCAGTCGCCTTTCGGCTCGATCCAGGCGCTTGGACGCTTGTCGTAGCGGTCGTCGAGGTCTTCATACTGGCTGAAGTCGCGGCCACGCTGCAGCAGACCGAAGCCACGCGGGTTCTCGACCGAGAAGCTGCTCACGGCCAGATGCCGTGGGTTGTTCAGCGGGCGCCATACCCACTCGCCATTGGCGGCCTGGATGGACAGACCGCTGGAGTCGTGCAGTTCGCGGCGATAGTTGGGCACGCGGGACGGCTGGTTGGCGCCGAACAGGAACATACTGGTCAGCGGAGCGACGCCCAGCTTGTTCACTTTATCGCGCAGGAACATGCGGGATTTGACGTCGACCAGGGTGTTGGTGCCCGGACGCAGCGTAAGCTGATACGCACCGGTGGCGCGTGGAGAATCGAGCAGGGCGAAGATCACCAGATGGTTATCGTCGGCGCCCGGCTTTTCGATCCAGAACTCTTTGAAACGCGGGAATTCTTCACCGGACGGCGACGCAGTGTCGATCGCCATGCCGCGCGCGGAGAGTCCATATACCTGACCCTTGCCAATGACGCGGAAATAACTCGCGCCGAGCATGGTCATGATTTCGTCCTGCTTATCGTCCTTGTTGATCGGATACAGGACACGGAAACCGGCATAACCCAGCTTCTCGGTGGAACGAGGATCGAACTTCAGGTCGCCGAAATCGAAACGGGCGCTGTCGTACTTGATCTCTTCGACGGTTGTCGCGGTAACTTCGTTGATCTTGACCGGCGTATCGAAGTGCATGCCCTGGTGATAGAAAGACAACTTGAACGGTGTCTTGTCGGCAGCCCATTCGGCCTTGTCGTCACGGAAGCGAATCTTCTGATAGTCCGCGAACTTCATTTCACGGAATTCGGTCGGCAGGTTGCTGCGCGGAGCTTCGAACTTCTGCCCGGCCAGTTCTTTGGCCTTTACCGCCACATCATCCAGATTGAACGCCCACAACTGGCCCGAGCCCAACAGGCATACCAGGGCCGAGCTTGCCAACAGTGCGCTACGCAGCCGTTTGACAGGTGTTTTTGGAGCATCACAGGGACTAACAATCACGAGTAACCCTCGCCGAAAACAGATGAAAAAACCAACGGCCAGCTATCGATGCCGGGTTGGCGAGCAATGTTCCGACTCCGAAAGGACCTAATGATTCCCCAGCCGGCGCCAGAACCGCATATGACATAACCCAGTGGAACGACCACCGCCCATCCTATAACGCGCGATTATCCAGCAGCGCGCGCCGCAACGCATCAGGTGCAACAAGAAAATTTTCGGACGAACGCCAACTGTATGAAGCCTTTGACGACCGCCGATTATTCAGGACTCGAGCAGGAAGGTAACCGGCCCGTCATTGACCAGATGAACCTGCATATCCGCCCCGAATCGGCCCGACGCTACATTCGGGTGAACGGCTCCTGCCTGACGCAACAGATAATCGAACAGTTCGGCGCCCAGCGCGGGCGGCGCGGCCTTGGAAAAACTTGGGCGCATCCCGCTTCGCGTATCGGCGGCCAGTGTAAATTGCGACACCAGCAGCAACCCGCCCGCCACATCGCGCAACGACAGATTCATCTTGCCGTCGCTATCGCTGAACACTCGATAATTGAGCAACTTGTGCAATAACTTGTCGGCGCTGGCCGGCGTATCCTGAGGCTCCACACCAATAAATACCAACAGCCCCTGATCGATAGCGCCGACAACTTCGCCACCCACTTCAACGCGCGCGGCGATGACGCGCTGCAACAATCCTTTCATGACAGTTTCCCGATCCACACTCTGCGCCAAAGCCTGATGCTATGGACGTGTCCACGCCGTGGGCACGCCAGTTCCTTATGACCCGTTCTTCACGCTTCTTCAGGCGGGAGGTCGAGCAGACGCCGCGCGACCTGAGCCGCTGCACGGATCAGCGCATCGGTAATGCCTGGCTCGGCTGCGGCGTGACCGGCGTCGCGAATGACCTGAAGTTCGCTGTTCGGCCATGCCTGATGCAGCTCCCAGGCGTTGTCCAGCGGGCAGATCACATCGTAGCGGCCGTGAATGATGATGCCGGGCAGATGAGCGATCTTCGGCATGTCGCGGATCAGCTGGTTTTCTTCCAGGAAGGCGTTGTTGACGAAATAGTGGGTTTCGATGCGCGCGATGGACAAAGCGCGCTGCGGCTCGGAGAAGCGGTCCACGACCTGCGGGTTGGGACGCAAGGTGGCGGTGCGCCCTTCCCAGGTCGACCACGCCTTGGCGGCATGCATCTGCGCAATCTGGTCGGAACCGGTGAGGCGTTTGTGGAAGGCGGCGAGCAGGTTGTCACGCTCGTCCGGCGGAATCGGCGCCAGGTAGTCCTGCCAGTAATCGGGGAACAGCCGGCTGGCGCCGGACTGATAGAACCACTCGATTTCCTGGGGACGGCAGAGGAACACGCCGCGCAGGATCATGGCATGCATGCGTTCAGGGTGTTTCTGCGCGTAGGCCAGCGCCAGGGTCGAGCCCCAGGACCCGCCGAACAGCACCCATTTGTCGATGCCGAGGTGTTCGCGAATACGCTCCAGGTCCTCGATCAGATGCCAGGTCGTGTTGTTTTCCAGACTGGCATGGGGCGTGGAGCGACCGCAGCCGCGCTGATCGAAGGTGATGATGCGATACAGGTTGGGATCGAAGTAGCGACGGCTCTGCGCATCGCAACCCGAACCCGGTCCACCGTGGATGAAAACCACCGGCAGACCCTCGGGGGAACCACTTTCGTCGACATAGAGCACATGCGGTTGTTCCACGGCCAGATCATGCCGGGCGTAGGGTTTGATCTGCGGGTACAAAGTCTGCATAGGTGCTCCAAGAGATGGGTTCAGGGGCTTCTATCATTCTGCCGTCCGGCATCATAAACCCGAAACGTGGAATGAGCATGCTGCACATGAGCATCCCGGGCGCGCCGCTGGGTCTGGCGCTTCGGCGTCTCGCCGAACAGGCGAACCAGAGCGGTCGAGTTGGGTCAGAAAACTCGACAGGCGCCGGGTTATTTTTATTTTTTTCGGGAAATAACCGGCGAGCCGCCTACAGTCAAAGAATCCGATTTCCCATTCGTCAGACTACTTGAGGTCGTACCGATGTCTCAGGAACCACTCGTTCGTGACGCAGATGTGGCTGAATTCCGAGCCGCTGTTCTCGCCAAACTCACCTATGCGGTGGGCAAGGATCCTGACCATGCGTTTGAGCATGACTGGTTCGAGGCCATTGCCCTCGCCGCGCGCGATCACATGGTCGAGCACTGGATGGACCACACCCGGCAGATCTATCGCAAGGTCCAGAAACGGGTGTACTACCTCTCGCTCGAATTCCTCATCGGGCGACTGTTGTACGACAGCCTGAGCAACCTGGGTCTGCTGGAAATCGCTCGTGAAGCGATGACCGAGCTGGGCGTGGACATCGAGCGCATCCGCACCCTTGAGCCGGATGCGGCGCTGGGCAACGGCGGTCTGGGTCGTCTGGCGGCCTGTTTCATGGAAAGCATGTCGACCCTGGGCATCGCCGGCCACGGTTATGGCATCCGTTATGAGCACGGTCTGTTCCGACAGGCCGTGGTCGATGGCTGGCAGCACGAGCAGACCGAAAACTGGCTGGACTTCGGCAACCCGTGGGAATTTGAACGTCCGGAAGTCGTGTACCCGGTCGGCTTCGGCGGCAGCGTGGAGACCGTTATCAGCGATACCGGTGAGGCGCGGCAGGTCTGGCGTCCGGGCGAGACCGTGCGCGCAATCGCCTACGACACCCCGGTGGTCGGCTGGCGCGGCGCCAGCGTAAATACTCTGCGCCTGTGGCGCGCCCGCGCTGTGGAAGACCTGCATCTGGAACGCTTCAACGCCGGTGACCACTTCGGCGCCGTGGCCGAGGTGGTCCGCGCCGAAAGTATTTCCCGCGTGCTGTACCCCAACGATGCGACCGAGGCCGGACAGGAACTGCGTCTGCGCCAGGAATACTTCTTCGTCTCGGCCTCGCTGCAGGACTTGCTGCGTCGTCACCTGAACATGCATGCGACGCTGACCGATCTGCCGGAGCACGCGGCCATCCAGATGAACGACACGCACCCCTCCATCGCCGTGGCGGAGTTGATGCGCCTGCTGATCGACACCCATGGCATTTCCTGGGATGCCGCGTGGAAGATCACCGTCAACACCCTCGGCTATACCAACCACACGCTGCTGCCTGAGGCCCTGGAAACCTGGTCGGTGGGACTGATGGAGCGCATGTTGCCGCGCCACATGCAAATCATCTACCTGATCAACGCCCAGCACATCGACACGCTGCGCGCCAAGGGCATTCACGACTTCGACGTGCTGCGCGCCGTTTCCCTCATCGAGGAAGACAACGGTCGGCGCGTTCGCATGGGCAACCTGGCTTTCCTCGGATCGCACAGCGTCAACGGCGTGTCGGCGCTGCATACCCAACTGATGCGCAAGACGGTCTTCGCCGAGCTGCACAAGCTGTACCCCGAACGAATCAACAACAAGACCAACGGCATTACCTTCCGCCGCTGGCTGTTCCAGGCCAACCCGCGCCTGACCGAAATGCTGGTCGAGGCGCTCGGGCCGGAGGTTCTGGACAGCGCCGAAACCAAGCTCGTCGAACTGGAGCCGTTTGCCGAGAAGAGTTCGTTCCGCAAGCAGTTCGCCGATCAACGCTTGCACAGCAAGCGCGCGCTGGCCGCGATCATTCAGGAGCGGCTGGGCATCACTGTCAATCCGGCGGCGATGTTCGACGTTCAGGTCAAGCGAATCCACGAATACAAACGTCAGTTGCTCAACCTGTTCCACACCGTGGCGCTGTATCAGGCGATCCGCGCTGAACCGGGTACGGACTGGGTGCCGCGAGTGAAGATTTTCGCGGGCAAGGCCGCCGCCAGTTATCACTCCGCCAAGCTGATCATCAAGCTGGCCAACGACATCGCCCGTACCGTCAACAACGACCCGACCGTGCGCGGCCTGCTCAAGGTCGTGTTCATGCCCAACTACAACGTCAGTCTGGCGGAAAGCATCATTCCGGCGGCCGACCTTTCGGAGCAGATTTCCACGGCGGGGCTTGAAGCCTCGGGCACCAGCAATATGAAGTTCGGTCTCAACGGCGCGCTGACCATCGGCACGCTGGACGGGGCTAACGTGGAGATGAGCGAGCAGGTCGGGCAGGAGCATATGTTCATCTTCGGCATGACCTCGCAACAGGTCGAGGCGCGCAAGCAGGCCGGCGATTTCAGTGCTCAGGGCGATGTTGCGGCGTCGCCGCGTCTCAATGACGTGCTGATGGCGATCCGTGGCGGCGTGTTCTCGCCGGATGATCCGAACCGCTATGTAGGGCTGATCGACCAGTTGCTGGCCTATGACCGCTTCCTGGTGTGCGCGGACTTCGACTCGTACTGGGCGGCCCAGGCCAAGGTCGAGGAATGCTGGCACGACTCCAAGACCTGGTGGCGCTCGGCGGTGCTCAACACCGCGCGCATGGGCTGGTTCTCCTCCGACCGGACCATCCGTGAGTACGCTGGCGAGATCTGGAACGCGCTGGATTAACGTTCATCGCCAGCAAGCTGGCTCCCACGGACCGCATGAGATCTATAGGAACCAGCTTGCTGGCGATCTGCCCCACAGCGGCAGCAAAACCATCCACCGCGGTGAATCAGACAAACCGCGCCATCGTTTATCGCCAGCAAGCTGGCTCCTACGGCCGCATGAGATCTGTAGGAGCCAGCTTGCTGGCGATCTGCCGTAAAGCGGCAGCAAAACCATGCACTGCGGTGAACCAGACGAACCGCGCCATCGTTTATCGCCAGCAAGCTGGCTCCTACGGCCGCATGAGATCTGTAGGAGCCAGCTTGCTGGCGATCTGCCGCAAAGCGGCAGCAAAACCATGCACCGCGCTGAATCAGACAAACCGTGTCTGCGTTCATCGCCAGCGAGCTGGCTCCTACGGACGGTCGATTTTCCGATCTATTTCCCGACACGCCGCCTCTATATACTGCGCCCCGATAAACCTTCACACATCGAAAAGGATGTCGTCGCGTGCTATGGATTTGTCTGGTGGTGGGCGGGGCAATGCTGGGCCTGTTTCTGAGCTACGACGCTCTGGGCGGTCTGCTCGACGGCGCGGCGGTGGGCTGGGCGATTGGCGCCACGCTTTATGTCCTTTCCCTCGGGCGGCGCTCGCGCGAACAATCCCGCCAACTGGATGCCACACGCGAGGCCCTCGAAACAGTACAGCAACGACTTGCCGCGATCGAATCCCCGGTCACGCCTGATCTTGCGCCCGTACCCGTCCCGCAGAACGAAGCGCCGCTGCCCGCCGAGGCGGTTGTGGTGCCGGTGCCTGTCGACGGTCCCGAGCTGATCTGGGATTTGCCGGACGATCAGAGCGCGGACAAAGAGTCCGCCTGGCGTCCTGCCCCCGGCACATCCAGTCCGGCAGAACCCAACTTCATCGACCGTGCCGTTGCCAGCGCCAAAGGCTGGCTGCTGGGCGGCAACACTGTGCTGCGTGTCGGCGTCGTGCTGCTGTTCCTGGGCCTGGCATTCCTGCTGCGCTACGCCACCGAGGGCATGGTCATCCCTCTCGAAGCCCGATACGCCGCGGTTGCGGCCTGTGCCCTGGGGCTGCTCGGCCTGGGCTGGTGGCTACGCCATCGCAATGCCCAGTACGCCTTGATGATGCAGGGCGCCGGCGTCGGCGTGCTGTACCTGACCGTGTTCGCGGCGATGAAGCTGCATCCGCTGCTCGATCCCTCGATGGGTTTCACACTGCTGGTGGCGGTCACCGCATTTTCGGCGATTCTGGCCGTGATCCAGAACTCGCTGGCATTGGCCTGCGCCGGCGCGCTTGGCGGCTTTGCGGCGCCCTTGCTGGCTTCCACCGGCCAGGGCAGCCATGTCGCGCTGTTCAGCTATTTCGCCCTGCTCAACGCCGGGATCTTTGCCATCGCCTGGTTCAAGGCCTGGCGCGTGCTGAATCTGATCGGATTCTTCGGCACTTTCAGCATCGGTTTCGCCTGGGGCATCGAGCGCTACACGCCCGAGATGTTCTGGAGCACCGAACCCTTTCTGATCCTGTTTTTCGCCATGTATCTGGCGATTGGTCTGATGTTCGCTCGCCGCAAGCTGATGGAGCCTGATACCGCTCCCCAGGAAGACACCAGCGCGCCGTGGCGCCGGGCCGCCCGACGTGGCGACTACGTGGACGGCACCCTGCTGTTCGGCACGCCCATCGTGGGGTTTGGCCTGCAATACGCCTTGGTAGAGCATCTGCCGTTCGGCGCGGCGTTCAGTGCGCTTGTCCTTGGCATCGTCTACATGGGGCTGGCCCGTCTGCTGGCGAATCGCGTACAGGGCCGGGCCGAACTGCTGATGGAAACCTGTCTGGCGCTGGGCGTGGTGTTCGCGACCCTGGCGATTCCGCTGGGTCTGGGCTCGAAATGGACCACCTGCGCCTGGGCGGTGGAAGGCGCCGCGATCTTCTGGCTGGGTCTGCGTCAGCAGCGGCTACTGGCGCGCGGCTTCGGGCTGTTGCTGCAATTGGGCGCGGGCGCGGCGCTGCTCGGCCAGCTCGATCTGACCGACGCTTCGTTGCACGCCAATGGGGACTACTGGACGCCGATGATCATGGCAATCGCCGCCTTGACCAGCGCCTGGTGCGTTTATCGCTTCCAGGGCCTGACGCTGCTCGACTCCAGGCTGGCGATGATCAGTCTGCTGGGGTGGGGTGCCGCGTGGTGGGCATTTTCCTTGATCTGCAGCGTGGTGCTGTTCGTGCCGGTCGACCTGCAACCTGCCGGGCTGTTGATCGCCGCTGCCGCCAGTGCCGCGCTTTGGACCCTGCTCGCCCTGCGCCTGCAATGGCCGGCCCTGGCCGCGCTCTGCACGGCACTGACGCCCGTCGGCGGCCTGATGCTGGTCAGCCTGCTGCGCTTCGACTATCACCCGGCGCAACAGTGGCAGTGGCTGGGCTGGGCGGCGCTGGTCGCGGTTCATCTGCTGAGCCTGCGCAAACTCGCGGCCCTGTTGCCGAAGCAGGCCGCCAGTGTTGCCCATGTGCTGGGCTGCTGGCTGATCGTCGCACTGCTGGCGCTGGAATTGCGCTTCGCCCTGATGCAATTGTCGGAGCAGCATAACGCCTGGCGCTGGCTGGGCTGGGCGCTGCTGCCGAGCCTCTACCTGCTGGCGATGACCCATTCGCGTCAGTGGCCGTGGCCGGTCGCACAGTACCCTCGCGAATACCGAGTATGGGCCGCCGCCCCGATGGCGGCGCTGATGCTCGCGTGGTTCTGGCTGGCGAACCTGTTCAGCGACGGCTCAGCCGCGCCGCTGCCGTACGTTCCGCTGATCAACCCGCTGGAAATCGGCCTGTTGTTCGCGCTCGCCGGTGCCTGTCTGTGGATGCGCCAGTACCTGTCGCAACTGGGCGTCAGCCCGGCGATGGCCCAGCGCAACGCCCTGCTGGTCGCGGGTGCGTCCTTGTTCGCGCTGGTCACGGCGATGGTCATGCGCACCGCTCACCACTGGCAGGACGTGCCCTGGAACAGCGACGCGCTGCTGGGCTCGATGCACGTTCAGGCGGGCCTTTCCATCGTCTGGACGCTGATGGCGCTGGCCCTGATGATCGGCGGCCATCTGCGCCGGCGCCGGGAGATCTGGATCGCGGGCGCGGCCTTGATCGCGGTCGTGGTCGCCAAGCTGTTCTTCGTCGAATTGAGCGACCGCGGATCAATGGCACGCATTGTTTCGTTCATAGGTGTTGGCATGCTGCTACTAGTGGTGGGATATTTCGCACCATTACCGCCGAAACATTCGGACAAAGAAGTCTGCGAAGCGCCCGATCTGCCGCCTGCCGCAGAGCCGCGCCAGCCATGAGGAACATGATCTTGAGCCGTCCGTTCACCTTGAAGATCGCGTTGCTGGGCGCTGTGCTATGCGCGGGAATGGGCGCTCATGCCCAGGACAAGCCTGCGGACTTCGCCAGCCAGACGACGCTCACCCTCACCGGCGAAGGCCCCTGGTATCGCGTGGAACTGCCGCTGGCTGCGCAATTGAGCGCCCGTGACCCCGCACTTGGCGATCTGCGAGTCTTCAACGGCGCGGGTCAACCGCAAGCCTATGCGCTCGCGCAACAGATGCCGAGCCAGGAGCAGACGTCGACCGCAGTGAAATGGTTTCCGCTGTACACCACCGCCGAAGCGGGCGATGCGGTGCCGGTGATTCGCATCGAGCGTTCGCCCAACGGTAGCGTGATCGAGGTGCAGCCCCAGAGCGATATCGAAGCCGGCGAAGAGATCCTGCGCGGCTGGCTGCTCGATGCCAGCGCAATCGACGCGCCGCTGGAACAGCTCATCATCGACTGGAACACCGAGCGCGAGGGCTTCCAGCATTTCACCATCGAAGCCAGCGACGATCTGCAGCACTGGCGTTCATGGGGCGAAGGTCAGGTGGCGCGGCTGTCTTTCTCCGACGAGGTCGTCGAGCAGCGCGAGGTCGGTCTGCCGGGCTACACCGCTCGCTACCTGCGGCTGCTATGGCGTTCGCCGGGCAACGCACCGACGCTGACCGCGGCGCAACTGCTCAGCGCACCGACCGACAGCCCTACCCTGCCGCTGACCTGGTCGCCCGCGTTCGCCGGCAAGTCCGAGCAGCCCAATCAGTATGTGTGGCAGCTGCCGGTCGGCCTCCCGGTCGAGCGCGTTCAGGTCAGCATCGCCCAGGCCAACAGCCTGGCACCGGGAAACCTGTATGGCCGGATGGACGACGGGCAGCCCTGGCAGCTCATCAGCAGCGGCCTGCTCTATCGCATCACCCAGAACGGCAGCGATGCGGTGCAGGACCAGTTGCACCTGTCCGGGCAAGTGATCCGCCAGCTCAAACTGGAAGTCGATGACCGGGGCGGCGGCCTCGGCCCTCAGGCGCCGGAGATCAGTGTGGCGGTGCAGGCGACCCAGGTCGTGTTCCTGGCGCGGGGCGAAGGCCCGTTCACGCTGGCGGTGGGCAACGCCCGGGCAAAACCGGCCAGTCTGCCGCTGACTACACTGATTCCCGATTTCGTTCCGCAGCGCTTGAACAGTCTGGGCATCGCGCAGCCGAGCGCAGCCCCGGTCGCCGACATGTCAGCCGCTCCGGTGGCCGCTGGCGTGGACGGCCCCGACTTCAAGCGTATCGGCCTCTGGGCGGTGTTGATCGGCGGCGTGCTGATGCTGGGCTGGATGGCCTTCAGTACCTGGCGCGCGTCGGCTTCCAGGCATTGAGCCAGAGCGGTTGCCAGCGTCGCTTTTACAGCTACGCTGGTGCCGGGCGTGAACTGAATCAGTCCGGCATCAGTCTCATGGCAGAATTACGTTGCCACTCGCGTTAAACTGCGCGGGTTTTCCTCCTACCCCATTTTCGGAGCACTCCATGTCCCGCGTTACACTAAGTCGCTACTTGATCGAGCAGACCCGCAGCAACAACACCCCTGCCGATCTGCGCTTCCTGATCGAAGTCGTGGCGCGAGCATGCAAGGAAATCAGCCACGCGGTTTCCAAGGGTGCGCTGGGCGGCGTCCTCGGCAGCATGGGCACCGAGAACGTGCAGGGCGAAGTGCAGAAGAAGCTGGACGTTCTGTCCAACGAAATCCTGCTTGAAGCTAACGAATGGGGCGGTCACCTGGCCGGCATGGCGTCCGAAGAAATGGACAACGCCTACCAGATCCCCGGCAAGTACCCCAAGGGTGCGTACCTGCTGGTTTTCGACCCGCTGGACGGCTCGTCCAACATCGACATCAACGCACCGGTCGGCACCATCTTCTCGGTTCTGCGTTGCCCGAACGAATACCTCAGCCAGAACGAAGCCCTGAACGAAAAGGCTTTCCTGCAACCGGGCACCCAGCAGGTTGCGGCCGGCTACGCCATCTACGGCCCTCAGACCATGCTGGTCCTGACTCTGGGCGACGGCGTCAAAGGCTTCACCCTGGACCGCGAGATGGGCAGCTTCGTCCTGACCCACGAAGACATCACCATTCCCGAGACCACTCAGGAATTCGCGATCAACATGTCCAACCAGCGTCACTGGGAAGCGCCGGTCCAGCGCTATGTGAGCGAACTGCTGGCGGGCGAAGAAGGCCCGTTGAAGAAGAACTACAACATGCGCTGGGTCGCGGCGATGGTTGCCGACGTGCATCGTATCCTGACCCGTGGCGGTCTGTTCATGTACCCGCGCGACGCTCGCGAGCCTTCCAAGCCGGGCAAGCTGCGTCTGATGTACGAAGCCAACCCGATGTCCTTCCTGGTCGAGCAGGCGGGCGGTGCGTCCACCGACGGCCGTCAGCGCATTCTCGACATCCAGCCTGAAGGCCTGCACCAGCGCGTAGCCGTGTTCCTGGGCTCCAAGCAGGAAGTCGAACGCGCGACGGCCTACCACCAGGAGTAAACCATGCTCGCCCCCTGGCTTGCGCTGCTTGAATGGTGGTTCGGCTCTGCCGAGTCGCCGAGCGAAGTGGTGAAAGCCAGGGAAAAGCTGTGGTTCGGCAAGCGCAAGTCCAACGACAACGAAGCGCGCGAGCGCTTCGGTGATCGGGTTGAGCAGGCACTGGCCGGTGGTTTGCGCGAATGGGCCGAGAACCCTCATGGCTGGCTGGCGCTGGTGCTGCTGCTCGATCAGTTACCCCGGATGATCCATCGCAATACCCCCAAGGCATTTGCCGGCGATCAACGCGCTCAGGCGCTGGTCACCCACGGGCTCAAGCTGGGTCGCGATCAGCATCTGAACCCGCTGGAGCGCACCTTCATCTACCTGGTGCTCGAACACTGGGAAAACCTCGACGCGCAAAACCAGGCCATTGCCCGTTTCAGTGACCTGTTGCCGCTTCTGCCGGCGACCGACCGCGACTATTTCAAGCGGAGTCTCGACTACGCGCATCGCCATCAGAAAATCATTGCCCGTTTCGGACGCTTTCCCCATCGCAATGAAATTCTCGGCCGGGCTTCGACCGATGAAGAGACAGAATTCCTCAAAGGCCCCGACTCACGCTTCTGAGCTACAAAACACCTCCTCATGCGTCCGCGGGAACCAGAACCGGCTTTTCTCTTCTAAGCTTGCGGTATCGCGCCAGCGCCAGCCGGATCGGCGGTTGCTGCGACGCAACCCCCCTTCCGCTCAGGAGCTTTACCCATGCTGTCGTTGCGCCCCCTCGTTTTGTTGTCGTTCTGCTTCCTGACCATCGGTTTCGCCCACTCTGCCGACAATCTCGAACCCCGCACCGCGGATAACGTCGATCTCAAGCGCTATCAAGGGGTCTGGTACGAGCAGGCGCGCCTGCCGATGTTTTTCCAGCGCAAGTGCGCGCAGTCCGAAGCCCATTACACGCTCAAGGATGATGGCAATGTCGCGGTCACCAATCGCTGCCGGACCGCCGAAGGCAAATGGGAAGAAGCCACCGGTACCGCTTCGCCTCAAGTCGCGGGCAAGACCGACAAGCTCTGGGTCGTGTTCGACAACTGGTTCTCCCGTCTGCTGCCAGGTGTGGCTAAAGGCGATTACTGGATTCTGTACGTCAGTGAAGACTACAAGACCGCCGTGGTCGGCAACCCTGACCGCAAATACCTCTGGCTGCTGACCCGCACCCCGACGGTCAGCGATTCCGTCAAACAGGAAATGCTCAACAAAGCGCGCCAGCAGGGTTACGACACCAGTCGGCTGGTCTGGCGCGTGGCCGATTCGGAGATTGGCAAGAAATAGCCATTAACACCGTAGGAGCCAGCGGGCGGCGATCCGTCTTGCTGGCGATCTGCCGCAAAGCGGCAGCAAAACAGGCGTCGCGGTGCTTCAGGTAAAACGCGTTATCGTTCATCGCCAGCAAGCTGGCTCCTACAGTCGGTTGTAGGAGCTTGCTGGCGATAGCCTCTACAACAATTCGCGCAACACCTGCGCAAACGCCCGGCGGGTCTGCTCCTCTTCGGCATGACGCCCGTCGCGCACGACCCAGCGGCCGTTGACCATCACATCCCGTATCTGTCGATCGCTGCCCGCGAACAGCCATCGATTGAGGATGCCATCGCCGCTCGCTGTGGATAAGTACGGGTCATCGCCATCCAGCACCAGCCAGTCCGCCCGCTGCCCTGCCGCCAGACCACCGACCGGCAGGCCCAGTGCCTGGGCGCCGCCTGCCAGGGCCGCGTCGAACAAGGTTCGACCGACCTCAGGCTGATCGTTGCGATGCAGGCGATTGCGGCGCTGGTCCCGCAGACGCTGTCCGTATTCCAGCCAGCGCAATTCCTCGACCACACTGACCGCCACATGGCTGTCCGAGCCGATCCCCCAGCGTCCACCCTCTGCCATGTAGTCCACAGCCGGAAATATTCCGTCGCCCAGATTGGCTTCGGTGGTCGGACACAGGCCCACCACCGCGCCGCTTCGCGCCATCAACTGCACCTCCTGGGCGTCGACATGCGTGGCATGGACCAGACACCAGCGCTCGTCCACTGGTGCATTTTCATACAGCCACTGCACCGGACGCCTTGCGCTCCAGCCCAGGCAGTCATCGACCTCCTTTTGTTGTTCGGCAATGTGGATGTGGACCGGGCAGTATTGATCGCCCGCCGCCAGCACCTCGCGAATCTGCGACGGGGTCACGGCGCGGAGCGAATGAAAACACAGCCCCGTCCGCTGTATCGATTGTTTCGCTAACGCCGATTGCAGCCGTTCACAAAGTCGCAGATAGCTTTCGGCACTGTGGAGAAAACGTCGCTGGCCCGAGCCGGCCGGTTGGCCGCCGAAACCCGAATGGCTGTAGAGCACCGGCAGCAAGGTGAGGCCAATACCGGCGCGTTCCGCCGCCTGACTGATCTGCACCGCCAGTTCCGCCGAGTCCGCATAAGGTCTTCCGGCCGGTTCATGGTGGATGTAGTGAAATTCGGCGACCGAGGTATAGCCGCCCTTGAGCATCTCGATATACAGCTGGCGGGCGACGATGCTCAGTTGCTCCGGGCTGATCCTGCCGGCGATGCGATACATGAGTTCGCGCCAGGTCCAGAAACTGTCATGGGCGTTTCCCGCAACTTCCGCCAACCCGGCCATCGCTCGCTGGAAGGCGTGGGAATGCAGATTGGGCAGGCCGGGCACGACCGGTCCGTGCAACAGCTCCGCGCCTTCGCCAGCCGCGCCCGCTTCGACGCGGGTCAACATGCCGAATGCATCGACCTCCAGCCGCACGTTTTTGGCCCACCCTCCCGGCAACAGCGCGCGTGTGGCGAAGAACATTGCCATAGACCCCATCCCTTTCACGCCTATTTGTATATACATATACAGACGAACCAACGATGGGTAAACAGCGAGGCGCTTGCCGTCAAGAAGCTTAATCGTTAGGTTGGGTGCATTTCGCCTTCACTGGACGCCTATCGTGCCGACGCCCCCCACCTCCTCGCCTCTGACAGCCCACGTGGGCGAGAGTCCCGCGCCGTTCTACGCCCGCGTCAAGCAGATGATTGCCCAGCAAATCCAGAGCGGCAGCTGGCCGCCGCATCATCGCGTGCCATCGGAAAGCGAGCTGGTCACCGAGCTGGGGTTCAGCCGCATGACCATCAACCGGGCCTTGCGCGAATTGACGGCCGAGGGCCTGCTGGTGCGGATGCAGGGCGTCGGCACCTTTGTTGCCGAGCCCAAGAGCCAGTCGGCACTGTTCGAAGTGAACAATATCGCCGACGAGATCGCTGCTCGGGGTCATGTCCACCGCTGTAGGGTCATCCTGCTTCAGGAAGAGCCGGCCGGCTCGGAACGTGCGCTGGCGCTGGATATGCGTGAAGGACAGAAAGTGTTCCACTCGCTCATCGTGCATTACGAAAACGATGTGCCGGTGCAGATCGAAGACCGCTTCGTCAATGCGCAGGCGGCTCCCGATTACCTCGATCAGGATTTCACCCGGCAAACGCCTTACGCTTATCTGTCGCAGGTCGCGCCACTGACCGAAGGCGAGCATGTGGTCGAAGCCATCCTCGCCGATCCCGAAGAATGCGGGCTGCTGCAGATCGATGCGGGCGAGCCCTGCCTGCTGATTCGCCGCCGTACCTGGTCGGGGCGTCAGCCGGTGACGTCCGCGCGTTTGATTCATCCCGGCTCCCGGCATCGACTTGAAGGCCGGTTCGGAAAATGATCGGGCTGCCATCGGCGGTCCGTTGAAGCTATCCTTCGCGCTCGCCCCGAACAACAATTCCAGCAAGGAAGATCATGACTCACTACCAACGTCAGGAGACGCCCCGCGCCGTCGCCCTTCTCGCCAGCTTTCTGGCCTCGGAATCCGCTGGCGGTATCGTCTTGATGATTGCCGCGCTGGCGGCCCTGATCGTTGCCAACTCTCCGCTCGCCGACGGCTATTTCGCGGCGCTGCACAGCGTCTTCCTGGGGCTGTCGGTGGAGTTGTGGATCAACGACGGTCTGATGGCGATCTTCTTTCTGATGGTCGGGCTGGAAATCAAACGTGAAGTCCTGGCCGGCGGGCTGGCGACCTGGGGGCAACGCGCATTGCCTGGTTTTGCGGCGGCCGGCGGCATGCTGGTGCCGGCGCTGATTTACCTGGCCATCAACTGGAGCAATCCGCAGACCATCAGCGGCTGGGCGATTCCCGCCGCTACCGATATCGCTTTTGCCTTGGGTGTGCTGTCGCTGCTGGGCAACCGAGTTCCGACATCGCTCAAGGTCTTCCTCGCCGCCCTGGCGATCCTCGATGACCTTGGCGCCGTGACCATCATCGCCTTCTTCTACAGCTCCGGCCTGAACCTGGCGATGCTGGGCGCCGCTTTTGCGACGCTGGCGGTGCTGATCGTGCTCAATCGCCTGAACGTCAAGTCACTGGTGCCCTACCTGCTGTTGGGCGCGCTGTTGTGGTTCTTCGTGCTGAAATCCGGCGTGCATGCCACCCTCGCGGGCGTGGCGCTGGCCTTGTGCATTCCGCTGGGGACCATCAAGGATGAGGACCAATCGCCGCTGCTGCTGCTCGAAGAGAAGCTGCATTATTGGGTGGCGTTCGCCATTGTGCCGATCTTCGGTTTCGCCAACGCCGGCGTCTCGCTGTCGGGAATTTCCATGGAGAATCTGGTCGACCCGGTTCCGCTGGGCGTTGCCCTGGGCCTGTTCGTCGGCAAGCAGATCGGCGTGTTCCTCGCGGCCCTGCTGGCGATTCGCAGCGGCCTGGCGGTCTTGCCCGAAGGCAGCAACTGGGTGCAGCTGTACGGTGTCGCCATCCTCTGCGGCATCGGCTTCACCATGAGCCTGTTCATCGGCAACCTTGCGTTCCCCGGCGCGCCTCACCTGATCGATGAAGTCAAAGTCGGCGTTCTGATGGGATCTGGCGTTGCGGCGCTGGTCGGCGTGCTGCTGTTGCGCAGTGGTTTGTGCAAGCGCTGAAAAAAATTTTCATCCGGGTGCATCCAGATTGTTTTCTCGCGGGTAGTACAGACAGCAACCACTCGGATTGCTGAGCGCGGTAAAACAATCTGGAGATTTCTGCATGAACGCAAAACGCTTGCTCTGCCTTGCAGGTACTACCCTGACGCTGACCTGCCTGACCTCGGTCGCCATGGCTCAGACCGATCTGCCCGAATCCGTTCGCGTGCCTGCCGGGCACAAGATCAGCCTGGAAACCACCGGGGTCGGCAAGATCACTTATGAATGCCGCGCCAAAGCCAATTCAACCACCGAAATGGAATGGGCCTTCGTCGGTCCTGACGCGGTATTGAACGACCGCGGCGGCAAGCAGGTCGGCACCTATTACGGCCCGCCTGCTACCTGGGAAGCCAAGGATGGCTCGAAAGTGACGGGTACGCAGGTGGCGGTTGCTCCGTCGAGCGCGGGCAATCTGCCGTATCAGTTGGTCAAGGCCAATCCGGCACAGGGCAAGGGTGCCATGAGCGACGTGGCCTACATTCAGCGCACGGCGTTGAAGGGCGGCGTTGCCCCGAGCAGTGCCTGCACCGCGAGCAACAAAGGTGCGAAAGAAGTCGTCCAGTATCAGGCCGACTACCTTTTCTGGTCTGCCAGCTGACCGGCTTTAGAAGCGCTGTGCCGCAGATGAGCTATGCTGCCGCGCAGCGCTTCAGCGCAGATCCGGTGAGACACTGAAGCAGTACTTATCCACAGACGGCAGACAGTATTGGCCTCGCACCCCTCTCTTTTTGATTACGAAGCGGCGCTTCACGCTTGCGCCCGGCGCGAGCGTCAGGCGTTACACCGCTTGTATGAGCAGGAAAGCGCACGGCTCATGGGGGTGGTATTGCGTATCGTGCGTGATAACGCTCTGGCGGAAGACATCGTGCATGACGCTTTTCTCAAGATCTGGACCGGCGCCGGCAGCTTTGACGCTGAACGAGGTTCGGCGCGCGGCTGGATCTTCAGCGTCACTCGTCACCTTGCGCTCAATCGGCTCCGCGCCACCAGCCGTGAGCGTCCTGCCGAGGAAGCCAGCGAGGATTTCGCGCAGGCGACCCTGGAAGGCTGGCAGGAAACCGCTGACGCTTTCGACTGGCGAATCGATCCGGACCGTCTTCATGGGTGCCTTGAGCAATTGGAGCCGGTGCGGCGCAACTGTGTGTTTCATGCTTACGTCGAAGGCTACACGCATCAGGAAATCGCCCGACAGGTCGGCGCGCCGTTGGGCACGGTCAAAGCCTGGATCAAGCGTAGCCTGAAAAACCTGCGGGAGTGCATGGGATGAACGAAACCCCGGATGACGACCTGCAGGACCTGGCTGGCGAATACGTGCTAGGAACCCTGAGCGCGCAACAACGCGAGGAAATCGAACGGCGCATGTCTGACGAGCCGGCGCTGCGGGCGGCCGTCGACGCCTGGGAACGACGGCTCCATCCGCTCACTGCGATGGCCGAGCCTGTCACGCCTTCGCCCAGCCTCTGGCGCAGGATCGAACGCAGTCTCGACGGTCCGGCTCGCGTGCGCGGTCCGCGCTGGTGGGACAGTCTCTGGCTGTGGCGCGGGCTGGCCGGCGCCGGGCTGGCCGCTTCGCTGGTGCTGGCCATGGTCTTGCTGATGCAGGCGCCAGGCTCGCCTTCCTACCTCGTCGTGCTGGTCGCGCCGCAGGACAAATCTCCCGGCTGGGTCGTGCAGGCCAGTGATTCCAGAAAAATTCAGCTGATTCCCCTGAGCGTGACCGAGGTGCCCGCCGACAAGGCGCTGGAATTCTGGACCAAGGGCAATGACTGGCAAGGCCCGGTATCTCTGGGACTGGTGAAACCCGGCCAGACCCTGTCGATCCCCCTCGACGAATTGCCGCCGTTGCAACCCGACCAGTTGTTCGAGCTGACGCTGGAGCAGGCAACCGGCTCGCCGACCGGCAAGCCGACCGGGCCAATCCAGTTCATCGGCCGGGCGGTGAAAGTGGGGGTCAGCTTGTAACCGGCAATGGCTGCCACACACATGTAGGAGCGGCTTTAGCCGCGATGCGGTGGCCCGTCCCATGCATTTCTATCGGATGTACCGGCGCTTCGCGGCTAAAGCCGCTCCTACGGCATAGTGTGACCCTTGCGCACATGCATACTTGTATGTACAAGTAGAGACAGGTTCCCGCCACCTGTTCGCATGAGAGGATTTGCCGTGACCACCACCCCGCAACCAGAGCAAGGCTGGACACGCCGTCGCAATGTCGAGATCCGCGCCCCGCGCGGCAACCAGCTGACCGCGAAGAGCTGGCTGACCGAAGCTCCACTGCGCATGCTCATGAACAATCTGGACCCGGACGTCGCGGAGAATCCGCAAGAGCTGGTGGTGTACGGCGGCATCGGGCAGGCGGCGCGCAACTGGGAATGCTACGACAGGATCGTTGAAACCCTGACCCGCCTTGAAGCCGACGAAACCCTGCTGGTGCAGTCCGGCAAGCCGGTCGGTGTGTTCAAGACTCACAGCAATGCGCCTCGGGTACTCATCGCCAACTCCAACCTGGTTCCGCACTGGGCCAACTGGGAGCATTTCAACGAGCTGGACGCCCGCGGGCTTGCGATGTACGGGCAGATGACCGCCGGCAGCTGGATCTACATCGGCAGCCAGGGGATCGTTCAGGGGACTTACGAAACCTTCGTCGAGGCCGGCCGGCAGCATTATCAAGGCAAGCTGAGCGGGCGCTGGGTGCTGACCGCCGGGCTGGGCGGCATGGGCGGCGCGCAGCCGCTGGCCGCGACGCTGGCGGGCGCCTGCTCGCTGAACATCGAATGCCAGCAGAGTCGCATCGACTTCCGGCTCAAGACCCGCTATGTGGACGAGCAGGCCGTGGATCTCGACGATGCTCTGGCACGTATCGACCGGTACACCGCCGCCGGCCGGGCGGTCTCCATCGCCTTGCGCGGGAATGCGGCTGAGATCCTGCCGGAAATGGTCCGTCGCGGCGTACAACCAGACATGGTCACCGATCAGACCAGCGCCCACGACCCGCTCAACGGCTATCTGCCCATCGGCTGGAACTGGGACGAATACCGCGCTCGCGCTCTGACCGAACCAGAAGCAGTCGCCAAGGCCGCGAAAGCGTCGATGGCGCGGCACGTCGAAGCGATGCTCGCGTTTCACAAGGCCGGGGTTCCGACCTTCGATTACGGCAATAACATTCGCCAGATGGCCCAGGACATGGGCGTGGCGAATGCCTTCGACTTTCCCGGATTCGTGCCTGCCTACATTCGCCCGCTGTTCTGCCGTGGGATTGGCCCGTTCCGCTGGGCCGCGCTGTCCGGCGACCCGCAGGACATCTACAAGACCGATGCCAGGGTCAAAGCGCTGATTCCCGACGACGCGCATCTGCACAACTGGCTGGACATGGCGCGCGAACGCATCCGTTTTCAGGGTCTACCGGCGCGTATCTGCTGGGTCGGCCTGGGCCAGCGCGCCAGGCTGGGCCTCGCGTTCAACGAAATGGTGCGCAGCGGCGAGCTGTCGGCGCCGGTGGTCATTGGTCGCGATCATCTGGACTCCGGCTCGGTCGCCAGCCCGAATCGCGAGACCGAAGCCATGCGCGACGGCTCGGACGCTGTGTCCGACTGGCCTCTGCTCAATGCGCTGCTCAACACCGCCAGCGGCGCGACCTGGGTCTCGCTGCATCACGGCGGCGGAGTGGGCATGGGCTTTTCCCAGCATTCGGGAATGGTCATCGTCTGCGACGGTACCGACGAGGCGGCCGAGCGCATCGCCCGCGTGCTGCACAACGATCCGGCCAGCGGCGTGATGCGGCATGCCGATGCCGGTTACCCGATCGCCATCGACTGCGCCCGGGAGCAGGGCCTGGACCTGCCGATGCTCGGCGAGACCGGGCGCGCATGATCGAACAAGGCCCTTGGGCACTCTGGATGCGATGCGAGTCCGGCTATCGAGCGCCGGATGCGGCTATTCTGTCCAGCTACGTCAGTCTGCCCGGACGCTACCGGGTCGGCCGCCCTTGGGCCTTATTCAATCCGAGCGCCGCTTATGTTTCCCGAAAGCTTCACCTTTTCGATCGCCAACTGGGTCAACGATGGCGTCGATGCGCTGGTCACTCGCTACGGCGATGTGTTCAGGCATATCTCCGACACCTTGCTGTGGGCCATCGTCAGCCTGGAGGGCCTGCTGCGCCTGGTGCCCTGGTGGCTGATGCTGTTGATCGTCGGTGGCATAGCCTGGCATGCGACGCGCAAAATCTTCACCGCGCTGGTCATCGCCGGGCTGCTGTTTCTGGTCGGTGCGGTGGGCTTGTGGGACAAGCTCATGCAGACCCTGGCGCTGATGCTGGTGGCGACGCTGATCGCCGTGCTGATCGGCATTCCGCTGGGGATTCTCTCGGCGCGCAGCAACCGGCTGCGCGCGGTGCTGATGCCGTTGCTGGACATCATGCAGACCATGCCCAGCTTCGTATACCTGATCCCGGTCCTGATGCTGTTCGGCCTGGGCAAGGTGCCGGCGATCTTCGCGACGGTCATCTACGCCGCTCCGCCGCTAATTCGGCTGACCGACCTGGGCATCCGTCAGGTAGACGGCGAGGTGATGGAAGCCATCAATGCGTTCGGCGCCAATCGCTGGCAGCAGCTGTTCGGCGTGCAGCTGCCGCTGGCATTGCCGAGCATCATGGCCGGTATCAACCAGACCACCATGATGGCGTTGTCGATGGTGGTGATCGCGTCGATGATCGGCGCCCGTGGCCTGGGCGAGGACGTGCTGATCGGCATCCAGACCCTCAATGTCGGGCGCGGCCTGGAGGCCGGTCTGGCCATCGTCATTCTGGCGGTGGTCATCGACCGCATCACCCAGGCCTACGGCCGTTCACGGCGGGAGGCCAGCAAATGATGGATGCCACGGCCAACAAGATCGTCGTCAGCAATGTGTTCAAGATTTTCGGCAACCGCCCTGATCAGGCACTGGCGCTGCTGAAGGACGGCAAAAGCAAGGATCAGGTGCTGGCCGAAACCGGCTGTGTCGTGGGGGTGAACGATCTGTCGCTGACCATCGGTAGCGGCGAGCTGTTCGTGATCATGGGTCTGTCCGGATCGGGCAAGTCGACGCTGGTGCGCCATTTCAACCGGCTGATCGATCCCACCAGCGGGCGGATTCTGGTCGATGGCGAAGATATCCTGCGCTACGACATGGAAGCCCTGCGTCAATTTCGCCGAAACAAGATCAGCATGGTCTTCCAGAGTTTCGCCCTGCTGCCGCACAAGACGATTGTGGATAACGTGGCTTACGGCCTGAAAGTGCGCGGCGAGAGCAAGGCGCTCTGCCGCGAGCGAGCGCAGCACTGGATTAACAGCGTCGGTCTGCAAGGTTATGAAGGCAAGTACCCGCATCAGCTTTCGGGTGGCATGCGTCAGCGGGTCGGTCTTGCCCGGGCGCTGGCCGCCGACACCGACATCATTCTGATGGACGAGGCCTTCAGCGCGCTCGACCCGCTGATCCGCGCGGAGATGCAGGACCAGTTGCTCGAACTGCAAGCCAGTCTGCACAAGACCATCGTGTTCATTACCCACGACCTCGACGAAGCCGTTCGCATCGGCAGCCGCATCGCGATTCTCAAGGACGGACGGCTGATCCAGGCGGGCACGCCGAGGGAAATTCTGCACTCACCCGCCGACGAGTACGTGGATCGCTTCGTGCAGCGGCGGGCGGCAATTCTTTAAGCGTTGCCGGCGGGCGCGGGCCACGAATAGAACGCAAGTCAGAGGCAAGCGGCCTGCCGCGCCTCGACCGATAACAACAGGAGTAGCTGCATCGTGACCACTTCCCACCGCTTGAACCTCGTCCCCGGCGAGCTGACCCTGGCTCAGCTTCGCGCCGTCTACCTCGAACCGGTGACACTCACGCTCGACCCCAGCGCCGAGCGCCCCATCGAAGACAGCGTGGCCTGCGTCGAACGCATTCTCGCCGAGCATCGCACCGCGTATGGCATCAACACCGGATTCGGGCTGCTGGCTTCGACGCGCATTGCCAGCGCCGACCTGGAGACGTTGCAACGCTCGCTAGTGCTGTCCCATGCCGCCGGCGTCGGCCAGCCGATCAGCGACGCGCTGGTGCGGCTGATCATGGTGCTCAAGGTCAACAGCCTTGCTCGGGGATTCTCGGGCATTCGCCGCAAGATCATCGATGCCCTGATCGCGCTGATCAACGCCGAGGTTTATCCGCTCATTCCGCTCAAGGGGTCGGTCGGCGCGTCCGGTGATCTGGCGCCGCTGGCGCATATGTCGCTGGTGCTCTTGGGTGAGGGCAAGGCACGTTACAAGGGCGAATGGCTGGACGCGACCGAGGCGCTCGCGGTCGCCGGGCTGGAACCGCTGACGCTGGCCGCCAAGGAAGGGCTGGCACTGCTCAACGGCACGCAAGTGTCCACGGCGTTTGCCTTGCGCGGCCTGTTCGAAGGCGAAGACCTGTTCGCGGCAGCGATGGCCTGCGGCGCGCTGACTGTCGAGGCGGTGCTCGGCTCGCGCTCGCCTTTCGATGCGCGCATTCATGCCGCGCGCGGCCAGCGCGGGCAGATCGATGCCGCCGCCTGCTATCGCGAATTGCTGGGTGAGAGTAGCCAGGTTTCCGAGTCCCACCGCAATTGCGACAAGGTTCAGGACCCGTATTCGCTGCGCTGCCAGCCCCAGGTGATGGGCGCCTGCCTGACTCAGCTGCGCCAGGCCGCGCAGGTACTGGAAATCGAGGCCAACGCGGTCTCGGACAATCCGCTGGTGTTCGCGGCCGAGAACGATGTGATTTCGGGAGGCAACTTCCACGCCGAGCCGGTCGCGATGGCTGCCGACAACCTCGCTCTGGCACTGGCAGAGATCGGCTCGCTGAGCGAGCGGCGTATTTCGCTGATGATGGACAAGCACATGTCGCAGCTGCCGCCGTTCCTGGTCGCCAACGGCGGGGTGAATTCAGGGTTCATGATCGCCCAGGTCACGGCAGCGGCGCTGGCCAGCGAAAACAAGGCGCTGGCCCATCCGCACAGCGTCGACAGCCTGCCGACTTCGGCCAATCAGGAGGACCATGTGTCGATGGCACCGGCTGCCGGCAAGCGGTTATGGGAAATGGCGGAAAACGTTCGAGGGATTCTTGCCGTAGAATGGCTGGCTGCGTGCCAGGGTCTGGATCTGCGCGACGGTTTGAAAACCTCGCCAAAGCTCGAAGAAGCCCGATCCATCCTGCGCAGCAAGGTACCGTCCTACGATAAGGACCGGTTTTTCGCACCGGACATCGAAGCCGCCATCCGGCTGTTGTCCTCAACTTGCTTGAACCGGCTGGTTCCTGCACGTCTGCTGCCCAGTTTGTGATGCACCCCGAGCCTGGCAGGGCTCGCATGGTCAATCGCTGCGGGAAGGCCGGATGCAGGTGTTCTCGCAACAATTGCCATACCCAGTAATGAAATGGACCTGAAATGACGTCACAAGCTGGTTTGAAACGCGGGCTGACCGCCCGTCACATTCGCTTCATGGCCCTGGGCTCTGCCATCGGCACAGGGCTGTTCTACGGCTCGGCCGCCGCCATCCAACAAGCCGGCCCGGCCGTGCTGCTGGCTTACCTGATCGGCGGCGCCGCAGTGTACATGGTGATGCGCGCGCTCGGCGAAATGGCCGTCCATGATCCGGTTTCAGGTTCGTTCAGCCACTACGCGACACGTTACCTGGGCCCGCTGGCCGGGTTCGTGCTGGGCTGGACCTACGCCTTCGAGATGATCATCGTCTGCCTGGCCGACGTCACGGCGTTCGGGATCTACATGGGCTTCTGGTTCCCGGAAGTGCCCCGCTGGATCTGGGTGCTGGGCATCGTCTTCCTGATCGGCGCGCTGAACCTGTGCAACGTGAAAGTGTTCGGCGAAACCGAGTTCTGGCTGTCGCTGCTCAAGGTCGGCGCCATCATCGCGATGATCGCCGCCGGTTTCGGCATCATGCTGTTCGGGATCGGCTCGTCCACCAGCGAAACGGCCATCGGCATCAGCAATCTTTGGGAACACGGCGGCTTCATGCCCAACGGCGTGGCCGGCCTGATCGCATCCTTTGCCGTGGTGATGTTCGCCTTCGGCGGCATCGAGATCATCGGCATCACCGCCGGCGAAGCCAAGGACCCGCAGCGTACCCTGCCCCGGGCGATCAACGCCGTACCGCTGCGCATTCTGCTGTTCTACGTGCTGACCCTGTTCGTGCTGATGTGCATCTATCCCTGGCCGCAGATTGGCACACAGGGCAGCCCGTTCGTACAGATCTTCGACAACCTGGGCATCGCCTCGGCCGCCACCATCCTCAACATCGTGGTGATCTCGGCGGCAGTGTCGGCGATCAACAGCGATATCTTCGGCGCCGGTCGCATGATGTACGGTCTGGCGCGGGACGGTCAGGCACCGGCCAGCTTTGCTCGCCTTTCGCCGCAGGGCGTGCCGTGGATGACGGTGCTGGTGATGGGCGTGACGCTGCTGGGCGGTGTCGTGCTCAATTACCTGATTCCCAAGGACGTCTTCCTGCTGATCGCGTCGCTCGCTACTTTCGCGACAGTCTGGGTCTGGCTGATGATCCTGCTGACCCAGGTCGCCATGCGCCGCTCGATGAACGCCGAAGAAGCCGCGCAGCTGAAGTTTCCCGTGCCGTTCTGGCCGTACGGTCCTGCCGCCGCCATCGCCTTCATGGTGTTCATCTTCGGCGTGCTGGGTTACTTCCCGGACAACCGCGCCGCGCTGTACGTGGGCGCCATCTGGATCGTGTTGCTGGTGATCGCCTGGCAGCTCTGGGTCAAGCCACGGTCCGGGCATATCCACAAATGACATAGAGGCTCAGGATGAAGACGCTCTGGAAGAACTGTCACGTTGCAACCATGGCTCAAGGTCGTTACTCGATCATCGAGGACGCCGCCATCGTGACTTCCGGAGCGCTCATCGACTGGATCGGGCCGGAGGCGGGGCTCGCCGATTCGGCGTTCGACTGCACGCATGACCTCAACGGAGCCTGGGTCACGCCCGGCCTGATCGATTGCCACACACATGCGGTGTTCGGTGGCAATCGCAGCGGCGAGTTCGAACAGCGGTTGCAGGGCGCGAGCTACGCGGACATCGCGGCGGCAGGTGGCGGCATTGCCAGCACCGTGCGAGCGACCCGCGCCGCCAGCGAGGACGAGTTGTACGCCAGCGCTGAGCGTCGGTTGCGGCAGTTGCTCAAGGAAGGCGTCACCACGGTGGAAATGAAGTCCGGCTACGGGCTGGATCTGGAAACCGAACGCAAATTGCTCCGCGTGATTCGTCGCTTGGGCAATACCCAGCCGGTAACCGTGCGCAGTACCTGTCTGGCGGCCCATTCGCTGCCGCCTGAATACGCCGGCCGCGCCGACGACTATATCAATCACATTTGCGGCGACATGCTGCCGGCGCTGGCCGCCGAAGGGCTGATCGACGCCGTGGATGCGTTTTGCGAGCACCTGGCGTTCTCTCCCGCTCAGGTCGAGCAGGTGTTCATCACCGCCGGGCAACTGGGCTTGCCGGTGAAATTGCATGCAGAGCAGCTGTCGGCGCTGGGCGGTTCCAGCCTCGCGGCGCGCTATCAGGCGTTGTCGGCGGACCATCTTGAATACATGAGCGAAGCCGATGCCATCGCCATGACTGCCTCCGGCACGGTCGCGGTGCTGCTGCCGGGGGCCTTCTACTTCCTGCGCGAAACCCGCCTGCCGCCGCTGGACTTGCTGCGCCGTCATGGCGTGCCGATTGCCCTGTCGACCGACATGAACCCCGGCACCTCGCCATGCCTGTCTCTCCGGTTGATTCTGAACATGGCCTGCACCCTGTTCCGCATGACGCCCGAGGAAGCCTTGGCGGGAGTGACCTGCAACGCCGCGCGGGCGTTGGGCCTGGGCGACAGTCATGGAACGCTGGAAGTCGGCAAGGTCGCGGATTTCGTCGCCTGGGACATCGACCGCCCAGCCGACCTCGCCTACTGGCTGGGCGGCGACCTGGATAAACGCATCGTGCGCCACGGGCTTGCACAGCTGGGGTAGGAGCGGCTTCAGCCGCGATGAACGATAACGCGGTCTACCTGAAACACCGCGACATCCGTTTTACTGCCGCTCTGCGGCAGATCGCGGCTAAAGCCGCTCCCACAATGTGTAACCGCTGCGTGCAGTGCCGTGGGAGCCAGCTTGCTGGCGATGAACTGACTGGGCGGCGGCTTGGATAAACGCATCGTGCGCCACGGCGTGGTGCAGCTCGCGTAGGAGCGGCTTCAGCCGCGATGAACGATAACGCAATCTACCTGAAACACCGCGACATCCGTTCTACTGCCGCTCTGCGGCAGATCGCGGCTAAAGCGGAACGCCGCCCGGCCGCTCCTACACATTGGTGGGCGTTAACGGGAGCGGGGTCCCCGCAGCAATCGCAATCCGTTGAACACCACCAGCAGGCTGACGCCCATGTCAGCAAACACAGCCATCCACATGGTTGCCATGCCGGCGAAGGTGACGCCGATGAACGCCAGCTTGATGACCAGCGCCAGGGCGATGTTCTGCTTCAATACCGTCGAAGTTTGCCTCGAGAGACGAATGAACGCAGGGATCTTGCGCAGATCGTCGTCCATCAAGGCTACATCAGCCGTTTCAATTGCGGTATCCGTTCCCGCAGCCGCCATGGCGAAACCGATCTCGGCACGTGCTAGCGCCGGAGCATCGTTGATGCCGTCGCCCACCATGCCCACCCGATGCCCCGCCGCGTACAGTGCTTCGATCGCGCCGAGCTTGTCCGCTGGCAACAGGTCGCCCTCTGCCTGGTCGATGCCGACCTGATCCGCGATGGCCTTGGCCGTATGCGGATTGTCGCCGGTCAGCATCAGCGTCCTGATACCCAGGGCATGCAGCTGCGCGATGGCTTCGCGACTGGTTTCCTTGACCGTGTCCGCCACCGCGAACAGCGCCAGCGGGCCGCTGTCATCAAGCAGCAGCACAACGCTTTTGCCTTGGGTTTCCAGCGCATCGAGCCGGGCTTCCAGTTCCGGCGAGCACAGTTGCAACTCTTCGACCAGCCGATGGTTGCCCAGGTGATACAACTGCCCATCGATACGGCCTTTCACCCCGCGACCGCCCAAGGCTTCGAACTCGCTTACCTCATCCAGAGCCGCTCCCGGTTCGGCGGCCGAGGCAATAGCCTGCGAAACCGGATGATCGGAGCGCGCCGCGAGGCTCGCGGCAATCAAAGCGACGCGATCGGCCGCCGCGGCCCCAAGCGCAACGAAATCAGTCTGCACCGGCTTGCCGTGGGTCAGGGTGCCGGTTTTGTCCAGCGCCAGATAATCCAGCTTCTCGCCCATTTCCAGATAGACGCCACCCTTGATCAGGATGCCTCGACGCGCTGCTGCCGCAAGGCCGCTGACGATGGTCACAGGGGTCGAAATCACCAGTGCACAAGGACAGGCCACGACCAGCAGCACCAGCGCGCGGTAAATCCAGTCGAACCAGGGCGCGCCGAAGAACAAGGGTGCAATCACCGCCACTGCCAAGGCGACCAGAAACACCGCCGGCGTGTAGATACGCGAGAAACTGTCCACGAAACGCTGGGTGGGCGCGCGTGCGCCCTGGGCCGCTTCGACCGCATGAATGATGCGCGCCAGAGTCGAGTTGCCGGCCGCAGCCGTGACCTGGAATTCCAGCGAGCCTGCCTGGTTGATCGTCCCGGCAAACACTTTGTCGCCCGACGACTTTTCGATCGGCAGGCTTTCACCTGTAATGGGCGCCTGATCGACCGTGGAACTGCCGGACACGACCTGTCCGTCCAGCGCGATGCGCTCGCCAGGCCGAACGCGCACCGTCGAACCTGGCTGCACATCACCGGCAGGAAGCTCTCTCCAGCTGCCGTCGGCCTGTCGAACGGTCGCCATTTCAGGCGTGAGTTGCAGCAGACCGCCGATGGCGTTGCGCGCACGGTCCAGCGATTTGGCTTCGATCAGCTCGGCTACGGTGAACAGGAACATTACCATTGCCGCCTCCGGCCATTGGCCGATCAGCACCGCGCCGGTCACGGCAATGCTCATCAGGGCATTGATGTTGAGATTCAGGTTCTTGAGCGCGATCCAGCCTTTTTTGTAAGTCCCGAGTCCGCAAGTGAGGATCGACAGCGCCGCCACTAGCGCAACCACCCAGTCGGGTGCCAGCGCGGCGAAGTGGATCACCTCGGCGGCTATCGCGGCAATGCCGGACACTGCCAGCGGCCACCAGTGTTTTTTCACTGCGGCAGGCGGAGCGCTTTCGGCACCCTCTTCTACCACATCCGCCTGCATGCCCAGCGAAGCTACGGCCTCACGAATAGGATCGGTGGACGGCAACTCATGCCAGACGCCCAGCACACGATTGACCAGGTTGAATTCCAGCTTCTGAATCCCGGCCAGTTTGCCGAGTTTGTTCTGGATCAGGGTCTGCTCGGTCGGGCAGTCCATGGCCTCGATGCGAAAACGGCTCAACCTAGCGCTATCGGCGGGCGCGTCGGAAAAAGTGACAACCTCGGGCGCGGGCCTGGCACCGGCAGAGCAGCAGGAATGAGCATGTTCGCCATGCCCGTGACCATGGCCGGCGTGCTCATGTTTGTCAGTGATGTCAGTGATCTGGCCCACAGGCGCCTCCTTGAGATCCCTCTTGGGTAAACAGGACAAGCGCGCTGTTACGAGCGATGACCTGCTGTTGCCAAGTGAACACCCTGTAGCCACTATAGGGTCAAGCGCTGAATCAGGTGACAGGCATGAAGATCGGTGAACTGGCAAAGCTTACGGACACCCAGGTCGAAACCATCCGCTACTACGAGCGCGAGGGACTGTTGCCCGCGCCCGCTCGCACGGACGGCAATTACCGGCTGTACACCCAGACGCACGTCGAGCGCCTGTCGTTTATCCGCAATTGCCGCAGCCTGGACATGACGCTCGAAGAGATTCGCAGCCTGCTGCAACTACGCGACAGTCCCCAGGACCAGTGCGAGAGCGTCAACGCTCTGATCGACGAGCACATCGAGCACGTCAATGCCCGGGTCGCCAGCTTGCAGTTGCTGCAAACTCAATTGATGGATCTGCGACGCCGTTGTGCCGATGGCGCGGCTGATCATTGCGGGATACTGGAGCGGCTGGAGGTCACCGGCGCCGTCACCGCGCCCGAAGGTGAACCTTCGCACGTGGGCAGGAGCCATGGGCATTGAAATTCATAAGGCCCGACCCGCTTTTGTGGGAGGGAGCTTGCTCGCGACAGGGTTGCACAGTCGCTACATGTGGCGTCTGAAAATACGTCGTCGCGAGCAAGCTCCCTCCCACCAGAAACCGCGGTGTCAGTGATAGCGGATCAGACCGCCATCGGCGCGGTCATGGCCGGGTGGTGCTGGTAGCCTTCGAGGGAGAAGTCCGAAGGTTCGATCAGTTCCAGCCATTCCGGCTGGTAGAGGCCGGTCTTGGCGTATTCCGGCACGCGGTCGGAAATCACCAGTTTTGGCATCGGATACGGCTCGCGGGTGAGCTGTTCGTTGAGCATGTCCAGGTGGTTTTCATATACATGGGCATCGCCAATGAAGTAGGTGAACCAGCGCGGCGTGTAGCCCGTCAGGCGGCCGATCAGGCTCAGCAGTGCCGCGCCTTCGGTCAGGTTGAACGGGGTTCCCAGCCCGTTCCTCCCCCCAACCTACTGCACATTACGCTCCGTTACAACGCCTCCAAAGCATTTCGCGATGTGTGCATTATAGCTTTTGCACAGTTTGCTATCAAGCTTTTACTGCAAGAAAATCAAGCGGGTAGAAATCAATCCGCTGCCCTAGATGTACCCCTCCATCGACCCAAAGATGAGCCCTGTCCAAGCCCGCACACCCGACAAGCCCACACATTTATCAGGCCCGACTCTAGTGGCAAAATGGTAGCCTTGGGCATGTCATTCAAGGAGGAAACCATGCGACTCGATCAGATGCCTTACCACTCTGCGCCCACCCTGGCGGTACTACCGTTCCGGCAATTCCATATCGGCTGGTCATGGCACCTGCGCGCTCTGAAACTATTTCCCGATTCCCACCTAGCGTGGAAGCGATACTTTTTTGATAACGGCAACGGACATGCCAGAGCAGCAGTGTTCGCAACCTACGCAGAGGCCATGACTGCTGCAGATGACTTCAACCAAGGCATTCATGACCGGATCAGACAGGCTCTGGACGACCCGCAGCTCCAAACTTCCACCATCCTGAAAGTCGAAAAAACCCTGACATCTGGGCGTCGAATTCGAGACGAAGAGGAGCTGATGGAGCGTGAGGCCGTCAAGCGAAATGCCAATTTGCCCCGTCCGGCCAATCATAGTCTTGAATTGGCTAAGGGTATCGAACGCCTACGTGAGCCTCTATCAGAGCTGCTTAAGGTTGCCCCGTATGTTCAGCTCGCAGCTTTTCCAGAATTCAAAGCCTGCCTGCACCGTACCGGCGACATGAAGTGGGAATACCTTGGCGCTCTAAACACAAAGCTGTCGCAGGCCTGTTTTCGCGAGTCGATTGCCAGGGGCTACGGTTATTCGGGGTTCGATCATTGGGGAAAAACCAAAGCACTGATTCGCGAACAATTGCTTCCTCGGGCAAACAAGCTGCTTCAACTGGCCAGCGTCAGACAACTACTGGCCGAGGCGAGGAGCCGAGGACAAAGCGTGCTTGTGATTGGAGGCTTCGTCTTCTGGTATGAAGAGGATGGCGTGCCTCAATGGGTTGTGAAGAGCACGGGTGGCGAATCCAGCGGCGGCGAAGGCACCACCCTTTGGAATGAAGGCACAATTCTGTCAAAGAATCATGGTCGCATCGTGGTGCTTCCCTACGTCAAGGAAAACGGCGAGCAAGTCCAGGGTCATACAAAGAACTCAGCACACGACGGAAAAGCGCTGCCACGCCACCCTGACCAATACGTCACCCTTCCTTTCGAGATCCTGGATGGCGATCTCATGATCGGTTTATTTGGTGAGCTGCACTACGAGTAATGCGCTGAGCAAGCATCAAGGCACACGCAGAGCACGCTTGAAGCGCCCGCAAAAAAATACCACCAAAGCGACTGGCCCAAAGATATTGAAGTGCTATCGTTCAGACTCCCACCCGCCGCCTCGCTAGGAGCATGGGCAAGGCCCAGTGTCCCTGCAACACCCACCGATATGTCCGACATGTCAGGGTTTGCATCGAATGCCAAGCCTACAGTGCGCTGTGTACCCAGCAGTACGGTCAAGTTGTCCATTACACATCATGCAAGGAGTGCAATATGCAGTACGTGGCTTGTTTACGAGTTGGTCAGAATGACGTTAAAGCCCTGGTAAATCTGGAAGCCCCAAGGCGGGACATCGTGGCGCCATTGTTGGAGATGCGGGGCGATGACGATAGACATCTACAAACCTTCCTAACAAACTGGACTGAACATCCCTTTTTTCTGGACGTCTCAAGGGTTACAAAGGATGTCGCGGAGGTATTCATTACCACTAATGATTTACACAACCCTAATGGCGCCTTTGAAAACAAGCGGCGATTCTTTGCGGATGTTACGGGCATTAACCAAAATGTTATTCCCGTCGTTTCTTGGGTAGATGATGACCCGCAGCGAGCGGTGATTCAAAGTGCACTTGCTCTCCAAGGCAATTTTCAGAATATTGCCATTAGAGTTACTTGCCCAGAAAAACCTACGACAACATCTTGGAACAGATTATTGTCCATCTTGGATGCACTTGAAAGCCCCGAGACCGCGACGGTAATTTTAGACTTTGGTGCAACAAGTCCGGCGAACACTGCATCAGGATCAGATTTCAATTTATCGCTGAGGCAGCTCAATAGCTATCAGATACGAAATTTGGTTTTGGTTAGCACTTCGTTCCCCATCGACAAGCCAGCTTCAAATAGCTCACGCTCCTCTGCTTGCTATGATGTAGCGTGGCAGTCAAGGGTCGACATCAATGGGATAGAGTCAAATATAATCTATGGCGACTATGCGGCCACAAACCCAACGGCGCCGATGGAATATGTCCCCGGTATGCCAGTACTCCCTTTTGGCTGTTACTACACACCAACAGAGTGGTGGCAACGGCGAAAAGGAGCGAACAAGGAATTCGTGAAATATGTGGAAATTGCGCAGGAAATCAGAAACCTGCCTGGTTACCACGGCGACGAGTTTTGCTGGGCCACCCGTGAATACAGCAGAATTGTCGCCACATCAACAAACTACGGTAATAACGGGACATGGAATGGGTACAGGATCAATCAGCATATCTGCGCGATGATTCAGTCCATCGTAGACGCTGGCAATGATTTCGATGACCTTGATCTCGATGACCTGCTCTAACGGTACCGTTGTTTCAAGCACGCTAATACGTGTGATCTGATCTCGCCGATAGGAAGGGCGTCGCTGATCTGGCGGCGTACTTCTTTTATGAGATCGCGCCCCTTCGTTGCCACACTATGCTTGTTAGCAAGTGCATCCAATTCATTGCGCCACAGAAAGCCCGTAAGGTGAAACTTGTCTTGAAACTTATTGGGCTTGGCTTTTCGGATCATCGCCATGCCCGAGTAATCATCAACGACGAGAACTCCAACATGGGGAAGGCAAGACTCAAGCGCCTTCACTAGGTGCTTTGAGTGACAGCACAGCCAAACCTCGTCAAAGCACGCCATGTAGGCATCTTGCTGGCCCTCCCAGCGTGCCAGGGTGTCTGCGTGGGATTTGATCTCAAAAGCGGTGAGCTTTCCATTTGCATGAACGAGATCGGCGCGTCTGGCCTTATCGATGAAGCATAGCTCCTCGATAAAAACGTCGCTCTCCTCATGGGGCATCGCTTTCGCGACCCATTGCTTGAGAATTGGGCGGATTTCGGTCGGATTCAACATGCGCGGATTATAGACAGACAACTGAGAGTTCTCACGCTAAAAAAGCTGTTGATCGTCGCTTGCCAGTGTGGCGGCAGCTGCATGGTACCGTTTGCCCCGTACGTATCTACACCGCCCAGCCAAGGGTGATCGCTGCCAGCGTAAGGTAGCGCAAGGCTTTTGCGAGACTGACGACGAGCAGAAAGCTCCACAATGGCTCGCGCATGACACCTGAGATCATCGTGATCGGATCACCGATAATAGGCACCCAGCTGAACAGCAATGCCCAGCGGCCATAGCGATGATAAGTGGCTTGGGCTTTGTCGAGGTGACGTTCGCTGACAGGGAACCAACGTCGGTACCGAAATTGCTCAATTGAACGGCCCAAGTACCAGTTCACGACCGACCCAAAAACATTTCCTGCCGTTGCAATCAGCAAGAGAAGAGGCGTAACGTAGTGTCCAGAAATGAGCATTCCGACCAACACTGCTTCAGATTGCAATGGCAGAAGCGTAGCGGCACCGAACGCCACTGCAAAGAGACCTAGATAGCTTGTCAGCTCGAACAAAACGTCATCTCACAAATACAGACCATTCTAGCCGTGAATACTGTAAACCTCTTTTTTGCTCTGTTAACCACCATGCTTTACAGAACAAAAAGTAGGTCTACAGGAGCAGATTTACCACGGAAGGTACAACGCACGGCACCATTGATTAGCCCCGTAGACCCCACTAAAGACCAAGATCTGTACTAAGATAGTCGTCACGCATTGCTGCTGTGGCGCAACCGTCCTCGATCAAACTTTGCTGCAAATGCTGCACAATGTGCCAACGCAGTCGGCGTCTGAGCGCCAGGTGGTCGTTACGGTCGCCGCCGCTCATTTCCGGCATTCGTTCTGACTAGGCATACATCAGAGCAATGAGACCATCCTGGCCCGCCGTGCTCGCATGTAGACGGGTGAGATCGTCCAGCCCCGGCTTCCGCTTGTACTCAGCTAACACTTGCTCAATGAGCGATCGGAGTGCTGGGCCATATGCATGCACAGCGGCTGTCCAGATACTTGCCTCCAACGGCCCTATCAAACGTGGACTCTGGTATCAAAAAGCAAACGCTCGAAGCCTAGATTTGCCGTCATCCCACTGTCGAAGTGGTGCATCGAAGGCCGCGTGCTCGGCGCTGCCTTCTTCGGCTCAGTCTGATGCCGAGGCGCGGCGGGCGCACTGGTTTCGGAAGCAGGTGGGGAACCATAAGTGAAGGCAAAAATGATAATCCCCGCCGCAATCATCCCGAGCGTCGCCAAGCCCCACCTGCTGACACGATTGAACAGCGTTTCTACCTCACTGATGGGATCCCTCACCATTTTGTTGAACTCATCGGTGGAAAGGTAGCGGTAGAGTTTCGGCTGCCATTCCTGACGCAAGGTCTGTTGGATCTGAATGAATTTGCGCCCAGACCATACGCTCATGAGCGTGTAGCCAAACGCCACACCCATGACAATGGCAATCAGATAAGGGTTGATCTGTACCGTGAGCCGGGCCGCGATCAGGCCAAGACCGACCGTCAGCGCTGTGGCGATTGCTGCCGTCGCTTGACGTGTTGCGTCGGTCGCTTTTGATGTTTCCTCTGTGACGGCCTTGCGCAGATCTCCCAAGGACTTGAGGGTGTCCTTAGTGATCTCCGACACCGCCATTTGATAAGCGATTTTTGCGCAATCCAGAGCAGCGGGGAGATTCTCCTTGAGGTAGTCACCCGCATCTCCATCAGTTCTTCCAGATCGGGCGATCTCTGCTGAAAGCAGGATGTGCTTTATCTCGGCCTCCCTTGAGTTATCAAAGACCCAGCTAGCCGCCTCTTGGACAACCTCAAAATCAGACAGCGGCACTTCTGCAACGTCATCGGATACTTGGCTGATTGTAAGACTCAGCTTCGGTGGCCCCTTGAATGTCAGCTGGGTACCGGTGGTATCAATCTCGTTTGCAAAGCACCGGCTCAGATAATTAAGTGCATGCGCCGCCCAGATCATGTGGAACGGATTGCCAGGTTCGAGAGTATGGCCTTCCGCAAAAAGCCAGTGTCGAACGTCTTCTGGCACGGTGCGAACAGTTGCCGTTTCCTTGACCAATAGCCGAGGAGCTTTCGTTGCTGGTGACTGAGCGAGTGCCAACGATTCGCTCCATCCGCAGTACACCCTCGCCCGAGTGCTGAATGCAGTGGTCAACCCAAGCAAACGCCACCGTGGGGCGCTATGCCCCCTGCGAAGAAAGCTTCTGAACCCTGCCTCGGTGGCGATGAACAAATCGTCGGCAGCACTATGCTCGGGCGGCAAATGCTTTTCGAGAGTGACGCGGAAGGGCTCAAAATCCGCGCCAATTTCATCGAGATCGTATCTACTGCCATGGCTGTCAACGATCGTGAATATCCAGTCGGCCTCAGACGCGGCATGTACCACTTCTAGCGTGGGGCCTGCTAACAAATCCGAGACGACAATACTCGTTGCCCCTTCCGAGATCAGGGCCTGGTGTTTTTGGGCCAGACCATTAAGTAGGTTGGCTAGGCTTAGGTGTGACAACGCCGTCCTCCATGACCTTGTCGGTGTCTACGATGATCTGTTTTTTATCTCCGCCAAGATCGACCACTCGTACATTAGGGCTTTCAACCTTGTCCGGAAACAGAATTGTCACACCCTCAACGGTCATGATCTTTCGCATGTAGGGCTGTCGAAATATTTGCCGGTCAGGCTTGAAGCTGACTTCATGAATCTTACTCGACCGCACACGCCTGCAGGTCTCACGCTCCAGTCTATTGGCGACCTTTTCGTCGTCGGGATGGCCTGCAGCGGCCATGACGGCCTCGACAATGGCTTCCTCGTCAATCCTTCTGCGAGAGGCCAGAGAGGCCTGAGCCTTCTTTACCGCCCTAGCTACATCTTGATCCGGGAGATCAGCTTTGCAGGCTTGAAGCGCCCCTTTGAGCAGTCTGCGGGTCACCTCGCTGAGCTCAGTATCGGAAACCGCCCTGGCCACCGACAGGAAGTCGGCGAAATAGTCGGCGAGATCCGCACCGTTCTTGGTGCGGTCAGTCGCCGAGATGTTTTGATCTGCGACACCACTCACGACACGTATAAGTGCTGTTTTCTGGATGGCCTTCTTATCGTCCACCAGCGCCGTGACGATGCGGCGCAAGGCCTGCCCTGGCGATGCATCGTTCTGTTCAAGGGCAAGCTTGTAGTCATATTTGATCAGGCTGTAGATCTTGACGTCCGGATCGGCCACCCCTAACTCAAACATGCATAGAACGCCATCCGCGCTGCCGCTGACGTGTTGCCGGTTGAAGCTCGCTGCCAGACTTTGGGCACCATGCTCGAAAGAAACATCGCCACTCGCCATTGACTCGATTTCCTGGCGGGTTGTAGAGACCGTCTTGAACATGAAAATGGGTGCAGCCGCCATACCTTCGATTTTGCTTATGAAAAAAGCCTCCTCTTCCAAGGAGCGCTCCGGCATGGCCTGGAAATCTTTAGGGCCGACTACGTGCAAGATCATTCTCTTGATCGTCAACGATCCGGATTCTTCTTCCGTAAAAAAACTCATGCGATCTCCAAAAAATGCCCTAGCGACTCCTGCCAGCGCTGCGAGGCGTTCACCCAGCAAAGCATTCACGCAAATAGAAAGGTATCAGCGACACCTGATAGCAAGCTACGTCCGGCGTCCCATTGCGGGGGTGGCCCGACCATCCTGCGGAGCACAGGCTGACCCCCTAGGATGGCACGAAGCCAGCACTGCACCAGAGCATACGCCAGTTTCCGCGCATATTGATCAGGCCAAGCTTAAAGCAGCGAACGTTGCCATGAATAGACAGCAGCGATCCGCCGTACAGAGGACTCACTTATAGCGAGACTGATATGCTTCTAACCCCAAAGGCTCGCGTTCAAGGACTGGCGTCATGAGTAGTGTGAAGGAGTATTTTTTCGAGGTTGAACAGGAGAGGTTTCTCGACTGGGCAGGGAGCCGCCTGGATCGTGAAGATCTGGAAGATGAGTCGGAGGCTTACCAGGCGCTTGCTCAAGAATACTCGGACATGATGGATGCGTATGACCAGGAAGCTGAGTACAGGTGGCTCGAACGGCAATCTTTCCACGAGCAGTACATAGAGTTTGGCACGGAGCTACAGGCTGCCATCATGCTGCTCACGCACAGTGAGCATGGCCCTTATGCCCAGATGACCTGCAAGCTGGTGTACGCACACGCCGTCACACTCTTGGAAACCATGATCAGTACCTCAGTGCGTGCTCTCGTTATCCGAGACAAGGCGTTCCTGCTCAATATTGCCAAGCACGTCGAGACCCTTCACCGAGGTAAGAAATTTTCCTTGCTGGAGATTGCCGAGCACCCTAAAGGTGTGCAAGGCGTCATTCTGAGATTTCTTTCCGAGCTGACGTTTCACAATCCGGCCACGATCAAAAACGTGCTGTGCGTCTTGGTTGGCGATCGTATGAAGGATTTGGACGTTTCGCCCATCGTTCCTATCTGCAACGTACGGCATGACATTGTGCATCGAAATGGGAAGACGATCGACGATGAGATCATCACCTTGAAGCCCGGCGAGGTGCTCCTGGCCATGAACACTATCGACGCTTTTGCTTCGGAGATCAGTCGTCGAATCCGCGAAACCCTGGACGAGCTGAGAGAGGACTTCTGAGCGCTCAGTCGCTCATAGGTCAAAGAGGATGGAGGCTTATGCTTCTACCTACTTATAAGCGAGTACAACCCGTGCGAAGTCGGTAAGGCTTGAAAATCCTTCTGAATGCTCCCTTCGCAAGAGAAAGCCGCTGATACCACATTGGCGAGGCCCGTCTCTGTCGCATCGCGGCGAGTCGCCAATCATCACGACTCGCCCATGACCACCGAAATCGTTACCGGGCCGAACCCCGAGTAAATCACAGGTAGTTCGATAGATGATCGGGGATGGCTTCATGGCGCCCACTCGATAGCTAAAACCGTAGCCATCGAGGTTCGGAAGGATCTGCTGAATTGCCGGCCCATATGGCATGGCCAGATTCGAGCATATGGCTGTTCGCATTCCCGCAGCCCGTAGCATCGCTATGGCTTCCAAAGCATCTGGGAACGGCTCGATGCTTGCGAGCTCTGCTTCGAGGGCTTGCTCCAGGAGATCGAGCCGGTTAGGCAACACCTGGATACCAAACCATGCAGCTGCCTGTGAAATGGACAGCTTATGGGTCATCAGGGTCTGCATATCGTCTGGCCTAAACTTACGGCCCTGCCGCTTGCCTTCGCGTAGTAACTGACCATACGGATGGGTTGGCCGTGTTATCCGGGCAAGGGTGCCAAATGCATCGAAGATAACTGCCGTGATTTTCATCAGGTTCCCTGGCGACGAGGTCGGGTCTGGGGCCTACTCATCAAGAAGGCCGCTAGCTGAAAACGACACGCTTGCCATCCTGTTGGCCTGCGCTTGAGCAGCGCTTACGGTTTCGATGTCCGCTGACTTGCGAAAGCCGTGCGACAGCAGGATGTAGACCGTATCGACTGTTTCAAAAATGCCTGCCGGATCCATGTAGGTCGCATACCCAGTCATCACCGAATCCCCTTCACACAACTGACCGCTACTGTGTGATAGCACGTGGTGTGCGTACAGGACGGTGGGTATCAAATGGGTGCCTTGGATGATAAGAGGATCAACGCCTTCGACATCAATGAGTATCCATGCCACCACCACGCAATAGGGTTTGTCCGTCAGTCTCAGCTTCTGTTCAATAACTGCCTCACTGGCCATCGACGCGCCGCTTACTCGCTGGCCGTCCAAGCAAAGCATCTTAGCTATACGGGGCAGGCTCATCCAATCTCCTGTGCGGCAGCGTCAGCACCCAAGGCCCATCTTCCGCCACAAGAACATAGCGGCTGCCACTCCATGTCACGGCAACCACATAACCTGTGCACATCTCGAACCCCATCACTGCTGAGGTGCGTATAAGTCGACCGGACTGGAATCTATCCTTTCGATCTAGGTAGATGGTTCCTTCCAAGCAGAAACCAACAAGCTGCGGATCAAAGAGATATGCAGTGATTCCTAGCTCGAAGCTAATCGTCGCAGCTTCAAGGACAGCTCTTGGCACTGGCTCGCGGGTACTCATTTTTCCTCGCTATTGAATCGCGTCACAACAACGTAATGGTCATTGCCGCACAAGCTTTGAAGCATTTCGAACCTCCCGATCCTGACTAGCTGGCGAACAGGCGGCGTCAAGATGGTCATACCGTCGGCAGATGCTCCCGACAGGTCGCAATACACGGAGGCTGCGAACCGATTCCCGACCTGCGCAGCATTCATGAGGTATGCATCGATGGGCACTCCCCAGTCGATTCTCTTGGCTTTCTCAACCCCATGGGGGATTTCTGAAGCGTTACCAAAGCCCACGAATGTCTCCACAATTACTGAAATTCTATGACCTTGCTGGAATTGAAGCCGGTTTCCTCACCCGGATAACCTCGGGGATTGCTAACCGTACGGCAACCTCCCAGAACGGTATCTACAGCTCGATGGGTGTGCCCAAAAATCCAGCCATCCGCCTGCATCAACAACGAGTGCCATGCGTTGCAATAAGCGGCGCTTAGATGTCCTTCATGTTCGTCGCCTGCGACCTCCGGAACGGGTGCGTGATGGGTGACCACAATCGACCGACCAGTGAATGGCGTTTGCAACTCTGCCGCCAGCCACGCCTTCGTCTGGCGATTGCGCACAGCAACATCATCAGGCCGCAAACGTCGAAAGTTGGTATCCGCTCTAATCGCTCGGAAGTCTGTCATCGTTTCTCGCGCCACTGACATTGCGGCGCTTACATCACCAGTGCTGGAGAAATCTGTCCAACCAGTGCAACCCAGAAAGCGGATCTGCTTCCAGACGAACGTCTCGTTCTCTAACACATGCACATGGCTAGCTGCGGCCTTGCGTGCCTTGTCGAGCGTTCGGTCGAAATGGCCCGTGTAGTACTCGTGGTTCCCCATGACATACACGACATCGCAGCTGAAGGTATCGTTGGCCCACTCGATGCCTCGCGTTTTCTTGTTGATGTCCCCAGCGAGCACCACTAGGTCAACTTCCAAGGATGGCGGCACAAATGGCTCAAACTCGGCATGCAGGTCGGACAGGACGTAAACCTTCACAGGTGCCTCATTAGTCGCCTTAGGCGTAAATTGATAACTCACCCCATCACGGCGAGATCCGAGCCATGTATCAACAGGGTGACCAGCTCGCGCCCAAAACAGCGCTTCTAGCGCGGCATCATACCGTCAGATGCCTACTAAGAACAATATTTGCTGTTTATTGGGCAGATAGCTGTGTGGCTCTATCCTTGTTTTTTGGACGCTTATGCCCCTGAAAACAGAGATAGCTGCGACGCTGAGGGCCATCCGGCAGCAGCGCGAACTCAGCTACGACAACTTGGGCGATGCGGCCTTCCGCACTACGCTCAGCTTGCTTGAAAGGGGAAAGTCGGGAGTAAGCATCGGCAAGCTCACAGAGCTTGCTCAAGGGCTCGATTTTGATCCAATTGCGTTTTTGACACTCTGCATTGCCTTGCAACGCGGCGAAAGGTTCGACGAAACGCTAGCGTCCGCACAAAAAGAGCTTCAGCGATTCGCTGCGGCAGGCGGCATTGAGTTGCTGCATCAACAGATGGATGGAAAAAAGCTGACTAAGCGATCTCCCGGCCAGCCTCTGCGGATTCAGAATCTTCAGGCTGTTCAGGCTCTAAAAGCTCAAGGCAAGACCCAGGCCGAGGCCACGCGTGAACTGGGCCTGTCCCACTCTACTGTGCAACGGTATTGGCACGCCGAGCCACACACTCATCTCCCGAGGAGGTGAGACGACCTACACGGGTTGAGCATCTGTACGGCATCTTGGGTTGCTGAAGAAGATGGGGGAGATGAAAGGTTATGCACCCAAGCCAACAATCGGCCCACCCCACATGGGCATATTTTCGGAGATAGGCCATAAGCTCGGGAAATGGCACGACGTCGGCTACTGGCGGCTCGGGTTGTGCCGGGTAACCCCGCGCTGGAGCCTGTTATTTTTATCTAGTTCGATGTCGCATCCAGGTAGGAGCACTCGTGTGCGTCACGAGCCATCAGACTGCCCCTGTGAGATAGATTTGCACTTGCTTGACTACATCTCGGGCGGTGCGGGTGACCCCAATCAATGTGGCCGATGCGAGCCCTGTCCAATCCCCGTAACCCACTAGCCAAAGATTGGGCAAATCAATACTTCGGTTTTCGTCTACGGCTACTTTGCCGTTATGATCGACGATACCTAGGTTGCCCAGGTGGTCGAGCGCTGGAGAAAATCCCGTGCACCAGATCACCGCATCAACCTTCGTCTCAGCTCCCGACGGCCATACGGCACCTGATGAAGTGAAATGCGTGAATGGCCGTACTGCACTCAGGACACCGCGTTCACGAGCTTCTAATACCGGTGGCACCATGACGATGTCGCCCAGCCCTCCTACGGGCTGCCGGGGCTCCACGCCTTCCTGCTGCGCCTTCAGCCGAGCTGTGGCTCGCTCGAACAAGACACGGCCATCGACGTCATCTGGAAGAAACTTCGGTGCCTCGTTAGTAACCCAGGTGGCATGGCCCACTTCTGAAACCTCGGCGTAAATCTGGGCACCCGAGTTGCCACCGCCGACGACAAGAACCGTCTTTCCCTCGAACACACTCGGCTCCGCGTATTGAGCGGAATGGATCTGCTGCCCCTTGAACACTTCTTGTCCTGGGTACGTTGGAATAAACGGGCAGCCCCAAGTGCCCGTTGCGCTGATGACTACCCTGGCATCCCAGCAGCCATCCTCGGAGACAACGCGCAGTCCGCCTTCGATTTTTTCGACATGGCTTACCCGCGTGGAGCGGACGATGGGAAAGTCATAGCGACGCTCGTACTGGGTGAGATATTCGACGACATCGTCACGATGAGGCGTTTCTTCCGATACAGCAGGCATCGGCCAGCCCGCAATTGAACTCCATGCAGACGGAGAGAAGAGGCGAAGCGAATCCCATCCATGTTGCCATGCCCCTCCGGGTGCAGCCTCGGCATCGAGTAACACGTAGGAAAGACCTGAGCGCTTGAGAAAGTAGGCGGCGGTCAGCGCAGACTGGCCACCACCAATGACCACAACATCAAGTATTAGGTTTTGATTCACCAGCATCCCTCCAGGCCCATTTGCTTTGTATCGGCTCAAACCCTGTGGCCATTCTCATCAATGACGACTTGCCCGTCTTCTTTGACGAAGCTGCCGCGTTGCGCTTGAGGAAGAAGGTCGAGAACGGCCTCTGACGGACGACACAAGCGTGCGCTCAATGGCGTCACGACAATGGGGCGATTGATCAAAATGGGGTGAGTCATCATGGCATCGATGAGATGTTCGTCAGTCAGAGACGCATCGCCCATTCCCAGCTCTTCATATGGAGTGCCTTTGATACGCAAAAGGGCTCGCACCTCAATTCCCATATCCTTAATCAGCCCAATCAGCGTGGCGCGATCAGGTGGAGTCTGCAGATACTCGATGACTGTCGGTTCTTCCCCGCTATTGCGGATCAACTCCAAGGTGTTGCGAGAGGTGCCACAGTTGGGATCGTGGTAGATCGTGATCTGGCTCATACAGGTTCCTCACGCTGGCGTTAAATGGAGCGCTGGTTGACGCGCTTGGACAACTCTTCGGCGGACTCTTTACGCTCAGAGTAGCGATCAACCAGGTAATCCTGGCGATCCCGCAGCAGCAGCGTGAACTTCATCAGCTCTTCCATGACGTCCACCAGACGGTCGTAGTAGGAGGACGGCTTCATACGGCCTGCCTCATCGAACTCGGTGAACGCCTTGGCCACTGAAGATTGGTTGGGGATGGTGAACATCCGCATCCACCGGCCCAGTACGCGCAGCTGATTGACGACATTGAACGATTGCGAACCGCCACAGACCTGCATCACCGCAAGGGTTTTTCCTTGCGTAGGTCGTACAGCGCCTATCGCCAGCGGAACCCAATCAATCTGGGCTTTGAAAACCGCGCTCATAGAGCCGTGTCGCTCGGGGGAACACCACACTTGCCCCTCAGACCATTGCATCAGTTCGCGCAACTCCGCGACCTTGGGATGTGTATCGGGAGCATCGTCTGGCAGCGGAAGACCCGAGGGGTCGAAGATCTTGGTTTCGGCGCCAAACTCCTCCAGCAGGCGTGCTGCTTCCTGAGTCACCAGCCGGCTGAAAGAACGCTCCCGCGTCGATCCATACAGAAGCAAAATTCGAGGTTTATGGTGCGAGGGTGTACGCGGCTCCAGTTGCTCCAGCGAAGGGATGTCGATTAGTTCGGCCTGTACGTTCGGCAATGCGTCTTGCATATAAACTCCTACAGCAGCGCGAGATGGGGCGCCGCCTCGGTTGATCTTTAAAGCGAACCGATCCGGTTCAGTTCAGCTTTCAGCTGGTCACCGCTCATCGTCTTCAGCGGAAGATCAAGAAAGGCCGTAACGCGTTCATGAATTTTGGCGAGGGTGGCCTCAAACGTTTCGGTAATCTCGGCTTCCGACCCAGTGGCTTCGGACGGATCGGCTAAGCCCCAGTGCGCTTTCAAAGCTGGCCCGAAAAAGATGGGACAAGCTTCACCCGCAGCCCGATCACAGACGGTGATCACAATATCTGGAGGCGAGCCTTCAAAAGCATCCGACGCTTTACTGCTCAAGCCTGCAGTTGAGATGCCCGCCGCTTCCAGCGTCTGCAATGCTCGCTGATTCACTCGACCACTGGGAAAGCTGCCCGAGCTCACCGCTTCTACACCTTCAGGCGCCAGGTGATTGAACAGCGCCTCGGACAGGATGCTGCGGCAGCTGTTATGGGTACACATGAACAAGACTTTCATCAGAAGATTCCTTGATTCAAAAACTGAGGCGCAATGCCAAGGCGGATAGAGTGGCGAGTAGGATGGGCAGGGTCAGCACGATTCCGGTTTTGAAGTAGTAACCCCAGCTGATCTTGATGTCTTTCTTAGCCAGCACGTGCAACCACAACAACGTAGCCAAGCTACCAATTGGAGTGATTTTCGGGCCCAAGTCGCAGCCAATAATGTTGGCGTACACCATGGCTTGCTGGACGACGCCATCGACTTCGGCGGCATGAATCGACAAAGCCCCCACCAGGACGGTCGGCATGTTGTTCATGATGGAAGACAAAAACGCCGTTAGCAGCCCGGTGCCAAGCGAAGCGCCCCAGATACCGTACCCAGCGAAGACGTTGAGGATCTGTGCGATGTGATCCGTTAGCCCAGCATTCTTGAGCCCGTAGACAACCAAATACATGCCCAAGGAAAAGACCACCACTTGCCACGGTGCGCCTTTGAGCACTTTCCCGGTGTCGATGGCATGACCACGGGCAGCGACTACGTAGAGGATGAGCGCACAGACTGCAGCAATGACGCTGATCGGAACGCCTAGAGGTTCGATCACGAAGAACCCCACCAGCAACATCACCAGGACTAGCCAGCCTGCAATGAATGTTGGCCGGTGGCGAATTGCTTCAGAAGGCGTATGCAGTTGGGCAAGATCATAGGTAGCCGGCAACTCCTTTCGGAAGAACCACAGCAGCATTACCAATGTCGCTACAACGCTGACAACGTTCACCGGCACCATTACGGAGGCATATTCGGTGAAGCCGATGTTGAAGTAATCGGCAGAAACGATATTGACCAGGTTGGAGACCACAAACGGCAAGCTCGCAGTATCAGCGATGAATCCAGCTGCCATAACGAATGCCAAAGTGGCTGCCGGAGAAAACCGGAGGGCTAATAGCATCGCGATCACGATGGGCGTCAGGATCAGCGCTGCACCGTCATTGGCAAAAAGCGCTGATACGGCGGCGCCCAGCAATATGATGAATGCGAAGAGCTTTCTGGTGCTCCCTTTTCCCCAGCGAGCGACATGAAGTGCGGCCCATTCGAAAAAACCTGCTTCATCCAACAGCAAACTGATGATGATCACCGCGATGAAGGTCGCAGTGGCATTCCAGACAATGTGCCAGACCTCTGGGATGTCCCCAAGGCTGACGACGCCAGTTAGCAGGGCCAGAACAGCGCCAAGGGTCGCGCTCCATCCGACTCCCAAGCCTCTAGGCTGCCAGATGACTAGCACAATGGTGATCACAAAAATCAATACGGCGAGAAGCATATCGAGCACTCGTAAAGGGGCGGGGATCAGTCGCACACCGCTTGTTTGACAGGGCGACCATCCATGTCACACAGGCGGATTGTCTCGTCGTGAAGCCACTGCTGGTTCGCATCGACGACGCCTTTCAGCAGAGCGGTCACCCATTCCGGCAGATCTCGACGCAGCCGGTAGTAAACCCACTGCCCCTGGCGGCGATCCGTCAGCAGACCTGCCGAGCGGAGCAGTGCGAGATGGCGGGACACTTTGGGTTGACTCTGGTCAAGGGCGGCGGTCAGTTCGCAGACGCAAAGCTCACCCTCCCTCACGATCAGCAACGTGATCTTGGTGCGAGTGTCATCGGCCAGGCATTTGAACAACGCAATGGGAGTCATGGGTTCAGTCATACATTCTCCCCTCCCCGAGTTGTGAACGAGCAGAGCTGGCATCGCAGACATAAAGGACATGAATTGACTCGGTCATGAAGGCATTCCATACATATGGAAAACCGAATATACGGATATTCGCATATTCAGTAAAGCGCATACGATAGTTATGAGTTCCTGTGCCTAGCCAACGGAGCTTTGTTGACGGTTCAGCGCTCTCGCAATTATTGTTGCAGCTAACAACAAATCTGTGACGATTATGCCCAAGCGAAAAAAAGATCAATTGTCCCAGGATGCAGAGGATTTGTACGAGGCACTAAACCAGCTAGTCCGCGTTTACCAGTTTCGAGACCGAGACCGAATCTGCTGCTATGACGTTTCGGTCACCCAATGCTACGCGGTCGAAACCCTTGTCAAGAAAGGAGCCCTGCGCCTTCATGTCTTGGCTGAAGAGATGTTTTTGGACAAGAGCACGGCGAGCCGGGTAATCGATGCGCTCGAACGCAAAGGGTACGTGTCACGCGTCGAGGATGATGAAGATCGCCGCGCTGTGAAGATCCAGGCCACGGGCTCTGGCAGAGAGCTTTACGAGAAAATCAGGAACGGCCTAGTCGCTGAAGAGAAAGTAATGATTGAAAACCTTTCAGCCGAAGCCAGGCAGGGAGCGTTGACGCTGCTTAGACAGCTCACACGAGCTACCGAAAAACGGTGTGGCCTCACCAGTGAGACTTGCTCAGACTCCAAGCAACCGAATTAGAGCAGAATCTTTTTGACCTAAATGTTGTTACTGCCAACCAATGGAGCCCCCCATGCGCATCCGTCCTGCTGAGCCCAATGACGCAACATCAATAGCCACTATCTACAACCAAGGGATAGAGGAGCGGAGCTCGACGTTTGAAACCACCCCCCGAAACCCAGCTGACATGCTTGAACGACTCCAAGCAGATGATCGTTATCCTGTATTGGTAATGCTTAATGAGCACGACCAGATTGTAGGGTGGGCGAGCCTGAGCGGATATCGCACTCGCGCCTGCTATGACGGCATCGCTGACTTTTCTATTTACTTAAGCCGTGAGGTTCGAGGCCAGGGCTTGGGGAAGCATCTGCTGCAGGCACTGCTCAAAGAGGCACAGGCACGGGGTTTCTGGAAAGTCCTCTCCCGCGTATTTACCTTCAACCGTGCCAGCCTTGCTTTGTGTGAGGCGTGCGGTTTCCGTCAGGTAGGGGTTTATGAGAAACACGCCTGCCTTGACGGTCGTTGGATCGACTGCGTGATTGTCGAGCGACTATTTCCTGAGAACCAAGCCAAGGGCGTAGCACCTGTCTCGGGAATAACTACCGAAACAGGTAGGCTAAGCGCCTGTTGAACGACCGCTTTTCAATTTGCCGCTACAGCCTGACCCCATTCTGGAACTTACGAATCAGGTCTGCAAAGAAGTGGCGCATGTCTGGGCAGTTTCGCATCTACATTTTGATCGATGATCGTCCCCTCGACATTCGCCAAACCTCCTTCAGCACTGGGTGTTTGTGCAACGTGGCAAGCATGCATTTCACAGCGCACCGCACAACAACCTGCGCTGGTGGCTGATGGATTACTTCTTAAGCAAACGCAGCCCGTTCAGCACAACCAGAACGCTCACCCCAACGTCTGCGAACACGGCCATCCACATTGTGGCCATGCCTATCAAGGTAAAGAACAAAAACACCGCCTTGATGCCCAGCGCGAACACGATGTTCTGCTTAAGAACGCTCGCGGTCTGACGGGAGAGACGGATAAAGGCCGGTATCTTTCTGAGGTCATCATCCATCAGCGCTACGTCGGCGGTCTCGATGGCCGTATCGGTGCCTGCTGCAGCCATTGCGAAGCCGATCTGGGACTTGGCCAAGGCAGGTGCGTCATTGATGCCGTCCCCAACCATCCCCACGACATGGCCATCCGACTGCAAGCTTGCGATGGCGGTGAGCTTGTCAGCTGGCAACAGGCTTCCTTTCGCTTGATCAATACCCACAGTTTGGGCAATGGCCGCTGCGGTGTGGTCGTTGTCACCCGTCAGCATGACGGTCTTAACGCCTAGTTGATGCAGTTCTTCAATCGCTTTCTGGCTCGATTGCTTGACGGTATCAGCGACTGAGAATATGGCCAGCGCGCCAGATGAATCGCTCAGCACGACAACAGTCTTCCCCTGCTTTTCCAAAGCAGTCACGCGTGATTCAAGTAAGGCGTTGCACAACCCAAGCTCTTCCAGCAACCGGTGGTTACCCAGGTGGTACTGCTTACCCTCAATGCTTCCCTTGATCCCTCTGCCTGGCAATGCAGAGAAGTCTTCGACTTGCTTGGACAGCGTCGCATCCTGATCGCGTGCAATCGCCAGCGATACCGGGTGATCAGACCTGCCGCCCAAGCTTGCCGCGATTGTGCGCAAATCAGCCTCAGGGCGGTCGACCAAGCTATGAAAGTCGGTCAGTACCGGCTTGCCATGGGTGATGGTGCAGGTCTTGTCCAAGGCGACGTAATCGATCTTGGCACCGATTTCTAGATAGATACCGCCCTTGACCAGGATCCCTTTACGCGCCGCAGCAGCCAATCCGCTGACAATCGACACCGGGGTGGAGATGACCAGCGCGCAGGGGCAAGCCACGACCAGTAAGACCAATGCTCGGTAAACCCAGTCGAACCAAGCCCCGCCCATGAAAATGGGTGGGATGACTGCAACCGCCAGGGCGGAAAAGAATACTGCTGGCGTGTAATATTTTGCGAATTGATCGACAAAGCGCTGGGTGGGAGCACGCGAGCCCTGAGCTTCTTCTACAGCATGGATGATACGGGCCAGCGTGGTGTTATTGGCTTTTGCAGTAACACGGTATTCAAACGCACCGGCTTCATTGATCGAGCCCGCGTATACCTTGTCGCCCAGAGTTTTCTCGATGGGCATGCTTTCGCCGGTAATCGGGGCTTGGTTCACTGTCGAGTGGCCACGTTCGATTTCGCCATCCAGGCCGATTCGCTCACCGGGACGCGTGCGAACGAGGTCGCCGATGTCCACAGTTTTCGCGTCCACTTCCTCCCATTGCCCCTCTGCTTGCCTCACAGTCACGCGATCAGGCGACAGGCTCATCAAGCCTTGGATCGCATTTCGAGCACGATCCAGCGATTTTGCCTCTATCAGCTCCGCTATGGTGAAGAGGAACATCACCATAGCCGCTTCTGGCCATTGGCCAATGAGCACCGCGCCTGTGACCGCAATGGACATCAGCGCATTGATGTTCAAATTCAAATGCCGGATCGAAATCCAGCCTTTTTTGTAGGTGGCCGGCCCGCAGATCGCTATGGAAAGCAGGGCAACCATGGCCACAACCCATTCCGGCGCAGCTGACGTCAAATGCAAGATCTCAGCACCGACCGCTGCGACACCTGCCACACCTAGAGGCCACCACGGAGTCTTCGGGGCTGCTGGGGCCGGCTGGCTGCCGCCTTCTTCTGCAACCACAGCCGACATCCCCAGGCTGCGAATAGCTTCTAACGCCCTATCAAGAGTCTCTGGCTGATGCGTAAGAATGACGGCGCGTTGAGGGATGTTGAACTCCAGCCCCTCCACTCCCGCAAGTGTTTTGAGCTTGGCGCGAATGAGACTTTCCTCTGCCGAGCAGTCCAGCTGGGCGACTTGGATCTTCGTGGTTCTGGCGGCATCCAGCCGCTGCGCAGTCATTCCCAGGGTAGAGATTGCCTTGGCAATTACAGTCGTATCCGCAAGGGTATGCCACACGCCGAGCGTTCTTTTCATCATGTTGAATTCGAGTTTCTCGACACCCGCCATCTTGCCCAGCTTGCCTTCGATCATGGCCTGTTCTGTGGGGCAGCACATCTGACTGATATGGAAAGTATTGAACGACGCACCTGCGGAGGATTGGCTTTGGGGTGTATCACCTAGGTCGGCTAGCTCAGGTGTCACACAGCATTGTGATTTAACACTTTCAGAGGGCGTGCAGCAGCCACCAAGAGCACGCTCGACGCTGGGCATCGGACTGCGCATCTCCTTAGTTGAATTAGCTGGTTCGCTGAGGGTGTAGAGCTGGCTCGAACCGGCAGGTGCCAACTGAGTTTGCGAGCCAGAAGAGCAGCACGTCGCTGCCGGAGCATCCGACGCCAAGCCATCGCGAGTGCCGCAGCAGGGCGAAACAGCGCTGCCCAGCCCGCTGACCGTGCTCTCGTGGTTTGGCACCCATGTTTCAACCGCTCGTTCAGCCTTTTCGGCGACGGCGGGGGAACCGTTCGGTTCGCCGCAGCACTTCTTCATTTCGTTACCCTCAGCAAGTCATGCTGCGAGTAAACACCCTGAAGTGGCTACAGGGTCAAGTCCCAAAAGGCTCGACTCGATACCATGGAGGGTCACTGCGCGGGATAGTCAGCCACGACCAGCTCTTTACCCTGCGTGGTCAAACCAATGACCTGATAGGCGCTTTTACGATTGCCTGATTCCATACCAGGGGAACCCATGGGCATGCCTGGCGCGGCGACACCCATGAGATCTGAGCGCTTAGCCAACTCGGCAATCTGCTGCACGGGCACATGGCCCTCTACGAACTTCCCATTTACTACGCCGGTGTGGCATGAGCCCAGTTTATCGGGCACGCCCAGCTTGGCCTTGACTGCACTCATGTTGTCTTCCAGGTGATCGTTCACCGTGAAGCCATTGTCTCGCAGGTAGGCGATCCATTTGGAGCAGCACCCGCAGTTCGGATCTCGGTGTACGTCAATGGTCTGGGCTGGAGCAGCTTGAACCAGTGACACAGTGCCTACTGCAATGAGCATGGCAATGCGACGCCCTGCGATTTTCATACTTGGCAATTTCATGTGTGTGCTCACGTTAATATAGAAAATACAGCCTGGGCTCGTCGCACTTGGCTCAATGCAGCCTCATGGAGAAAACGGCGCACTACAAGCCATGAATATGTAACACGTTGTATCCGTCAATCCGGTCTGCCGCTCACCGTTTTTGAGTGTTTAAGCTTATGCGCTTTTGGGGAATATCAGCTTGAACGTCGTCGGGCCGTCGAGCTCGCTTTCTACGGTCACATGGCCTTCATGGAGGCTCATGATGCTTCGCACGATGGCTAGACCCAGCCCAGTTCCACCCTGTTGCCTGGAGCGACTAGGGTGGACACGGTAAAACCTGTCAAAAATCCTAGGCAGGTGCTCAGCTGCGATTCCCTCCCCAGTATTGCGTACCGCCAGTAAGGCCTCGGTTCGGCTTTCTGCAAGCTCCAATGCGACTGTGCTCCCAGCAGGGCCGTGCCTGATAGCATTCGAGAGAAGGTTTGAGATCGCTCTTTGTATCATCAGCGTCTCACCATGGGCATGTGCATACCCTCTAATGACCAAAGACATACCCTTGTCTTCAGCCGAGTGCGAGAACAGCTCCGTCACTTTCTCCGCTTCGCTGCGCAGATCAATCGACGCGGTCGCTAGAGGCACAGATGGCTGACTGACGCTCGCTAGGAATAGCATCTGTGAAACCATGCGCGAGAGCCGTTCCAGCTCTTCAGTGCATGATTCCAGCACCTGCTTGTATTCCGAAGGCGGACGCTCTCTTGAAAGCGTCACCTGAGCCTTGCCCATCAGGTTGTTCATAGGCGAGCGGAGCTCATGGGCAAGGTCGTCAGAAAACTGCGCAAGCTGCTGCACGTCACTATCGAGCCGATGGAGCATGAAATTGATAGCGTGGGCCAGATCTCGGAGCTCATCAGGAAGGCCATCCACTTTCATCCGATGAGAGAGATCACGCGCAGATACCATCGCAGCGACTTTCCGAAACGCACGCAGCGGCTTTAGCTCTCGATGAACAAACCACCAGGCGCCGCCGCCTACCAAAAGAAGGATCAGTGGAACCGCAAAGAGGGAAGATTTCACATAAGCGTTTAGGAGAGCGACGTCGCTTTTCCTGTCCAGGGAAAGCAGCACGAGCACATGCTGACCATTGAGCAGCCGTACCACCCTGTAGGCCATTAAGGTTTCTTGGCCTTCTGGGCTTGTCAGGTGTAGGAAATCCTTAGACCGACCATCTGTTTCAGGAATAGGCAGCTCCTTTCCCTCATCGCCACCTAAGGACAACAGCTGTCTTCTTGGCGAACTGGAATCCAGGATTGTCAGCGTGTAGTCATCATGGCCAATGATCTGATCGCGAAGGTTATGCGGGTGCAGAACTACTTCGGCCACCGAGCTTAAGCCCTCCGCCAAGCTATGCTCGATCTGGCTAAGCTTTTCATTAAGCGCATCCACAGCCCGCGCATCAAGCTGGCGCGAAAGGGTCGCATACGCTAACGTCGCCATAATCAGCACCAGGAGCGCACAGAAGATACTCACTGTCAGCCCTAAGCGCATGGACAGTCTGGTAGGCCTCACTCCCGAGCTTCCAGCACATATCCAACACCGCGCAGGGTGTGAATCAGCTTGCGGTCGAACGGGTCATCTATCTTCGCCCTGAGTCGACGTATCGACACCTCTACTACGTTGGTATCGCAGTCGAAATTCATGTCCCATACCATAGAAATGATTTGTGTCCGGGACATGACTTCACCGCTATGGCGCATCAGCAAATGAAGAAGAGCGAATTCTTTGGTAGTTAGGTCGATGCGCTGGGTGCCGCGAAAGGCTCGGTGCCTACCTTGGTCAAGCTCAAGATCCGCCACGCGGAGCACTTCGGGCAGCCCCGACTGCTCGCTTCGGCGCATCAGTGTCCGGATCCTGGCCAATAGCTCGGGAAACTCAAAGGGCTTGACGAGGTAGTCGTCGGCACCCATTTCGAGACCTTTTACTTTTTCTTCCAAGCGTCCACGCGCCGTCACCATTATAACTCGCGTATTGCAAGTTTTTCTAAGTTCTCTCAACACCTCCCAGCCTTCCATCACCGGCAAGTTAACATCCAAAATTACAATGTCGTAAACTTGGCTTTGAGCAAGGTGCAGACCATCAATGCCAGTTTTAGCTATATCAACTACATAGCCACTTTCCGACAGACCTTGATGCATGTACTCGGCAGTTTTGAGCTCGTCCTCTACAACAAGGATTCGCATAGAAGACATCCTCTATAAATTACATTATCTGACTTACGAGCTATAGATTTTTTTAGATGCCCGGCGCCGTTATTTTCACAGAATTTTCACAAACCCCTGTGCGTAAAGGGATTTTAAAGCCTGTAGCAGGTTCAGGGTCAAGGTTCCTGACATAAAGAATTGGCCCGGTGCACGCTGACTGCACCCGACTACCCATGCAGAAAACAACTAAGGTGTTACTCCATATTTCCGTCGAAGACCTGCTACCTGACTACCTTAATCCAAACCCAAGAAACCCGCTGCCAGATAACGAAATTGTAATTTTCCTGCAACCCTTGTGATAGCCGCAGATCTCTAGAGTCCTCGCACCTACTTTGTCTAGCTATAGACCGAGTTTCGCCTGCTCGTATCGAGCTGACCCTGTTGAACGACTGGAGAAGTGCAGTGCTTGGGCTTGGAAATTTTTCAGTAGCGACGCGCACTTTAAGATGTGCTTACGCACTCGGCGTCTTGTCCCTTCTGATGGTGCCACTTAGCGCTGCGGCGCTGGACAAATCGCAAAACATATCCTTGCAAGAGGCAATTGAGGCTGCGTTTTCACGCAACCCGGATCTTGCTGCTGCCCGGTGGGAGATCCAGATCTCCGAGGGGGAGAGACAACAGGCCGGGCTGATGCCAAATCCCGAATTGTCGTGGGAGGTAGAAGATACCCGCCGCAGCACCAGCACCACCACGGTCATGTTGAGTCAGGCACTTGAGCTGGGTGGCAAGCGGGGCGCCCGCATTGACGTAGCAGATCGTGGGCAAGATGCGGCAAGGATCGAGCTGGAGCGTCGGGGCAATGAGTTGCGCGCCGATGTGGTGCAGGCCTACTTTGCAGCGTTTAGGGCACAGACCGGGCTTGATCTGGCCAAGCAGTCGCAGGGCCTCGCACAGAGGGGTTTGGAGGTAGCCGAAGGTCGAGTTCGTGCGGGTAAGTCCTCACCAGTCGAGGCCACCAGAGCCCAGGTGCAGCTTGCAGAGACAGACCTTCAAGCGCGGCGGGCACTGACCCTTAAAATCAACGCTTATCGAGAACTGGCCAAGGCAACGGGATCTGCTGTGATCTCTTTCGACAGGTTGGACGGTGCTGATCTGTCGAAGATTGTAGCGCCGCCCTCAATGAAACTGTTGAGCGCGCTGAGTCAGTCCGCCGAGCTCCGCCTGGCTGAAGCGCAAATCCAGCGAACTGAAGCAACCTTAGGATCGGAACGAGCACAACGTGTGCCGGATTTGACCGTTAGCGTTGGCAGCCAGTACAGCCGCGAAGACCGAGAGCAGGTAAACGTCGTTGGCATGTCCATGCCCCTTCCGCTGTTCAATCGTAACCAAGGCAATGTCTTGGCCGCCTCTCGTCGTGCAGATCAGGCCCGAGATCTGCGCAACGCCGCAGAGCTAAGACTTCGCACCATAGTCCAATCGGCTCTGGATCAATGGACAACCTCTTCACGGGAGGTCGAGTCCTACAATCGAGTCATCCTGCCGGCAGCCCAAAACGCTGTAGACACTGCCACACGCGGTTTTGAAATGGGCAAATTCGGTTACCTGGAAGTACTCGACGCTCAGCGCACGCTCATTGATGCACGCACCCAGTACCTGGAATCCATGGCTACAGCGACTGATGCCAGGGTAACCGTGGAGCGCATCTATGGCGATCTCAGTCGCCTGTCCCTTAATCCGTAAATCTCGCTAATCCGAACTTATCGGGCACATTGCATGCGATGCATGCAGGTGGTCGTCAGGAGCATTCATGAATAAAACACGGGGCATAACAATCGCTGTGGCGGTCGTTGCCATCATTGGTCTGGGTAGCGTTGCGGTAGGCGGCAAGATGCCGCCGGTTGTGGCTGAGGTTCAAGCTGCTGGCGATGGACATGACAAGGAATCCGGTGACGCTCACGGCGAAGACGGACATGACAAGGACGAGCACGGTGCAGCAGGAGAAAAAGAAACTGGCCATGGGGAAAAAGAACATAGCGATGAAGGCCATGGCAAGGAAGGCCACACAGAAGCTGCATCAGAGGGAGCCCACGAAGAGGAAGGCCACCTTGAGCTGACGGCTGAGCAAATCACTGCCGCTGGTATTGAGGTCGTAGCCGCTGCACCTCGACAGATGAGTACGTCTGTGACATTCCCCGGCGAAATTCGCTTCGATGAAGACCGCACCTCTCACGTAGTGCCTCGCGTAAGCGGCGTAGTCGAGTCTGTGAGGGTTGACCTGGGGCAGACCGTGAAAAAAGGCCAGGTGCTGGCTGTGATTGCCAGCCAACAGATCTCGGATCAGAGAAGCGAGCTGAGCGCTATCCAGAGGCGCCTTGAACTGGCACGGCTGACCATGCAGCGCGAGAAAGAGCTGTGGCAGAACAAGATTTCTGCCGAACAGGACTACTTGCTGGCCCGCCAGGCGTATCAAGAGGCAGAGATCAATCTGGCCAATGCGCGGCAGAAACTCGGAGCCATTGGGGCAAATCTGAACGCGTCTGCAGGAAACCGGTATGAGCTCGTGGCCCCCTTTGATTCCGTGGTCGTGGAAAAGCATCTGAGTATCGGTGAGATGGTGAATGAGGCCAGCACCGCGTTCACTTTGTCAGACCTGACGCGTGTATGGGCAACCTTTGGCGTCACACCAAAAGACTTGAACAAGGTCGTCGTTGGCAAGCCGGTGACAGTCAGCGCACCTGATCTGGACGCAAAAGTTGAAGGCCGTGTGAGCTACGTCGGCAGCCTGCTGGGCGAACAGACAAGGGCTGCAGTGGTGCGAGTCATTTTGCCCAATCCTGAGGGTGCCTGGCGTCCAGGGCTTTTTGTATCAATCGACGTGACAGCGGACAAGGCCCAAGCGGCTGTCAGCCTTCCTGAGTCAGCTATTCAAACCGTTGAGGACAAGCCTTCGGTGTTCGTGCGCAATCCAGAGGGATTTCAATTACAGCCGGTGACCATGGGTCGACGTGACGGTGGTTACGTAGAAGTCGTTCAAGGCCTGGCCGCAGGTACCCAAGTGGCCTCTACAGGCAGCTTCATTCTCAAGTCAGAGCTTGGTAAAGGCTCGGCTGAGCACGCCCATTGATCCGCGTCGCACGAGTACAAACCCATGTTTGAACGGTTGATTCAATTCGCGATAGAACAGCGCATTGTCGTAATGCTGGCTGTCCTGCTGATGGCTGGGCTAGGCATTGCCAGCTACCAGAAACTTCCTATTGATGCAGTCCCTGACATTACCAATGTCCAGGTACAGATCAACACATCTGCACCAGGTTTCTCGCCGCTCGAAACAGAGCAACGGATCACCTATTCGATTGAAACCAGCATGGCCGGCTTGCCAGGGCTCCAGCAGACACGTTCGATGTCACGGTCGGGCCTGTCGCAAGTCACCGTCATTTTTGAAGACGGTACGGATCTGTTCTTTGCTCGCCAGCAGGTCAGCGAACGGCTGCAGGTTGCCAAGGATCAGCTTCCTGAAGGCGTTGACGCAGTGATGGGGCCGGTCTCGACGGGTCTGGGGGAAATCTTCCTTTGGACAGTCGAGGCAGCCGAGGGCGCTCTTAAGGAGGACGGAACGCCCTACACCCCGACCGACCTGCGGGTCATTCAGGACTGGATCGTCAAGCCGCAACTGCGCAACGTCCCAGGCGTGGCTGAAATCAATACCATCGGCGGCTTCGCTAAGCAGTATCAGATCGCTCCAGACCCTAAAAAACTGGCCGCTTACAAGCTGACGCTCAACGATTTGGTAGTGGCCTTGGAGCGCAACAACGCGAACGTCGGAGCGGGCTACATTGAGCGCGGTGGGGAACAGCTGTTGATTAGGGCACCTGGTCAGCTCGCCACTGCCGAAGATATTGCGAACATTGTAATTGCTAACGTGCAGGGCACGCCTATCCGCGTCAAAAGCGTTGCGGATGTAGGTATCGGCCAGGAGCTACGATCAGGCGCGGCGACCGAGAATGGGCGTGAGGTAGTGCTGGGCACGGTCTTCATGCTGATCGGGGAAAACAGCCGCACCGTTTCACAAGCGGTAGCTGCCAAACTGGCAGACATCAACCGAACGTTGCCCAAAGGTGTCCAGGCCGTAACGGTCTACGACCGCACCAATCTTGTTGAAAAGGCCATCGCAACCGTCAAGAAGAACTTGATTGAAGGGGCAATCCTGGTCATCGCGATCCTCTTTCTGTTCCTTGGGAACATCCGGGCTGCCTTGATTACGGCGATGGTGATTCCGCTGGCCATGTTGTTTACCTTCACAGGTATGTTTGCCAACAAAGTCAGTGCCAACCTCATGAGCCTGGGCGCACTGGATTTCGGCATCATCGTCGACGGAGCCGTTGTAATCGTCGAGAACGCGATTCGCAGGCTGGCTCATGCTCAGCAAAAGCATGGACGGATGTTGACCCGAGGGGAGCGATTTCATGAGGTTTTCGCTGCCGCAAAAGAAGCACGTCGACCTCTGATTTTTGGTCAGCTCATCATCATGGTCGTCTACCTGCCGATCTTTGCCTTGACGGGCGTTGAAGGCAAAATGTTCCACCCGATGGCATTCACCGTCGTCATTGCTTTGCTCGGCGCCATAATTCTTTCCGTGACATTCGTCCCTGCTGCGATCGCCATGTTCGTCACCGGCAAGGTCAAGGAAGAAGAAGGCGTCGTCATGCGCACAGCACGCCTTCGCTACGAACCTGTGCTGAAATGGGTGCTTGGCCACCGCTCGATAGCCTTCTCAGCCGCGTTCTTGCTGATCGTCCTGTCGGGTTTTACCGCCAGCCGAATGGGCAGCGAGTTTATCCCCAGCTTGAGCGAAGGTGACTTTGCCTTGCAGGCACTCCGGGTGCCAGGAACAAGCCTGAGTCAATCGGTGGATATGCAGCAACGCCTGGAGAAAGCGGTCATCGAGAAGGTGCCTGAAGTAGAGCGGATGTTCGCTCGAACCGGTACAGCTGAAATCGCAGCCGATCCAATGCCGCCCAACATCTCCGACAGCTACGTCATGCTCAAACCACAGAGTGAGTGGCCCGATCCAGGAAAGTCACGGGAGGCATTGATTGCCGATCTACAGAAGGCTGCCGCGAGTGTGCCGGGCAGTAACTATGAGCTGTCCCAGCCCATACAACTGCGTTTCAACGAACTGGTGTCCGGGGTTCGAAGCGACGTTGGGGTGAAGGTGTTTGGCGATGACATGGAGGTACTGAACCAGACGGCAGCCAAGATCGCCGCTGCCCTGCAAAAAGTGCCTGGAGCTTCTGAGGTCAAGGTAGAACAGACCACCGGCCTGCCGGTGCTGACGATCAATATTGACCGGGACAAGGCTGCTCGCTACGGCCTGAATGTGGGAGATGTCCAAGACGCCATTGCGATCGCTGTGGGTGGTCGACAGGCGGGAACGTTGTACGAAGGTGACCGCAGATTCGACATGGTCGTGCGCCTGTCCGAGAAGCTTCGAACCGATGTTGCTGGCTTATCGAGCTTGTTGATTCCTGTCCCGGCCAGCGCGGGCAGTACTGATCAGCAGATTGGTTTCATCGCGCTATCGCAAGTCGCGAGCCTTGATCTGGTACTAGGGCCTAACCAAATTAGCCGGGAAGATGGAAAGCGCGTAGTCGTCGTCACTGCCAATGTCCGTGGGCGAGACCTGGGGTCATTTGTATCGGAAGCTGCCGACACCATCGAAAATGGCGTGCAGATACCGGCAGGCTATTGGACAACATGGGGCGGGCAGTTTGAGCAGTTACAATCTGCGGCCAAGCGGCTACAGATCGTGGTACCAGTAGCATTGATGATGGTGCTGGCCCTGCTTTTCATGATGTTCAACAACCTCAAGGACGGTTTGCTGGTCTTTACCGGTATTCCGTTTGCATTGACCGGTGGCGTCATGGCGCTGTGGCTTCGGGACATACCACTGTCCATTTCAGCGGGCGTTGGTTTCATTGCGCTGTCTGGCGTCGCAGTGCTCAACGGGCTGGTCATGATCGCGTTTATCAAAAATCTTCGAGAAGAAGGGCGCTCTCTGAGCGACGCTATCAACATCGGGGCATTGACACGCCTGCGCCCGGTGTTGATGACGGCCCTCGTTGCCTCGCTCGGGTTCATACCCATGGCCTTGGCTACCGGCACAGGGGCTGAGGTTCAGCGCCCATTGGCCACCGTAGTGATCGGCGGCATCCTGTCGTCGACGGCGCTGACCTTACTGGTGCTCCCGGCGCTGTACCAATGGGCATATCGCCGGGAGGAGGACTGATCGAGCCTCCCCCCTCAAAGCAAGCTCGCGGCAACTCCGCCGCGAGCGTCAGGAATGGTGCAGGTGCCCATCCTCATGATGATCGTCCGCTGAATGATCATCATCGTGGAAGCCGTCATGCTCCAGCTGGATGGTGCAGTGGCCGATCTCGAACTGCTCAGTAACCAAAGCGGTAATTGACGCCAGAATGGACTGACCGTCCATAGAGCTTTGCGAAATGACCACATGGACGCTCATCACGTTCTTGCCGCTGGTGACCGACCAAACGTGTAAATCATGGACAGCTTGGACACCCGTCACAGAGAGTATGGCTTGTTCTACTTTGTCTAAATCGATGCCGTTGGGCACGCCCTCAAGCAGCACATTCATACTCTCGCGTAGTAGCGTCCAGGTGCGAGGAAGCACCCATAAGCCTATGGCCGCAGCGACCAGTGAGTCCACCCATGCCCAACCGGTATACCGAATCACGATAGCGGCAACGATCACCCCTATCGAGCCGAGCATGTCACTCCAGACCTCCAGATAAGCGCCCTTCACATTCAGGCTTTCACCACTTGCAGCGCCCAACAGGCGCATCGAAATCAGATTAACCACAAGACCTAGGACGGCCACAATCAACATGCCAGTCGATTGAATGGCGGAGGGATTGAAGAGCCTCTGGTAAGCCTCATAGAGAATATAAAGAGCCACGAGGAACAGCAGGATCGCGTTGAACGCTGAGGCCAGAATCTCAAACCTCGCGTACCCGAATGTTCGATTCCGATCAGCAGGTCGCTTGGCGATTTGGAAAGCCATCAACGAGATGGCCAGTGCCGCAGAATCTGTGAACATGTGAGCAGCATCAGAAAGCAATGCCAGGCTGCCGGTTATCCATGCGCCGATCACTTCTGCAATCATGAATCCAGTGGTCAGGCCCAGTGCCATCAAGAGCTTCTTTTCATGCCCTGCGCGTACCTGCCCATGGCTGTGACCTGCGCTCATAATGTGTTCCTTGCATCAGATAAAAAGAAGTGCAAACCAGTTTGTATCTGTGAGACAGACGCGTGTTGGAGGTGTTCACCACAGTTCCGAAAAGGCAAAAAAAAGCGCCCCGAAGGACGCTTAAATATTCACCTTTTCCAAAGGAGCTCTTGAGCTTCTAAGGTGAATCCGATGTGATGTGGTTAACCTTCGGATTTCTCCGACACTTGTTTTTCGGTTTTATCTTCGCCCTTTACCAGCCGCTGCGATTCAACGCGCAATTCATTCTTTTCGCGGGCTTCCTGCTGGGCAAGACGGAACTGCTGAGCCGCTTGCATGGAGCGCTCGCTGCCATCTTGGGCAAAGGCCAGGGCGCAAGAAAGAGTTGTGGCCACGAACAGGATCGATTTCACGAGCTTCATATATATCACCGGAAAATTATTGGGCGGCTCCAGAAGTCAGAATTCCTTTCTGTAGAGATTAGGTAAAGCATAACCCTCGCCTGCTAACAGCAACATGATCGCAAGATTACAATATTGTTATGCCAAAGGTAGCGGCAATCGTTCGGAGGATATAGATTTCCGAATCGTAATTCTTGGGCAACCTCCAGGTAATCCCCTCTTCATATAATGGGGATACTTACTAATAGAGGTTCACACTATGCGCCTTATGTCCGCACTGATAGCCACCTGCATTTCTTTAGCTTCTCTGCCATCCTATGCACTCAGTGGCGACTCCTTGGCTCAGGAGTCTATTGAGAAGCATCAAATTGCTATCCAGGCCTATGCAGATAAGAAAGACAAGCCCATGCCAGAGATTATCGAATACAAGTACGGCATGAAACTGGACGTAGCGAAAGTTGTACGACAGACACCGGATACAAAAAGCTGCCAGGTCATACCGCGACTTATGACTTATGAGAACTCAGCGGGTGAGCTAATGACAGTGCAGTACATGGCGCTAAGCGAATGCCGCAATAAACACTGACCCGATGAGCGGACGGCAAGGACTTAAAACGGCCTACCGGACTAACGCATTAAGTATTTTATATTCCGCAGATAAAGGCGCCTTGTATAGGGCGCCTTTTCTTTTGTTACTCAGCTATAACGTCACCATAGCGCCAGGCGTTATGGTTAGGGCGTTACAGGATGCTGAGTGGGTACTCGACTATCAGCCTGACTTCGTCTAGGTCAGATTCAAAGGCCGTAGCTCGTGTCGTGGCCTGACGCATTCGCAGTGACAAGTCTTTCATAGATCCTGTTTGGACGACGTACTTGGCCTCAATGTCACGCTCCCAGCGATGTTGATCGGTCAAGGGGTTTCCTTCTCCATCTCGACGCATATAGACGTTATTCGCATTCGAGTAATCCGCTCCGGTGCCCTTGGCGTAACGGGTCATGAACGACAGACCAGGCAAGCCAAACGGTGACATTTCGATGTTATAGGTGATCATCCATGATCTTTCCTTAGGGGAGTTGAAGTCGCTGTACTGGATCGAGTTCGCGAGATAGATCGAATCGGATTGACGCAGATAATCGAAGTCATCATCGCCTTGGTTACGCTGGTGTGAGAGCGACAGCGTATGTGCGCCGTACTTAACTCCAAGCTTCGCGCTCCAGATGTCGTTATCGAACTCGCCAAGAAGTTTTCTTCCTTCATCTTTTGCATTGTAGTAGTTGAAGTCAGCGGTGAGAGCAAGCGCGTTTGTGATGGGTTGAACATATGAAGCAGAGACGTAGGTTTGATCCCACGCATCTTTCAAACGACTTCCGTAAAGACTGAGGCTTAGCCGATCAGTCGCGTCATACTCGCCTCCGAAGTACCCAACCCATGGTGAGTCCACTGAGCCTGCATAAAACGTAGCAAAATCATCCTGCATCCCGCTGGACGCAGGCTGGCTCATTGCATGAAGGCGCCCTGCTTGAAGGGTCAAGTCGCTGATGCTGTTGTTCACAGCGGTGACCCCTCGGAAGCTCTCTGGGAGCAGGCGCGAATCGCCGAAGGACACGACTGGGGTCGTAGGGAACACGTCTCCCATGTTTACAACGGTATCGAAAGCCCGTGCCTTGATCGAACCACCCAGTTTTGTGTACTCATCTTCGGCATCGCCATTGCCATCAACCGGTAGTACGTCAAATGAGCTCCTGGCGCCGTTACGGCCTCCACCGGTATCGAGCTTGATACCCGTCATCGCAAACGCATCAACCCCAACACCAAAGGTGCCCTGCGTGAAGCCAGATTCAAATCGGCCAATGATTCCTTGTGCCCATGCCTCGGAATACCCATTGCCTGTGGGGCTTGACTCCCCCTTTCGGTGGTCACGGTTCATATAGAAATTCCGGGTGAGTACCGTGAGCGTACTGCCCTCGATAAATCCCTCCTTTTCCTCATCCGCAAAGCTGGTAACGGGTGTAAAACTGGCTGCTGCTGAAATCAAGGCCAGGGATAGTTTCTTCAAGTGAGTCATGTGCGCTCCGTTCGAATCGGCAGATTTTTGTCAATGTCGATCTGGCTTGTTTTGTTATGCGAGCTGCCAGCAGGCGCATTTTGACGAGTCGAACATAACGGCGAGGTGGAGGTAGGATTACAAAAACGAAAGGCAGCCGCAGAGGAACGTATCCCCCTGGGGAACCTCGTAGGTCATGGACGGCGTGACGCCTTGCGTGCGCCGCTGGGGCGCGGCAGGCATGATAGGAAACCCGTACCACCTGGATAATCGTGACTATGGAAGAGCTGGTTTATACCTCGATATGCCAAAACAACGGCTTGATCATTTTCGATGCGCTCGGTGAAAGCGAAATGCAAACAGGATTGCGGCTTTACGAGGATTTGCTCGACCACTCCACCGCTATTGGCCGAGCGGGGTACTGCAGTTTCCACAAGATCAAAAGCAAGCAGATGTTGATTGCAGCACTGAGGATGGTGCAGACGGAATGCAGATCAGGCGTTCTCTTTCCCGTACTACATTTCGAGTGCCATGGAGATCCTGCGAAAGGAATCTTCCTGCCCGCCAGCAATGAATATGTCGGATGGGAAGAGCTTGTCCAGGAGATTGCGGCGATTAACCAGGCGACCCGTAATAACACGGCGGTAGTGCTAGCTGTATGCCACGGGTTGGAGATTTCAAAGCTTGTAAGCATCACGGCGCCTTGCCCATTCAACTATCTCATTGCGGCACCTGATGAGGTGCAAGCTGGCTACCTTCGAGACGTCATTCCAGCGTTCTACAAGTCAGTCGTTCAGTCTGGCGATTTGCAGGCAGGGCTTGCCTTGTTAGCTGCCCCTCTGAAGCTATTCCACTGCGGAGAATGGTTTTACCGAACCCTAGCCACTTTTATGGTGACCAGCTTCAACGCTGCAGGGCGTGCTGAAGTCGTAGAGCAGATCGTCACCGACCAGGTAGAAAAAGCCGGGTACCGTAATCGCGAAATGATTCGAGCAGCCCGAGCTAGAGCAAAAGCGTATGTAAAATCACCGCACGGCTTTTACAACCAGGCATCGTCCATTTTCTTCCACGGTAAACTGCCCATTCCCTACGGGGATTTCCGCGCATTTGTGGAGCTCAAGCGGCACTGCAGGTAGACCCCGAGCGACAGGGCTGCCCTTATCACCACATGATCCATGTTTATGCGCGGATCGACTGTGTAAACGAGCCCTTCTACCTTCGCCGAGCGATTCCGGTTAGACGACAGCAGCTCGGCTATACGCCGCCTCTAAATTCCACTTAATAAATTTTGAAGGCGTGTTGGCCGGACGCTTACGCAGACTCATCACTGCTGAGCCGCCCAGCTTACGGAAATGTAATTACGCTGTTTGTTCGCTTATGGCATCTTCGATGTATCAAACGCACTAGCTATCTAAAGGGCAAACCCTCAGGAATACACTGCAGTGCGTGCACCTGACTCACAGGACATGAATCGGTATGCAATCCAAAACTTCTCGGCGCACCTTCGTGAAAGGTCTCACCGCAGGCGGAATTCTCGGTGGCTTAGGGCTATGGCGTACGCCTGTATGGGCGGCTCCAAGCTTGGGCGAGACCAGTGCCCTGTCAGGTACAGAATTTGACCTATTCATCGGAGAAACGCCGGTAAACATCACTGGCAATTCCCGTACGGCCATGACCATCAATGGTGGAATTCCGGGGCCTCTGCTGCGCTGGCGTGAAGGAGATACCGTGACCTTGCGGGTCAAGAATCGCCTCAAGGACATGACCTCCATCCACTGGCACGGGATCATTCTTCCCGCGAATATGGACGGTGTGCCGGGCCTTAGCTTCCATGGGATCGAGCCTGATGGCACGTACGTTTACCAATTTAAGGTGAAGCAAAACGGAACGTACTGGTATCACAGTCATTCCGGCTTCCAAGAGCAGGTAGGTGTGTACGGCCCGCTGGTAATCGAAGCAAAAGAGCCCGAGCCTTTTGAGTATGACCGTGAGCACGTGGTGATGCTTACTGACTGGACGGATGAAAATCCTGCTTCGCTGATGAAAACGCTGAAGAAGCAGGCGGACTACTACAACATCCACAAGCGGACAGTCGGTGACTTCATCCAAGACGTAGCGGACAAAGGTTGGTCAGCCACCGTCGCTGATCGCAAGATGTGGGCCGAGATGAAGATGAATCCCACTGACATCGCAGACGTCAGCGGCGCGACATACACCTATCTGATGAACGGCCTGGCTCCTAATTCCAACTGGACGGGCACTTTCAAACGCGGCGAAAAGATCAGATTGAGATTCATCAATGGGTCGGCCATGTCCTACTTTGATGTCCGTATTCCGGGCTTGAAGATGACCGTCGTAGCCGCCGATGGCTTGTATGTCAAGCCTGTGACCGTGGATGAGCTCAGGATCGCCACAGCTGAGACATTCGATGTGATCGTTGAACCGACTCAGGACGCTTACACGCTGTTCGCGCAGTCGATGGATCGATCGGGGTACGCCAGAGGCACCTTGGCCGTCCGGCCCGGTATGGCTGCGCCAGTACCTGAACTTGACCCTCGTCCTCTCGTCACCATGGCCGACATGGGTATGGCCGGTATGGATCATGGCGCGATGGGTGGTATGGGCGACATGGCTGGAATGGATCACAGCAAGATGGCCGGTACGGAAGGCAGCTCAATGCAGGGTATGTCGGGGATGGACGGCGGCGACATGAAAGGTATGAATCATGGCGCTACGCAAGACATGCCCGGCATGGACAGTATGACTGGGATGGATCACAGCAAAATGTCTATAGGTGGCATGGGAGAAATGCAGCAGCACCCGGCCTCAGAGTCCAACAACCCTCTCGTCGATATGCAGGCCATGTCGACGTCGCCAAAGCTTGATGATCCCGGTATGGGCCTTCGCGATAATGGCCGAAAGGTACTGACATACTCTGACCTAAAGAGCACGTTTGAGGATCCAGATGGCCGTGAGCCAAGTCGAACTATCGAACTGCACTTGACCGGTCATATGGAGAAGTTTTCCTGGTCTTTCAACGGCGTGAAATTTTCGGACGCCGAGCCTTTAAAACTGAAATATGGCGAGCGAGTCCGCATCGTTCTCGTCAACGACACGATGATGACCCATCCCATCCACTTGCATGGCATGTGGAGCGACCTTGAAGATGAAAACGGGCAATTCCTTGTCCGCAAACACACCATCGATATGCCGCCAGGTTCAAAGCGCAGCTACCGAGTGACAGCCGATGCGCTGGGACGCTGGGCCTACCACTGCCATCTCCTGTACCACATGGAAATGGGTATGTTCCGCGAAGTGCGTGTAGAGGAATAAGGAGCTGACTATGAGCAATTTCTTTTGCGGGACTCGCATGCATTCAGCTGTATTCACGGTTGCTCTAACCGCTGGTTTTATCCTGCCTGTAGCCGCTGAACCCGGCCAGGGCACGGAAGACGGGAAGATGCAGACAATGGATCACGGACAGATGCCGGGTATGGATCACGGCAAAATGCAGGGTATGGATCATAGCCAGATGCAGGGCATGGATCACAGCCAAATGGAGGGTATGCAGCCCGCCAAGCAGCAGACACAGACCAAAAGCCGGACTCCAATACCGCCTTTAACTGACGCTGACAGAGCCGCAGTCTATAAGGCGCCTGGTGGTCACGAAGTCCATGACACTGCTCTCAATACTTTTTTTATATTTGAGAAGCTGGAATGGCAGGACGCTGATGATGGAAGCGCGCTCAACTGGGAAGCCCAAGGTTGGATAGGTGGCGATGTTGATCGCCTATGGCTGCGCTCCGAAGGTGAGCGCACCAACGGAAAGACTGAAGAAGCCGAGGTTCAAGCGCTTTGGGGCCACTCCATCAGCCCTTGGTGGGATCTGGTCGGCGGAGTTCGTCAAGACTTCAAACCAGGCGACCCTCAAACGTGGGCAGCTTTCGGTATCCAGGGCATGGCGCTCTACAACTTCGAGGCTCAGGCTACTGCTTACCTGGGTGAAGGTGGCCAGACCGCTGCCCGGCTGGAAGGAGACTACGACATTCTCCTGACCAATAAGCTGATTTTGCAACCGACGGCAGAACTCAACTTCTATGGCAAAAACGATCCCCAGCGGGGCGTTGGCTCAGGACTGTCTGAAAGTGCGATTGGTCTGCGGCTCCGCTACGAAATCCGCCCAGAGTTCGCACCTTACGTCGGTGTGACTTGGAATCGGGCTTATGGAAAGACCGCTGACTACGCCCGCGATGAAGGCGAAGACAGTAACGAAGCACGCCTGGTGCTCGGTATCCGGGTGTGGTTCTAAATCAAACTTAGCGGCAACAATAATTATCTAACCTCATTACAACAGCTACGCGCTGTGAGGAGCCTTGCATGTCAGTATTTAAATCCTGTTTTGTGGCCGTCGCTCTTTCTTCCAGCCTTCTGCTCAGCGCAGTTGCCCAGGCTCACCCGAAGCTGCTGTCTTCCACTCCAGCTGAAGGCGAGAGCGGCCCTGCTCCTGCGAAGATTGAACTGCACTTTTCTGAAAACCTAGTTACCCAGTTTTCCGGAGCCAAGCTGGTCATGACAGAAATGCCTGGTATGTCTCACTCCCCTATGCCCATGAAAGCCAGCGTTGCAGGAAGTAGCGATCCAAAAACAATGATCCTGACTCCAGCTGCCCCCCTCACCGCTGGCACCTACAAAGTAGAATGGCGAGCGGTCTCCTCCGATACCCATCCGATTACCGGCAGCGTTACGTTCAAAGTGAAATAAGCATGGGCGACCCGTTGAATGTGGCGCTGCGCTTCGCGCTTTATCTCGATCTGATGCTCCTGTTCGGCCTGGCGGTCTTTGGACTGTACAGCTTTCGGGGTAAAGAGCGTGTGTCCGGAGCAGTGTTGCATTTTGGGTGGATACTGCCCGGCACCGCTGCTATAGGCATGCTTTTGTCCATAGCAGCTTTCGTGGTTATGACGAGCAACATGAGCGGCGCCTCCGATTGGACGGGGCTGCGGCCACACTTGGAAATGATGCTGTACGAGACCGAGATCGGCTTTAGCTGGGTGACGCGCATGATCTCGCTAGCGGTGGTCATTGCTGTCGCAAGCCAGAGCAAGCGATGGCCAACAGAGAGTCTATGGGTTGCTACCTTAGCTGGCAGCATCGCCTTGGCGACGCTCGCGTGGACAGGTCATGGGGCCATGGATGAGGGTGCCAAGCGGTTCTGGCACTTTGCCGCTGATATCCTGCATCTACTTGCCGCTGGCGGGTGGATCGGAGCTCTCGCGGCGTTTGGTTTGATGCTAAGGATGAAAAGCTCTGATCCAGAGCTACTCGTCCGGGTGCTGCCACGAGCGCTCAGCGGATTCGAAACAGCAGGCGCACTGATCGTTGGCACGGTCATAGTTACCGGCGTCGCTAATTATCTTTTCATCGTTGGGCCGACAGTGGTCGATGTCATATCGGGCACCTATGGTGTTCTTCTACTCGTGAAACTCGTGCTGTTCGTGGGCATGATCGGACTTGCTACCCTGAATCGTTTCTACCTGAGTCCTGCCCTTGAGCGATCTGCGCAGGCCGGTGATTACTCTCTGGCAGTGACTGCCTTGAGAACAAGCGTGGTGCTTGAATCGACCTGTGCTGTGGCCATCGTCGTCTTGGTGGCTTGGCTTGGGACACTGAGCCCGTCTATCGACATGGCTCAAGGGTGAGTTAAAAGCAGATCTGAGCGGTTCCAAATGCGGCTCAAAGTCGAACCAAGTCAGGCGTTCTTGACTTCAGGCTTTCCTGGGCTGTGGTGTGGTCGATGAGCTCGCCTGCTGCAGGACTACAACGTTTGAATGGGACGCAAAATTCTCCTCATGATAGGATCAAAAACTGGTCAGTCTGGATCAAGCGGTCGGCACGCATAGGTAACCCACAGACGTCGCTCCACATCCTGTCACGTGCATTCGACATCAGTCATTGCGGGCAGCCGACACCGCGTAGACATATGGAGAATGATTATGCGTGTTCCAATCCATCCTGATGACCTCGTGGCCGGCACCGGTTTTATTCGGCTTGCTAGAACCTTGAAGCGCGAGTGGCTCGGTATCGAACCGATCAGCCTGTCTCAGGCGAGCGAGTTGATGTCGAGGTGCCTCGGCTACTCGAATCTTCACGACATGAAGCGTAATGCCAAGCAAGGCAGTGCTGAATTCGCGCCTCTCGCTAACGTGATGACTCAATGCCTGGCTACAATGACGGCTGAGCTAATGGAATCTGGCCAATGCAGAGTACTCAACATTGGCGAGCTTCAGGAGCAGATTTTTCAATGGCCGTTCCTGCAATTGAGTACCTACCGTAACCACTACGGGCATGCGGACAATCGGGTAGTCGGTCAAGCAGTAAAGACTGAGCTCATTGATGCTTATATGGATACTCTAACGGCCAGGCCTAAGCAGCAAATGCCGGTGCTGCCCCCCCCATTCACGACTCGTGACCTGCAAGCGATGTTAGGGCATGTGCCACTAAATTCAACGTTCGATTATTTATCGATGACATCAGGCAAGTGTCTCCATGGTGTAGACGGGGCATCGCTGATGACGTCCGTTGACTGCTTGATCTGTAAACCGTTGATTCATTAAACAGGTCGTCGCTACGTGCGCCCGACAGCGATAAGGGTGATGCGGCACAGATATGGTGCCCGTGTACTCAGGTACAAACGCCCGGTTGATCACCGGGCGTTGTGCTTTCTGCTCTTAGTTATGCAGCCGACTTAGGAAGGATTGTCTGCTTCATGTGATGGCTAAGCCGCGAGTCGCGCTTACGCACCGACTACAGGGTAGGTTAAGCGCAAATACTCAGATTGCCGATTATATTTCTGTAAGCCGCCTGCTCGCTGCTTTGACCGTGTCTACCTCACCTCGACCTGCCTTCAAGGGAAGCTATCCGCAGGCTTCGAGACGATTACATTTGCGTCAGCTTGCGCATAGCGGCCAATTTGGTCGCACACTCGAAGGCCTCACAACCGGAGCCCAAGCATGAAACTCTTGGTAGCAGAAGACGAACCCAAAACCGGAATTTACCTTCAGCAAGGCTTGGTGGAAGCCGGCTTCAGTGTCGACAGGGTTGTGACAGGGACGCAGGCATTGCATCAAGCACTGAGCGAGACCTACGATCTCCTAATTCTGGACGTAATGATGCCGGGCATTGATGGCTGGGAAGTCATCCGAAGCATCCGCGCAGCCGGGCGAGCAGTTCCTGTGCTGTTTCTAACGGCCAGGGACGGAGTTGATGATCGGGTCAAGGGGTTGGAGCTAGGAGCTGACGATTATCTGGTTAAGCCATTCGCCTTTTCCGAGTTGCTTGCTCGCGTCAGAAGCTTGCTTCGCCGAGGTTCCGCCGCGCCCAACCAGACATCAATCAAGATCGGGGATCTGGAAGTCGATCTTCTGAAGCGCCGCGCCATGCGCTCTGGTCGCCGGATAGACCTCACGGCTAAAGAGTTTTCGCTACTTGAACTGCTGATGCGCCGTAGGGGCGAAGTTTTGCCAAAATCACTGATTGCATCGCAGGTCTGGGATATGAATTTTGACAGCGATACCAACGTGATCGAAGTCGCCATTCGCAGGCTTCGGGCCAAGATTGACGATGACTTCGACACCAAACTGATTCAGACCACGAGGGGAATGGGCTACATGCTAGACACTCCCGATACAGAATGAGGCGAGCATCTCTTACCCTGCGGTTGAGCATGATGTTTGTCTGTGCTGTCGTCGCCGTGCTGGTTGTAGCAGGCTTTACCTTCGATGCGTTTAGCCAACATCATTTCAAGGCGCTCGACCGTCAGGCGATGACGGAAAAGCTCGAATCCATCCGGCAAATTATGGATGGCAAAGCTGGCTCCGCAGACTCATCAGAAGTCGTGTTGCAATTACAGGCGTTGCTTGGTGCTCATCAGGAACTCTCGGCCTCGATTACCACCAAGGATGGGAAGACGATCTTCGCGACCCCGAATGCAGTTGAGCATCCTCCTTCCTACTCGGGCGTCCCTGGAGAAGACATGTGGGAGTGGACAGCTGGCGACCATATGTACCGAGGCATGCGGGCCCAGGTTCGCTTAGTAAACGAAGCCGAGCCACTGACCGCTTGGTTGAGTCTAGATATCACCAGCCATCTGCATTTCGTCGAAACCTTACGGTGGTGGCTGGTGATCGGGCTGACGATCAGTGCTTTGGTCAGCGCAGCTTTAGGATGGCTGGTGGCGCGCAGTGGGCTGAAGCCGGTAGCACAGGTGACCCAAGTTGCGGCCTCGATGTCAGCCGGATCGCTGAAAGAGCGCATCCCGATGGACGCGGTACCTCGCGAGCTTGAAAGCCTTGTCTCTTCGTTCAACGCCATGCTTGCTCGCCTTGAAGAGTCATTTGTTCGGCTGTCCAACTTTTCGGCTGATATCGCACACGAGCTGCGCACTCCGATCAGCAATCTGCGAACGCACACCGAAGTCATCCTCGCAAAAAAACGTGCGCCCGAGATCTATGAAGAGAATCTCTATTCCAATCTGGAGGATCTGAACCGGCTCTCAAGCATTATTGATGGCATGCTGTTTTTGGCCAAGTCGGATAATGGTTTGGTTCTGCCAGCCAAAGAGAAAATAGAGCTACGGTCAGTCGTCGAAAAGCTCTTCGAGTATTACCAGTTGCTGGCAGACGACACCGGGGTAAAGCTGCAACTCTCCGGGCATGGCGCAGTGTACGGTGATGGCACGATGTTGGATCGGATGATTTCTAATCTGCTGTCTAATGCGCTCAGATATACGCCACCTGACTCTGCGATCTCCGTCAGAATCGACCCAAATGGCGACATGATCAGCTTGTCAGTACAAAACCCCGGCGAAGAGATAGCGGCAGAGCATTTGCCCCGGCTGTTTGACCGTTTTTACAGAGCCGACCCTGCCCGCAGAGAAGGCGCCACCAACAACGCGGGGTTAGGGTTGGCAATCGTAAAATCGCTGGTTGATGTTCATGGAGGCACCGTTGGATGTGCCTCCGGGGCAGGTCATACGACGTTTACGATCAGCCTGCCCGCTTGGGACAGAGATGCTCACCATCCGACCTATACCAATGCACCGGCGCCCTCGCTGGGATAGGCGAGGTAACCACCGCTACCTTACAGCCGTAATGGCTCAGATTGATACAGGAGCGGGGATATGAGGATGCGGATCGTAGCCCACGATCTCAAAGTCTTCAAACTTATAGTCGTAGATACTCTCTGGCTTACGCTTGAGTACCAACTTCGGCAATTGACGGGGCTCGCGAGTAAGCTGCAACTTAACCTGCTCAATATGATTCAGATAAATATGAGCATCGCTCATGGTTACCACTACTTCACCCACACCCAAATCACATTGCTGAGCCAGCATGTGAGTCAGGAAACTAACGCCAGCCAAATTGTAGGGATTTCCGAGCAGTAGATCGCTCGATCGAATATATAAATGCGCCGACAGCTTATTGTTGGCCACGTAGAATTGGTAAAGCAAATGGCAAGGCGGCAGTGCCATCTTTCCGTTACGAGCATTCTCTTGTGGGCTCACTGACTCATCGGGCAGGTACTCGACGTTCCATCCATGGAAGAGGATGCGCCGACTGTTCGGATTGGTCTTGAGCGTATGGACGACGTAGTCAATCTGGTTGATGGTCTTGCCATCCTGGGTCGGCCAAGCAGTCCACTGCTTACCGTAGATTGGGCCAAGCTCGCCGTCCTCAGTCGCCCATTCATCCCAGATTTTGACACCATTCTCCTTGAGCCATTTGGTGTTGGTGTCGCCGTTCAAAAACCAAAGCATCTCATTGATGATGCTCTTGAAATGCAGCTTCTTGGTGGTGAGTAGGGGAAAACCCTCTTCCAGATTATGACGGAACTGGCGACCAAAGACGCTCAGCGTGCCCGTTCCTGTCCGGTCGCCTTTCTCGACGCCGTTTTCCAGAACGTCGGCCAGCAACTCGTGGTACACCTTCATTTCGATTCCTCAAGATTTACGCTGACCATATGCAGCGCATCACGCAATTTTTGAATTTCAGTTTCCTGCTGCTTGATCGTCAATCGCTGCTCTTCGGTGACCTGGACGTAGTAGTCCCTGGACTCACGGACGGTAGACAACCGCTTATCGATCGAGGCGAATGAGCTCTCAGCTTCCTGGAACCTATTAAAACAATAAAGCACTTCCAGTCGGCTCTTTTCAAGCCGTTGCATGAGAATCGTCTTGGGATCCTGCTTCTTCTCTGCCTTGACCCGTTGAGCAAGCACCTCCATGCGTCGAGTGTCCTTGATGGCCTCAAGGCGCTCCAGGGGCCATCGGCGCTGCCTGATAGTGTTGCGATGAATGCCCGTGATCCGACCGAGCTCGGCAGCTGTAGGCTTCAACGACTTGTCAGAGGCGATCTGCATGATCCCTTGAGCCAGTAGCTCAGTGTTCTGGTCGAAGTCGAGCTTATTTTGTCATCAAAGGATTGGCCGGTCATACCTCAACCTCCTCGTCCAGATACTCAAGCACGCCCTTAGCTTCCTCCATGGATGCTCCCAACTCGCCCTCAACATCTGCAGAGTTTGGAGAGTCCAATGCCCAGCTTTTTGCAGATAGATCTCACGCCATTTGGGAGCATGCGCCTGGGCACCACAGCATTTTTCCACCGGTTGAAGGAGTTCGCCGCGCCCTTGCTGCCGTCAATGGCGCAGTGGGCAGTAATCACCATTGATGGCTTCAGACACACCCGGCGAAATGAACATACGTCCTAGAATCGAAAGGCGTCGCCGATCACCTTGAAGGTCACTCGCGGGACTTCAGAGCGTTGCAAGCCTGCGGCGTACATGAGCCGGAGCAAGCAGCGCTCAAGCTCAATCTGCGTGGCCATAATGAGCTTTCTGAGCCCACTAAGGGAACAGGCGACCACCAAGCTCTTGCTGGAGCAGGGGGTCAGCTTTTGCAAGACCAGTACAGTACATCGCTCAACGAATTCAAATAAACTATCATCACATACGCTCCGACTGGCTTGACTCCAGGACATCAATAACACCGCGAAGTCTATCAATTTCGGCTTGCAAACCCTGGTTCTTTTGATTGAGCTCGCCCACTCGGTTGACATAAAAAGCTTTAGAATCCAACTGTATCGCAAGCTCTTCTTTCAGTTTCATCCTCTTCTCTGACAGAGCATTGGAGTAATTGAACCAATGTAAGACTTCAAGCCGCGAAGCTTGGAGCTTATCGGTGAGCACAGTTAAAGGATCAGCCTTTTTCTCCTTGGCAAGCTTCTTACGAAGCTCTTCAACCGCGCGAGACTCTTTGATTGCAAGCAGCCGCTGGCCTGGCCAAATGCGCTGTCTGATCGTATTCCTATGTATACCAGTAATACGACTCAACTCGGCAACTGTCGGCTTTAATTTGACGCTTCCTGCAATCTGCATAAGGCCATTGGTAAGAGTTTCGGTATTTCGGTCGAAATCCTCTTGGTTCTTCGTATCGAAGGCTTGGCCTGCACTCAAATTTTCCTCATTCATCGTCCACCTCCTGACCTAGCTCTAATAGCACCGCCAGTGCTTCCTCCATCGCGGCTTTTGCAGCCTCATGCAGGTGCTCGGCGTCTTTGCTGCGCAGAATCCTACGATTTTGCTCAAAAACGGATCGCCATGCAGGAGCGTTACCCTCCGTAATAACGGCGTTAGCGCACCGCTGGGGATTGCACCGCAACCCTCCAATACAAGGAATAGATGAGTCGAATTCTTCAGCACGGTTCCCATAACAGAAAGCCTGGCCTGTGCTGATCACGGCAATTTTCTGGCGCGTGATAGCTTCAAACACCTCCTCCTTGGTGTATCCAGCTGCCATATAGCCTTCAAAATGTTTTGCAATGTGGGCAACATGTTCTTGAGCATGCTTTCCAGCGAACCCTTTGTCTGGGTCATAGACGTTTTTAATAAGCTCCAACTCAGCCGCGTGCCGAAGCTCGCCACTTTCCTTTTGATGAGCAGTACCCGCAAGCATGTCTCCGATTTCGCCATATCCCAGCGTCGTTTGGCTAAAGCCCTTACGCAGCCCAAAACTACCCACAATCCCCGAAAAATGTTTGAGTTGGTGGGAAATAAAGGGCAATCCTACATCTGCCCTGTAGAGCTGATATGCCAATGTGTGGCGAAGCATGTTGGGATAAAAATGGATCCCTTCCGCCTCGTCGGGCGGCATGGCCGATTTGATAAACGCAAGCAGAGGTTCCTTGTAGGAACTACTGGTAAGAGGCTCGCCTGTTTTGCCATACGGCACAGTGAATACATTGCTGAAGATGTAGGGATTGTTCTTGATTTTATTAATCAAGATACTAGCGCGAACGGCATCCTGCACGATGGGAATCGCAACCCAGCAATCGTCGAAAAGCAGTACGGATTCTTCTTCATGCTTATGAACGTTACTCTGAATCAGCCACCGAAGACCATCAGGCTTTAAGCAAGCTTCTGCTTTCAAATCAGCGAGTTCAGAAACCCTCATAGCGGTGTACTGACCTATCATATACATACAAGCGTTTGAGACATAGTTCAAGTAGGGCCAAAGGTTGCCTGCTGTTGAACCGGATCCTGACTTTTCCGCGTAACGTTTAAGCGCCGTCACGGTGCAGGTGCTCAGAATCTCATCCATGTACGGGTTGTCAGCACCAAGGGCTTCACGGATGAATTCCTTAGGGTAGCCGGCTGTATCAAGCCGCTTATAGGCATAGACCGCAAATGCCTCTGGCGTAAGCCCGTTATCGTGAGAAGCAAAATAACACCTTTGATTTCTCCTCTCCAGCGAGGCCTTATCAGCGACCGGATGCCCCATCGCGTCCAAGAAATCCACGATAGCGAACGAACCCAACGAGGAAGCGCGTTGAAAACATTCGTTCGAAATAATTTTCTTCTTTTTGCCCCTAGAGTCCTTCTCTCCTTGAGAAATAACGTCGGTAGATTTCTTCTTCCAATGCAGCCGATCAGGATCAATGTTTGCCACTGCCCCGTTAAACACCGTATCCTGGAAAAACTGCGCAGTAATAATCGAAACGAACATGCGAACCCTAGACGAATACGCATACTTGTGTTCGCTGGCGGCTAGTTCAAAATAATGGGCAGGCACGTCTTTAAGCGAGCAAATTTCAGAGCGGACGTACTCGACACCAAGCTTGCGAGAAAGCACTTGGTACAAAGTATCGATGTACAGAAGACCTTGGTCGAACAAAGCTACAATCGTCTGCTTTTTAGAAGGTTTTTTTGCTTTCGACTCATCATCAAGCTGAGTAAGGATGCCAGGCGCCAAGGAATAGCAATAAATGATGATTTTGAGCTCCAGAATGACCTCTTGAGGGATCCACTTATGGCGCTCAAAATTGATTGACAACTTGGTGCCTTTCATCGTTTTTGCAACATTGAGGTTATCGGCGTTCCAATCCCAAACCGAATCAAGAAAAGACGAAAGCTTGCTGACTTTCAGCATACGCAGAAAGTCAAAAAACGCTAGAGCCTCAAGCGACGGTTGAAGATTTTCGACAGAATCAAAACTGCTATACAGAAGACGCCCGACAAGCTCTTTGAAACGTGATAGTTGGAGCAATGGAAGAATTTTGTGTTCATCAGCAAGCATAAATAACCTTAAAATTTAGAGCCCAACACTATCAATCAAAATGGTAGACTCAATGAAGTCTGACTCCGCGTCGGCCTGGGCCAACTCATCCTCCGAAAAGTCTGAGTTCGGGCCGATAATATCTTCAATAATGCCTAAGTTTTCAATTATCACTTTGCCATATGGAGTATCCATGATTCGGGATATCTGCATGGCTTTACGATAATCTCGCCCCAGAGCAAAGATATGCGGGAGATTTAGTGCCGTAATCATACTGTTATCACAAGAAAGGCACTTGTTATAAAGAGAGCAAGGTCGTCCCGGAATGTAATTAGCCGACTTCCTGATATGTTCTGGCGGATTGAAGATATTTCTACAATCGGCCAACGGAGTCCTAAAGATTATATTAGATTCATCTTTTTCCTGGGTTGACACAGCTGGCGCCGACTTTCCACGAGGCGTCGCTCCATCATCATGATCAAAAGTTCGCTTGTGCAAGGCATTAATTTCAACGTTAAGCTTTTCTCTTGCAATTCTGTTGTAGTCAAGCTGATCGAGGTAATCAATAGTGGTGGTGATAAATTTGTGACCAAGGATATACTGAACCTCTCTGAGCGACACTCCCTTTTCAACAAGCTCACTAATGAAGCTGGGTCGTAGGCGCGAAGGAGTAATCGTTAGGGGAGCGCCATCCTCGCCTACCAGCGCCTTGGCACGTGAATATTCACCAAACAAGTCAGTAACAACATCTAAGCGCGACAATTCAAGCGATTTGATTCGACCAAAGGTTTTCCCGCCAGAGGACTCCCAGATGAATAGGTGACCCTTCATTACATCAGGAGCTTTTACTCGAATTTCAGCCGTTAGGCGGAGCACGCAGTCGATTATCCGCTTTACCTCAACTGACTGAGCGTGAGTTAGCCACGTGATTTCTGCGTGAAAGATGTCAAGGTGGTATTCCATCTCACCCGAAGATCGCTCTTTCCAATAACGAAGACAGGGGCGCAACGTCAACGGATGGCGCTCGACATAATCGTCAACTCGTAGGTACTTCAAGGAGTTTGCATTCAAGCCAGTGACTTGGGCCAATCTAACCATAAACGGCGATATGACAGTAGCATCCACTTTCCAAATAATCCCCCAGCTTTCGAGGACACCTTTGATGCCTAGCGAACTTCCAATCGAGATAGCTCGTAGGAAGAATTTCTCATACTTGTTGCTAATTTCGCGATGCCGAAAATCAAATTGGCAGTCCAGGACGTTCTCAAACACCCATCGAGCATTGTCGATGACATCGTCACCCCACTTAAAAGTTCCGTCAGGCTTGCAAGGATTCTCTCCAACGAAGCTAAGCATATAGGGCTCAGACAATCGCATGTACTTATCGATGTCTGCTTCGACTACATCTGCGATAAGAAGGCGCTCACTGGGTAGGTATGGGCGATTGCTGTCTGTAACACGCTCCTCTGCAAAACCGGGCACATTAATAAACTTGAATTCATCCAAGCCTCGCACTGTCCGCGCAAACTTGAGGGCTGAGCGCACATGACTCAGGATACCTGTTGCATAGGTAGGCGATATCACTCTTGAGTTGACAGATTCGCCTAGAAATTTCCTAAAGTTAGCCAAAAGCAGAGGATCCAGCAAAACCGAATATTCCGCGCCCTCAGCAAAACCCTGCTTATCCAGCATATTTTTCAAATATGTAAAGGATGTCCAATAGCTTTTGACCTTTTGGATTTGTTTCAGGCTAAGCGAAGCCTGCGCTATTAAGTGAAGCAGCGGTGCATAGGGGACACCGGGAGTCGAGACTGCAAGTTCGGCGACGGAATGGAGTGACCGCTCTCTCAGTTCAAACAGGGGATCCACAGCCCTCGACGACGGCGACTGCCCCCTCAGTGCTGAGCGCTCTTTAACCGTCAGATACGACGGATCAGCGAAACCCGCCAGCATATGCTCTGCGTTGATAGTTTCAAACGCATCTCTAACGCCTTTAAGGTAGCCAGCGCCGCCAATAACGCCCCTGAAACCCTTGATGTTTTTATCAAGATGACTCGCCGTAATCTTATTGCTAAAGAGCCAGATATGGCTCTTTTCTTCATCGGTTAGGCCTGCATACCAGCCAAAGATCTTAATGCGCCAGTTGCAGGCTGTGGAAGACAGCTCGCCAAATTGGAGAATACCTTTTGCCTCCAACTCGATGACCAAAAGCTTGGTGTATTTACCGAGTGCCTCGGGGCTACCACTTAGGTCGTTCCGAGCAATATATGCAGGTGTGAGTATAAGCTCACCATTGGTCTTGCCCGACACGAACTCGCTTTCAAGCAGCAGTGTTTGGTCTGCAGCCGTGGTGGAATACCAAGCTGCGATATGTTCAAGGCGATTCATTACTTCTTGTCACTCAGATCAATACGCTTACGGGTTTCTGCAGCAAGCTGCGCCATTACATCGGCTCTGTTTTTAAGCTCAGAATCAGCATTGCACAGACTGTTATAGATCTCTTGGGGAATTGCGGTATACGTTTCCATGGTCTGCAGACGGGAATGCCCCAAAGACTTTTGGGCTATTACCATGCGATCAAGCAAGCTCTCACCAAGATCTGGGCTATTCAGAATTGCGTAAGCGTTACCGTGCCGAAGCTTATGTGGTGAGACCATGCGTGACAGCCTCCCGGACTTAGTGCCCCGCTCAGAAACCCTCTCCATCAATTTGGCAAAGGAATCTTCTGTATAGGCTTCACCATTGGCATTGAAGAAGCACGGTGTTACAGCTTCACTAGCATGGCGAGCGGCATACTTTTTATAGAGTGGAGAGGCATGGTACTTTCTGATACGCTCCAGCGTGGGGCGGCTGACCAGTGAATACCTTTCTTTGAAGTTATTTCCACGCCCCTTACTCCCCTCGATGAAGATAGGGCAGTAATTTGGCAACGCACCCTCAGTGCCAGGACGACCTAGAAGCTTAGTGCTGGCAAAACTCAAAGCATCCTTAACTGACTTGAGAGTTACCCGCCCTACTTCCGAGCTTCGTAAGCCCGCGTCAAAGACAAATTGCAAAAGGCAACGCTCACGCTCCAACTGCGAGCAGAGGATTAGTTCTTTTAGCTCGCCTGGATCGCAGGGCTGAACAAGCTTGCGTTTAGGGGCCGGGGTAAACAAACCTAGTACATATGGATTGTCAGCGCGGTAGGCTTTACGGCGCTTGCCATCCACGCAAAGAAACTCTGAATAGAAAGCCAGATAAGTTGCATCCCTATTACGAATAGTCGTACCAGCAAGATTCCCAACTTCGCGCAGATGGCAGAAGTATTGGCTCAGCGAGCTACTGCTCAAGCGGAGCAGAATTTCATCAGGAGTCAGATGACTATAGTCTTCGTCTTTCTGATGGTGCTCAATCAGATAGCCTAGATTACGGCCATACGTTTCTAGAGTTTCGAAAGATAAGGTACTGTCCTTCGCTCCCTCGGTCAGGTACTCGCTGACGTACCGGACGATTTGCTCTTTGCCATCAAACAAGGCCGCACCAAGCACGGTGCGCACCCCCCCCACTGAGGGTGCCTCATCATTTAGATGCGACTGCTTCAGATCAAGCCTTGAGCGAGCCGCCACCAACACCTTCATACAACCTTCCTTCATTTATCGGCTTCATAGTATGCATCATGTGCAGTACCAGGCCGTCAGGATAAATTATGAAGGGCGAGAAATTTTTTTACGCAGCTAGGGCATACTGTGCGGTATCACCTTGCTCCGATAAAAGACCCAGGTCGTTGGAGCGGATGTACAGCGTCAGGGAAATCTCGCGGGTCTGCGGGTTCGGGTGCAGCTGGTACAGCAAGTGGCAAGGCGGCAAGGCCATTTCGTCCAGCTGCGCGCAGTTCCAGCCGTGGAACAGAATCCGGCGGCTGCCCGGATCATTGATGATGGTGTCGACGCACTGACGAATCTGGTCGATGGCCTTGTACAGCACCACGAAAGACTCGCCGTCCTCTTCGGACTCGGCGATCTGGCGATAGCCCTGCCCGAGCGCCAGCTCGATGGCTGCCGTATTGCTTGCGACGATGCGCTTGTAGGCCGGCCACTTGCGCCATTGCACGCCGTAGATTTCGCCCAGGTCGTCTTCGCCCTGGCGAAACGGGTTGTTCAGCCACTGGCTGTTTTCATTGGCGTTCTGGTCCCAGACCTTGCAGCCCAGCGCGCGAAACTCCGCCGCGTTGTTGACCCCACGCAAAAAACCCACCATCTCGCCGATGGCGGACTTGAAGGCCATACGCCGGGTGGTAATCGCCGGGAAACCTTCCTGCAGGTCATAGCGCAGCATCGCACCGGGAAAACTGATGGTGTTCACGCCGGTGCGGTTGGCCTGCAAGGTCCCGTGCTTGATCACATGGGCGACGAGTTCCAGATATTGCTTCATAAATCACCTGCATCGATGAAGACGCCGGGCTCGGGCCCGGCGCTTCGGTGTTAGACCGCTGCCTTGCCGGCAACCGGGGCACGCTTGTAGGCCAGCCAGATCATGACCAGACCGGCAATGATCATCGGCAGACTGAGAATCTGCCCCATGGTCACCCAGCCCCAGGCCAGGTAGCCCAGCTGCGCGTCCGGCACCCGGACGAATTCCACGATGAAGCGGAAAATGCCGTAGAACAGGGCGAACATGCCGGAGACGGCAATGGTCGGCCTCGGCTTGCGTGCGTAAAGGTTGAGAATGATGAACAACGCGACGCCTTCGAGCGCGAACTGGTACAGCTGCGAAGGGTGACGCGCCAGCTGCGCAGGGTCGCTGAAGGGCGGGAAGACCATCGCCCACGGCACGTCGCTCGGCTTGCCCCACAATTCGGCATTGATGAAGTTGCCGATGCGTCCGGCGCCCAGGCCGATCGGCACCAGCGGGGCGACGAAATCCATCAACTGGAAGAAGGTCTTGCCGTTGCGTTTGCCGAACCACCAGGCCGCCAGCATCACGCCGATGAACCCGCCATGGAAAGCCATGCCGCCCTTCCATACTTCGAAAATCAGCAACGGATGCGCGAGGTAGTTGGACAGGTCGTAGAACAGCACGTAACCCAGACGTCCACCGACGATGACGCCCATCGCCAGCCAGAAGATCAGGTCGGACAGTTTTTCCTTGGTCCAGGTCGGATCGAAGCGGTTGAGGCGCCGCGACGCGAGCAGCCAGGCTCCGCCGATGCCGACCAGATACATCAACCCGTACCAGTGGATTTGCAGCGGGCCGAGCGACACCGCTACCGGGTCAATCTGCGGATAAGGCAGCATTGCGACTCCTTGAATGAATGCTCACCAGAGCGATTGAAACTCATGAGCGGACGACGGAGAACCGTGCCGCGGCTTGGGTCGCAGACTATGCGTGGGGCCGCGTGACTTTTGCCAGCGCCCAATCATGAAAAATTATTTGCGTTGCCGAAGGCGTACCGCCGACGTTCGCGCAGGTCGGGCATGTTACCGGAGCCGGGCATGATGCTCTAGCCGCGAGCGATGGATGTGCGAGCGTTGTCTGCGTAGAGTGTTCGAAAAAAGGAGTAGCGCATGTGCCTGATTGTTTTCGCCTGGCGGCCCAGTCATCCGCAACCCTTGATCGTGGCGGCCAACCGGGACGAGTTTTATGCGCGTCCAACCGAGCCACTCTCGCAATGGCCTGACGCGCCGCATGTTCATGCCGGACGCGACCTGGAAGCTGGCGGAACCTGGATGGGTGTCGGCGAGAACGGACGTTTTGCCGCGCTGACCAACATTCGCGATCCCGGCCAGGCCGTCGGCCGACGCTCCAGAGGCGATCTGGTCGCCCGGTATCTGAACGGTGCGCAGGCGCTGGATGACTATCTGGCGGAAGTCGCGGGCCGGGTCGGCGATTACACAGGTTTCAATCTTCTGCTGGGAGATTCCCGCAATCTTTACTATCTGAATTCGGTCGAGGCCCGGCCGCAGCGTCTGGAAGAAGGTGTCTATGGCGTGTCCAACGCCGGGCTGAATACGCCGTGGCCAAAGCTGATCAAGGCCAGGACGGCGTTGGCGGAGCACCTCGCAGATCCGCAACCGGCGGCCTTGTTCGAGCTATTGCGCGATCCGACACCCGCGCCCGCCGCCGAGCTGCCCAACACCGGCGTTGGCCTGGCGACCGAAACGCTGCTCTCCAGCGTCTTCATCGCCAGCCCGCATTACGGCACCCGCGCCAGCACGGTGCTAATCGTCAATGCCGACGGCAGCCGCCGGATGATCGAACACAGTTTCGGACCATACGGCGCGCGACTGGGCGAGGTCGAGCTGACACTCTGACCCCGCCCGGACGCCGATCAGAGGCTGGAGACTTTCTGCCAGACCTTGGGCTTGAAGAACAGCGTCTCGCCCCGCGACAGGCCGACCAGGCTGTCGTGATCCTTGACCACCTCGGCTTCGATCAGGTCGCTCTGGCCTTCCACCTTGAGCGTCACCCGGGTGGTCGCGCCCAGCGGGCGGATATCGCGGACTTCGGCGGCGTGGTGGTCTTCCAGCTCCTGACGCGACAGCGACACTTCATGCGGGCGGAACAGCAAGTGTTCGTCGTCGCCACCCAGGACCAGACGGTTCGAGTCGCCGAGGAAGTGGTACACGAAGTCACTGGACGGATTCTCGTACACCTCGCCCGGCGAACCGATCTGCTCGATCACGCCCTTGTTCATCACCACGATGCGGTCGGCCACTTCCATGGCTTCTTCCTGGTCGTGGGTCACGAATACCGAAGTCAGGTTGATGTCTTCATGCAAGCGCGCCAGCCAGCGACGCAGCTCCTTGCGGACCTTGGCATCCAGCGCACCGAACGGCTCGTCGAGCAGCAGCACCTTGGGTTCGACCGCCAAGGCGCGGGCCAGGGCGATACGCTGACGCTGGCCGCCCGACAACTGCTCGGGGTAGCGGTCGGCCAGCCAGTCCAGCTGGACCATGTTCAGCAGTTCATGGACTTTCTCGGCGATGCGCGTTTCGTTCGGGCGCTGGCCCTTGGGCTTCATGCGCAGACCGAAGGCGACGTTGTCGAACACCGTCATGTGCCGGAACAGCGCATAGTGCTGGAAAACGAACCCGACGTTGCGGTCCCGCACGTCGTGGCCGGACACATCTTCGCCGTGGAACACGATGCTGCCGGTATCCGGCGTTTCGAGACCGGCGATGATGCGCAGCAAGGTGGTCTTGCCGCAGCCCGACGGGCCCAGCAAGGCGACCAGTTCGCCACTCTGGATGTCCAGATTGATGCTGTTCAGGGCCTTGAACGCGTTGAAGTTCTTGCTGACGTTACGGACTTCGATCGACATGTATTATTCCTCCGCCGCGCTGTTGCGCAGACGGTCAATGCGGGATTCGCTCCACTGCTTGAGCAGCAGGATGAACAGCGCCAGGATCAGCAACAGGCTCGCCACGGCGAAGGCCGCGACGTGGTTGTATTCGTTGTAGAGGATTTCGACGTGCAGCGGCAGGGTGTTGGTGACGCCGCGGATGTGGCCGGACACCACCGACACCGCGCCGAACTCGCCCATCGCCCGCGCGGTACACAGCACCACGCCGTAGATCAGGCCCCATTTGATGTTCGGCATGGTCACATGCCAGAACATCTGCCAGCCATTGGCGCCTAGCAGGCGCGCGGCTTCTTCCTCTTGCGTGCCCTGCTCCTGCATCAGCGGGATCAGCTCACGGGCCACGAACGGTACGGTGACGAAGATGGTCGCCAGCACGATGCCCGGCAGGGCGAATACGATCTGAATGTCGTGATCCTGCAGCCAAGGTCCGAACAGGCCCTGGGCGCCGAACATCAGCACGTAGACCAGACCGGCGATCACCGGCGACACCGAGAACGGCAGGTCGATCAGGGTCACGAGGATGCTCTTGCCGCGGAACGAGTACTTGCTCACGCACCAGGCGGCACTGACACCGAACACCAGATTCAGCGGCACCGAGATCAGCACGGCGATGACCGTCAGCTTCAAGGCCGACAAGGCATCGGGTTCGAGAATCGCTGACATGAAAGTGCCCAAGCCGTTCTTCAGGCCTTGCGACACCACGATGACCAGCGGCAGCCCCAGGAACAGGGCGAAAATCAGCCAGCCCAGGCCGATCAGGACGCGTCGAGCCGTGGCATTGCCACGGCGGGCGTCGTTGGCCGAGGTCGCGGCACTAACGGATGAACCAGACATGCACGCCTCCTCAGGCCGGGGTTTCGATGCGTCGCTGCAGCAGGTTGATCAGCAGCAGCAGAATGAAGGACACCACCAGCATCATTACGCCAATGGCCGTCGCGCCGGTGTAATCGTATTGATCGAGCTTGACCATGATCAGCAGCGGCAGGATTTCGGTCTTCATCGGCATGTTGCCGGCAATGAAGATCACCGAGCCGTACTCACCGACGCCACGGGCGAAGGCCAGGGCGAAACCGGTCAGCCAGGCGGGCAACAACGCCGGCATCAGGACATGGCGGAACACTTGCAAAGGGCGCGCGCCCAGGCAGGCTGCCGCTTCCTCTACTTCACGGGGAATGTCGGCCAGGACTGGCTGCACGGTACGGACCACGAACGGCATGGTAACGAAGGTCAGCGCCAGGGTAATGCCGAGCGGCGTGTAGGCGATCTTGAAACCCAGATCGGTCGCGAACTGCCCTACCAGTCCGTTCGGCGCGTACAGCGCAGTCAGGGCGATGCCGGCCACGGCCGTCGGCAGCGCGAACGGCAGGTCGATCATCGCATCGATGATTTTGCGACCGGGAAAGGTATAGCGCACCAGCACCCAGGCCAGCAGCGTGCCGATCACGCCGTTGATCAGCGCCGCACAGAACGCCGCGCCGAAACTCAGCTTCAGGGCAGCGAGCACGCGAGGCGCGGAAATGATGGTCCAGAACTGCTCCCAGGTCAGCTGCGCGGCATGAACGAACATGGCCGCCAGCGGGATCAGCACAATCAGACTGAGGTACACCAAGGTGTAGCCCAGCGTCAGCCCGAAGCCGGGTATGACGGGGGAAATACGACGCGACATAAAAGCCCTTCGGGCCTCATGAAAACTACTGCGCTCGACAATGCTGCGTTAAAAACAGGCGCGGAATGCTCATTTAGTTCACTAAACTGCGCTTCCACGCCTGTTTTTGCCTTGCCTTGCCTTCGCTCGCTACGTTTTCATGAAGCCCTCAATTTGATTTGATGCACCAAAGCCCGGGCATGAAGCCCGGGCCACTAGACCAGACAGCCGCCACAAGGGCGGCTTGCGCAGATTACTGCGCCTGGTAGATCTGGTCGAACACACCGCCATCGTTGAAGAATTTCGGCTGGGCAGTTTTCCAGCCGCCGAAGTCCTTGTCGATGGTCAGCAGGTTCAGTTTCGGGAACTGCTTCTCGTACTTCGCCGCCACTTCGGCATCCCGTGGACGGTAGAAGTTCTTCGCCGCGATTTCCTGGCCTTCCTTGCTGTACAGATGCTTGAGGTATTCGGTGGCGATTTCGGTGTTGCCCTTCTTCTCGGCGTTCTTGTCGACCACGGCCACCGGCGGTTCGGCCAGGATCGACAGAGAAGGTACGACGATATCGAATTTATCCGCGCCGCCGTCTTCTTTCAGTGCGAGGAAAGCTTCGTTTTCCCACGCCAGCAGCACATCGCCCTGACCGTTGTTGACGAAGGTGATGGTCGAGCCACGAGCGCCTGTGTCCAGGACCGGAACATGTTTGAACAACTCCTTCACGTATTCTTGCGCCTTGGCATCGCTGCCGCCGGTTTTCAGGCCATAGCCGTAGGCGGCCAGGAAGTTCCAGCGCGCGCCGCCGCTGGTTTTCGGGTTGGGCGTGATCACGGAAACGTCTTTCTTGATCAGATCGCCCCAGTCCTTGATGCCTTTGGGATTGCCCTTGCGCACCAGGAACACGATGGTCGAGGTGTATGGCGTGCTGGCCTGCGGCAGGCGGGTCTGCCAGTCCTCAGGCAATGTTTTGCCCAGTTTGGCGATTTCGTCGATGTCACCGGCCAGCGCCAGGGTCACCACATCGGCCCGCAGGCCGTCGATGACGCCTCGCGCCTGCTTGCCCGAGCCACCGTGGGACTGCTTGATGGTGACGCTGTCGTCCGGATGCGCCTGTTTCCAGTGCTTGGCGAACTCCGCGTTGTATTCCTGATACAGCTCGCGAGTCGGATCGTACGACACGTTGAGCAGTTCGTAATCCTTGGCGACTGCCGAACCTGCGAAAACCGCGCTGGCAAGTGCGGCCAGTGCAAAACGACGAATGGACATGGGTAACGCTCCTGGTGATTCTGTCTGTCGGCTTTTGATTTTTTTCTTCGCGCGTCAAGGTCGCATTCGACAGGACGCGCTGCGGTGCAGCGGTGTATCAGGAGTCAAGGTGAGCCCTCCGGTGAACCAGTCGGGTACAGCGTCAGTTGGGCTTGGAGCCGGAATTCTGCAGACGGAATTTTTCCTTGCGCTCTATCTGCACCACCTGGGCGTTATGCACGGTAATTTCGACGGCGCCGAAACGCAGGTCACGCAACGCACTCTGGATCTCACGCAGAATCGCTGCTTCGTCCTGACCGTCAACACTACGTAGAGATGCGCTCATAATCGTATTCCTTGAAATTAGGTAGGCCTGGCGTCGCGACTGGGAGCGACGCGCCTGGCGTTGGAAGCGATATTAGAGACACGGAGATATTCTTAAAAAGACTATTTAAGAATTCAAATATAACCAAAGTGAATTAGCGAGCGACGAGGGCGGCTTCGGCGCATTGCACGCTCCGGCCGCTCTGGTACGCAGAATCTCAGCTGGCCGGCGGCAAGAACTCCGGCGCGCTCGTCCAGTCGATTTCGGTGGCCGGGGCGGGCCTTGCAAACCAATAGCCCTGGCCCAGTTCGCAGCCGTTTTCCAGCAGGAAAGCCGCTTGCTCCGCCTGTTCGACGCCTTCTGCCAGTACCCGCATCCCCATGCTTTTCGCCAGTGCGATGATTGCCCGCACGATGGAAATGTCGTCATCAGCTTCGGGCAGGCCGGCCACAAAGCCCTGATCGATCTTGAGTTTCTGCACCGGCATGCGTTTGAGCCTCAGCAATGAGGAATAACCGGTTCCGAAATCGTCGATTGCCAGGCGCACGCCCAGCTCGCGCAAGCGATGCATCTGCTCGATGGCCTGATCCGGGTCGTCCATCACTGCGCTTTCGGTGATTTCCAGCTCCAGAAAGGCAGGGTCGAGCCCGCTGTCTTCCAGAGCCTGCGCCACGCGCACGTCGAGGTCGCCATGGACGAACAAGCGGCTGGAGACGTTGACCGCCACGAAGGATATCTCCAGCCCTTGCTCAACCCAGCGCTGCATCTGGCAACAGGCGGTATTCAGCACCCAGGCATCGATAGCGGCGATCAGCCCGCTCTGCTCGGCGATGGGAATGAACTCGGCGGGCGACACCATGCCGCGTTGGGGATGCTGCCAGCGCACCAGCGCTTCCACACCCTTGATCCGACGGGTGCCCAGATCGTGGACGGGCTGATAGAACACCCGCAATTCCTGCTGTTCGATGGCCCGGCGCAATTCGCTTGCCAGTTCCACCCGGTGCTGGGCGTGGGCAGTCAGCTCCTGGGTATAGAGCGCATAGCCCTCGCGGCCGTTGCTCTTGGCCTTGAACAGGGCGGAATCGGCGTTGCGCAGCAATTGCCCGGCCGATTGCGCGTCATCGGGGAACAGGCTGATGCCGATGCTGGCAGTGATGAACAGCCGATGGCCTTCCAGCATGAAGGGTTCCTTGAACGCATCGATGATCCGTTGCGCCAGCGCCGCGGCCTGAACCATTTGCGGGCAGTTCTTCACCAGCAGACCGAACTCGTCGCCGCCCAGCCGGGCCAGCGTCAGGTCGCTGTCGTCGAACAGTCCCTTGAGGCGATCCGCCACTGCCCTGAGCACTTCATCACCCAAGGTATGGCCGAGACTGTCGTTAATATTCTTGAAATGGTCCAGATCGATCAACAGCAGCCCGCAGCCGCGTTTGCTGGAGCGCGCCGTCACCAGCGCCTGAGCGGTGCGATCGGTGAACAGCAGCCGATTGGGCAATTGCGTCAGGGCGTCGTAGTGGGCGAGCTGGGTCAGTTCCTGCTCCGAGCGCTTGATCGCCGTCAGATCGGAAAACACCGCCACGAAATGGCGCAGTTCGCCTGACTCATCCTTGATCCCGCGAATGCTCTGCCATTGCGGATAGATTTCGCCGCTCTTGCGACGATTCCAGATCTCTCCGCTCCACTGCCCGGCGCTGAGTATCGAGCGATACATCTGCTGGTAGAACTCGGGACCGTGACGCCCGGACTTGAACTTGCTCGGGTTGAAACCGAGCACTTCTTCAGGCTGGTAGCCGGTGATCTCCACGAAAGCGCGATTGACGTGAACGATCCGTCCTTGTGCGTCGCTGACCAGCACGCCCTCATGGGTGCTGTCGAACACCGCCCAGCCCAGGCGCAGACGCTCGTGCTCGTCCTGGCGGTGGCGGGGCAGCGCACGCTTGCGCGCCACAAAGATCATGACGGCGCCGAGCAGCAGCCACAGCAGACCGCCGACCCGGATGATCGACGCCTGATCCGCGGGATCGTCGATCAGTCGCGGCACGACAAACGCGCCGACGATCCAGGCCAGGGCGGACAGAGCGCCGTACATAAGCGCCATCCCAAGCGCATTACGAGATGAATCTGACATAAGAAAGCGAAAAACCTTACGAAAAGACCGGATTATAAAGTAAGAAACATCCTGCGACGCTTATCTGTCAGCGTGACTGGTTTTCTGTGCAGGCTCAGAGATAATGCTGCGGTTACATTTTTCTTCACGAGTGTCTTCTCGAGGGCCCAACAGCCTATGTGGTACAACGGTTTGCTCGACCTTTCCGTCTGGCAGGTAATAGCGGTCACGCTGGCGATGACCCATGTGACCATCGTCGCGGTTACGGTCTATCTGCATCGCTACTCGGCGCATCGGTCGCTGGAGCTGAATGCGGGACTCAAACATTTCTTCAGGTTCTGGCTGTGGCTCACCACCGCGCAGAACACACGTGAGTGGACAGCCATCCACCGCAAACATCACGCAAAATGCGAAACCGCCGACGATCCGCACAGCCCGGTCGTCAAAGGCCTGTCCACGGTACTGCGCAAGGGCGCGGAGCTGTACCGCGAAGAGGCGCGCAACGAGGATACCCTGCGCATCTACGGCAAGAACTGCCCGGACGACTGGATTGAGCGCAACCTGTACACCCGTTACAAGCTGCTGGGCATCGCCTTGATGGCGGTCATCGACCTGGCGCTGTTCGGCGTCACTGGCATCACGGTCTGGGCGGTGCAGATGATGTGGATTCCGTTCTGGGCCGCGGGTGTGGTCAACGGCCTTGGCCACGCGGTGGGTTACCGCAATTTCGAATGCCGCGACGCTGCCACCAATCTGGTGCCGTGGGGCATCGTGATCGGCGGCGAAGAGCTGCATAACAACCATCACACCTACCCCAATTCGGCCAAACTGTCGGTCAAGCCCTGGGAATTCGACATGGGCTGGGCATGGATCAAGCTGTTCAGCTTCCTGCGGCTGGCGAAGGTGCAGCGTGTCGCGCCCATCGCGCATCGGGTCGAAGGCAAGGGCAGCATGGACATGGATACCGCCATGGCGATCCTCAACAACCGTTTCCAGATCATGGCCCAGTATCGCAAGCTGGTGATCGCGCCGCTGGTGACCCAGGAGCTGGCCAAGGCCGACGCATCGGTTCGGCACCAGTTCCATCGCGCCAAGCGCTTGCTGTCTCGCGAAACCAGCCTTCTCGAAGACCGGCATCATGTGCGGATCCAGACCATGCTGGAGCACAGCCAGGCGCTGAAAGTGATCTACGAGAAACGTCTGGCGCTGCAACAGATCTGGGCCAGGACCAGCAGCAACGGCCACGATATGCTGTCGGCCATCAAGGAATGGGTCCATGAAGCCGAAGCCAGCGGCATCCAGTCGCTGCGCGACTTCGCCGGCCAGCTCAAGACCTACTCGCTGCGTCCTGCTCAAGCCTGACGCCGTTAATCAGCGCGCCCGCCTGGGGCGCGCCTGATCCGGAACTTCCCCCCGTAATTCCTATCTCATGAGCCTACCCAAGATCGTTTGGGTGATGTTGCGGCAATGGCCGCACGCGTCGAGATCCGGCTCATGGACAAACACACCCCGATACCCCCTTCTACTCCTGACGCAACCATGCCAGCCGCAGCAGAAACGCTGCTGGCGCTGATGCATGCACAAGCCGAGGTCGCGCGCCTGAGCGAGCGCGAACAACTCTTCAGTTCGCTGTTGGTAAGCGTCAACGCCGTACTCTGGGCTTTCGACTGGGAAACCCAGCGCATGGTGTATGTCAGCCCTGCCTACGAACGTATCTTCGGTCGCTCGGCAGGCCTGCTGCTGGCCGACTACAGCGAATGGCGCGACAGCATCTATCCGGATGATCTGAATTACGCCGAGCGAAGCCTGAGCGAGGTAATCGAAAAAGGCTCTATCGAAGACCGCGAATACCGGATCATTCGTGCCGACGGTGAAGTCCGCTGGCTGAGCGACAAATGCTTTGTCAGCCACCGTGCCGACGCAGGCCAGCGTCTGATCGTGGTCGGCATCGCGGAAGACATTACCGAGAAGAAGCAGCTCGAAGACGAGTTGCAGCGACTGGCAACCACCGACGTGCTCACCCAGAGCAGCAACCGGCGGCACTTCTTCGAATGCGCCCAGCGCGAGTTCGAACTGGCGCGGCTCAACGGTACGCCGCTGGCCTTTCTGCTGCTGGACATCGATGATTTCAAGCTGGTTAACGACACTTACGGACACCAGGAAGGCGACACGGTCTTGCAGCGTATCGCCGAAAGCGGACGCTCGGCGCTGCGCCGTGGCGATCTGTTCGGTCGGATCGGTGGCGAAGAATTCGCGGCGGTATTTCCCGGCTGCGCGCCGGAAATGGCTATCCAGATCGCCGAACGCCTGCAACGCGAAATCCAGCGCCAGCAGTTCCAGTGCGGCACGGTCACGTTCAGCGTCACCGCCAGCATGGGGCTGACCAACCTCGGCCTGGACGATGCCAGCCTCGAATCCCTCTACGCCCGCGCCGATGGCGCCATGTACCAGGCCAAACGTCAGGGCAAGAACCAGATCGTGCTGGTCTGAGCATAAAGATCTTACGATCAACTCCGGCCTGTAGGAGCGGCTTCAGCCGCGATGGGCTGCGTAGCAGCCCTACATCCGGGTCGTTCGCCAGTCCGCTTCGCGGCTGAAGCCGCTCCTACAAAGGCGGCGCGCATCCTGCGAATCGATATAGGCCTGTGAGCGCTATTCCGACCCCTTCGGCTCCTCTTCTGCCATATCCGGCGCCAGGTCCAGCAAATCCGGCTCATCCTCGACCACGGCAGGCATCGGCGGCATCGAGGCCAGCACGCTCGGATCGGTGACCCCGGTCAGCTTCTTGCGCAGCCGCTGCAGATCCCCGACGCTCAGTTTCAGCAGCTTGGCGGATTTGGTCTTGAGCAGAGTCGTCACGCTTTCCTGTTCACCGAGGCGCGCCATCTGACCCGCGAGGTTCATCGCCAGTACTTCTCGCGTGAAAATTCCGGTGTTGTATTGATACACCGCCGCAATCAGTTCACGCAGCTCCAACGGCAAGCGCCAGCGGGTGCGCAAGGCCGAGCCGAACGCTGCGGAATACTGTTCCAGAGCCCGATCGATCATCGTATCGTCCAGCTCGCCGCCCGCCTGCATCCACTCCTGGAGACAGCCCAGCACCGCCAGATCACCGAGGGACTGCAGCAATCCGGCGCAGAAACAGCGCTCGACATCCAGCTCCAGCATCCCGGCCAGAATTCGCGCGTAGTTGGCGGTCCGTTGTGACATCGTCCAGAACTGACGGGCCTTGGCGAGCAGCGCATCATGGGTCAGGACCGCCATGCGCTTTCTGGACAGCCCCGACACGATGTTGGCGCTCTGCGCCGCGCCCAGCACTGAAATGGCCCCGCTAAGCGTCTTGACCGGCTTGCCCAGATGTTGAGCGGCGGTATTGGCCGACGCAATCAGCACCGCCGTGATATGCGGATCGTTGCGCAGCTCCTGCTCCAGCAGCACGGCATCGATTCCCGCGGCGCCCTGGCTCAACTGGAGCGCCGTGGCGACGTCCACGAACAGCGGCGCCCCATCGGCGTTATCGCGGCGCTTGTCCATGAACTTGTCGAGCGTCTGCCCCGGCGCCAGGGGTGAAACATTTCCCGGCGCGGGCGTGCGGCGTTCCAGCAACAACCCCTCCAGTCGCTGGCGCAGGCCATCGGTGTTCAAGGGTTTGGTGAGATAGGCGGTAGGCGCAAGCGGCAGGACTTCACGCACACTGGCGCTGTCGTTGCGGTTGCTGATCAGGATAAAGGGTATCGCGGGTTGTCGGCGCAGGCTGCGCACGCCGCGCAGCAGACTCAGACCATCGACACCCTGTAACTCGCGGGCGGCGATGATCAGGTCGGGTATGTGTTTTTTCATCGACTCGACAGCCTGTTTGCCGTCGTTGCACATGTGTAGCTCGACGTCGGCACGCACACCCAGCACCAGATCACTGAGCGTCTCGCGAACCCAGGGATCGGATTCAGCGATCAATACGCGCGATATGGCAGGTTCTGTCATCACGGATCTCCGACATCGATGCACTCACCTTAGCCAAAGCCTTGGCCCGGATATAGCCAAAACCATCAAAACACCCTCATTCAAACGAAAAAAACCCGTCGAAACGGGCTTTTTTCGGGCGTTTGGTCACTATTTAATCAATTCGTGACCAGCCAGTTTTCAGGCGATTTCAGCGAAGCATTCTTCAAGAATCGCCAGACCCTTATCCAATAGCGCGTCTTCGGCCGTCAGCGGGACCAGCACCCGCAGAACGTTGCCGTAGGTGCCGCACGACAGCAGGATCAAGCCCTTGTCCCGCGCCTTGGCAACCACCTGCGCCACCGCTGCTGCGTTCGGCTTGTGAGAATCACCGCCCTCGAACAGCTCCACGGCAATCATCGCACCCAAGGCACGCACGTCGCCGATCACCGGGTACTTGGCCTGGATAGCCTTGAGGCCGGATACCAGACGCTCGCCGACGGCCTTGCTGCGGTCCAGCAGACGTTCTTCTTCGAACACATCCAGCACCGCAAGTGCCGCCGCGCACGCGACCGGGCTGCCGGCGTAGGTGCCGCCCAGACCGCCCGGGGCGATGGCATCCATGTATTCAGCCTTGCCGCACACGCCCGCCAGCGGGAAGCCGCCAGCGATGGACTTGGCGAAGGTGGTCAGATCCGGCGCAACGCCCATCTGCTCCATGGCGAAGAACGTACCGGTACGGCCCGCGCCGGTCTGCACTTCATCCGCGATCAACAGGATGCCGTGCTTGTCGCACAGCTCGCGCAGACGCAGCATGAACTCTTTGGGCGCCACATAGAAACCACCTTCGCCCTGCACCGGCTCGATGATGATCGCGGCGATGTCCTTGGGCTCGGCGTCGTTCTTGAAAATGCGCTCGATGCTGGCAATCGAATCGTCGACGCTCACGCCATGCAGCTCGCACGGGTACAGGGCGCGGAAGATACCGCCTGGCATCAGGCCCATGCCGGCCGAATAGGGAACGACTTTACCGGTCAGACCCAGGGTCATCATGGTGCGGCCGTGATAAGCGCCGGTGAAGGCGATCACGCCAGCACGGCCTGTCGCGGCGCGTGCGATCTTGACGGCGTTTTCCACCGCTTCGGAGCCCGTGGTGACCAGCAGCGTCTTCTTGTCGAAGTTGCCCGGCACCTTGGCGTTGATCTTTTCGCACAGCTCCACGTACGGCTCGTAGGCCAGAACCTGGAAGCAGGTGTGGGTCAGGCGGGTCAGCTGTTCCTGCACGGCCGCGACGATCTTCGGATGCAGGTGACCGGTGTTCAGCACCGCGATACCGCCGGCGAAGTCGATGAACTCACGACCTTCTACGTCGGTAACTGTGGCGTTCTTCGCGGACGCAGCAAAGATCGGATGGATCTGGCCCACACCGCGTGGAACAGCCGCCTGGCGGCGCTGCATCAGGGATTCGTTAGTATTGCTCATGTTTTTCCTCATTCACCGCTCATCGGTCGGCGTGGTTCAAGGATCAAGCGGCCTGGGTCCACTGCGACAGCATACGATGATCGACTGCCGCAGCTTCAGACTGCCGTGAGTAACGGTACTGCCAAAAAAGCCGATGACACGTCGCTCTCGCGCGCCACCGGCTGCAATACCTCTGAACCGTCCGGAATCAGACCGACAGGCAGAGGTATTTGATTTCCAGATAGTCTTCGATGCCGTACTTGGAGCCTTCACGACCCAGGCCGGACGACTTGATGCCGCCGAACGGCGCGACTTCGTTGGAGATCAGACCGGTGTTGATGCCGACCATGCCGTATTCCAGGGCTTCGGCGACGCGGAACACGCGGCTCATGTTCTGGGCGTAGAAGTACGAGGCCAGACCGAACTCGGTGTCGTTCGCCATGGCGATGACTTCTTCCTCGTCCTTGAAACGGAACAGCGGCGCCAGCGGGCCGAAGGTTTCTTCGCGAGCGACAGCCGCGTCCTTGGTGACGTTGACCAGGATGGTCGGCTCGAAGAAGTTGCCTTCGATGGTGTTGCCGCCCGACAGGACTTTCGCGCCTTTGCCTACGGCGTCGGCGATGTGTTCCTTGACCTTGGCGACGGCTTTCTCATCGATCAGCGGGCCGGTGGTGGTGCCCTCTTCCATGCCGTTGCCGATCTTGAGCTTGGCGACCGCCGCTTTCAGCTTCTCGGCGAAGGCGTCGTAGACGGCGTCCTGCACATAGATGCGGTTGGCGCAGACACAGGTCTGGCCGTTGTTGCGGTACTTGGAAATGATCGCGCCCTCGACCGCCTTGTCCAGGTCGGCGTCGTCGAACACGATGAAGGGCGCGTTGCCGCCCAGCTCCAGGGAGACCTTCTTGATGTCGTTGGCGCATTCGGCCATCAGTTGACGACCGATTTCGGTCGAACCGGTGAACGACAGCTTGCGCACGATCGGGTTGCCGGTCAGCTCGCCGCCGACTTCGCCGGCGCTGCCGGTCACCACGCTGAATACGCCGGCCGGAATGCCCGCGCGCTCAGCCAGCTCGGCCAGAGCCAGCGCCGAGTAAGGCGTCTGCGAAGCAGGCTTGAGCACCATGGTGCAGCCGGCCGCCAGTGCCGGGCCGGCCTTGCGGGTGATCATCGCGGCAGGGAAGTTCCACGGCGTAATGGCTGCGGTGACACCGATAGGCTGCTTGAGCACGATCAGGCGCTTGTCAGGCTGGTGGCCCGGAATCACGTCACCGTAGACGCGCTTGGCTTCTTCGGCGAACCACTCGATGAAAGACGCGGCGTAGCCGATCTCGCCCTTGGATTCAGCCAGCGGCTTGCCCTGCTCCAGGGTCATCAGCTGCGCCAGGTCGTCCTGGTTCTCGATCATCAGTTCATACCAGCGACGCAGCTTGTTGCCACGCTCTTTGGCGGTCAGCGCACGCCAGGCCGGCAGCGCCTCGTCGGCCGCCTCGATGGCACGACGGGTTTCAGCCGCGCCCATTTTCGGCACGGTGCCGAGGATTTCATTGGTCGCCGGGTTGTTCACCTTGATCGACTGACCACCGTCCGCGTCCAGCCACTGACCATTGATGTAGGCTTGCTGGCGGAACAGTCGGGAATCTTTGAGCTGCATGTCGGCCTCCTAAACAGCACCGCGCTTGGCGGAGCGAACTATCGGTTTCGATGGACCTCTTTTGAGGTCATCACCAGGAAAACATTCAGCGGCCCTGCGAAGCACGTCGCAAATAGCGGAAAACTCGGACACGAGCGTTTGAAATGTCAAACGAATCCTAGGGACTGCGGGGGCAAAGGACAATAGGCGTTCGAAAAAAAGAACGCCTGATCAGGCGCCGGAAAAAGGCCCGGACGGTGCTCCTTTTCCGATAAAAACGTGGGAAATCAACAACAGACGATCACCAGCATGGACGCCTGCCTTCGGGATGAGTATCATGGCGCCCGCGTTGCACTCGTAGCTCAGCTGGATAGAGTACTGCCCTCCGAAGGCAGGGGTCGTGGGTTCGAATCCCGCCGAGTGCGCCATCTTCTTTCCCTTGTGTCACAAGGGGTTAGCGCTTCTGACAGAAACCTGTCCTAGTCCTGAAAGTCGTTTTTGCCACAAATTTGCCACACTCAAGCGTGGCGGGAATGGTCGAAATGGCAACAATCAGGAATCGCGGCCTGGCTGTTAATAAAGGACAGTGGGAAGCGCAAATTCGCCGTAGGGGCCCGTTTCCATGAGCATGTCGATCCGACAGCCCGATCATCGACGCGACGCGTCCAAGTACCTGGCGCCCATGTTCCCTCAGTACAACGTCGTGGCAAGACGCCCTGGCAGCGCCTCGTCATAGGCCTGGCCGTCGATTTCCGATTCGGACAGTGCCTTCAGGATTTGGCCAGGTGTCGGCAATGCCGCACGCTCGATGTGATTTTCGGGATTCCAGAGCCCAGACCGGATGATTGCCCTGCTGCATTGGAAGTAGACCGCGTTGACCGAGATGCGCAGCACTGACTTGGGCATCTGGTTCCGTACCGCAAACCGGGATAGCAGCTCGGGCTGGGCGAGTATCTCGGCGGTCCCGTTGATACGCAGCGTCTCGCCGATGCCTGGAAGCAGAAAAATCAATGCCACTCGCGGGTCACTGATGATGTTTCGCAAGCTGTCGATTCGGTTGTTGCCACGTCGGTCAGGCAGCAGCAGGGTGCGGCTGTCGACGATGTGCACGAACCCGGGCGCATCGCCACGGGGTGAGGCATCCAGCCCTCCAGGACCGGCCGTGGCCAGCACTGCAAACGATGCCTGTTCGATGAAGGGTCGATAAACGGGATGGATGTGGTCGGCCTCTTTGAGTATCGACGGCCGGGCCACGTCTCCATAGAGGCTTTCAAGTGCTTCGAACGTTTCCACGCGATTCTCAGCGTTCACGGTCATATCCAGCTCCTTGAGAAACCGTATTCAGGGCCATCCAGGCAAGCGCTGCGATCCAGAGTACGGAGATGCCATAGTTGATCCGCTGGTACAAGCCGAACCCGTGCCCGCTTTCAACCGCCTGGGCCATCAGGCCAACCGTGATAACGGCCAGGAGGGTGCAAATGGCCGAGAACCACGCAAAACGGCTCGATGAAAGCAGTGTCTTGCCCAGTATTGCCCATAGTCCAGTGGCTAGGGTTAGCGAAAGGAACATTATCAGGCCGGCCGCGTTATGAATTTGTTGTGATGCCGACGGCTGCGGTGGGGCACATCCCGCATCGCAGGAGAACAGTCCAGTGGCGAGGCTTGCCAGGCCATGAATCATGATCAGCAGCGCGCTCAGCCGCGCCAGGCCGGCCCTGCGGAAGCGCCGGCCAATACCTGCGCCAAAAAGCAGGAACAGGACCCCGAGCGGAAGGTTGTTAACCCACGGCGATATTGCGTGCGTGGGCGTATCCATCGCGCCCAGTTGACTCATCGCCTGATCGATATGGCTGTAGCCCGGATACGCCAAAGCCGTTAGCGTCACACCGGTGAAAAGCCAGAATGGGATTAACAGTCCGAGGCGTAGCAGTGTTTTGTCAGCGGTATTCACGATGCAGCATTCCTTGTCATGGCAGTCAGCGGTCACGCTCGTGTGACGCTTCTTCATGCTAGTGAGCCTCGTCCTCCCACGGTTACCGATTTTTTTGCAAGGGAGCTTGCGCGTGCGTCATTCTGTCGCGCCAGGGAAAGGACGACGGCGCAGATGACCAGACGCTTGCCAAGTATTACCGCACTGCTCGCGCTGGAAGCTGCTGCGCGCTACGGGAGCTTCGCCAAAGCCGCTCAGGAGCTGTCGCTCACTGAAGGCGCGATAAGCCGGCAGATTGCAAAGCTTGAGGAGCTGTTGGGCATGCGGCTGTTCAATCGGGCGGGCAACCGGGTCGTGTTGTCGCCGGCCGGTGCCCGTTATGCATCGCAGATGCGTACAGCGCTAGCGGATATAGAGCGTCATACACGCCAGCTCATGGCGGACGCGCAGGGCGCCACCTCGTTGGAGATCGGTGTTATCCCGACCCTGGCCAGTCGCTGGCTGATTCCAGGTCTGGCGCGCTTTCGCGCGCGCCATCCCGATATCGAGATCAACCTGCGCGAGCGAACACAGCCTTTTTCATTCGAAGAGAGCGGACTGCATGCTGCGATCAACTACGACCATCCGGTCTGGCACACGATGAGAGTGCAACCGCTGTTCGACGAGCAAATGATCGCGGTCTGTCATCCCCGCCTGGCTGAGGTTGCACCCGCGAGCATGCCGCTGATGCACAAGCTCGATAGCACCAACAATTGGGCGCGTTATGCAACGCTTTCGGGATTGCCGCTTTGCAACGAGTTGGCCGGGCCGACCTATGATCGTTACGCCTTGCTGATCGAAGCGGTGAAGGCCGGCCTCGGCATGGCCTTGGCGCCCAAGCGCTACGTCGAGGAAGAATTGACGGCGGGCAGGCTCGCGGCGCCCTGGCCAGAGGTTTCGGAATTGCGTGAGCGGTACGTGCTGGTGACGCGCCCGAGCGAGACGGCCGCGCCGGCCTTGGCGAGCTTCGAGCGCTGGCTTATCGAAGAAGCCCAATCCGGCTAGGCGGCGCGCCGCGTAATGACATAGAGAGATTTCCTGGTGAGAGATGTGACTCTGCATCCCGTACGAAGCAAACCCATGCTGTAGGTCGACCCTGGTTTATGGGTTCAGCTTTTGGGCGGAAAAGGGAAAGATGTCTTTGTTGGGGCTGCTGTCTCCTGGCGATAGCGGCCTGTCGAGACCGTCTGGTGGCGGCCATGAGCGGACGCTGATAAGACACGACGTCGAGAGTTGAAGCCAGCCGGCGTGAGCGTTAGCCTCGCACCAAGGGTGATTCTCCAACTGTCTCTTTCGCCTTGCAGTGCTTTTTTGCCCAAGCCACTGCTTAGAAGCCTCTTTCAGGGTAGAGTATGGGCATGGGGCATTGCTCGACGTATCACGCAAACTACCAATCTAACAGTAATCAGGTCGAAGGGGATAACATGCCAGAACCGATAACCGCAGTTGGCTTAGGGGCTATCGCCGCATATCTCGGAAAAGACGGTCTTGAAAAATTACTAGGCCCGACAGCGGATTATTTGGGCGGCGGTCTAAAAGACTTCACTGAGAAACGAATGCATAATATTGGTCAGATCTTCAAAAGAGCTGACGAGAAAATTGGTGAGAAGCGCGAAAAACCAGGAATTATTCCTCCGAAAGTTTTAAAGACGATAATGAATGATGGATCATTCAATGATGACCTACTGTCTGTTGAATACTTTGGCGGGGTACTTGCCTCCTCTCGAACAGAACGAGGGCGCGATGATCGAGGCGCTCGCATGGCCAAGCTGGTTGAGAACCTTTCCACATACCAACTCAGAACACACTATTTAATATACGCAACAATCAAAGATTTATTTAGAAATCAGGGCTATCATTTCAACATGGATGACCGGCCAAAAATGGAGATATTTTTCCCATTTCAGACATATGTTCAAGCGATGGAATTTACACCCGAGGAAATTAGCAACAACGACGCTTTTTTGCGCCATACATTTTTCGGCTTATATAACGACGGATTGATTGAAGGCGAATTTATATATGGCCCACTGGAGCATATGAAAGGCCGGGTGCCAACCGCTAATGACGGAGGAGTTGTTTGCCAGCCCTCAGCACTGGGCGCTGAACTATTCTTATGGGCAATGGGATACGGGGATCACAAATTAAGTTACATATTCGATGATGCCTGCCGACCTACTGTTGAAGGCATACCCAGTGTGGTAGCTGATACTATCGCGGTCAAATCGCCATAGTTATCGATATACATCACTTCAGTTTCGCGGGCATGGGCCACTCCTGCCTGGCGACCGTCCGCTTAGGGTCGATTGCGGTCAGCCATGACCGTCTGCTTTCGACCCATTGCGGACGTTCATTCAACCAATTGAAGCCACGGCCAACGCGCCTGGTAGCTAGCAGCTTTTGCCCTGAATAACTCTGGACGTGGATTCAACTCGTTCATCCTGAGCCAGTTGTTCAAGAGGTCGTTCAGGTCATGAGTGCTATAGAGCTTACCTGTAGAAGCGTCAACGCCTAGACAGGTCGACCGAATCAGATATCGGTCGATACCATCCGTTACCTTTTTCAGCGGTGAATAGGTGCCACCGAATTTACCCTCGTACCACAAATGGACGCGGGCCTGGTTGCGTATCTCAATGTTGACGCCCAGGTGCGAGAATGCCTGATGAGCCTGTGCTATGACCCGGTTTTCCGCTTCCCAAGACAAGTCAGCGTCGAAGTAGGCGATGTCATAGTCCTTGATACCCCACTCGGGAGGTTGTCCCGAGCGGTGATTCCAGAACGTCTGGAACAAAGCGCCTGCGACCAGCATGGAATGAGGGATACCGAGTGTTGGCAGGATCTCCAATAGCTCTCGATTTATTGGGTTTTGACGGATGATCTCAAGTAGCTGCTCATCGATGAGTGAATTCATGGGTGCCATCCTTGGTGGCGTGCAGAGGGCTGAGTTTAGCTGAACGAAGTCGAGACCAGTGAATACCCAGCGAAGCTCGATAGCAGCCCTTCGTGGAGGGCAACAATCGGCCAGGAGCGGACTTCGGTGTATCTCAATGCTAACCTGCGCCAGATCCACTCAAGGCCGCCTCATGGACATACCGTCTCGCTTCATCATCCATGAATCCAGGTACTGGGTTCTCAATCACCGCATAAACAGTGCGTTGCCAGGCTACTTAATGCTCAGTGCAAAGCAGATGACCAATTCCCTGGCTGCACTACCGACCGAAGCGCAAGCGGAGTTGGGTGTTTTGCAGGCGCGAGTCCAGAAAACCATCGAAGATCATTTACAGCCAAAACGCTTGTACATCGGCCGCTATGGGCATGATGCTGGTTACTCTATTCACTTCCATTTCATCCCGGTCTATGCCTGGGTAGAAGCCTTGTTCTGGGCAGACGAAAGGTACAGGCTGCTAGAAACCTTCGGTTCGAACGACAGTGCGCTGCCGCAAACAGATGGCGCAGAATTGACACTGTTTGTGTGGCGAGAGTTTTGTGAGCGCCCTGTGGCGCCACCGGTACAAGGCCCCTCCGTTGATCACGTGATTGCGACCCTGCGTAGCGCTTTGAATTTTCAGCAGCCTGGTTGACCTGAATAAGATCAGGCTTCGCGACCGGCCGCTTTGGGTCGAAAGCAGCCATTGAGAACGCATCAATCGGCTTGGCTTCCACCAATGGACAGACTTGCACGGCTCGTTCGGCCAACAGACGACGAAGACCATGCAGTTGTTCGATCCGCTTATCCAGCAAAGCGATCTTCTCTTCAAATAATTGAGCCAGGAGATCCGTTGAAGCTCCCTCACTGTTCCATAGCAGTGGGAGGTTTTCGCCAATCTCCCGTAGTGAAAATCCAAGCTGCTGCGCCAGCTTGATATACCCAACCAGCTGTGCGGTCTGCTCGGAATAAAACCGGTAGCCGTTGGCAGCACGGCCCGCCTTGATCAGGCCTTTCTCTTCATAGAATCTCAAGGTATCGACTGACACCTCCATCTTTGCTGCCAATTCTCCGATCCGCATCAGTCATTCTCTCCCTTGACTCTGGACCTAACACCAGGCTTTAGCCTGCGGGCTCAAACTGTGAGGGTTGAATATGATCAGCGTAAATAGAAATCTACAAGTTGTTCGACTCAGTGCTTTCTACGACCTGGTGGTCACCGCAGGCTTCATGACGCCCTGGACGGCATCAATGATTTTTGGAGGCTTCGCAGCGCTGTCCGCTGCGCTGGGATTAGAGCGAGCAGCACCGACACTGGACATTACCGCCCTGCTTTTGGCCAATCTGCTGAGCAGCGTAGTGGTGGTCTGGTCGATCTGGCGATTATTGCAGCCGAGCCGCAGCATCGGTTTGTATGACGCACTGGCGAGAATACTGTTCGCTACCTGGCAATTGTTTGCTGTGGCCCACGGAGCCAGCTTCCTGATCCTGGGCTTCACGTGCTTCGAAGTACTCTTTGCCATCGCGCAAGTGCTGCCTATAAGCAGCCTCAAAGAGTGCGAGCGTACGCACGCTCTAATGGGTCTAGTCTTGGTGCGCAGTAGATGACATGTCCCATGTAAACAACCCGATTTCCCAGCTGACCCCCGCTAAAGTACTGATTCCAAACGCCGACTTTCAGGACTCCGAAGGCAGGGGTCGTGGGTTCGAATTCCGCGAGTGCGTCACTGAATACAGGCTACGCGTCCCCACTGTAATTTTCCGTAATCCTTGATGGTTGCAGGTGGACAATAGCCAGACAAAGGCCCTGGCTATCAAACGCGGTGCCTTTTTCATTTCTGTAGGCCCAGTTCACGCATTGGCCTCGCTTACTCCGCTCTGTCCGGTTGACGCCTCCCCGCAAGTCCGCTGCAATACGCGCGTTTCACGGACGATACAAGGATCCCGTCATGGCCGCGATGCCATCCTCTCGAAGCGACCTGCTTCGCGTGCTGATTTTTATCCCGCTGGGCCTGTGCCTGCTCTGCTTTACATTCTGGATGGTTACAGACCGACTGGACTTTCTGGCTCTGGCACAACGCGCCGAAGGACATGTCAGCGCTCTGAACGCGGGTGGCAGCCATCCGCAAATTGACTTCACCGACGCAACGGGACAAGTCATCAGCTATCCCGAAAACGGATTGATCTTCGGCTACGAGGTGGGCGACTCAGTAACAGTTTTCTACCGCCCGGAATCCCCTTCCCGCACTGCGATCATTGGAGATCGTGGCGCGCTGTGGGGAGCGAGCTTGCTGACGGGCCTTTTCGCCATCGTGTCTATCGTGGGAGGCGGTTATCACCTGGCTGCATGGATTCGCCGACGTCGAACGGCGCGGCTTTTATAAGGAAATTCAAATGCACATCCCCTTACCCGTAAGCGTCAGCGATTGGCGTTACAAGACCGCCAGCGGTGGCGGTTTGACCGTAGTCTTCGCAGCTGCTGCCGGCGGCGCGCTGACCTTGACCGATCCCAACGGGGTCGACCAGCAGTTTCGTTATGGTTCGGTCGGTGTGGGCGCGGGCATCGGCGCTCGCCTGCCGCGGTTCGGCAAGGTCAATTTGCATGTACGAGGCAAAAGCGTCGGCGCTGCGGGCGCAAGCGAAGATTTCCCGGCAGTCGGCCAGGTGCTGGTAGCCAACTCGATCGCTGCCCGAGGGCTCGTCCGAGAGGATTTTCAGGGCGCCTGTGTATTCATCGAAGGGGGCGTGGGCTTGCTCGGTGGCGCTAGCGGCTCGGCCATGCTATTTGGCCTCGATCCCAAGCTGCTGGCCATGGCAGCCGCCACGCTGACGCCTGTGGGCAACATGCTTTTGCCTCACGACAGTACAGGACGCCTGCTGCGCTCGGCCAAAGGCGTCATCATTGCAGCCGGATTGAACGTGGGCCTACAGGCTGGCGGGGGTGCGACAATTTCGTTAGGTGGGCTTTTCTGATCGACTGGCTTCAGTAATCCGCACAGCAATGGATAGTTAAGCGGCTAGCCAGCACGAACCCGCGCTGGCTGCTGCTACAAACCTGAGCAGGCCCGCACGCGAACCCGCCCAGTCGCGCTTTCCGCCTCAACCCTCCAGCTTCTTCGCCTCGTCAACGCCCGCGCTGGTCAGCTTGATGGGGTATTGGAGCGCGGACTCCGCGTCGTTGTGGTCGGCTGGACTGCCCTGAATCAGGTTCTTCTGCTGGAAGTGCTTGATGACTTCGAAGACAGCCTTCTCCCCCCGATAGTTGTCGAAGATCTCTTTGCCCAGGCCGCTTGGGTGAGCGTGCAGCAGGCGGGTCAGTACTTCGCGTTCCAGTTCTTGGTATTCCATACATGCCTCTTGATCCAAGGTAGGTTCTCCTTGGAAATACCCTCGGCGCGTGAGTGCAATTCACATGACGGACGGTCATCTGTCACTCCGAGGCTATGCTGATCGGATCAAGACCGACGACCATGACGAAGGAGGTACGCGATGAGCAGTGAACAATGCGAATGCCTGTGCGGTGCAGTGAAGTTCGAGGTGACGCTGGATAACCACAAGGTCGGCGTCTGCCATTGCGGGATGTGTCGTCGCTGGGCGGGTGGTCCTTCGATGATGGTAGAAACGAGTCAGCCTCCGCACTTCGCGGATTCAGGCAGTGTCAGGGTTCATTCTTCATCCGACTGGGCCGAGCGCGGATTTTGCGCGGAATGCGGAAGCCATTTGTTCTATCGCATGAAGGACGGCGGCTTCTATGGCGTACCGGTCGGCCTTTTCAAGCAAGCCGGGCAGCCGTGGTCGTTCGAAATGGAGGTTTTCATCGAGGAGAAACCGGACTTCTACGCCTTCGCTAACGACACCCAGAAACTGACCGGCGCCGAGCTGTTTGCCCAGCATGGCGCGGACAGTCAGGACAACTGAAACGCGCCTCATAAATCTTTCCCACCGCCACGTTCGTCGCGCAGGCACGACCATGTCATTCAACCGACATGTCGGCTGACGACCATGGCGGTTCTGTCCGCCACGCGCGCTTCGTCATAACGATGCTTGCCGCGCCCGGACGTGAATAAAAGGGAGAGACAAGAAGTGGCTATCGACAATCTCAACGTCAAGCAGCGAACCCCATCGCCGGAGCCAGCGGGCGGCATCGAGGGTGTGTTCGAAAAAGTCATCGCCATGGCCCTGGAAGCGGGGAGCAAGGGCAATGACAAGAAGGAGCCTCGGGTCGCGACCGACAATGAAGTCTGGCCTCCCGTGCTGGGAACCAAGGTCACCAGCGAAGGCGCCGACACGCTGCGCTATGTATCCGCCGACGGTGCCGAGGTGCTGGTCAAGCGTGATGTGAACCCCAAGCTGTTCGACTACTTGAGCAAATTGTCGGAGCTGAACAAGTCTTCCGATAGCCTGGAATACCTTGAACTTCAGGACGACGTTCACAGCGCCGAGATCATGCGCGGCGATGCTTCGGCGCCGGCGCTGGGCGACATTCAGGAGATCGAGCGCAACCCGGCCAATGACGACGTCATGCTGATCATGCTCAAGGACGGCAAGAATCTGGTCGCCACCCGCCAGCTGACCCCGGAGCTGTTCGATACCCTGAGCGGCATGGACAAGACCCTGGAAGGTATCGCCAGCAGCGAAAAGGACGGTTACGAGCTGGTCAAGGACAACCCGTTCACCGACGCCGACATCAGCGGCGCGACCATCGGCATCGAGAACGAGGTCGGTCCCGGCCTGGTGCGCGCGGAGATCTTCGACGGCAAGGGCGGCAGTCGCAAGGTGATCGTGTCCCAGGACATGAACCCGGACCTGTACGATCGCCTGGTATCCACCGACGAATCGCGTCGCTATGACGATGCGAAGATCGACGAAGCCCGCAAGGACGCTGATCTGTCGGCGAGCGGCAAGGACGTGGGCAGCATGGAAACCACGACCAGCGATCCGAACGACTCCAATCGCAAGCTGACTGTGTCCGAGCTGACCTGGCAGAACCTGCTGGCCGAATGGAAAACCGGCATTGACAACGGCTCGATCGGCAAGGACGACGACCGCGCCAAGCTGTACAACACGCTGCGCGCCAAATCCGCCTCCGAAGAAGGGCTGGATATGGTCGTCCTCGACATGTCCATGGGCCAGAGCACGACCAAGGTCAGCGCCGACGACCTGGCGAGTATCATCGATGACGTCAAGGTCGACGAATCGATGCGCAATCTGTTCGGCACTGAAGCCGTGCAGAAGGACTTCCAGACCCAGCAGCAGAAAGCGCTGGAGTCCCTGCCCGACCGCGACAAGATTTTCGAAGACCTCAAGAGCACAGCGTTCTCCGAGGAGTACATGCTCTACATCAACCAGCTCAAGAAGGACAATCCGGGCCTGGCTGAAGCGGATATCGGCAAGACATACGCGTCGCTCGCGGCGTTCGATCCGGACACCGCCGCGCAGTTCGCCCAGTCGATCCAGATCGACGGACTGACGATGGACCTCGATCAATTGATGAAGGACCCGTCCGGCATCAATGACGAAAACACCGTGCTGGCGACTCAGGACACCATCAAGACGCTGCTCACCACGCTCAAGAAAGGCGGTGTGGACATCGCTCGTCGTACCGTGGAAACCGAGCGTTTCGTGCAGGAGTTCCTGGGCGACAAGCAGACCGCCAAAGCGTTTGGCGAAGCCCTGAAGGAACTGGGCGCGACCTTTGCCAAAAACGGCACCGTGACCTCCGCCGATATCGACAAGGTCATGAGCAAGGATATCTACAAGAGCATCCCGGAAGGTGCCCACGGCAGCATGCTCAAGACCATCAGCGAGCTGAACTCCAACGGCATGCTGGGCTCGGCGGGCGGCCTGATTTCGCTGGCCTCCGGCATCTACCAGCTGGCGGGCAAGGGCGGCACCTTGGCCGATACCCCGGAAGAGCGCCTCGCCATCGCGAAGGATTTCGTCAGCGTACTGGGCGCGGGCCAGCACTTCGTCAACCTGGGCACCAACATCATCGACGACGTGCGCGGCACCCAGCTCAATCAAATGATGGGCCTGGACAAGTCGCTGCCGCAGATCTTCGGGACCGACAAGCCAGTGAATGGCCGGCCGTTCAGCATCGTCGAGGGTGACCTGAAGAAGCTGTTCGAAGACTTCAACGCCGCCATCGACGCCGCGCCGATCGACAAGAAGGAAAAGCTGGCGGAAAAGCTCCAGCTTTCCGACGAAGACCTGACGAAGGTCACGGACGGTTTCCGCGACGGCTTCGCCAAGAATCCGGGCCTCAAGGGCAGCACGCCGACGTCGCGGGGGGTATCGGCGTTCCTGCGGGTCATGGACGCCGGTGCCAACACCTTTACCGGCGTCGCCGATCTGGTGCTCGGCGGCTTGAAGATCAAGTCGGGCGCCAATTCCGGTGACAAGAGCGTGATCGCTCAGGGCGCGATCACCGTGGCCTCGGGTGCTTTCAACCTGGCGGGCGGCGGCGCGCAGATCGCGGCCTTGTTCGGCAGCGCCGCGGCCCGGGCGCTGGCCGGTCCGCTGTTGTGGGTCGGTGCCGCGCTGACGGTCGCGCTGACGCCGTTCCTCATCATCGAGGACATCAAACACAACAACCGCATGGACAAGCACCGCGACGACCTGCAGGACCTGTTCGCCAAGCTGGAAGAACAGGGCTTGCTGACCGGCGACGGCGCGCAGCGTTACGAATTCCTTGACGAATACATGTACAACTACGGCCAGCGCGACGCGCCGGACGACGTCGGCATCTTCGATTACCGGAGTGAGGAATACGAGTTCTACGCAGGCGAAGGCCACCTGCCGGAACGCGGCTTCGATGACGTGAAGCACGATGACTACAAAGGCGACGGCGATAATCTGGATACGGTTCTGGATCGCGTCGGCTGACCCTTCCCCACCTGAGCTGAACGAACGCGGCCCGACGCACCTTCGCGCCGGGCGCGTTTATTCTGCTCTGCCGCTCATCCCTTTCTGTAAAGCCTCTGATACAAACGAACACAAAGTGGCACAGATTTTTCTTGTGGAACGCCCGTACCACAGATTCCTGCAATGAGGCTGCTTACCCGCACCATATTGCAGAGGACGGACGTTACAGCGTCCATTAACAGTGCAGAGACCGGACCACAAGCTCGGCCTCAGATAAGGAGATCCACACGTGCCGTATTCGCTGATGTCGTTTGCCGTTTCCTACAAATCCCCCGCTCCGGCCTCGAAAGCCGTCCTGCGCACTGCGCAATCGCGCGAATCGCATGTGACCTGATTCGAATGGCCCCTGCCCCAGGCACGAGGCCCAACACCTCTCCATCGATGTTTGCCTGATTTTTCATCGGCAAGGATCAGTCACGCCTGTCATGGGCGACCACAACTAACGTGACCCGTTAGAGCAATCGGCTGCTTGTCATTTCAGCATTAGAGCAACTAACAGTCATCCGTCCGTGCCAGGGCGAGTTGCTGACCTTTAACAGATTCGCACTTTTAACTAAGGCCATAAACATGACCACATAGTCACCATGCACCAAGTTAGTATCCTCTAACCGTTATTGGTGCAGTTATTCAGCAACATTAACAATTTCTCGTTTTTGATCAACATCAGAACGCGGCGCGGAGAAACTCGCCCCCGATTTTACAGCGCCAGCGACTTAATAAATAAGCGTCAGAATGCGATGGGCACTTTTTGACGATAAACGTACAGGAATGCGACATCTGCTCTAGATCGGGCATTTTGACTTGGCGATCTCAACGCTTCTGGCATAACGGTTGCAGAGCGGTTGCAATAAGCGACTCAGGTAAACGCCCAGACAACCTGTCTCACACAACAACTAACAGGTATGCGCGATGCTCTCTCCATGATGTTAAACAACCGCTGATCAAGTCCATATAGATCTTGGGCAGCTAGCCGCTTGTACGCCGACCAACGTGCAGCTCTTTCAGATCGAACATTCAAGTAATGATCGAACGGAGTTCTATTGCCCTTCAATTATTCGAGGGAGCGTTAATGAATGATTCGGTAATCAGGAAGACAGTGCCGACTCCACCAGAGGATGAAGTTGCTCTGGCATGGCCGGATATTCCATTCAAAGCCAACGCTTCGCGTCCAGGGGGGCTCAACAAGCCGCAGGCGATTGTCCTGGTCGCAGCGTCCGTGCTGATTCACGGTGCCTTGTGGTGGTACATGCAGACTGCCAAGGCCGAACTTCCGGAGGTGCCACCGAAAGTGCCGGAGATGACCATCGAACTGGCCAGTGCAACGCCGCCGACGCCCGAGCCACCACCTCCTGAACCACCACCACCGCCGCCTCCGCCGCCGCCCCCTCCGCCTCCGGAGCCCGAGCAACCGGTCGAGGACCCTGACGCTGTGAAGCCGCCGCCCAAGCCGGTGGAGAAACCCAGGGTCGAGAAGCCCAAGCCAGTGAAAAAACCTGAACCGGTGAAGAAACCGGCGCCGCCAGCGCCACCGGCACCGCCCGTTGCGCCGAGCCCGCCCACGCCTCCAGCACCGGCTCCGGCTCCGCCTGCCGCTCCAGCACCGGCCAAGGAAACCGCCGCCGTTTCCGGGCTGGCGAGCCTGGGCAACCCGCCGCCGGAATACCCGGCCATGGCGTTACGCCGTAACTGGGAGGGACGCGTGGTGCTGCGCATCAAGGTGCTGCCCAACGGCCGCGCGGGGTCGGTCGAGGTGACCAAATCCAGCGGCAAGCCCGCGCTGGACGAGGCGGCCGTAGAGGCGGTGCGGAACTGGAAATTCATTCCGGCCAAGCGCGGCGACACGCCCATAGAAGGCTTCGCGACCCAAACCATCGACTTCAAGCTTCCGGAATGATCCGGCGGCCACAACCGACAACTTTTCACGCGGGTGAGGTGTAAATCATGAATGAATCGCTTTCTGCTTTGATCGTCCCGGCCGTGCTCTGGGCGCTGATTCTTTTCTCGGTATTGAGCTGGGCGTTGCTGCTGATCAAGTCGGCGCAGTACTTGCGTCAGAAAAGCCAGAACAGACAATTTGCCAAAGCGTTCTGGAGTGCACCGGATCTGCTGACCGCCGCCGAGCACGCTTCGCAGTACCCAGGCTCGTTGGCCCGTATCGCCAACAGCGGCTTCGAAGCGATGGCGGTCGAGGAAAATCCCCGCACCACCCAGCAACTGGCTCACACCATCAACCGCTCCGACCGTCTTGAGCGCAACCTGCGCCAGCAGATCCAGAAAGAGCGTCGATCCCTCGAAAGCGGACAAGCCGTGCTCGCCAGTATCGGCAGCACCGCGCCCTTTATCGGCCTCTTCGGCACGGTCTGGGGAATCATGGAGGCGCTGCAGAGCATCGGCATTACAGGCTCGGCAAGTCTCGAAGCCGTCGCCGGCCCCATCGGGCATGCGCTGATCGCAACCGGTGTAGGCATCGCCGTCGCGGTGCCGGCGGTGCTGATTTACAACTTCTTTTTGCGCCGTCTGAAACTGGCGGTCGCGGACATGGACGACTTCGCCCACGACTTCGACTCTCTTGCCCAACGCAGCGCGTTCGCGGTGAGCCGTCAGCCCATCGGGCATAAATCGGCGCACGCCGTGCGGGAGGCCAGCTGATGTCTTTCTCCACTCAAGACAGCGATGAAGTGCTCAGCGAAATGAACGTCACGCCGCTGGTGGACGTGATGCTCGTGCTGTTGGTGGTGTTCATCGTCACCACACCGCTGATGACCAACGCGATCAAGGTCAACCTGCCCAAGACCGACTCAGTGGCACCGGCCCAGCAGAAAGACCCGGTGGTGGTCAGCGTCGACCAGGACGGCAAGTTCTATCTCGCCAAATCGGAGATTGCTCCCGAGCTGCTGGAAAAGAGCCTGCAGGACGAGAAGGCCAAGGACCCGGAGATTCGCGTCCAGCTGCAGGCCGATACCGCCGTGAACTACGGCCAGGTCGCCAAGGCAATGGCATCCATTGAGCGCTCGGGCATCACGCGAATATCCGTCATGACCTCGAAATGATCTGAAAGCCCGGCGCCCTCAGGTGCCGCGGCTCAACCCTGTGTACCCCTTCATCTGCAGGCCTTCGGGCTTCTTGAGGGGAGCGGCTTGCTGCAAAGCAGTGGAAATCCCGGTCGGCACAACCGCTTCGGGACAAGAGGGCTCACAAGGCCATTTCAATAACGTCTGGAATAAGTCGGAAATAACCATGTTGATGAATCTTCCCGGTTGCACCCTCAAACCGCTGGCCCGTGCGGTCCGGCGTCATCAGCGCGCGCTGGTCTGTGCGCTGGCCGTTGGCATGAGCGGCGCCCATGCAGCCGATGACGTCGAAGCGCAAAGCGCGACCGAAGCCGTGTCCTCAAGCGCTGCCGTCGTACCCGCGACGACTCAGTTGCAACGTGTCGAAGTCACCGGCTCGGCGGTTCGCCGCGTCGATGCTGAAACCGCCGTACCGGTCACCATCCTGAGGGCCGACGACCTCAAGAAACAGGGCGTGACCACGACCCAGGATCTGGTCAGCCGCATCACCGGCAGCCAGTCGATGAACAACAGCGCCGGCTCGGTCGGCGCAGGCACGGGCGGGGCATCCTACGCCGACATGCGCGGCATCGGCGCCAACAAGACACTGGTCCTGCTCAATGGACGACGCCTGGCGAACAATGCCCTGTCGGGTGTCGGCACGCCCAACGGTGCCGGCGTCGACCTGAACATGATTCCCTTTGCCGCCATCGACCGTGTCGAGGTGCTGCGCGATGGCGCATCGGCGCTCTACGGCACCGACGCTATCGGTGGCGTGATCAACTTCATCACCAAAAAATCGCTGACGGACGGCACCCTGAGCCTGGGCGGTGAGACGCCGACCCACAGCGGCGGCGGTGCGACCAAGGACATGAGCGCCAGCTGGGGCTTCGGCGATCTGGAGGAAGACCGCTTCAACGTGATGGGCGTCTTCAACTACAACAAGCAGCAGAATCTGGACGCCAACGACCGCAAGTTCGCGACCGACTATGCGCCCGGCCGAGGCCTGAATCAGACCTCCGGCACCGCTTACCCAGGCAACTATTACCAGGGCGACAACGCGGCCAACCCGCTGGGCACGGCGTGCAGCGGTCCCAGTCTGATCGCCAGCAACGGCATCTGCCGCTTCAGCACCCGCGAATACATCGACCTGATTCCGCAGACCGAAAAGACCTCGTTTTTTGGTCGCGCGACCGGCAAGCTCGCCGACGATCACAACGTCAGCCTCGAATACTTCTGGGCTCGCAACAACAACCATACCGACATCGGCCCGGCTCCGCTGACAGGCCTATCGCTGGACTCATCCTCGCCGTTCTATCCCGGCAACGGCATCACGCCGGGGCCGACGGACTGGGCGATCGATCCGACTCAACCTGTCGACACCGCCTGGCGTGAAACGGCCGCGGGCCCCCGAGGCTCCAGCGACCAGAACACCAGCCAGCGTTTCCTGCTCAACTTCGATGGTCTGGTCGGCGGCTGGGACTACAACGTCGGTGCCTCGTACAACCAGAGCAAGGTGATTTCCAGTGTCACGGATGGGTACGTCAGTGACGCGGCGATGATCGATGGCCTGGCCAGCGGCATCCTTAACCCGTTCGGGCCGCAGACCGCAGCCGGGCAGGCGCTGATCGATGCCAACACTTATCACGGTCAGTATTCCAGTGCAGTCGGCCGGGTGGCCGGTATCGATGCGCGCTTCAGCCGTGAGATCGGCGACTGGTTCGGTGCAGGCCCCGCCGGGCTGGCGCTGGGTGGCGAGTATCGCAAGGAGAAAATGCATCAGGAGTACGAAGCCTTCGTCAACGACATCAGCAGCCTGGGAGCCGACGCCACAGCCAGTGTCGCCGGGGACCGCAGCGTGAAAGCCGAATATGCCGAGCTCAACGTGCCAGTGCTCGACAGCCTGGAACTGACCGCTGCCGTTCGCCACGACAAATACAGCGACTTCGGCAGTACCACCAACCCGAAATACTCGTTCCGCTTCCAGCCGTTCAAGGAAGTGGTCGTGCGCGGTGCCTATAGCGAAGGCTTCCGCGCCCCCACCCTGTACGAACTTTATGCACCACGCAGCACGACCTTCAGCCAGGGTTACTATAACGATCCGGTTCTCTGCGCTGGCGGAACCGTGCAGCCCGGCGGCAACGCCGGACGCGACTGCAACCAGCAATTTCTCAACAACAGCGGCGGCAATACCGAACTGGCACCGGAGAAAGCCCGCAACGTAACGCTCGGCTTCGTTTATCAGCCAGTCCGCAACCTGTCCATGGGGCTCGACTTCTGGTGGATCAAGGTATCCAACCAGATCCAGTCGTTCCCCGAGTCGACAGTGTTCGATGATCCCGTCACCTACGCCGATCGCTTCATTCGCAACCCCGACGGTTCGATTGCCAATATCGTGACCGGCAACGCCAACCTGGGCATGGTCAAGACCAGCGGCGTCGACGTGACCCTCGATTATCGCTTCCCGAACACGCCATTCGGCCAATTCGGGCTGGGCATGACCGGTACTTACGTCAGCCGTTATGACTTTCAAAACATCATCGATGGCCCTTACACCGACAAAGTGGGCGACTTTCAGGGCGACGGCGTGATTTCGCGCTGGAAACACGTACTGATCGGCAGCTGGACGCTGGGTGACACGCGTGCATCCATCACCAACCGCTTCACCAGCGGCTACAACGATTACGACCGCACCACTAACGACCGGGTCTCGTCCTACACGCTCTGGGACCTGTCGGTCGGCCATACCTTCGACAAGGTGCTCGATGTGGACGCAGGCGTGCGCAACGTATTCGACCGTGATCCGCCGTTCTCCAACCAGGCGTACAACTTTCAGGCCGGCTACGACCCTCGCTACGCCGACCCGCTGGGCCGCACGGTGTTCGCACGCATGACCTACCACTTCTGAGGGAAGCGCGCGGCATGTTGAAAAAGCGTGCCGCGCTGCCGATTGCGCTTCGCACCTCCAGCCCGGCAGGTCTCATCCACCTTCCCCCGGGCCGGAGGATTTTTGCGCCGCCAGGCCCCGTCGTTCAGTGTGTACGAGGACAGCCCCACATGTTGTATCCACCCCGTTTCCTGCGCCATCTGCTCATGAGCCTTGCGCTGTGCAGCGGCTGGCAGAACCTGCTGGCTGCGCCGAGTCACGCGTTGACTGTCTACGGCGAAGCCCCGAAGTATTCCGCGGCCTTCCAGCACTTCGATTACGTGAATGCCGATGCTCCGAAAGGCGGGTCGTTGACTCGGTCCGCCGAAGAAATCGGTCAGTTCAATTACCTTAACCCGTACGTCGATCAGGGCATCAACGTCGTGCAACTGGATGCCTGGGTTTATTCACCGCTTGCGTACCGCTCGCTGGACGAGCCCTACACGGTTTACGGCCTGATCGCCGAGAAGATGGAACGAGACCCGCAGGGGATGTGGGTGCGTTTCTATCTCAATCCCAAAGCACGCTTTCATGATGGCGTTCCGGTTACCGCTCAGGATGTTCGCTACACCTTCGAACTGCTGACCACCAAAGCCAGCTTCAGCTACCGCCCCATGTATGCCGACGTGAAAGACGTGGTCATCGAAGGGCCGCTGCAGGTGCGCTTCGATTTCAAGAACAACCTCAACCGCTCGCTGGCACTGGACCTTGCCAGCATGCGCATTCTGCCCGAGCACTGGTGGAAGACCCGGGACTTCGCCAACGGCGGCGGCTTCGAGCCCCCCTTGGGCAACGGCCCTTATCGGGTAGCGCATGTCGACGCCGGACGCAGCGTGACCTTCGAACGGGTCAAGGACTGGTGGGCCAAGGATCTGCCGGTCAGCCGCGGGCTCTACAACTTCGACACGCTGACCGTCAATTTCTATGGCGACACTGAAATCGCCCGACAACTGCTGCAGGCCGGTGCTTTCGATTACAACCGGGAGTTCTCTTCCGCCGGTTACAGCGTCGGTTACGCAGGCCCCGCCATCGACGACGGGCGTCTGCAAAAACGCATCCTTGCCGAACGCCGGCCGGTGGCTGCGCAGGGGTTTGTGTTCAACCTCGACAAGCCGGTCTTTCAGGACCGCAGGGTGCGTGAAGCATTGTCGATGCTGTGGGACTTCGATTGGGTCAATCGCCGGGTGATGCGCAACTTTTACGTGCGCGAGCAGAGTTACTTTCCCAAAAGCGAAATGGCGGCAACTGAACTGCCCGATGAAGCCGAGCTGAAAATTCTCGAACCGCTGCGCGGGCAGATTCCGGACGAGGTATTCACAAAGGTCTACCAACCTCCCAGGACCGATGGCAGCGGCTACATGCGTGACAAGCAGCTGCAGGCATTGAAGTTGCTGGCCGAGGCTGGCTGGCATCCGAAGAACAACAAGCTGGTAAACGCTGCCGGCGAAGCCATGAGCTTCACCTTTCTGGATGGTCAGGGTGGTTTCGATCGGCTGGTACTGCCGTTCAAACGCACGCTGGCGCAGATCGGCATTGATCTGGACTTCCGGCGTATCGATTCGGCCCAATACGTCAACCGGCTCAATGCCCGGGACTACGACATGATCGTGGTCAGTCTGCCTCGCAACGGAAATCCTCTGATTTCGCCGGGACGCGAACTCTACAACCTGTACGGCTCGCAGAGTGCAACCGAAATCGGCAGTTCGAACGCCATGGTGCTGCGCAACCCTGCGGTCGACAAATTGATCGACGGACTGGTCGCCGCCGGCAGCCGAGAGGAGATGGTGCGCTATGCGCGGGCGCTGGATCGGGTCCTGCAATGGGGCTACTACACGATCCCCAATTACTACTCCAAAGGCACGCCCGTGGTATTCGCCAACCGATTCGGCATGCCCAAAACCGCACCCGTCTACGACGTCGGTCTGGAAACCTGGTGGCAGGTCAGTTCGAAGCCGCTGACCCATGCGCAGTTCACCGCGCTCGACGGCAAGCTCACCGCAGCACAGGAGCAATGACATGCTGGCCTACGTAATCCGACGCCTGTTGCTGATCATTCCGACGCTGCTGGCGATTCTGATCGTCAACTTCCTGATCGTGCAGGCCGCGCCGGGTGGGCCGGTCGAGCAGGCTATTGCCAGAATACAGGGGTTCAGTCCCAACGGCGTGGGCGGCGCAGGTGCCGAGGTGGCCGCATCCGGCACGACCAGTCGCAGTACGCGCGGCCTGGACCCGGCGCTGGTCGAAGCGATCAAAGAGCATTACGGGTTCGACAAGCCCATGCATGAGCGCCTGTGGTTGATGCTCAAGAACTACGCCCAGCTGGAATTCGGCAGCAGTTTCTTTCGCGGCGCGCCAGTGACGGAATTGATTGCAGAAAAACTGCCGGTGTCCCTGTCGCTGGGCTTGTGGGCAACCCTCATCACCTATCTTGTTTCCATTCCACTGGGGATCCGCAAGGCTGTGCGCCACGGCAGCGCTTTCGACGTCTGGACCAGCAGCCTGGTCATCGTCGCCTACGCCACGCCTGCATTTCTGTTCGCCATATTGCTGATCGTGGTGTTCGCCGGAGGCAGTTACCTGAGCTGGTTCCCGGCACAAGGTCTGTTTTCGAGCGATTTCGACAGCCTGAGCACCTGGGGCAAGGTTCAGGACTATCTCTGGCACCTGGTCCTGCCGGTCAGCTCGCTGGTGATTGGAGGCTTCGCGACCTTGACCATTCTGACCAAGAACAGCTTCCTCAACGAGATCAGCCGCCAGTACGTCGTTACCGCACGGGCCAAAGGCCTGACCGAGCAGCGCGTGCTGTACGGCCATGTATTTCGCAACGCGATGCTGCTGGTCATTGCAGGCATTCCGCAGGCTCTGATCGAGGTGTTTTTCGCAGGTTCGTTGCTGATCGAAACCATATTCGGCCTCGACGGGCTTGGACGCATGAGCTACGAAGCGGCCGTATCCCGGGACTATCCGGTGGTATTCGGCACGCTGTTCCTGTTCACCCTGTTCGGTCTTCTGATCAAGCTGGTGGGCGACCTTTGCTACACGCTGGTCGACCCGCGCATCGATTTTTCCGCGAGGAGCGCGTGATGTTCGAGTTCTCACCCCAGAGCCGACGGCGCATGGCGCTGTTCAAAGCCAACCGGCGCGGCTGGTGGTCATTGTGGATACTCGCCGGCCTGATGCTGGTGTGTCTGTGCGGCGAGCTGATCGCCAACGACCGGCCCTTGTTGCTGAATTTCGAGGGCAGGATGTTCTACCCGGCTCTGCACACCTACATGGAAACCGATTTCGGCGGCGAGCTGCCGTTCGAGCCGGATTACTCCAGCGATTACGTCCGCAAGCTGATCGCCGACAAAGGCGGCTGGATGCTGTTCGCGCCAATCCCCTTCAGTTACGACACCATCAACTATGATCTGGACCAACCGTCCCCCAGCCCGCCGAGCGCTGTCAACTGGCTCGGCACTGACGAACAGGCGCGCGATGTGCTGGCGCGGGTGTTGTTCGGGGCGCGCATATCCATTCTTTTCGCGGTGCTGCTGACCCTGATCAGCACGATTATCGGCGTTTGCGCCGGTGCCGTTCAGGGTTACTACGGTGGCATGACTGACCTGATCGGCCAGCGGATTCAGGAGATCTGGTCAGGGCTTCCGGTGTTGTACCTGCTGATCATTCTGTCGGGTTTCGTTTCGCCGAGTTTCTGGTGGTTGCTGGGCATCATGGCACTATTCTCCTGGCTGGCGCTGGTGGACGTGGTACGCGCGGAGTTCCTGCGCGGGCGCAATCTCGAATATGTAAAGGCCGCCCGAGCACTGGGCCTGACGGACGCAGCGCTGATGTGGCGACATATCCTGCCCAACGCCATGACCAGCACCCTGACCTATCTGCCGTTCATTCTGACCGGCGCCATCGCCACACTGACCGCACTGGATTTCCTGGGCTTCGGCATGCCGGCCGGCAGCGCGTCGCTGGGCGAAATGATCGGCGAAGCCAAGCGCAATCTCCAGGCCCCGTGGCTGGGGCTGACCGCCTTCGTGGTTCTGGCGTTGATTCTTTCCCTGCTCGTATTCATCGGCGAAGCCTGCCGTGACGCTTTCGACCCCAGGAGCTGACATGAACGACAACCTGATAGAAATTCGCGACCTGCGTGTCGCTTTCAACGGCGCGGAAGTGGTGCATGGTGTCAGCTTCGACATCCGCCGCGGCGAATGCCTGGCGCTGGTCGGAGAATCCGGATCGGGCAAATCGGTGACGGCGCATTCGATCCTGCGCCTGCTGCCCGCCAGAACGGTCACTACGCAAGGCTCGATTCGGTATGACGGTCTGGAACTGGTCAACGCCAGCGACGGGCAATTGCGAGCGTTGCGCGGCAACCGCGTGGCGATGATTTTCCAGGAGCCCATGAGCTCGCTGAATCCGCTGCATACCGTAGAAAAACAGATCGGCGAGATTCTGATGACCCACAAGGGGCTCAAGGGCAACGCCGCCCGGGAGCGCATTCTTGAATTGCTGGAACTGGTCGGTATCCGCCAGCCGCTCGCGCGGCTCAAGGCCTATCCCCATCAGCTTTCGGGCGGCCAGCGACAGCGCATCATGATTGCCATGGCGCTGGCGAACGAGCCCGACCTGCTGATCGCCGACGAGCCCACCACCGCACTGGATGTCACGGTGCAGGTGAAGATTCTGGAGCTGCTCAAATCCCTGCAACAACGTCTGGACATGTCACTGCTGCTGATCAGTCACGACCTCAACCTGGTGCGCCGGATCGCTCAGCGTGTATGCGTCATGCGCGGCGGCGAGATCGTCGAGCAGGCAGACTGTCAGGCACTGTTCGACAATGCGCAACATCCATACAGCCGCATGTTGATCAACGCAGAACCGGACGGCTTTCCTGTCCCACCGCCGGAAACGCATACCGTGCTGTCGGTTCACGACCTGAAAGTCTGGTTCCCGCTCAACAAAAGCTGGTTCAACCGCGAGCCGCAATACGTGAAGGCCGTAGACGGTGTGAGCTTCGAGCTGCACAAGGGCAAGACCCTTGGCATTGTCGGGGAATCAGGCTCCGGCAAGTCGACGCTGGGTCAGGCGATTCTGCGGCTGGTCGATTCCGAAGGCAGCATCCGCTTTGGCAACAAGGAGCTGAGCCTGCACAGCCAGCATCTGATGCGTCCCTTGAGACGCCAATTGCAGGTCGTCTTTCAAGACCCCTTCGGCAGTCTCAGTCCACGCATGACTGTTGCACAAATCATCGCCGAAGGTCTGGTGACGCACAGCATCGGCACGCGAGAGGAACACGAACAGGCAGTCGTTCGCGTACTTCAGGAAGTGGGTCTCGACCCTGAAACACGCCACCGCTACCCCCATGAATTCTCGGGTGGGCAACGACAACGCATTTCCATCGCCCGAGCACTGGTGCTGGAGCCCGACCTGATCCTGCTGGACGAGCCTACGTCGGCTTTGGATCGTACGGTGCAGAAGCAGATCGTTGCGCTGCTGAGGGATCTTCAGGCCCGTCGCGGCCTCACTTACCTGTTCATCAGCCATGACCTCGCCGTCGTCCATGCCCTCGCCCATGACCTGATCGTCATCAAGGATGGCAAGGTCGTGGAGCAAGGCGCATCGCAAGAGATCTTCGCTGCCCCGCAACAGGCCTATACCCAAGAGTTGCTGCGTTCTTCGGGGTTGGAGTTCGGGTGAGTTCCAGACACCAACCGCTGGGACCACGCGGTGCTGGCTACATGCCGCCAGACTGTTTAGGCTTGCCGCTTCAAGCGCAAGGAAAGCCTGGTTCAAGGGAAGGACGCCATGCACGAACCCGATTACAGTCGAGGCGATCTGCACGCCGACGAAGACGACGCCCCCTGTTCACGGCACAGCGTCTCCCGGCATGAGTTCGACTTCGCAACGCGTTGATAGGCGTTGCTGTGACCTGTGCGCTGGGTTACGCAATTGTGCACTACCACCAGCCTTCGGCTCCTCTTCCAGCACAACCGCCTGCCACCCGCGTTCCTGAAGTACCTGCACAGGCGCCACCCCGTTTTGAAACTGACATCAGAAGCGAGCAACGTCCTCAGCCACTGGCCAACTGCATCGGGCCGGACAATCTCATCAACGAAGCCGTCGCGACCTGCCGGTTCGGGAAGTTTCCAGACCCGGTACACGACCCGACTGCGCAAGGCATGGTGTCAGCGCACTACATGCAGCAATACAAAGCTGAACGCGTGTCAGCCCAACCGCGCCATAAAACGCAGCGGAGTGTCGACTTCGCTACAGTCTGGCAGTGGGATCGCAAACGCAGTTACCGCGCCGAATGGCTCGTCACCGACAATCAGATCGAGGGCAGTAGTGTGTGCCGGAACTGGCGACCGGGCTCCATCGAATACCGGGAATGCCGCAAAGGCGCAAAGATCCATTTCCGCGAACAATGCAGAAAAGACGGTGCGGCTGCGTCGGCGCGTCAGCGTTATTGCAGCGCAGAGAGCTCGTTCAATCCGATGTAAGTCGCCCCGGATTTTCAAGCCGCCCCGTCAACGGCAGGGCTTTTGTCACCCCGCCGTGATGTTTCAGGCATTCAGCCCAAGCACATAGAACTTGCTGTCCACCGCCATCACCGGAAAACTTTCCGGCAGATCCTGCTTCGCGACTTCGGTAAACCCGTGCTTTTCATAAAACCGGTGCGCGGCGAGGAATTTGTCAGTGGTGCCGAGATAGATCTGTCGAACGCCCCGGCTGCGGGATTCTTCCAGCAAACATTGCAGCAGCTTGGCCGCGATGCCGAACTCCCTGCCCCGCCATGCGGCGGAAACGAACATCTTGCGCAGCGCCGCCTGGCCCGCGCCGATGTCCTTGAGGCCGATGGTGCCGACGACCTGATCGCCGCTCTTCGCCACCCAGAAATCACCTGTACCGCTCTGGTAGAACGAGGGAATGGCTTTCAGATCCGGCTGATCTTCCGCCGTGATCGGGATGCCGAATTCTTCCCGCTGGATGGGAACGATAACGTCGACCACGCCCTGTTGGTCGGCAGGTTCGAAACGCTTGATCTGTAGGTCGGTCATTGACTGAAGGCTCCGGTCGTCCTGTGCGGGGACGACAATATGCCAGATAAGCGAGGGTCCGGGCGTGGGAATGTCCAAACCTGAGACTCAAACACTCAGTCCTCGATCGCCCATAGACGTCAATGCTCCTGCCACTTACAACTTCGGGCAGCGCAGTTAACCTGTCCGAACACCATAATGCAAGAACAAATATTTAGTTATATCATTGTTTGAATAGCCGCTACCTCCCGCCCTTAATCCATTAAAAATTTTGGAAAATAGCCTTGGGGTATTGACTGAAAACTCCGACTCAGGTTAATTACATGAAACCGCTCACTCATACGTGACATTATTCTGTCTATCATTCGACCTTGGAATCTTGCTATCTGACCTGCGCGATTGACTCGCCAAGCCACGCAACCCACCTTCTGAAATCCGCCCCGGTGATCTATTTCACCGAGGGAAACCTTCACAATTTTTTATTTCTGACTACTTCAGCACTAACGTGCAGAATTAATCATTTAACTCGGATTACCAACCATGAACTTACATAAAGCTCTACTGCCTTCCATTGCCGTGGCCGTTATAACGGCGGCCAGTTCAGCACAGGCTGGCCCACCTGTCACAGTCACCTTCAAAAACCTGGGAGCCGAGGCAGCTCAATACTCTGCTGTCACGAGCAACGAAGTCTCGACCCAAAGGAATGCCAAATCCCCTATCAGTTCAACGATAAAACCGGGGGAAATAAGTGTTTATACCGTACAAAGCAATATTTCACCTGATATGAGCTACGCCAGCGTTCGCTATGTGATGGGCGCAAAGGTCTGTGTATTCTCTACCACCTTTAGCAAACTCCCGGCTGCCGGTGGCGTTCGAGTGCCAAAGTGGACTCGGACGGCAACTCCCAGCGGCGGCGCAGTCTGCACAGCTACTGCCAGGGTCACCGACCTTTCCAGCCATGCCTGGGCTGCAGAGTTTACGATGAAGTAAGGTCAGCGCATGCGCGTCGTAGTTCGACGCGCAGGCCTTTCTGAATTCAAGATCGTTAGTTCCTTGCCGATATATAGGTGGTAAACCTGACGCCATGGATGGCTACTGCGGCGAGGACGCATGCATGATAGACACTACTTTTGTTCCGGGCCTTATCAAGTGCAAGGCACCTCATTCGACAACAAAGCTTTCTTTATCATCTACCGAAAGCACAGTTATCAAAGGCCCGCCTACTACAGCCATAGAATCAGCTCACACTACGCTTTCGACCCTGGCCAGACAACTGAATGATAGCGCGGCACGCACCGAGTTCCGCGACACGAGTCATACATTCAAAAGCCTTGGGGATCTGGCTAAAAACATCATAGATAAAATTGCAGGACAAAGTTACTACGCCAACCGGAAGTTGCACGATTCAGAAATACCAGACACAGATGACGCCGCCCTCCTTGCAAGGGCTGGACAAGCTACGCAGTTTGCCAATGGCACAGGTAAAAATCCATTCGCAGGTCTTTCTCAGGATCATCTGAGATTGATCATGTATGACGAAAGCGGCTGCTACACCATCAATGAAAGATCTGCGGCTTTTTCTGAAAACTATGCAAAAGAGGAAGCCTGGAACAGAGCAATAGCCAAGCGCTACGTGGATGAATACAACGAAACCGGCAAAAGTACCGAGACGCTGGTCATGATCCTCGCCCACTACAACGAATTGCCGCCCATAGAGAAAGCTCAGTACCCAGCCAACTACGCTGCCAATCTGACGGCGGACGACAGCTCGGCCATGGCTATTTTCAGCAGGCTGGAAACCCGAGTTTCTGGTTCCAGAACATAAGCACAGCCTCTGCGCACGCAGGGGCCCGGCTGCTCATATGGATGCAATCCGTAGAAGAAGCACTATCCCGGACAAACGAACGCCCCGACAAGTCGGGGCGTTCGTTAGATCAATGGAGCGTCGCGCAGCTGATTACAGCTTCGGACCGGCATCCTTGATGGCGTCGCTCACTTCGAACTTCTTGAAGTTCTCGATGAACAGGTTCGCCAGGCCCTTGGCCGCTTCGTCGTACGCCGCTTTGTCAGCCCAGGTATTGCGCGGGTTGAGCAGTACGGTGTCGACGCCTGGGACCGACTTCGGCACGTCCAGGTTGATGATGTCCAGGTGCTCGGTCTCGGCACCGATCAACGCACCGCTCTGGATCGCGGCGATCACGCCACGCGTGGTCGGAATGTTGAAACGGTTGCCGACGCCGTAGCCGCCGCCGGTCCAGCCGGTGTTGACCAGGTAGACCTTGGAGCCGAAGGCGCGGATACGCTTGATCAGCAGTTCGGCGTAAACACCGGCCGGACGCGGGAAGAACGGCGCGCCGAAGCAGGTGGAGAAGGTGGACTTGATGCCCGGACCCGAACCCATCTCGGTCGAACCGACCAGCGCGGTGTAGCCGGACAGGAAGTGGTAAGCCGCCTGCTCTTCGCTGAGGATCGACACGGGCGGCAGAACGCCGGTCAGGTCGCAGGTCAGGAAGATCACGGCGTTCGGCTCGCCGCCGAGGTTCTTCGGCGCGCGCTTCTCGATCAGTTCACGCGGGTAGGCCGCACGGCTGTTCTGAGTCAGGCTGTCGTCGGCGTAGTCGGCTTTCTTGGTAACCGGGTCCAGGACCACGTTTTCCAGTACCGCGCCGTGCTGGATGGCTTTCCAGATGACAGGCTCGTTCTTCTCGGACAGGTCGATGCACTTGGCATAGCAACCGCCTTCGATGTTGAACACGACGCCTTCGCCCCAGCCGTGCTCGTCGTCACCGATCAGGTAACGGCTTTCGTCAGCCGACAGCGTGGTCTTGCCGGTGCCCGACAGACCGAAGAACAGGGTGACGTCGCCGTCTTCGCCCATGTTCGCGGCGCAGTGCATAGGCAGTACGTCGGCTTCCGGCAGCAGGAAGTTCTGCACGGAGAACATGGCTTTCTTCATTTCGCCGGCATAGCGCATGCCCGCGATCAGTACCTTGCGGGCCTGGAAGTTGATGATGACGGTGCCATCGGAGTTGGTGCCATCACGCTCCGGGTCGCAGACGAACCATGGAGCATTCTGGATTTCCCACTCGTCCTTGCCGGCCGGGTTGTATTGCTCGGGGTTGATGAACAGGCAACGGCCGAACATGTTGTGCCATGCCGTTTCGGTGGTCATCTTGACAGGCAGGTAGTGAGCAGGATCGGAACCTACATGAACGTGGGAGACGAAACGCTCGCGCTCAGCCAGGTAGGCACCGACACGATTCCACAAAGCGTCGAATTTCTCGGAGGGGAACTTGCGGTTGATCGGACCCCAGGAGATAGCATCCTGAGTGCCCGGCTCATCGACGATGAAACGGTCCGCCGGCGAGCGGCCGGTGCGATGGCCTGTCTGCACAACCAGTGCGCCAGTGTCGGAAAGTTCGCCTTCGCCACGAGCCAAGGCTTCCTTCACCAGTTCGTCGATGCTCAGATCGGTGTACACAGCGTTGTTGGTTTGCGTCATGAGGGTCCCCGTCGGCCAGTTGCCGAGTGCTCCAAACGATTTTGTAGTAAAAAAACAACCACTACTACAGCCTAAAAGTGGGCCGGATTATGCCAGAAAAGCCCGAAAAGGGTAGGCCTCCTGTCAGAACCGTATTACAGCGGCCCACGCATGTTATGTGTCCGTTTCAGACGCACTCAGTGGCGTGTATCTGATGGCGAATCCACACCACCGCCCGCGAAAAGTTGGGCGACGTCAGTGGCATCGAACAGATAGCGCTCGTTGCAGAACTGGCAGTCGATCTCGATGGTGCCGCCATGCTCGTCGACCAGCTGTCGTGCGTCTTCAAGACCAAGACTGACCAGCGCGTTGGCGGAACGTTCGCGAGAGCAGCTGCAACGGAAGCAGATAGGCTGGGTGTCGAACAGTCGCAGCGGGTCTTCGTGGTACAGGCGATGGAGGATCGTTTCGTTGTCCAGACCCAGCATTTCCTCGGCGGAAAGCGTGTTGGCGAGGGTCACGACGTGTTCCCAGCTGGCATCGCGCTCTTCGGGATCGGTGATCTGCGCCACAGGCAGTTGCTGGAGCAGCAGACCGCGAGCGCGATGACCGTCGGCCTTGAGCCAGAAACGGGTGCCCAGCTGCTCGGACATGACGAAGTAGCTGGAGAGGCTTTCCGACAAGTCCACGCCGTCGAGGGCCACAATGCCCTGGTAGCGCTTGCCCTGCCGGGGATCGACGGTCAGCGCCAGCGAACCATCGGGCATCAGGTCCTGAAGCCCGGCGCCCGGAGTGATAAGGCTTTCGTCATAACGGGCGATGCCGCGCAGCTCACGCTCGCTCGAACACTCGACCATCAATAAAGGTACGGCGCCATTGGAGCGCGCCTGCAGAATCAGCAACCCGTCGAACTTCAGGGTGCCGACCAGCAGCGCGGCGGCCGCCATCAGTTCACCGAGCAGTTGCGCGACCGGCTCCGGATAGGGGTGTTTGGCAAGGACTTCGGCGTAGCTGCGCTCCAGGCCAACCAGTTCTCCGCGAACGTCGCTTTCGTCGAAGATGAATCGCTGGGTGAAATCGGTATCGGACATAAGGGAAGGTATCTGAATAATGACAAAATGATGACAAGCAGCTATAAAGCGCCGTTTCGCGCCCCAGGCGTGCAACATGCCATGTAGATAAGGGGCATTTTATGGGCTATCCCACACTCTTCCAAGCAAAGTGGAACGTCGGCCGACTCGTGCTGTGCAATCTGGTCGCGCTGGCCCTGCTTGGAATCTGGATGTGGTCGACCGGCCATGCCCTGTTCAATCAGTTCGATGACGGCCTGTTTCACCTTCTCAATCAGCCGCTGGAACAGAACGCAGTCTGGCTTCACATCTGGACAGTTGCCAGTATGCGGCCTTTCGATATCGTCGTGGGTCTGATCCTGCTGTCTCTGTTGATAAAAGGAGACTGGGTATTCGAAGCGGTACAGGTTCGTGCCGCGCTGTTCGGCTTCGTTTCGATTCTGCTCCTGCTGCTGATCATCCGCACCTTGTTTTCCAAGTGGCTGGACCATTCGAGCCTGCAGCATGACAGCCCGTCCATGGTGTTTGGTGATGCCGTGCGCCTGAGCGACATCTTCCCCACTCTGGAGAAGAACTGGGAACTCAAGGACCGCTCCAGCCAGAGCTTTCCGGGCGACCACGCTTCGGTGCTGTTGATCTGGGCAATGTTCATGACCGTTTTCAGCCGCACGCTGATGCAGCGCGTGATCATCTGGGGGCTGGCGGTGCTGTTCATGCTGCCGCGCCTGGTTGCCGGCGCACATTGGGGCCAGGACGATTACATTGGCGGCGTACTGATCGCCCTGCTCGCTCTGGGCTGGGGCTACTACACGCCGTTCGCGGCTCGCGCCTGCAATCTTTGGCTCAAGGCTACCGCCCCCCTGTTCCGACTGGCAGGGCATATGCCGGTGATCAAGCGCATGAGTCTGGTGCGCGGCGCCTGATCGACAGGGTTCGTTGTATCTGGTGTGGGCTGAGGCCGGTCAGTCCCGCACCGCGCCGCGAAAGTCCAGCAGTTGCCGACGCTGCTTCTTGGTCGGTTTGCCGTCCGTGGCGACCCCCAGGTTGCCGGCCTTGCGTTGGGCGGCGGCCTGCTCGCGGCTGGCGACACTCTCCGGGGTTTCGCGGTACAGTGTCTGCGCTTCCGGCGCACCGCGACGCACGATGGACAAGGCTTCGACTATCACCGTCCGCTCATCGAAGCCGGTACGTATCTGAAACTCGTCGCCGACACGCGGCTCCTTGCCGGGTTTGCAGCGTTCACCTCGACAATGCACTTTGCCGCTTTCAATGGCTGCCTTGGCCAGCGCGCGTGTCTTGAAGAAGCGCGCGGCCCACAACCATTTGTCCAACCTGACCTTATCGTCCTCTTCCGGCTTGTGCGCCATGTGAATTCTCCAACCGCGTGTCAGTCTGAAGCTTTATCAATGCGTACCGGAGCCGACAACATGCAAACGCCGGTTTGTGTACAGTTCGCCCCACGAACATGAAGTAACCGTGCCTTGTTTGTCAAAACCCGTTATCCGGACACCTTCGAGCCGGACCGCTCCTGGAGTGCGCCATGACCGACTTTCCAGCTTCGCTGACCGGAACCCGAAAGGGATGTGAGGGCTGTACCGGCAGCCCGGAACTGTCGTTTTCGTTCGAATACGCTTATCAGCCTATCGTGGACCTGCGCGATCAGTCCATTTTCGCCCACGAAGCCCTGGTGCGTGGCCCGAACGGCGAGGGCGCGTTCAGCGTGCTGGATCAGGTCACGGACCAGAACCGTTACCGCTTCGACCAGAAATGTCGCGTCAAGGCGATTGCCGGCGCCGCGCAACTGGGCATGGCCGAACGCTTGTCGATCAATTTCCTGCCCAATGCGGTGTACCGCCCCGAGCTGTGCATTCGCAGCACTCTGGAAGCCGCCCGGCAGAACGACTTTCCGCTGGACCGGCTGATTTTCGAGACGCTCGAAACCGAGCACATGGAACATCACGGGCATTTGCAGCATATCCTGCGCGAATACCGCGAATTCGGCTTCATGACGGCCATTGACGATTTCGGCGCCGGCTACTCCGGGCTCACCCTGCTGGCGAACTTTCAACCGGACCTGATAAAACTCGACATGGATTTGATTCGAGATATCCACCAGGATCGCGCGCGTCAGGCTATCGTTCGGGGGGTTGTGAACATGTGCAACGACCTGGACATTACCGTCGTCGCCGAAGGTATCGAGCGGGCGGAAGAGCGGGACTTCCTCGCCGATTGCGGCATTTTCCTGATGCAGGGTTACTGGTTCGCCAAACCTGCGTTCAAAGCCCTGGCCCAGGTTCAGCCTGACGCCTGGCAGCAGTCTTGACAGGTACGGAATCGCTTTGAAGACATTCGATCATCTGACAGTTATCGGCCTGCGCGAATGGATAGCTCTGCCTGACCTCGGAGTCGCGGGGCTGCGGGCGAAAATCGACACCGGCGCGAGCACTTCCAGTCTGCACGCGACGGAAATCGAGCCGTTCGAACGCGACGGCCAGAAGTGGGTACGCTTCAACGCCCATCTGGGCACTGTGGTACAGCTGCGCCATCGCCGATGCGAAGCGCCGCTGGTGGCAATCAAGACGATCAAAAGCTCCAACGGCCAGGCTCAGGTTCGCTATGTCATTCGCACCACCCTGGCGCTGGGCGACCGGGTATGGCCGGTGGAATTCACGCTGGCCTGCCGCAAGTCGATGCGCTATCGACTGTTACTGGGTTCCAACGCCCTGATCGACGGCCAATTGGTGGTCAATCCGGGCATTACGTACGTACAAGACAAGCCGGTGTTCCCGGCATCCACTTCCTCAGGTGCTGCATGAAGATCGCTGTGCTTTCGCGTAACCCGCGTCTGTATTCCACCCGCCGTCTGGTCGAAGCCGGTATCGAGCGGGGCCACGAGATGGTGGTGATCGACACCCTGCGCGCCTATATGAACATCGCCAGCCACAAGCCGCAGATCCACTATCGCGGCAAACCGCTGGAAGGCTTCGATGCGGTCATTCCGCGCATCGGTGCTTCGGTGACATTCTATGGCTGCGCGGTATTGCGTCAGTTCGAAATGATGGGCGTGTTCCCGCTCAACGAGTCGGTCGCCATCGCCCGCTCGCGGGACAAGCTGCGCTCGCTGCAACTGCTGTCGCGCCGGGGCATAGGTCTGCCGGTGACCGGTTTTGCCCACTCTCCGGACGACATTCCCGACCTGATCCAGATGGTCAACGGTGCCCCGCTGGTCATCAAGGTTCTCGAAGGCACCCAGGGGATCGGTGTGGTGCTCTGCGAAACCGCGACGGCGGCGGAGTCGGTAATCGAGGCGTTCATGGGCCTCAAACAGGACATCATGGTTCAGGAGTACATCAAGGAAGCGGGCGGCGCGGACATTCGCTGCTTCGTGGTCGGCGACAAGGTCATTGCGTCGATGAAACGCCAGGCCAAACCCGGTGAATTCCGCTCCAACCTGCACCGTGGCGGCAGCGCCAGCCTGATCAAGATCACCCCGGAAGAGCGCATGACCGCGTTGCGCGCCGCAAAGGTCATGGGCCTGAGTGTGGCGGGCGTCGACATCCTGCGCTCCAACCACGGCCCGCTGGTGATGGAAGTCAATTCCTCACCGGGCCTGGAAGGCATCGAAGTGACCACCAGCAAGGACGTTGCCGGGATGATCATCGAGTACCTGGAAAAGAACAGCGGCCCGCACATGACCCGGACCAAGGGGAAGGGTTGATTAACCTGTGGGAGCCAGCTTGCTGGCGATTACGCTATCGCCCGTAGGAGCCAGCTTGCTGGCGATTACGATATCGCCCGTAGGAGCCAGCTTGCTGGCGATTACGATATCGCCAGCAAGCTGGCTCCTACACAGCATCCCTCGGCAGCATAAGCCCCAGCGGCAGGCGTACTCTGGCTTCCAGGCCACCGCCGGAGCGGTTGCGCAATTCCACGTTGCCCCCGTGCATCGACGCGATGCGTTTGACGATCGCCAGCCCAAGCCCTGTTCCCTTGCCGCTGCGGGCACGATCACCTCGGATGAACGGGTTGAAAATGGTATCCAACTCCGCCGGATCGATGCCTGTGCCGCGGTCGAGCACGCTGAGCACCACGTAGGGCGCATTCTTGTCGCCCGATACATAAGCCGCGACTTCGATGCCGTTGCCGGCATGATGCATGGCGTTGCCGATCAGATTGGTCAGCAAGCGCTTCATGGAAATACGGCGAAGCGGAAACGGCGGGATCGGCTCCAGGCACAGGCGTATGTGGTCGTCGGGACTGTTGAATGGCGCGACTACTTCCCGCACCAGTTCGCTTAGGTCGACCTCTTCGATCTGTTCATCGCGACCATCGCGGATGAACGCCAGGAACTGATCGAGAATGGCGTCCATGTCCTCGATGTCGCGAACCATGTCTTCGCTGAATTCGTTGTGATTCATCAGCTCCAGCGACAGCCGCAGCCGGGTCAACGGCGTACGCAGGTCGTGCGATACGCCGGCCAGCATCAGCTCTCGCTCCTGCCCGGCCTGCTCGACATCTTCCGCCATCTGGTTGAAGGCCCGGTATACCTCGGTCATTTCGCTGGGCGTGTCACTGACCGGCAGACGTACGCTACGCCCTTGGCCCAGTTGTCGCGCCGCGAAAACCAGGCGCTTGAGCGGCTGATTGAGCTGGCGCACGAAAATCCAGGCCGATGCCGTGGACAACAGGCCGATGGCCAGGAACCAGCCCAGCACGTTCCAGATTTTCTGGCCGCGCAGCGGATGCGGATACAGCGGTACTTTCAGCCAGCCGTCACCCAGGCTCGGCGCCCTCACCCATAACGCAGGCGGCGCGTGTACCCGCAGGCGCACTTCGGTGTCGGCGCCCAGCTCGGCCTGCATCTGCCGCTGATAGATCTCGCTGTACGGCCAGTGCTGCTCGCCCTCCGGCACCCCGCCGCCGACCACCCGGATCAGCCCCGCTGCTTCGGCGATCGTTTCCCGGTCGTTCTCGTTGGCCGCCCAATAGGCGCGCAGCGTGAGGGCGACGCCGTGACTGTACTGCCGGTCGACGAGCACGTCTTCGTTCATCAGCAGGTAGACCAGCGTCAGTGCCTTGGAAAACAGCACGACGATCAGCACCAGCCAGAGCGTGCGGGAGAAAAAGCTTTGCGGGAACCAGAGCGGAGTCTTCATAACTGCAGCCATACACTTTGCAGGACGAGCCAGGCGCGCAGGATTTGCGGGGCATGGATCAACCGGGGGTTACATACGCGAAAACCAGTTACGCCGATAACCCTGAGGCTATCGACGTAACTGGCAAGGACTTCAGCGCTCGGTGGATCAAGCGGTCGGTCAGCGGTTTCCGGCACCATCGGGAACGAACACGTAGCCCACGCCCCAGACGGTCTGGATATAACGCGGCTTGGACGGGTCCGGCTCGATCAGGCGGCGCAGACGGGAAATCTGCACGTCGATGGAGCGTTCCAGCGCGTCCCACTCGCGACCGCGAGCCAGATTCATCAGCTTGTCGCGGGTCAGCGGTTCGCGCGCGTGCATGACCAGCGCCTTGAGGACCGCGAATTCACCGGTGGTGAGCATGTGCACTTCATCGCCACGCTTGAGCTCACGGGTCGCCAGCGACAGCTCGTAGTCGCCGAAGGTCACCGACTCGTCTTCGCTGCCCGGCGCGCCCGGCACCGGCGCGGCCTGACGGCGCAACACAGCCTTGACCCGAGCCATCAGCTCGTCAGGATTGAAAGGCTTGGCCAGATAGTCGTCCGCGCCCAGCTCCAGACCTTTGATCCGGCTCAGCTCGTCGCCCTTGGCGGTCAGCATGATGATAGGCACCTGGTTGTTCGCGGCACGCAGGCGGCGGCAAGCGGACAAGCCGTCTTCGCCGGGCAGCATCAGGTCCAGAACCACGAGGTTGAACACCTCGCGTGCCAGCAAGCGGTCCATCTGCTCGACGTTGGCCACGGCGCGGGCCCGATAGCCCTTGCTGGTGAAAAAGCGCTCCAGAAGGCTGCTCAGTCCCGGATCGTCATCGACGATCAGAATTTTTTCGCCTTCGGCATTTTGTGCAGTGCTGCTCATCGCATGCTCCTTTTTTCTCGGGGCGCATTATGGCGTAGCTGCGGTGATGCGCACCGTGTGCATTGTTAGCAGATTTTACGCACACCCACACCCGCCCCGCGCGGACTGCGCAAAATAGTGCGCGCTCGTCGCCCGATCCCCCAAGGTGTCTTCGCCGGGTATAATGCGCCGCCCTCGGTGTCAGGCAACACCTGACCCGCGGCGGTTCGCCAGCCGCGAAGCAAGAGGCCGGCGAACGTCGCTCGGGCAAGGCAGACAGCACCAAACCCAGTTTTTTGCTCACATTTCCAGGTGGTCTTATGGACAGCATCAACAGCCGCATCGCCGAAGAGCTCGGTGTACGCCCCCAACAGGTCGAAGCGGCCGTCGCACTACTGGATGAAGGCTCGACCGTGCCCTTCATTGCCCGTTATCGCAAGGAAGTGACCGGCAGCCTCGATGACACGCAACTGCGCCATCTGGAAGAGCGCCTGCGCTATCTGCGCGAACTCGACGAGCGTCGCGTCAGCATCCTTGCCAGCATCGAAGAGCAAGGCAAGCTGACCCCGGAGCTGGCGCGCGATATCAAGCTGGCCGACACCAAGACCCGCCTGGAAGACCTGTACCTGCCGTTCAAGCAGAAGCGCCGCACCAAAGGCCAGATCGCGCTCGAAGCGGGCCTCGGCGAGCTGGCCGATGGCCTGTTCAACGACCCGACCCTGACGCCTGACGCCGAAGCCGCGCGCTTCGTGAACGCGGAGAAAGGCGTTGCCGACGTCAAGGCCGCGCTCGAAGGCGCCAAATACATTCTCATGGAGCGCTTTGCCGAAGACGCTTCGCTGCTCGACAAACTGCGCGGTTTCCTCAAGCAGGAAGCGGTCATCAGCGCCCGCGTGGTGCCTGGCAAGGAAGAGGAAGGCGCGAAGTTTCGCGACTACTTCGAACACGACGAGCCTCTCAAGAGCATGCCGTCGCACCGCGCGCTGGCGATTTTCCGTGGCCGTAACGAAGGCGTACTGAGTTCGGCGCTGAAAGTGGGCGAAGAGTTGCCCGGTACGCTGCACCCGTGCGAGATGATGATCGCCGAGCGCTTCGGCCTGCAGAACCAGAACCGCCCGGCGGACAAGTGGCTGGGCGAAGTAGTGCGCTGGACCTGGAAGGTCAAGCTCTACAGCCATCTGGAGACCGACCTGCTGGGCGAGCTGCGCGACGGCGCGGAAACCGAAGCCATCAATGTCTTTGCCCACAACCTGCATGACCTGCTGCTGGCCGCGCCGGCCGGCCCGCGTGCCACGCTGGGCCTGGATCCGGGCCTGCGCACCGGCTGCAAGGTTGCCGTGGTGGATGCCACCGGCAAACTGCTCGACCACGCCACCGTCTACCCTCACGTACCGAAAAACCAGTGGGACCAGACCATCGCCGTGCTGGCCGCGCTCTGCGCCAAGCACTCGGTCGACCTGATCGCCATCGGCAACGGCACCGCCAGCCGCGAGACCGACAAGCTGGCCGGCGAGCTGATCAAGAAATACCCAGGCCTGAAGATGACCAAGGTCATGGTGTCCGAGGCCGGCGCTTCGGTGTACTCGGCCTCGGAACTGGCCGCGCGGGAATTCCCGGACCTGGACGTTTCGATCCGCGGCGCGGTGTCCATCGCCCGTCGCTTGCAGGACCCGCTGGCCGAGCTGGTCAAGATCGATCCCAAGTCCATCGGCGTGGGCCAGTACCAGCACGACGTTTCCCAGCTGAAACTGGCGCGCGGCCTGGATGCGGTGGTGGAAGACTGCGTGAACGCCGTGGGCGTGGACGTGAACACCGCCTCGGTGGCGCTGCTGGCGCGGATTTCCGGCCTGAACACCACGCTGGCCCAGAACATCGTCGCCCATCGCGATGCCAACGGTGCGTTCAAGACCCGCGCCGCCCTGAAGAAAGTCAGCCGCCTCGGGGAAAAGACTTTCGAGCAGGCCGCGGGCTTCCTGCGGGTCATGAACGGCGACAACCCGCTGGACTCCTCGGCGGTGCACCCGGAAGCCTATCCACTGGTGCAACGCATCGCGGCGCAGACCGACCGGGATATTCGCTCTCTGATCGGCGATGCCGCTTTCCTCAAGCGTCTGGACCCGAAGAAATTCACCGACGAAACCTTCGGCTTGCCGACCGTCACCGACATCCTGCAAGAACTGGAGAAACCCGGCCGTGACCCGCGTCCCGAGTTCAAGACCGCCGAGTTCCAGGAGGGCGTCGAGGATTTGAAGGACCTGAAACTGGGCATGATCCTCGAAGGCGTGGTGACCAACGTCACCAACTTCGGCGCTTTTGTGGACATCGGCGTCCATCAGGACGGTCTGGTGCACATTTCGGCGCTGTCCGAAAAGTTCGTCAAAGACCCGCGCGAAGCGGTCAAGGCCGGCGACGTGGTCAAGGTCAAGGTCATGGAAGTGGACATTCCACGCAAGCGTGTCGGCCTGTCGATGCGCATGAGCGATACGCCGGGCGAGAAGATCGATGGCGCGCGCGGTCCCCGTCCGGGCTCGTTGCCCCGTCAACAATCCTCCGCTCCACGCCGTGAAACGGCCACTGCCGCGCCGGCCAACAATGCCATGGCATCGTTGTTCGCCAATGCCAAACAGCTGAAGAAACGTTGATGGATATCCCGGAAGAGTTCACCCAGAGCGCCTACTTCAAGATGCTCGGCTGCCAGTTGCGCAGCCTGGGCGAGGGCGTGGCCGAAGTCGCCCTGCCGCTTGAGGCGCATCTGCGCAATCGGGGCAACGTGATGCATGGCGGGGCGATCTTCAGCCTCGTCGACATCGCCATGGGCCTGGCCTGCTCCAGCTCCCACGGCTTCGATCAGCGCAGCGTCACCATCGAATGCAAGATCAACTATGTGCGCGGCGTGTCGGATGGCGAAGTGACCTGCACCGCCAAGGTCCTGCATGCGGGCCGCCGCACACTGGTGGTCGAAGCCGAGGTGGTGCAGGGCGACAAGCTGGTCGCCAAGGCTCAAGGCACCTTCGCTGTCGTCTGACGACAGCGCGTGTTGCAACTGAGCCTAGCTGCGCATGGGCTGTTTGGGGTAATTTCGGCACCATTGACGTGGTGCCGTGTCCATTCAGGCTGTACGACGAAAAGTCGGATTGCGAACCGGCGTTACTAACCAGACAGGCGACAACGCCGATTCCTTTCTTCACCCCTTGTTGACCGTCGTGTCCACCCCCATATCGGGGCGACTGATGCGTGAAGGATTCCACCTTGAGCGAACTTCTCAACCGCCGCCTGGCTTTGCTCGGCGAGCGCAACAACCTCTCCCTGCTGGAGCAGTGTCTGCATGGTATCGAACGTGAATGCCTGCGCGTCACCGATCAGGCGGAGCTGGCTCGCACACCGCATCCCCAGGCACTGGGCTCGGCGCTGACCAACGATCAGATCACGACCGACTATTCCGAATCGCTGCTGGAGTTCATCACTCCCGCGCTCAAGGACCCGGCCGAGACGCTGGCCAGCCTTGACCGGATTCATCGCTTCGCCTACAGCAAGCTGGGTGACGAGCTGCTCTGGAGCCCGTCGATGCCCTGCCCGCTGCCGGCCGAAGAAGACATTCCGATCGCGTATTACGGCACGTCCAACATCGGCAAGCTCAAATACGTCTATCGCAAGGGCCTGGCCTTGCGCTACGGCAAGACCATGCAGTGCATTGCCGGCATTCATTACAATTTCTCGCTGCCCGAGAGCGTCTGGACGCTGCTGCGCCAGACCGAGTCTTTCGCCGGCGACGATCGGGATTACCAGTCCCACGCCTACATCGCATTGATCCGCAACTTCCGGCGCTACAGCTGGCTGCTGATGTACCTGTTCGGCGCCTCGCCCGCGCTGGATGCGGGCTTCCTGCGTGGCCGGGCGCATCAGCTGGAGCAGTTCGACGCCAATACCCTGTATCTGCCATACGCCACCAGCCTGCGCATGAGCGATCTGGGGTATCAGAGCAATGCGCAGGCGGGTCTCACGCCCTGCTACAACGACCTGGAAAGCTACACCGACAGCCTGCGCCGTGCCGTCGCGACGCCGTATCCGGATTACGTGAAGGTCGGCACGCACGATGAACAGGGCGAGTGGGTGCAGCTCAACACCAACGTGCTGCAGATCGAAAACGAGTACTACTCCAACATTCGTCCCAAGCGCGTGACCTACTCGGGCGAGCGTCCGATCCAGGCCCTGATGGCGCGGGGCGTGCAGTACGTCGAAGTGCGCTGCCTGGATATCAACCCGTTTCTGCCGACCGGCATCAGTCTGGAAGAGTCGCGCTTCATCGACGCCTTCGTGCTGTTCTGTGCGCTGCAGGAGAGCCCTCAACTGGCGAGCCATGAATGCGGCAATGCCAATGCGAACTTCCTGACCGTGGTCAAGGAAGGCCGCCGTCCGGGCCTGACGCTGATGCGCAACAACGCGCCGGTCGAACTCAAGGCCTGGGCCGAGGAACTGCTCAAGGAAATCGCGCCTATCGCGCAGCTGCTGGATCAGGCGCAGGGCATCGACGAGCACCGCATGTCCATCGCCGCGCAGCAGGCCAAGGTCGACGACTCGGCATTGACGCCATCTGCACGAGTGCTGGCCAGCATGAGGGCGAACAACGAGAGTTTCGCGGCGTTCTCGCTACGCCAGAGCAAGCTGCATGCTGATTATTTCCGCAGCACGCCGCTGAGCGACACCGAACAGGCGCGTTTCGAGGCCGTCGCGAAAAGCTCTCTAGAAGAACAGGCGCAGCTCGAAGCCACTGAGGAAGTGGTGGATTTCGATACGTTCGTGGGTGCCTATCAGGCGAGCATTCTGGCGATCAGTACCTGATTGATACCTGACAGGTCGCGTCGACCCCGTCGCGACCAAGGTCCCTCCCACAAAGGGTATGCATACGACCGTGGGAGGGAGCTTGCTCGCGACAGCGCATTCCAGATGTAAAACAGAGAATCGCGGGACAGCGGCTACAACGCCTTCTCGAAAATCTTGGAATTGCGCTGGAAGTTGTAAAGCGACGCTCGGGCACTCGGCAGGCGGTCTACGCTGCTCGGCTCGAAGCCACGCTCGCGGAACCAGTGGGCGGTGCGGGTGGTGAGCACGAACAGGGTCTTGATGCCCGCCGCCCTGGCGCGGTTCTCGATGCGCTCCAGCAACTCGTCGCCGCGACCGCCGTGGCGGTATTCGGGATTGACGGCCAGACAGGCCAGTTCGCCCGCCTCCGAATCGGCGATAGGATACAGCGCCGCACAGGCGATGATCAGACCTTCACGCTCGACCACACTGAACTGCTCGATCTCGCGCTCCAGCACTTCCCGTGAGCGACGCACCAGAATGCCCTGCTCTTCCAGCGGCGTGATCAGGTCCATCAGACCGCCGACATCCTCGATTGCCGCTTCACGAATCGATTCGAACTGTTCCTGGGCGACCAGGGTGCCGCCGCCGTTGCGGGTGAACAGCTCGTTCAACAGCGCGCCGTCTTCGGCATAGCTGACGATATGACTGCGCCCTACACCGCCGCGACAGGCCTCGGCCGCCGCGTCCAGCAGTTCTGCCTGGTAATTGCTGCCCAGGCGCTGCAAATGCGCGGGCACTTGCTGTGGCCGCAGTTCGCGGACCAGACGGCCCTGCTCGTCCAGCAGGCCGGTCTCGGCACCGAACAGCAACAGCTTGTCGGCGCCCAGATCGACCGCAGCGCGGGTCGCGACGTCTTCGCAGGCCAGATTGAAGATTTCACCCGTGGGCGAGTAGCCCAGCGGCGACAGCAGCACGATATGCCGCTCGTCCAGCAACCGGTTGATCCCCTTGCGGTCGACCCGACGCACTTCGCCGGTGTGCTGGTAATCGACGCCTTCCAGCACGCCAATCGGGCGGGCCGTCACGACGTTGCCGCTGGTCACCCGCAAACGCGAGCCCTGCATCGGTGACGCCGCCATGTCCATCGACAAGCGCGCTTCGATGGAGATACGCAGCTGGCCGACCGCGTCGATCACGCAGTCGAGGGTTTCGGCGTCGGTGATCCGCAGGTCGCGATGGAAGCGAGGCGTGATGCCGCGCTGGCTCAAGCGGCTTTCGATCTGCGGGCGCGAGCCGTGCACCAGTACCAGCCGCACGCCCAGGCTATGCAACAGGACAAGGTCGTGAACGATATTGCCGAAATTTGGATGCGCTACGCCTTCGCCAGGCAACATGACGACGAACGTGCAATCGCGGTGGGCATTGATATAGGGAGACGCGTGGCGGAGCCAGTTAACGTAATCGGGCATGACAGCAACAGCCTGTGAAAAAGGGACGAAAGACAAAAACACGCACAACGTTGTGGTGGTTATCGTCGTGACAGGCCTGGCAACACGCGCGCGCTCCTCTGGTGGATGCCGGGGATAATGCCCCGGGGTCAGTGCCTGGGCCGCTTTATCGCGGGCTCAGGCAATAATGTTCGATCAACTGGCGTAACAGACGCACTGTAGGCTGCAAGCGTGACATTTCGAGGTGTTCGCCGGGCTGGTGTGCACAGGCAATGTCGCCCGGGCCGAGTACCAGCGTTTCGCAGCCAAGGCGTTGAAGATAAGGCGCTTCGGTGCCAAATGCTACCGCCTCCGCCGTATGGCCGGTCAGACGTTCCGCGACGCGGACAAGTTCTGCGTCGGCGGACTGCTCGAACGGTGCGCATTCGGGAAACAGCGGGGCAAAGTCGATCTGCACCTGATGCTGCTCGGCCAAAGGACGCAGCTTGTGCATGATCGCCCCGCGCAGCACCTGCGGGTCCATCCCCGGCAACGGGCGCAGGTCGAACTCCAGCGAGCATTGGCCGCAGATCCGGTTGGGGTTGTCGCCGCCGTGGATGCAGCCCAGGTTGAGGGTCGGCTGCGGCACGGTGAACTGCGGATTGCGGTATTCGAGCTGCCACTGGTTGCGCAAACCGCGCAGCTCGGTCATGACGTCGTGCATGGCGTCCAGCGCGCTGTGACCCAGGCTCGGGTCGGAGGAATGTCCGCTGCGCCCGAGAATGTCGATCCGTTCCATCATCACGCCCTTGTGCAGGCGAATCGGCTTCAGGCCGGTCGGCTCACCGATCACCGCCGCCCGGCCGAGCGGGCGTCCGGCGTCTGCCAGGGCGCGGGCGCCAGCCATCGAGCTTTCTTCGTCACAGGTAGCAAGCACCAGCAGCGGCTGACGGAACGGCTGGTCCAGCACGCCACGCACCGCCTCGATGACCAGGGCAAAGAAGCCTTTCATGTCGCAGCTGCCAAGTCCTACCCAGCGGCCATCGACTTCGGTCAGCTTCAACGGATCGGTGCTCCACAGCGCGTCGTCATATGGGACCGTGTCGCTGTGACCGGCCAGCACCAGGCCACCAGGACCCGAGCCGAGGGTCGCGAGCAGATTGAACTTGCCTGGCGACACCTGCTGGATATCGCACGCAAACCCCAGATCCCCCAGCCAGCCCGCCAGCAGATCGATCACGGGGCGGTTGGACTGGTCCAGGGAAGGCTGAGTGCAACTCACCGAGGGTGTGGCGATCAAGGCGGCGAACTGGTCTTTCATGGACGGCAAGGGCATGGGCGCTTCCTGGGGTCGGGTCGAGACACGCCCCATCATAGGGGCATCACGGCCCACTAATAAACCGTTACCGGCCATGTCCTGTACACTGACGCCCTTGGCAGCCATGCATCAATGGTCTGCGCTTCCGTCATCAGCATCAGCGTTTGGATTCCCCCGGCCATGCACAAAGAAACAGAAATCAAACTCCGCGTCAGCCGCGAGACCCTCGCTGCCCTGCGTGAACACCCGCTGCTCAAGAAGCGCAACAAGAGTGGCTGGGAGCGCCATGACCTGTCGAACCAGTATTTCGACACGCCGGAGCGAGAACTGGCCCAGGCCAAGGTCGCGCTGCGCATCCGCCGCGACGGCGATCAGGTCATCCAGACCATGAAAACCCGTGGCCAGAGCGTGGCGGGGCTGTCCGAGCGCAACGAATACAACTGGGATCTGCCCAAGGCCAAACTGGACCTGAAAAAGCTGGAGGGCGATTTCTGGCCCGAGCAGCTGGCGGACCTGGACAAGAAAACCATCAAGCCTTTGTTCAGCACCGATTTCGTTCGCGAGAAAGCCGAAATCGCCTGGGGCCGCGGCAAGACCAAAGTGGTCATCGAAGCCGCTCTGGATCTTGGCCAGGTCGTGGCGGGCAAGCTGAAAGAGGAAATCTGCGAGCTGGAACTGGAACTTCGCGAAGGCGAACCGGCCGCGCTGCTGGAACTGGCTGCCGAACTGGCCGCGACACTGCCGCTGATGCCGTGCGACATCAGCAAGGCAGAACGGGGTTATCGTCTTTTGGATGCGAGCAGCTATTCGGTGACTCTGCCGGCGCCTGAGCTCTCCGCCGAGACCCCGGTGGACGATGCTTATTCGGCACTGGCCTGGCATCTGCTGGGTAGCAGTCAACGTCTGGCCGAGCAGTACCGTTTCAACGGTCACTGGCGCCTGCTTCAGGACTGGGTCGAAGTGCTTGCCGAGCTTCGCGCGTTGACCGGCAGCCTGGGCCAGGCGGCGCCTCGTGCAACCACCGCGCAGTTGCGCTCGGCACTGGACGCCCTGCTTGAGGACTGGCGGCCGCTGGTTCAGGTTGGCCGGGAAGATGCCGACGTGCGCAGTGCCGCGCATGAACAATTTCTCGAAGAGCTGCTCGATCCGCGCTGGGGCGAATTCTCGCTGACGACTTCGCGCTGGCTGCTCGAGCGCGGCTGGACCGCCGAGCGCAGCAACCGCGGCAACCGCCAGGGCGCGGCGCTGCTGTACAGCTGGCTGCCACGCCTGCTCGCCGATGAAGCGACAGCGCTGCAACTGGACCGTTACCAGCAGCAACCGGAAGATCTGGCCGAACAGTTGCCGAGGATCGAGCGTATTCAGGCCTGGCTACACTGGGCCCGCGGCGCGCTGGAGCTGCCGGAACTGGATCGTTTGTATGGCGAAATGAACAAGCTCGAAGAACTGGCGCGGCTGGACATCAGCGATGAAGTCCTTGACGCACGTGTTCAGCAGGCGATGGCCGTCAACCAGAGCCGGGGCTGGAAGGCGCTGTTGCGTTTGTAACAGATAGGGATCGCCAGCAAGCTGGCTCCTACACCGTAGGAGCCAGCTTGCTGGCGATTATTTTGTTCCGTGAGGTTACTTGGCCAACGGCAAACTGGTCGTCGATTTGATCTCCGACAGCGCCACAGTCGAATTCACTTCCTGAATCCCCGGCACCAGCGACAGCTTTTCGAAGAAGAATCGCTCATACGCTTCGATATCGGGCGTAACGATGCGCAGCAGAAAGTCCACCGACCCCATCAATACGTAGCACTCCAGCACTTCCGGGAAGCCCCGGATCGAATCCGTGAATTCGGTGAAGTTGGAGCGCCCGTGGGCGTTGAGTTTGACCTCAGCGAAGATCTGCGTATTCAGGCCGATCTTCTTGCGGTCCAGCAGCGTCACCTGCCTGCGAATGACGCCTTCGTCCTTGAGCCGTTGAATCCTGCGCCAGCAAGGCGACTGGGACAGTCCGACCTGCTCGGCGATCTGGGCGCTGGAAAGCGAAGCGTCCTCCTGCAACAGTTCCAGAATCCTTCGGTCATAGCTGTCCAGCTCTGTCGACATAATCAATTCCAATTTTCGCACCTAGGCGCATCATCAATTCGTAAAACACTGAAATAAGTCGATCATAGACCAGAAGTTTCTGCCGCGGCATGCAAGACTGGCTTCACCCATCCGGAGATCCTCCCATGCCCACTCTTGAAGCCGTGAATGCCCCTGCACATCGCCCTGACAGCTGGGCCGGCAACGCGATCCATTGCGGTGCGAGTTACAAAGTCGTGGCCCATGCCGAACCCGCCCTGCTCTGCCAGGTGCTCAACTTTCTTGCCATGCAATACCTGGTGCCGAAGGAAGTGGGCGTGGTTCGCGATGAGGATCTGCTGCTGATCGATATGACGGTCGACGGGCTGAGCTGGCACCGCGCGCAGGTCATTGGTGAGAAAATGCGCAACCTTATCGATGTATGCTCGGTAGAACTGACTCAGCTCGATTCAGTCCACCCTCTACAACCTCACGTTGCCCTGGCGGCTGGCTGAACGCCATTTCTTCGAAACCGCCAGTCATACAGCGAAGATCGCTGGATGCTGCCGGGGCGCTACTCTTGCTCATCGGTTTTACGATGATAAGTTCAAGGAGCGCGCATGGCAGTTCTCGCCCCCTCGTCCCAGGATCGCTGGCTGGATCTCAATGACCTGTTGCGTGACCTGGTGGCCCAGGAATATCTGGCGCAGGACGACGCCGAAACGGCAATCACGCAACGACGCAGCGCCGCGAACATTCAGCTGCATCCGCTCGAATTCCTTGCCTCGCTGCAGTTCGACAATCTCAAGCGACCAGGCCGGCGACTGGATCTGGAAACGCTGACCGCCTGGCTGGCGGAGCAATGCGGCCAGCCCTACATGCGCATCGACCCGTTGAAGATCAACGTCACGGCGGTGACGCCGCTGATGTCCTACGCCTTTGCGCAGCGCCACAAGATCCTCGCGGTGGCGATCGACCGCGAGGCCGTGACCATCGCCAGCGCCCAGCCCTACGTCAATTCATGGGAGGCAGATCTCGCTCATGTCCTGAAGTTGCCGATCAAGCGTGTGGTCGCCAATCCGGTGGACATCCAGCGCGTCGCGCTCGAGTTTTTCAGGCTGGCCAAATCGGTAAGCGGAGCCAACTCCGCCGAGCAGAAGATCAGCAATCTTGGCAACTTCGAGCAGCTGCTCAAGCTGGGCTCCGGCGACCAGGAGCCTGATGCCAATGACGCGCATATCGTCAACATCGTGGACTGGCTGTTCCAGTACGCCTTCCAGCAGCGCGCCAGCGATATTCATATCGAGCCGCGCCGTGAGCAAGGCACGGTCCGTTTCCGCATCGACGGGGTGTTGCACAACGTCTATCAGTTTCCGCCGCAAGTGGTCATGGCAGTCGTCAGCCGGTTGAAAAGCCTGGGCCGCATGAACGTCGCGGAAAAGCGCAAGCCTCAGGACGGGCGGGTCAAGACCGCGACGCCCGCGGGCGGTGAGGTCGAGCTACGGCTGTCCACGCTGCCCACCGCGTTCGGCGAAAAAATGGTCATGCGGATCTTCGACCCCGAGGTGCTGCTGAAGAATTTCGATCAGCTGGGATTTTCCAGTGACGACCTGCGTCGCTGGCAGGAAATGACCCGCCAGCCCAACGGCATCATTCTGGTGACCGGCCCGACCGGTTCGGGCAAGACCACTACTCTCTACACCACGCTCAAGAAACTGGCGACCGCCGAGGTCAATCTGTGCACCATCGAGGATCCCATCGAGATGGTCGAGCCGGCCTTCAACCAGATGCAGGTCCAGCACAACATCGACCTTACCTTCGCCAGCGGAGTACGAGCACTGATGCGGCAGGACCCGGACATCATCATGATTGGCGAGATCCGGGATCTGGAAACCGCTGAAATGGCGATTCAGGCCGCGCTAACCGGGCATCTGGTGCTCTCCACCCTGCACACCAACGATGCGCCGAGCGCCATCAGTCGCCTGCTGGAGCTTGGCGTGCCGCATTACCTGCTCAAGGCGACAGTGCTGGGCGTCATGGCTCAGCGCCTGGTGCGTACGCTGTGCCCGTACTGCAAGGCGCCGATCAACCTCAACGAAACCGATTGGCAGACCCTCACACGCCCCTGGCAAGCGCCCGTTCCGAGCGGCGCGCATCAGGCGGTCGGCTGCGTGGAATGCCGGGACACCGGCTACAAGGGTCGCGCCGGGGTCTACGAGATCATGCTGATGTCGGATAACGTCAAAGCGCTGATCTCAGCCGACCTTGACCTGACTGCGATGCGCCGTCAGGCGTTCAAGGAAGGCATGCGCAGCCTGCGCCTGTCAGGCGCGCAAAAGGTGTCAGCGGGGCTGACCACGCTGGAGGAAGTGTTGCGCGTCACGCCGCAGAGCGAGCAGCGGTGATTATCGCCAGCCAGAAGGATCGCCAGCAAGCTGGCTCCTACGGGTGAATGTGTAGGAGCCAGCTTGCTGGCGATCCACTAGAACGCTTATTGAACTAGTCCAGCGCAGCGGCTATCCAACGGATCAGAACAACCACAGTTGGAGTACTGATCATGCGTCTCAAGTTAGCTGTTGCTGCATGCGCCTTGCTATCTCTTCCAGTCGAGTCAGCGATGGCCGACAGTTTCTGGCGGGACGTACTGTCCTCGGGCGCGACCACCGCGTCGACCTACCTCACCTTCCGTGACCACAAGCTGATCGTCGCCGCGCAGGACGATGCAGGCAGTTTCGTCGCCAGCGAAGGCAACATTCGCGGTCCGTTCCTGGAAGCCGCCATCAAGCAGGTTCGTCAGGACAATCCAGACCTGAAGGCGTCGGACATGGAACTGGCGAACGCCATCCTGGCCAAGAACCTGGTTGCCGAGAACCAATAAGCGTTCTTCCAGGCAAAAAAATGCCGCTCATCGAAGCGGCATTTTCATTTCCGGCAGACTTACTCGCCGATCACGCTCTTGTAGCCAGCGGCGTCCAGCAGTTTGTCCAGGTCACCACCGGCATCGGACGGCTTGATCTTGAAGATCCAGGCGTCGTAGGGCTCGCTGTTGAGCAACTCAGGCGCATCGCCCAGCTTGTCGTTGACGGCGGTCACCTCGCCGGCCACCGGCGAATAGATGTCCGAAGCCGCCTTCACGGACTCGACCACTCCGGCAGCATCGCCAACGGCGAAGACCTTGCCGACTTCCGGCAATTCCACGAACACCACATCGCCCAGTGCTTCCTGTGCATGGTCGGAGATGCCAACGGTCACGGTACCGTCGGACTCCATACGGGCCCATTCATGGCTTTCGGCGAAGCGCAGTTCGGCGGGAATATTGCTCATTTAGTCATCCTCTACATCGAGTCAGCGGAAACCCGCCAGATAGGTTAGATAAGGACCTTGCCATGGCGCACGAACGCCGGCCGGACCACCCGCACGGGATACCATTTGCCGCGGATTTCCACCTCGGCGCGGTCAGCCGTCGCCGTGGGGACGCGGGCCAAGGCAATCGATTTGCTTAGCGTAGGCGAGAAACTACCACTGGTGATCTCTCCTTCGCCAATTTCTGCGACACGCACGACCTGGCGCGCCCGCAGCACGCCGCGCTCTTCCAGCACCAGGCCGACCAGTTTGAACGCCACGCCACGCTCGCGTTCGGCCTGCAATGCCGCGCGCCCGATGAAGTCGCGTTCGGTCGGCTCCCAAGCCACCGACCAGGCGATGTTCGACACCAGCGGTGATACGCTCTCGTCGATGTCCTGGCCGTAAAGGTTCATACCGGCCTCCAGCCGCAGCGTATCGCGTGCGCCGAGGCCCACCGGAGAAATGCCCGCGCCCACCAGATCGTTGAAGAAACCGGGCGCCTGACCGGCGGGCAGCATGATCTCCAGCCCGTCTTCCCCGGTGTAACCGGTACGCGCGATGAACCAGTCGCCGTCGTCGCGGCCTTCGAAAGGCTGGAGCTGATGGATCAACTCGGCACGGGCGCTGCTGACCAGCTCGGCGATCCTGGCCCTGGCGCGCGGCCCCTGGATCGCCAGCATCGCCATTTCATCGCGGGGAACGAGCTGAACATCGAAACCCGCCCGCTGGGAGTGCATCCATTCGAGATCTTTCGCGCCGGTCGCCGCGTTGACCACCAAGCGATATCCGGCGGTCGTCAGGTACACGATCATGTCATCGATGATCCCGCCACCCACGTCCAGCATCGCACTGTACAGTGCGCGACCGGTACTCTTGAGGCGGTCGACATCGTTGGCGAGCAGATAGCGCAGCCAGGCTTTGGCCTGACTGCCGATCACGTCGATCACACGCATGTGAGAGACGTCGAACACCCCGCAATCGCGGCGCACCTGATGGTGCTCCTCGACTTGCGATCCATAATGCAACGGCATGTCCCAACCACCGAAATCGACCATCTTCGCGCCGAGCGCGAGGTGCAGGTCAAAGAGTGGGGTACGCTGTCCCATGGGTTTCTCCTTCCGGGCGTGGCGAGGGTGCGGACCGTCAGATGACCGACAAGCCCCCGTGATTCGGGGTTTGCAGCGCATGATGGCTTATCGAATAGTCTGACAGACTGCACCGATTGCGGCGCATTGTAGCCGCAAGGGGGGAGACCCGCACCTAACCGATCTGTCGGGCCGAACGCCGGATCAGCCCGATGACCGGCAGCAGCCCCACCAGTACCAGGGTCAGGGCCGGCAGCGCGGCACGCGCCCATTCGCCTTCGCTGGTCATCTCGAAAATTCGCACCGCCAGCGTGTCCCAGCCAAACGGCCGCATGAGCAGCGTGGCAGGCATTTCCTTGAGCACATCCACGAAGACGAGCAGCGCGGCACTCAGTGCACCCGGCACGAGCAATGGCAGATAGACCTTCACAAACAGCCTCGGGCCGCTGACCCCTAGGCTGCGGGCTGCTTCCGGCAAGGACGGACGAATGCGGGCCAGGCTGTTTTCCAGCGGCCCGTAAGCCACTGCGATGAAGCGCACCAGATAAGCCAGCAACAAGGCCGACAGACTGCCCAGCAGCAGCGGCTTGCCGGCACCGCCCAGCCAGGCGGACAACGGAATGACCAGCACGCGATCCAGGTAGCTGAAAGCGAGCATGATCGACACCGCCAGCACCGAGCCAGGCAGCGCGTAGCCAAGGTTGGCAAGGCTGACGCCCGAGCGGATCGCGGTGGTGGGCGCCATCCGCCGTGCGAAGGCCAGGATCAGCGCAACGCCGACCGTGATCAGCGCGGCCATCCCGCCCAGATACAGGGTATGAAGGATCAGCCCGGTGTAGCGCTCGTCAAGGTCGAAACGGCCGCGTTGCCAGACCCAGACGATCAGTTGCAGCACCGGGACGACGAAAGCGCAGAGAAAGACCAGCCCACACCAGCCCGTTGCAGCCAGCGCCTTGACGCCATGCAGGTGATACAAAGCCTTGCCGCGCGGTCGTTCATTGGTCGGGCGACTGGCGCCTCGCGCCCGGCGTTCGCCGTACAGCACCACCATGACGGCCAGCAGCAACAGACTCGCCAGTTGCGCTGCGCTGGACAGGCTGAAGAATCCGTACCAGGTCTTGTAGATGGCAGTGGTGAAGGTGTCGAAATTGAACACCGACACCGCGCCGAAATCGGCCAGCGTTTCCATCAGGGCAAGCGCCACGCCCGCGCCGATGGCCGGCCGGGCCATCGGCAACGCCACTCGCCAGAACGCTTGCAGAGGCGATTGTCCGAGTACCCGGGCAGCTTCCATCAAGCCTTTGCCCTGAGCGAGAAATGCGGTACGCGCCAGCAGATATACGTACGGATAGAACACCAGCACCAAGACCAGAATGACCCCGCCGGTAGAACGGACGCGCGGCAGACGCAGCCCGGTGCCGAACCATTCTCGCAACAGGCTCTGCACCGGCCCGGCAAAGTCCAGCAGACCTACAAAGACGAAGGCAAGTACGTAAGCCGGAATGGCAAACGGCAGCATCAGCGCCCAGTCCAGCCAGCGCCGGCCGGGGAATTCGCACAGGCTGGTCAGCCAGGCCAGACTCACGCCCAGCAAGGTTACGCCTACACCAACCCCCACGATCAGCGTCAGGGTGTTGCCCAACAGACGCGTCATCTGAGTGTCGAGCAGATGCGACCAGATTTCCCTGTCGACGCTTTCCCACGACAGCACCAGTACACTCAGCGGCAGAAGCACCAACGCGGCGATGGCGAAAACCAGGGGATACCAGCGACGCTGGGCAGGATGGGCCAAAGGAGTGGACTCAGGCAGAGGTGGGATGGATCCCGCGGAGCGAAGGAGCGGACGTGAAGGCGTCACGGATCAAGACCGTGCCGACTTTTCGCGGATAAATCCGCTCCTACCGGTAATTTCCTGCAGGGAGGTAGCGCGGGTATTGAATCAGTTCCAGCCCACACGATCCATCATGCGAATCGCTTCGGCTTGGCGCTTGCCCGCCACCTCGACAGGAATGGTGTCCGCCTTGAACGAACCCCAGCTCGCCACTTCTTCGGAAGGCTGGACCTTGGGGTTGGCCGGGAACTCCTGATTCACGCCGGAAAAGATCTTCTGCGCCTCCGGGCCCGTCATCCACTCGACCAGCGCTTTTGCAGCCTCAGGATGCGGGGCGTACTTGGTCAGGCCGATACCCGACAGATTGACGTGCACGCCCCGGTCGGACTGATTCGGCCAGAACAGCTTCACCGCCAGATCGGGGTTCTGCTTGTGCAGGCGGCCGTAGTAGTAGGAGTTCACGATACCGACGTCGCATTGTCCCGCGTTGATCGCTTCCAGTACCGCGATATCGTCCGAGAAGACATCGGTGGACAGGTTATTGACCCAGCCCTTGAGAATCTTCTCGGAAGCTTCGGCGCCGTGAGTTTCGATCAGGGTCGCGGTCAGCGACTGGTTATAGACCTTCTTGGCGGTCCGCAGGCACAGGCGCCCTTCCCAGTTCTTGTCGGCCAGCGCCTCGTACGTCGTCAGCTCGGCGGGCTTAACGCGATCGGTCGAGTAAGCGATGGTACGAGCGCGCAGGCTCAGTCCGGTCCAGCCCTGTGTGGATGAACGGTATTGTGGGGGGATGTTGGCTTCGATCGCCGGCGTGATGAATGGCTGCAGGATGCCCATTTGCTCGGCTTGCCAGAGGTTGCCGGCATCGACCGTCAGCAGCAGGTCGGCGGTTGCGTTCTCACCCTCGGCCTTGATGCGCTGCATCAAAGGCGCTTCCTTGTCGGTGATGAACTTGATCTTCACGCCGGTCTTGGCGGTGTAGGCGTCGAAGACCGGCTTGATCAGCTCGTCGATCCGGGACGAATACACCACGACTTCATCTTCGGCCTGGGCGGCGCCAGCCAGAAGGGTCAGCGCCAACGCAGCCAGAATTCGCTTGCTTGCCTGCATGGGAGTTTCTCGCTTCGCAAAATGAGGCGAAATGGTAGTGAATCCCATTTCCTATCTCAATCGAAGAGGGTATCGAGGCGTTACAGGATGTTGCGAAATGTTAGTCATCCCGTGCAAATCATCGCCAGCAAGCTGGCTCCTACACCCGCGCCAATTCCGGCAAATCGCCCGACAACCCCAGCGCCTCGCGCACGAACAGCGCTTTGGCCTCGGGAAGCCTGTTGACCACCTTCAGACCCGTATTGCGCAGCCAGCGGACCGGCAGGCGATCGGTCTGGAACAGGCGTTCGAAGCCTTCCATCGCCGCCATCAGCGCCAGGTTGTGCGGCATGCGTCGGCGTTCGTAGCGACTGAGCACCCGCGCATCGGCGACGTTCTCGCCGCGCGAAACCGCGTGCTGGAGCACTTCGGCAAGGACGGCCGCATCCAGAAAACCGAGATTCACGCCCTGTCCCGCCAACGGATGGATGGTGTGGGCGGCATCGCCGATCAGGGCCAGGCCCTGCGCTACGTAGCGTTTGGCATGCCGTTGACGCAGCGGCACGCACAGCCGGGGATCGGCCGCGATCACCTGGCCGAGACGTCCTTCGAACGCCTGCTCCAGTGCCTCGCAGAAGCGTTCGTCGTCCAGCGCCATCAGGCGTTCGGCCTGCAAAGGTGTCACCGACCAGACGATCGAACACCAGTGTTCATCGCCACGTTCCAGTGGCAGGAAAGCCAGCGGGCCGTCGTCGGTGAAGCGTTGCCAGGCCGTTCGGTCGTGGGATTCGGCGCAGCGCACGCTGGTCACGATGGCATGGTGCATGTAATCCCATTCACGGGTAGGCGTCCCGGTCAGGCGACGGACCGCGGAATTGCCGCCATCCGCAGCGATCACCAGCGGCGCGCGGAATTGCCGGCCGTCTGCCAGGGTCAGCAGCCAGTCGTCGCCGGAATGACGCATCTGTTCCAGCCGGGCATTGCCCAGCAATCCGATATCGCTTTCGTGCAGACGATCCAGCAGTGCATCCTGTACCACCCGGTTTTCGACGATATGCCCAAGCACGTCGGCGTGAACGCTAGAGGCGGAAAACTGGATATGACCGGTGCCGCTGCCGTCCCAGACGTGCATCTGCGCATAAGGACTGATCCGGCGCGAAGCGATGCCGTCCCAGGCTTGCAGACGTTGCAGAATTCTCTGACTCGCGGCAGACAAAGCGCTGACGCGAGGCTCAAAGGCGGACTGCGGATCGAATGGCTTGACGCTGACAGAGCCGCCGTCGAGCACGACGATATTCAGGCCGCTGTCGCGCAGGGCCAAAGCCAGGGCGCTGCCGACCATTCCAGCTCCGACGATCAGCACATCAGCGCGTGTTTCCATGCAGGTTCGGTCTCGTGTGTGAAGAGTCGGGGCGTCAGACATCGGGCCGGGTCCCCAGGCCCATCGCCTGCCGGGCGAACCAGCGCTTGGCCGGCGGCAACAGGTCAAGGCCCAGAAGGCCGAGATTGCGTCCAGCAGCGATGGTCGAATGCTTGCTGCCGAACAGGCGGGTCACCTTGTCCGAGAAACCCACCGTCAGTTGCTGATCCAGACGCTGCCGGTCACGGTAAATCTGCAACGTGGACAGGTCCCCCAGCGGGGCATCGCTGCCGAGCAAGGTGTCGGCCAATGCGTCGGCATCGCGCAGAGACAGGTTGAAGCCTTGTCCGGCAATCGGATGCAGGCTGTGAGCCGCGTTGCCGAGAATGACCAGATGCGAGCGCACCTGCTCTTCGGCTTCGATCAGCGCCAGTGGGTAGATATGTCGCGCTCCGACTTGACGCAGGGTGCCCAGCCGGTAGCCGAATACGTCCTGCAGTTCGCCAAGGAAGCTGCGATCGTCCAGCGCGGCAAGACGGCGCGTATCGTTCGCGGTGCGCGTCCAGACCAGCGCACAGCGGTTCTCGGGCAATGGCAACAGCGCCATCGGCCCGTCTTCGGTGAAACGTTCGAACGCCTGTCCGCAATGGGCTTCGCTCGGGGTGATGTTGGCGATCAGCGCGTGCTGGTCGTACGGCTGATGGCGAACGGCGATACCCAGCTGTTCGCGCAAGGTAGATCGACCACCGTCGGCCAGGATCGCCAGATCGCATTCCAGTTCGGTGTCGTCGTCCAGGGTCAGTCGGTAGCCGCCGGCCACAGCTTGCATGCTGCGGACTTCGGCCGGTACACGCCAGCTGATGACGTCTTTGTCCAGACCGGCCCACAGGGATTGGCCGAGCCAGGCGTTTTCAACCACGTAGCCCAGCGCCGGCACGCCTTCTTCCATCGCCGACAGGCGCGTGGCGCCGAAGCGGCCCCGGTCGGACACCTGGATTTGCATGATCGGCTCGGCGCGCCGGGAAATCTGCGACCACAGGCCAAGCCGTTCGTAGATACGTCGCGTGCCGAACGACAATGCCGAAGAACGGGCATCGTAGCTCGGCTGCCAGGTCTCGCCCGGCGCGAAGGGTTCGATCAGCACGATCTTCCAGCCGCGCGCCTTGGCGCCCGCCTGAAGAGACAGCGCGAGGCTGGCGCCGACCAGTCCACCGCCAACGATGGCGATATTGAAGCGGCTCATGCCACCTGATCCCGCGTGGCGGCCATCAAGGCCTCGATTTCAGCGACGGTCTTGGGCACGCCGCCGGACAGGATCTCGCACCCGTTCCGGGTCACGACCACGTCATCTTCGATTCGCACACCGATACCTCGCCATTTCTTCGCGACGTCATGATTTTCCGGGGAGATATAGATCCCCGGCTCCACGGTCAGGGCCATGCCCGTTTCAAGCACCCGCCATTCGCCGCCGACCTTGTAGTCGCCGACGTCGTGCACGTCCATGCCCAGCCAGTGACCCGCGCGATGCATGTAGAACGGTTTGTACGCCTCATCGGCGATCAACTGTTCCACCTCCCCACGCAACAGCCCCAGCTTCACCAGCCCTGCCGTAATCACCTGGACCGTGGCCTCGTGCGCCTGGTTCCAGTGCTTGCCTGGACCTATCGCGGCGAAGGCGGCGTACTGGGCTTCGAGCACCAGTTCATAGATCGCCTTCTGCTCGGGCGAAAACCGGCCGCTGACCGGGAAAGTCCGGGTGATGTCGCTGGCATAGCAGTCGATTTCACAACCGGCGTCGATCAGCACCAGATCGCCGTCCTTGAGCGGAGCATCGTTTTCCTGGTAGTGAAGAATGCAGGCATTGCGGCCTGAAGCGACGATGGAGCCATACGCCGGCATCTTCGCCCCGCCCTTGCGGAATTCGTAGTCGAGCTCGGCTTCCAGGCTGAACTCATGCAGGCCGGCACGGCTGGCCTGCATGGCGCGTACGTGGGCGCGCGCGGAAATCTGCGCCGCCTCGCGCATGACCTTCACTTCCGCCGCCGACTTGTACAGGCGCATGTCGTGCAACAGATGATCCAGCGCAACGAACTCGTTGGGCGGCTGGGCGCCGAGGTGGGCCTTGGAGCGAATCACGTTGATCCACTCCATCAAGTGCCGGTCGAACTCGGGGTTGCTGCCCATTGCCGAGTACACGCGGTCGCGACCTTCGATCAGGCCCGGCAGGATGTCGTCGATGTCGCTGATGGGAAACGCATCGTCAGCGCCGTAATCACGGACCGCGCCTTCCTGGCCGGCACGCAGCCCGTCCCACAGCTCGCGCTCGGGATTGCGTTCACGACAGAACAGCACGTATTCGCCGTACTCGCGGCCGGGGATCAATACCGCGACCGCTTCAGGCTCCGGAAAACCGGTCATGTACTGGAAGTCGCTGTCCTGGCGATACACATGCTCGACATCCCGGTTGCGAATCGCAACAGCCGCCGCCGGGAGAATGGCGATGCTGTCGGGCTCCATCTGGGCCATCAGGGCCTTGCGTCGCCGGGCGTATTCGGATTTCGGGATGCGGATCATGGGTGCGGAAGATTCCTTATGGAGCAGGTCGGCAGAGCGCGGCTGCGCCCGGCCGGTTCATGCGGCGGACGATCAGTGCAGCGAAGGCTTGGGTTGCGGGGCTTCGGCCTTGTTGAACTCGGTGAACAACAGCAGCGGCGCGACGCGCAGGTATTCCATTACTTCCATGTAGTCGGACTCGCCGTCCTCGGACTCTTCCAGCGCATCCTGTACCTGAGCGATGGCGGCCAGATCCTGGAGGACTTCGGTCGCTTCGATGCTCAACACCTTGTCGCCCGCGGCCAGGCCAAAGCCCGACAGGAAACCCTGGCACCATTGACCCAGCGCTGCGGCGCGTTCGGCCAGCGGTTCGTCATCGCCCGGCAACAGCAGCACGACCGTCATGTCGTCGCTGGTGAGCTCGCCCTTGACCATTTCCTGCAGGCCGATCAATGCCTGGCGAACGTTGTCCTGCGGCTCGGTTTCCAGCAGCACGGACGCGTCGGCGAACCAGCCTTCGTTGTCGAAACCGGCACCGGCGCAGCTGCGACCCAGCAGCAGGCCGTGCAATTCAGCAGGGGAAACCGGGTGGCCGCTGCTGGTGAGCAGAGTGGCAAATGCTTTGTACGGGGAATTCTGAGTAGGCATGGGTAGCTGGTCGCCAAACGGCGCAATGTCTAGAATGAAGGCCTTGTATCCTAGACTATCCGCGCAACAAGATCACCAAGGCGGCGGTCGGAGGCCTGGCGTCAGATGCTCCTCTGCCATTCATCAGAAAGTATTCAGTGGAAAACAATGGACGACACCGATCTGCAGGCACTGATGAAACGACTGGAGTTGCTGTTGCGGCACGCCGAGCAACTTAAAAGCCAAAACGCACTCCTATTAGCTCAGGAAAAATCCTGGCGCGAGGAACGCGCGCACCTTATCGAAAAGAACGAAATCGCCCGGCAAAAGGTCGAGACCATGATTTCGCGCCTCAAAGCCCTGGAGCAAGACTCATGAGTAATGGCAACAGCGTCACCGTCCAGATTCTCGACAAGGAATACTCGATCATCTGTCCTCAGGAAGAGCGTACCAACCTGATCAGCGCGGCCCGTTACCTGGACGGCAAGATGCGCGAAATCCGCAGCAGCGGCAAAGTGATAGGTGCCGATCGCATCGCGGTGATGGCGGCCTTGAATATCACCCACGACCTGCTGCACAAGCAGAATCTGCCGGACATACAGACCAGTGGATCGACCCGTGAACAGGTCCGGGATCTGCTGGACAAGGTCGATCTGGTGCTGGCGACGGACACGCCCGGCACGCCGGATGCGCCTCGGAGCTGATTATTTCCAGGCATTTCTGTATACTGGCGCCGCTCCCTGGAGTGCTTGCCAGTCGGTCATGTCCCTGAGCCGATACGCACAACCACGGGGGTTGCACGTTGGGGTTGGTGTGCATGTCCGCTCGACGGAAAGCCTGAAAACCTCCTGCAATCTCCACCTTGAACTTTCGGGTTCAAGGGCTACACCGACAGCGGTTCGTCGGGGAGTCCTCATTCCAGATGTTGCCGGCAGCATGCCCGGCAGCGTCGATCCAGCCTTGGGTCCGAGCCTCATGGATCAACCTTCTCGCTCATGACCAATGCTCCGCTCACTCGCGCGCAACTACGCCGCAAACTGCGCCTTGCGCGCCGCTCCCTGAGCCCCAGCCAGCAACGCGCCGCCGCACGCGGATTGTATCGTCAGCTGGCCCAGCATCCCGCCTTTCGCCGCGCCCGCCACGTCTCGCTGTACTTGCCCATGGACGGAGAAATCGACCCGCGCCTGCTGTTGCGCGAAGCGCAGCGCCGAGGCAAGGCGACTTATCTTCCCGTGCTCAATGCCTGGCCAAGAACCCGCATGGTGTTTCAGCGCGTCAGGCCCCGTGAGAAATTCCGGCCCAACCGGTTCCGCATCCCCGAGCCACGCTTCGACCGCGCCCGGCAACGTAGAATCTGGGCGCTCGATCTGGTACTGATGCCTTTGGTGGGCTTCGACGACGAAGGCGGCAGGCTTGGCATGGGCGGCGGATTCTACGATCGCAGTCTCGCTTATCGCGCACGTCGCATGACCTGGAAGAAACCGCTGTTGCTAGGTCTGGCGCATGAATGCCAGAAAGTGGAGAAACTGGCGCAAGCCAGTTGGGACGTGCCGCTTGCGGGCACGGTATCGGACAAACGCTGGTATCTGTCCTGAAGCGGATGATCGTGCTCGGGCACGATCATCGCGGCCAGTCGATCAATGACGGCCTGGTACTTTCTGCTGCTGTTGCACGATTTCTACCGGCGCATCGGTCTTGTTCGCCCACAAGCTCTGCGCATACCCCGTCGTCACGACACCCAGGCCGAACAGAATAACCAGGGTCCAGAGTAGATCAGGCTTGCGTTTCATTGATTGCCCTCCTTCGGCGAATCAACAGGGCGCGACAACGGTTTTCATGAGCCGTGCAGCAATGGGGGTGTTTAAAATGGCGGCATTTTGCGGCAACGTGACCCAGTTCGCAAATATTGACGTCAGCCGACTGTCGGTTTGTCATCCCCACGCCTGCAAATCCGTTTTTTCAAAGTTTCCGGAGTATCCGCAATGGCCTATTGGCTGATGAAATCCGAACCCGACGAGTTCTCGATCAGCGACTTGCAGCGGCTCGGCACAGCCCGCTGGGATGGAGTGCGCAACTATCAGGCACGCAATTTCCTGCGGACCATGAACGAAGGCGACCGGTTCTTTTTCTATCATTCCAGCTGCCCGGAGCCCGGAATCGCCGGCATCGGCGAAATCAGTCGCGCAGCCTATCCCGACCCGACGGCCCTGGACCCCGACAGTCATTATCACGACGCCAAGGCCAGCGCCGAAAAGAACCCCTGGAGCGCCATCGACGTGACGTTCGTGGAGCAGTTCGGCAAAGTCCTGGGGCTGGGCTACCTCAAGCAGCAAGCGGCGCTCGAACAACTGCCGCTGGTGCAAAAAGGCAGCCGCCTTTCAGTGATGCCAGTGACCGCCGAACAGTGGAAGGCGATCCTGGCACTGCTCTGAGAGGGTGTTACAAAATGGCTGCACTCGGCAATACGGCGTTGGAATCGGTCTCAAAATGCTCATTTACTCAATGTAAACTCCGCTTTTTCGACCGATTCCGCCTTGTCTTGCCTTCGTTCGCCTAGTTTGTGAACACCCTCTGATCGCGACTTACTGCACGATAAAGTTGTTGAAAAGCAGATCCTCGACGACCGGCTTGCCTTCTTCGGTGTTCATGACCTGCTGAACCTGCTTGAGCGCTTCCTGACGAAGCTTCTCTTTCGCTTCAGCAGTGCTCATGGTGTCGACCGTCTGCTGAGTGAACAGCGCCACCAGCTGGTTGCGGATCAACGGATCGTTGCGCTTCACGGCAGCTTCGGCTTCGGCACCCGTGACACGCAGTGCAATGTCAGCCTTGTAGACGCGCAGCTTGGGGCCGCCATCCAGCGCATAGTTGCCCACGAAAGGCGGTGTCAGCGACACATAAGCCACCTTGGGCGGCCCCTCTTCCTTCGCCTCTTCAGCCTGCGCCAGGGCGGGCAGCGACAAAGCCAACAACATCAGAATCCACGCTTTCACAGTCCACTCCTTCAAAACGTACAGCGCATAGCTTAGCGCTTTTGAGCTTTTACCAGACGGGCGACGCTGGTTGCCTCGGTCTGTCATAACCGAGGTTATCGGCCGGGAAGAGGAAAGGAATAGCTCGAATGACGTTGTCCTCTGCTACAAATGCTGTTGAACATCCAGCGGAAGGAAGTCCACATATTTGCGCATCGGGTGTCTTCGGCACTGCTCGATGACATATGGCGTTGCCTTGATGAATTCGCTGACCAAGTCATCACGCTCTGCGAGCGAAAGGAATTGAGAAATGACAGGGTTACTGCTCAAAAAGTGCTCTGTTTCCTGCAGAATTTTCAATTCGCTATCCGCCTGCTTTTTTCCCCATGCATCCCGACTCCGCTGTACCTGCGTATTGAGCTGGTGGCAGCGTACCGACTTGAGCTCGTGATTGCCGGCCAGACCGAAGCCTTTTTCGGGTTGTCCGGTCCAGGAGACGGTCACTTTCAAACGCTCGCCTTCCGGGCTGGAAGCCGGCGGCGTCCAGGGTTCGAATTGCCATTGTTCGACCGACTTCCTGGTCGCTTCGATGAACCGTGGATCTGTCGCGCTGACAACTTCCAGAAAGCGCACATTGCCGTTGGCCTGGATAAGGATTCGCACGGTAACGCTGGCCTTCGCGGCCACGCCACGCAACTCTTTCGGATAATCCTCCATGGGCATGAAGCGCGGCACTGGATATGTATTGGCTGCTTGCACGGCGTTGGTGAACCAGAGGCTGAGGAGGAGAAAACTCAGAAGCCTGGCCATTCAGGCCCCCTCCCCTGGCTCTGCCGCGCTAACCATCAACGCTTTGATTCCTGCCGGCAGAAAATCGCCGTAACGCCGCTCCGGATGTTGTTCGCACCCTGCGATTATGCTCGGCATCGCCTGCTCAAGCTGACCCAGCAGAGCCGTGCGCTGTTCTTCGCCGAGTTGCAGCGCGGCATAGCTGCTGAACAGGAACTGCCCGGTGTACCAGAAAAGGTCTACCTTGCTCAGCGGCGCACCGGGGGAATTTAGCCGGTGAGTGCCGACCTCGTAGTTGAGGTAGGCACACTGGATATTGCCCAGGCCGACATTGATATCCCGGTTGAAACGCTGCATGCCTTCGGAGCCAAAAATCAGCGGCAGGGTGACGGCGATCCGCAACGGGGCGCCGACAGTGCCGGCCCAGGGTTTGTAGCGCCATTGCCTGAGCGTGCGTTCTACGGTCTGCGTCAGCAGCGGATGGCTGCTTTCCAGACTTTTGACCTCAACGACAGTGCCGTCGGATTTGATGGTTAACAAGGCGCGAACCTTGCCGGGATAGCGTAACTCGATCAGTTCGGGCGGGTATTCAGGCGTGGGGGTGAATACCGGGATCAACACCCCCTGCGCAGCCACGGCAGGCAACGACATAAACGCCATAAACATCCAGAAATACCATCTCATCATCCGCCTCAATCACCATGCGAGCACCGACCGGTGCGATGGCGGCGATGGTAAGAAGCGGACGCTTCGTCCAGAAGGTGATGAGGTCCGGCTGATGCGTAGGACCAATCGCAAAGTTCATCCACAAAATGAACAGCACCAGCTGAGTAAAAACGCTCCTATGGCAAGCAGGGACTATTCGAGCCACCAGCGAGGAAACGTCCGGCATTGCTGATCACTTTTCTTGGGTAACTTCGCTCACAAAACAACACCGGTTAGCCGCATTTCTTACAAAATTCCGACCGAAAGCCGCTGCTTTTTTCTGTAACGAAAATGTAATATTCGCTTTCGCACAACAAAACAACAAAACAACAAATCGGAGCGTATTCATGTTTGCGTTTTTCCGTCCCGCCAAGCATCAGGCGCCCCTGCCTGAAGAACAGGTCGATAGTACCTACCGCCGCCTGCGCTGGCAGATCTTTGCCGGTATTTTCATCGGGTATGCGGGTTACTACCTGCTGCGCAAGAACTTCTCCCTCGCCATGCCTTATCTGATCGAGGAAGGCTACACCCGGGGCCAGCTGGGTGTGGCGATGTCGGCGATCGCGATTGCTTACGGGCTTTCGAAATTTCTGATGGGCCTGGTTTCCGACCGTTCGAACCCGCGTTACTTCCTGCCATTCGGCCTGCTGGTGTCGGCCGGGGTGATGTTCATTTTCGGTTTCGCGCCTTGGGCCACTTCCAGCGTCACGATCATGTTCGTGCTGTTGTTCATCAACGGCTGGGCGCAGGGCATGGGCTGGCCGCCGAGCGGGCGGACCATGGTGCACTGGTGGTCGCAGAAAGAGCGCGGCGGCGTGGTTTCGGTATGGAACGTGGCGCACAACGTCGGCGGTGGCCTGATTGGGCCGTTGTTCCTGCTGGGGATGGGCTGGTTCAACGATTGGCATGCGGCGTTTTATGTGCCGGCGGCAGTAGCGTTGGTCGTTGCGGTGTTCGCTTTCGCAACCATGCGCGATACGCCGCAGTCGGTCGGCCTGCCGCCCATCGAGCGGTACAAGAACGACTATCCGGAAGGCTACGATGCCAGCCATGAAGAGGAATTCAGCGCCAAGGAAATCTTCGTCAAGTACGTGTTGCGCAACAAGCTGCTGTGGTACATCGCCATGGCCAACGTTTTCGTCTATCTGCTGCGCTATGGCGTGCTGGACTGGGCGCCGACCTACCTGAAAGAAGCCAAGCACTTCACCGTCGACAAGACTTCCTGGGCCTATTTCCTGTACGAGTGGGCGGGCATTCCCGGCACGCTGTTGTGCGGCTGGATGTCGGACAAGATCTTCAAGGGCAATCGCGGCCTGACCGGCATGGTGTTCATGCTGTTGGTCACAATTGCCACGCTGGTCTACTGGCTGAACCCGGAAGGCAACCCGACCGTCGATATGATCGCTCTGGTATCCATCGGCTTCCTGATCTACGGCCCCGTGATGCTGATCGGTCTGCAGGCGCTGGAACTGGCGCCCAAGAAAGCGGCGGGGACCGCGGCGGGCTTCACCGGTCTGTTCGGTTATCTGGGTGGCTCGGTAGCGGCCAGTGCGGCGATGGGCTACACGGTCGACCATTTCGGCTGGGACGGCGGTTTCGTACTGCTGATCGGCGCATGCATCCTGGCGATGGCGTTCCTTGCGCCGACGCTGGGCCATAAGCAGGTCGCCAGCAAGGCCCGTACTGCGGAAGCCTGATCCAGGCGATGATCCGCATCAAGCGGGGCGTCCAGTCTTACAACTGGACGCCCCGCTTGCTATTCAGGGGCGCGGGGCGTAGGCAAATACGTCGGCGCGCATCTGGTGGGCATCCATCCCGGCTTCGACCAGCGCGTCGAGCGTGCCGTAAATCATGGCCGGCGAGCCGCTGGCGTAGACATGCACGCCGGACAGGTCCTTGATATCGTCGCAAACGGCTTCATGCAGCAGGCCGCAACGTCCTTCCCAACCGCACCGATCGCTGACTACCTTATGCAAGTACAGGTTGGGCAGCTTCGCCCATTCGTCCCAATGCGTGATCTCGTAGAAATCCTCGGGACGGCGCACACCCCAATACAGATGCACCGGATGCTCGAAACCCTTGGCGCGGCAGTGCTCGATGAGGCTGTGCATCTGCGCCATGCCGGTACCGGCGGCAATCAGGACCAGCGGGCCATCCGGCAGCTCTGCCAAATGAGTATCGCCGAACGGCAGTTCTACGCGAGCGATGCCGTTGCGCTGCAACTGTTCAAGCAGGTTTCGCGCGCTGTCTTCCCGTACCAGGACGTGCAATTCCAGATCACGGCCGGAATGCGGCGCGGACGCCAGGGAGAACGCTGACTTCTCGCCGTTCTCACGTTCGATCATCAGATACTGCCCGGCATGGTAGCGCGGTGCCTTGCCGGCAGGCGCACGCAGCCCGACCCGCCAGACGTCGCCGCCGACCTCGGTGCACTCGCTCACCTGGCAGGCGTAGTTGCGCACCGGCAGCTCACCCTTGGCCAGCACGCCATCCCACAATATGACGCAATCTTCCAGGGGCTCGGCCAGACAGGTGTGGATCTCGCCGTGGTCCTTTTCCTCACCTGACTCCATGACGCGTCCTTCCACCAGCAGGGCGAAACAGACGTGACAGTTGCCGTTGCGGCAGCTTTGCGGGCACTCGAAGCCCAGGCGCTGCGCGGCGTCGAGGATTCGTTCGCCCGGCAGGGTTTCCAGTACCGCGCCCGAAGGCTGCAAAGTTACGCGCATCAATCTATTCCCAGCTGATTCCAGATCTCGTCGACCCGACGTGTCGTGGCCTCGTCCTTGACGATAGCCCGCCCCCACTCCCGTGTGGTTTCGCCGGGCCATTTATGGGTCGCATCCAGACCCATCTTGGAGCCCAGTCCGGATACCGGCGAAGCGAAGTCCAGATAGTCGATCGGTGTGTTGTCGATCATCACGGTATCGCGTTTGGGGTCCATGCGCGTCGTAATGGCCCAGATCACATCGTTCCAGTCACGCGCATTGATATCGTCATCGGTCACGATCACGAACTTGGTGTACATGAACTGCCGCAAAAATGACCAGACGCCCAGCATCACGCGTTTAGCATGACCCGGATACTGCTTCTTGATAGTCACGACCGCCATGCGGTACGAGCAACCTTCCGGTGGCAGATAGAAGTCGACGATTTCCGGAAACTGCTTCTGTAGGATCGGCACGAAAACTTCGTTCAGCGCCACACCGAGAATCGCCGGCTCATCCGGCGGCCGGCCGGTGTAGGTGCTGTGATAGATTGGCTTGACCCGATGGGTGATGCGCTCGACGGTGAATACCGGGAAGCTGTCCACTTCGTTGTAGTAACCGGTATGGTCGCCGTAGGGACCTTCATCGGCCATTTCGCCGGGGTGGATGACGCCTTCGAGGACGATTTCGGCGCTCGCCGGCACTTGCAGATCGTTACCACGGCACTTGATCAGCTCGGAGCGCGAACCCCGCAGCAGACCGGCGAAGGCATATTCCGAAAGGCTGTCGGGTACCGGGGTGACGGCGCCCAGAATGGTCGCCGGATCCGCGCCCAGCGCCACCGAAACCGGAAACGGCTGGCCAGGGTGCTTGGCGCACCACTCCTTGAAGTCCAGTGCTCCACCACGGTGGCTCAACCAGCGCATGATGACCTTGTTGCGGCCGATGACCTGCTGGCGGTAGATACCCAGGTTCTGACGTTCCTTGTTGGGGCCGCGCGTCACGGTCAGGCCCCAGGTGATCAGCGGTGCCACGTCGCCCGGCCAGCAGGTCTGGACCGGCAGCATGCTCAGGTCGACATCGTCGCCTTCGATAACGATCTCCTGGCAGGGCGCATCCTTAACGACCTTGGGCGCCATCGAGATGACTTTCTTGAAAATCGGCAGCTTGGACCAGGCGTCCTTGAGCCCCTTCGGCGGCTCGGGCTCCTTGAGGAAGGCCAGCAGCTTGCCGATTTCCCGCAACTCATCGACCGACTCGGCACCCATGCCCATCGCCACCCGCTCGGGCGTGCCGAACAGGTTGCCCAACACTGGAATATCGAAACCGACCGGCTTTTCGAACAACAGGGCCGGGCCTTTGGCGCGCAAGGTACGGTCGCAGATTTCGGTCATTTCCAGGACGGGGGAAATCGGCATCTGGATGCGTTTCAGCTCTCCGCGCTGCTCAAGCTGCTGCACGAAATCCCGCAGATCATTGAATTTCATTAACCCGGCCACTTATTCAAATAGACGCACATCCTACCTGCTCCGGCCCGCCAAGGCAGCTAATCCGCTATTCACAGTCAAAAAAAATGGCGCTCCGAAGAGCGCCATTTCTGATCGACCTGACCTGTTACTTGCGTTTCATGGACAGGAAGAATTCATCGTTGGTCTTGGTCTGCTTGAGCTTGTCGACCAGGAACTCGATGGCTGCGACTTCGTCCATCGGGTGCAGCAACTTGCGCAGAATCCACATGCGCTGCAGCTCGTCGTCGGCAGTCAGGAGTTCTTCGCGGCGAGTACCGGAACGGTTGATGTTGATGGCCGGGAACACGCGCTTTTCCGCGATCTTGCGGTCCAGCGGCAGTTCCATGTTGCCGGTACCCTTGAACTCTTCGTAGATGACTTCATCCATCTTCGAGCCGGTTTCGACCAGCGCGGTGGCGATGATGGTCAACGAACCGCCTTCCTCGATGTTACGCGCGGCACCGAAGAAACGCTTCGGCTTCTCCAGGGCGTGAGCATCGACACCACCGGTTAGCACCTTGCCGGAGCTTGGGATGACAGTGTTATAGGCGCGAGCCAGACGAGTGATGGAGTCGAGCAGGATGACGACGTCTTTCTTGTGTTCGACCAGGCGCTTGGCCTTCTCGATCACCATTTCGGCAACCTGGACGTGGCGAGCCGGTGGCTCGTCGAAGGTGGAGGCGACCACTTCGCCGCGCACGGTGCGCTGCATTTCGGTCACTTCTTCCGGACGTTCGTCGATCAACAGAACGATCAGGTGTACTTCCGGGTTGTTGCGCGTGATGTTCGACGCGATGTTCTGCAGCATGATGGTCTTGCCCGCCTTCGGCGGAGCAACGATCAGACCACGCTGGCCCTTGCCGATCGGAGCGCACAGGTCGATCACGCGACCGGTCAGGTCTTCGGTGGAACCGTTACCGGCTTCCATCTTCATGCGGACGTTCGGGAACAGTGGGGTCAGGTTCTCGAACAGAATTTTGTTCTTGGCGTTTTCCGGACGATCGAAGTTGATCGTGTCGACTTTCAGCAGTGCGAAGTAACGCTCGCCTTCTTTCGGCGGGCGGATCTTGCCAACGATGGTGTCGCCGGTACGCAGGTTGAAGCGGCGGATCTGACTCGGCGAGACATAGATGTCATCGGGGCCGGCCAGGTAGGAAGCGTCCGCGGAGCGCAGGAAGCCGAAGCCGTCCTGGAGGATCTCCAGCACGCCATCACCGGAAATTTCCTCGCCGCTCTTTGCGTGTTTCTTGAGCAGGGAGAAAATCACATCCTGCTTGCGCGAACGGGCCATATTTTCTATGCCCATCTGTTCGGCCATTTCGAGCAGATCGGTAATCGGCTTTTGCTTGAGTTCAGTCAGGTTCATAAGGGAATGACGTAATCATGTATGGAGGGGAAATTAAGCTTTTGGCTTAATGAGGCCGCGCCGCGGAGAAGGCGACAGGATCGCGTACTAAATCGAAAGGAGAGCGTCGGCGACGGCTAGCAGGGGGCGACGGAGAAACCGTTGCGGGGCCGAATGTACCACCTGGTTTTCGGGGCGTCTAGTATGAAACCCGAAAAAAACCCCGCTATTAGCGGGGCCTTTAGACACTTCAGATATGAGCGTCGAGGAATGCTGCCAACTGAGACTTCGACAAGGCCCCTACTTTGGTCGCTTCGACGTTGCCGTCCTTGAACAGCATCAGGGTCGGGATCCCACGTACGCCGTGCTTGGCAGGAGTTTCCTGGTTTTCGTCGATGTTCAGCTTGGCAATGGTGATCTTGCCTTCGTAAGTGTTGGCGATTTCGTCCAGAACCGGTGCAATCATCTTGCACGGACCGCACCACTCTGCCCAGTAGTCAACCAGCACGGGACCGGCAGCCTTGAGTACGTCCGCTTCAAAGCTGGCGTCAGTGACGTGTTTGATCTTATCGTTACTCATGAAAGTCTCCGAGAGTCATAGGCTAAAAACGACGGTCATCATAGCGGTCCCAATGACATACAGGAAGCTTGGGATCATTGAGTGTACCTATGATGGTCCATGAGTGAAGTTATAGAACATCGCTCCTGTGGGAGGGAGCCTGCGCGCCAACGGCGTCATGCGATTTATCCGATAAACCGCATCGCCTTTGATCGCCAGCGAGCTGGCTCCTACAACAGGTGTTCTCGTAGGAGCCAGCTTGCTGGCGATAACCGCTTTTCCTGCCGTCCAGACAGCTTCGCGTTGGCGACGGACATGGTTCGTGGCACGATGGCGCGGTTATCGAACAGGATTTCTGACCATGCCGCACTCCAAAGCCAAGAATCTTTCACTGATCGCCGCGATCGATCTGGGCTCCAACAGCTTCCACATGGTGGTAGCCAAGGCCAATCAGGGCGAAATCCGCATTCTTGAACGTCTGGGCGAGAAGGTACAACTGGCCGCCGGCATCAATGAAGAGCGCCAGCTCAGTGAAGAATCCATGCAGCGCGGGCTCGACTGCCTCAAGCGTTTCGCGCAGCTGATCAACGGCATGCCGGCGGGAGCGGTGCGTATCGTCGGCACCAACGCCTTGCGCGAAGCGCGCAACCGCAACGAATTCATCCGTCGCGCGGAAGAGATCCTCGGTCATCCTGTCGAGGTGATTTCCGGTCGCGAGGAAGCGCGACTCATCTATCTGGGCGTTTCCCATACCCTGGCCGACAATCCCGGCAAGCGCCTGGTGGCCGATATCGGCGGCGGCAGTACCGAGTTCATCATCGGCCAGCGCTTCGAGCCGCTGCTGCGTGAAAGCCTGCAAATGGGCTGCGTCAGCTTTACCCAGCGCTATTTCCGCGACGGCAAGATCACCCCGGCGCGTTATGCACAGGCCTACACAGCGGCCCGTCTGGAGATCATGAGCATCGAGAATGCACTGCATCGCCTGAAATGGGATGAGGCCATAGGTTCGTCCGGCACCATTCGCGCGATCGGTCTGGCGATCAAGGCCAACGGCCTGGGATCGGGCGAGGTCAATGCCGAAGGGCTGGCATGGCTCAAGCGCAAGCTGTTCAAGCTGGGCGAGGTGGACAAGATCGATTTCGAGGGCATCAAGCCTGATCGACGCGCCATCTTCCCGGCCGGCCTGGCCATTCTGGAAGCCATTTTCGATTCGCTGGAGCTCAAGCGCATGGATCACTGTGAAGGTGCCCTGCGTGAAGGCGTGCTTTATGACCTGATGGGCCGTCATCACCACGAAGACGTACGCGAGCGTACCTTGAGTTCGTTGATGGAGCGCTATCACGTCGACCTGGAACAGGCGGCGCGCGTCGAAGCCAAGGCGCTGCACGCGCTGGAACAGGTTGCGGACAGCTGGGATCTGCAGGACGAGAGTTATGCCGAGCTGCTGAGCTGGGCCGCCAAGGTGCATGAAATCGGCCTGGACATCGCCCACTACCATTATCACAAGCACGGCGCCTACCTGATCGAGCACTCCGACCTGGCCGGCTTTTCCCGCGCCGACCAGCAAATGCTGGCGCTGCTCGTGCGCGGCCATCGTCGCAACATTCCCAAGGACAAGTTCGCCGAGTTCGGCGACGAAGGCATCAAGCTGATTCGCCTGTGCGTATTGCTGCGTTTCGCGATTCTGTTCCACCATATTCGTGGCACCCAGGAAATGCCTCGCGTGACGCTGCGCGCCGACGGTCCCAACCTGGCCGCCGAGTTTCCGGAAGGCTGGCTGGAAAACAACCAGCTGACTCAGGCCGACTTCGCGCTGGAAGCGGAGTGGCTGACCCGAGTCGGCATCGTCTTCAGCGTACGGTAAGCACCGGGTTGCTCAGGCGCTCCAGCAGGGTCGCCTGAGCGCTGCGCGGGTTCTGGTTGCCGGTCGGCGTGCTGCGCACGTAACGGCCGTCAGCCTGCAGCAGCCAGCTGTGGGTGTTATCGGTCAGATAGGCTTCCAGTTCCTTCTTGACCCGCAGGGTCAGCTTCTTGCCTTCCACCGGGAAACAAGTCTCCACGCGCTTGTCGAGGTTGCGTTCCATCCAGTCGGCGCTGGAGAGGAACATCTGCTCGTCGCCTCCATTGAGGAAGTAGAAGACCCGGGTGTGTTCCAGGAACCGCCCGATGATCGAGCGCACGTGGATGTTGTGCGACACACCGGCGATGCCCGGACGCAGGCAGCACATGCCACGCACGATCAGATCGATGCGCACGCCGGCCTGGCTGGCTTTGTACAACGCACGAATGATCTTGGCGTCGGTCAGCGAGTTGAACTTGGCGATGATGTGCGCCGGCTTGCCTTCCAGCGCGAACTGCGTCTCGCGGGCGATCATGTCCAGCATGCCCTTCTTGAGGGTAAACGGCGCGTGCAGCAGCTTTTTCATGCGCAAGGTCTTGCCCATGCCGATCAGCTGGCTGAACAGTTTGCCGACGTCTTCGCACAAGGCATCATCCGATGTCAGCAAGCTGTAGTCGGTATACAGTCGGGCGTTGCCGGCGTGGTAGTTGCCCGTGCCAAGGTGCGCGTAACGCACGATCTCCGGGCCTTCGCGACGCAGAATCAGCATCATCTTGGAGTGCGTCTTGAAACCGACCACGCCATAGATCACGACCGCACCGGCGGCCTGCAGGCGGCTCGCCAGTTGCAGGTTGGATTCCTCATCGAAGCGCGCGCGCAATTCGATCACCGCAGTGACCTCCTTGCCGTTACGTGCCGCGTCGACCAGCGCGTCCACGATTTCCGAGTTGGCACCGCTGCGATACAGCGTCTGGCGCACCGCCAGCACGTTCGGGTCCTTGGCGGCCTGGCGCAGCAGGTCGACGACCGGCGTAAACGACTCGAAAGGGTGCAGCAGGAGAATGTCCTGCTTGCTGATCACGCTGAAAATGTTTTCGCTGTTCTGTAGCAGCTTGGGAATTGCCGGAGTGAACGGCGGATGCTGCAGCTCAGGATGGCTGTCCAGACCGGTGATACTGAACAGGCGCGTCAGGTTGACCGGTCCGTTGACCTGATACAGCTCCGACTCGCTCAGGTTGAACTGCTTGAGCAGGTAGTCCGACAAATGTTTGGGACAGGTGTCGGCGACTTCCAGGCGCACCGCGTCACCATAGCGACGCGAGAACAGCTCGCCGCGCAGGGCGCGTGCCAGGTCTTCCACGTCCTCGGAGTCCAGCGCCAGGTCGGCGTTGCGCGTCAGGCGGAACTGATAGCAGCCCTTGACCTTCATGCCCTGGAACAGATCGTCGGCGTGGGCGTGAATCATCGATGACAGGAAGACGAAGTTGTCGCCAGGCCCGCCCACATCCTCCGGCACCTTGATGATGCGCGGCAGCAGCCGCGGCGCTGGAATGATCGCCAGACCCGAATCGCGACCGAACGCGTCGATACCTTCCAGTTCGACGATGAAGTTCAGGCTCTTGTTGACCAGCAGCGGAAACGGATGCGTAGGGTCCAGGCCGATCGGCGTGATGATGGGCGCGATCTCGTCGCGGAAATAGCGACGCACCCAGGTCTTGAGCTTGACCGTCCAGTGACGACGGCGAATGAACCGGACCTGATGCTTTTCCAGCTCCGGCAGCAGAATGTCGTTGAGAATGGCGTACTGGCGGTCCACATGGCCGTGTACCAGTTCGCTGATCCGGGCCAGCGCCTGATGCGGCTGCAGGCCGTCGGCACCGGCCTGCTCGCGGGCGAAGGTGATCTGTTTCTTGAGCCCGGCTACACGAATCTCGAAGAACTCATCGAGGTTGCTGGAGAAAATCAGCAGAAACTTCAGCCGCTCCAGCAACGGATAAGACTCATCCAGCGCCTGCTCCAGAACCCGGATATTGAACTGCAGCTGGGACAGTTCGCGGTGGATGTACAAACTGCTGTCATCCAGGTTCACGGTCACGGCGGGCGGAGGCGCGACAGGCGTCTCCACGGCCGGAATCACTTCGATTTCAGGCTCGACCGCGGGTGCCGGCTGCTGAACGTCGACCTGAGCGGGAGCTTCGATGAGTCCTTCGGTATTCATGTACGTTCCTGTGAGGCTATTGCCCTTTCAACAATTGGGCGGCGCGAACGGCGAAGTAAGTGAGAACGCCGTCCGCACCAGCGCGTTTGAAGGCGGTGAGGGATTCGAGGATCACACCCTCACTCAGCCAGCCATTCTGAATCGCGGCCATATGCATCGCATACTCGCCGCTGACCTGATAAACGAAAGTCGGCACCTTGAACTCATCCTTGACCCGGTGAAGGATGTCCAGATAAGGCATGCCCGGCTTGACCATCACCATGTCCGCGCCTTCGGCGAGGTCGGCGGCGACTTCGTGCAGCGCTTCGTCGCTGTTGGCCGGGTCCATCTGATAGGACGCCTTGTTGGCCTTGCCCAGGTTCAGCGACGAGCCGACCGCATCACGGAACGGACCGTAGTAGGCGCTCGCATACTTGGCCGAATAGGCCATGATCCGCACGTTGATGTGCCCGGCCAGTTCCAGCGCTTCGCGAATCGCCTGAATTCGTCCGTCCATCATGTCCGACGGGGCGACGACCTGCGCGCCTGCTTCGGCATGGGACAGCGCCTGCTTGACCAGCGCATCGACGGTGATGTCGTTCTGCACATAGCCTTCTTCGTCGAGAATGCCGTCCTGACCGTGAGTGGTGAACGGGTCCAGCGCCACGTCAGTGATGACGCCCAGCTCCGGGAAACGGTCACGCAGGGCGCGGGTCGCGCGCTGGGCAATGCCCTCCGGATTCCAGGCTTCCGCGCCGTCCAGGGATTTCTTCTCGGCCGGCGTGACGGGAAACAGCGCAAGCGCGGGAATACCCAGCGCTACCCAGCTCTCGGCTTCCTTGAGCAACAAGTCGATGCTCAAACGTTCGACACCCGGCATCGAGGCAACGGTTTCGCGGCGGTTTTCGCCATCGAGCACGAATACGGGAAGGATCAGGTCGTCGACGGTCAATACATTTTCACGAACCAGACGGCGGGAAAAGTCGTCACGGCGGTTGCGACGCAGGCGGGTGAGAGGAAACAGGCGGTTTGCGGGGGTAAAGCTCACGGCGAGACTCCTGGGCCCGCGTACGCGGGCTAGCGCGACATTTATAAGCCGACATTATGACCAAAGTGTGACAGTCATAGTGTGACTGCGACCGGGGGTCGCAGCATGGCTGCCTCTAGGGTAACCCTTTTAACCTGTATCAATCTTTAACGTTGAGACACATATGGACACTTTCATGATTGCCTTGGGCGGGTTAGGCTGCGCGTTCATTTCGCCAGCATCCAGACCATGCTCCAGAATTTCTTGAACGAGTTTGGCTACTTCGCCTTGTTTCTCGGAACCTTCTTTGAAGGCGAGACCATCCTGGTTCTTGCCGGATTTCTGGCGTTCCGCAACTACATGGACCTCAACATGGTCATCCTGGTCGCGTTCTGCGGCAGCTACGCGGGCGACCAGCTGTGGTACTTCATGGGGCGCAAGCACGGTCGCAAGCTGCTGGCCCGCAAGCCGCGCTGGCAACTCATGGGAGACAAAGCACTGCGCCTGGTGCGCAAGCATCCGGACATCTGGGTCCTGAGCTTCCGCTTCGTCTACGGGCTGCGCACGGTCATGCCGGTCGCCATCGGGATGTCGGGTTATCCGCCCGGGCGCTATCTGTTGCTCAACGGTATCGGCGCGGCGGTCTGGGCCGCGGCGCTGGGCTCGGCGGCCTACCATTTCGGCGCCGTCATGGAAGGCCTGCTGGGCAACATCAAGAAATACGAGTTGTGGGTTCTGGGCGGCCTGTTGCTGCTTGGCCTGGCGCTCTGGCTGCGTCGCCGCATCAAGAATGCCCGCATTGCCCGCGAAGAAAAACGCCTTTGCGCCTCAGGCGCCGCATCCGATCTCGCTGTCGAGGTCCCCGCCGACGCCCCGCCGAAAAAGAACGACGACTGATCCTCGCCGGACGCCTCGCGCGTCCGGTCTCGCCCGACCTGTGCCCTATGCCGCCTCAAGCGCGAACGCGCAGTGAACACAACGCGCTCGTTACGATCCATAATCCAGCACTGATTGAAAACGAGCGGCCGCGCGATTGGCCGACGACGATAAGGAGTTGAGGCATGCACAAGAAAGTGGCGGTGATCCTGTCCGGCTGCGGCGTCTACGATGGCGCGGAAATCCACGAGAGCGTCCTTACTCTGCTGCGCCTGGACCAGCGCGGAGCCGAGGTGCAATGTTTCGCACCGGACATTCCCCAGCACCATGTTGTGAACCACCTGACGGGTGGAGAAATGCCGGAAACCCGCAACGTGCTGATCGAATCGGCGCGTATCGCCCGCGGGGCCATCAAGGATATCCGTGAAGCCGACGTCAACGAATTCGACGCATTGATCGTGCCGGGCGGATTCGGCGCGGCCAAAAACCTGTCCGATCTCGCCAGCCAGGGCGCGGCCTGCCGCGTGGAAAGTCAGTTATTGACGCTGGCCGAAGCGTTCGCGGTCGCTGGCAAGCCGGTAGGCCTGATCTGCATATCGCCAGCGCTGGCCGCCAAGATCTATGGCCCTGGTGTCACTTGCACTATCGGCAACGACCCCGACACCGCTGCCGCCATCACCAAAATGGGCGGACTGCACGAAGAGTGCGAAGTGACCGAAATCGTCGAAGACACCGCCCGCAAGCTAGTGACCACCCCGGCCTACATGGTTGCCAAGAGCATCAGCGAAGCGGCGGCCGGCATCAACAAGCTGGTTGACCGGGTTCTGGAGCTGACGCAAGAGCAGGATTGAAACCCTCGCCCGTAGGAGCCAGCTGGCTCCTACACAAAGAGATTCGCGCGGTGCTCTCAGTTCAGTACACCATCCAGAATCGCATAGACAATTCCCGTACCCACCGCGATCAGCACCACATCGGTGCCCAGGCGGCGCCACTCATAGCCATCGTAATGCGGGAGATGTTGCAGGGCCTGGCGATCCAGGCGCTTGCCGTAGCCCGGCGGCAGCGGCTTGCCCTTGGCGATATGGATACCCGGTGGCAACGGCTGGCCGCGCCCGATCACGTCGCGATGCTGCTGGAACGTCTGGCGCACCTGACTGAAATCCTCCGGCGGGCGATTGCCGCCACGGTTGTCATGACGTCCTTCGTTTCCAGGCTTGCCTTGATGCCCTTGACCATTGCCATTGCCCTTGCCATGGCCCGCGCCGTTATTTTGCGGGCCATGCTGCTGACCGCCGCGGTCGTCTTGCGGACCACGCTGGTCCGGGGGCGCGGCTTGCAATAGCGGACTGGCCGCAAGCATCAGGACACTTAGACCTGTCAGCAGGGTATTGGGCAGTTTCATGTGTACTCCTCGACATCCGTTCAACAAAAAGGGGTTCATGACTTGGTCATGAACCCCTTGTCTCTTGCAGCATAGAACGCCGAAACGAGTCCGAATTCCTCTGTATCAGGAACTTTACCCTCAGCTTACACGCGCGCTACGTACGCCTTCGGCCAACGCGGAGCACAGGCTCAGGACGCCATCCACGGCCTGCCGGGGCGAATCGGCATGGGCGATCTTGTCCACCAGCGCCGAACCCACGACCACGCCATCGGCCAGCCGCGCGATCGCAGCCGCTTGCTCAGGAGTGCGAATGCCGAAACCGACGCTGATCGGCAGCTGGGTATGACGACGCAGACGGGCGATGGCCTCGGTCACATGCTCGGTTGTCGCCGAGCCGGCACCGGTCACGCCAGCGACCGACACGTAGTACACGAAGCCGGAGCTGCGCTCCAGCACGCGCGGCAGCCGCGCATCGTCGGTCGTTGGCGTGGTCAGGCGAATGAAGTCGATATCCGACGCCTGGGCCGGGGTTGCCAGTTCCGCGTCGTGCTCGGGCGGCAGGTCGACGATGATAAGACCGTCCACGCCCGCCTCTTTTGCCTGAGCCACGAATGCATCGACGCCAAAGCGATGAATCGGGTTGTAGTAGCCCATCAGAACGATAGGCGTGTTCTGGTCGCCGGTACGGAACTCACGCACCATCTGCAAGGTTTTCGCCAGGGTCTGGCCGGCCTCCAGAGCGCGCAGCGTGGCGAGCTGGATGGCAACGCCGTCTGCCATCGGGTCAGTAAACGGCATGCCTAGCTCGATGACATCTGCGCCAGCAGCCGGCAAACCTTTGAGAATCTCCAGCGAGGTGTCATAGCCCGGATCGCCTGCGGTGATGAAGGTCACCAGCGCGGCGCGGCCTTCGGTGTTCAGCTGGGCGAAACGCTGTTCGAGGCGGCTCATACCGATTTCTCCTGAGTAGTTTCGGCCGCGGCCATGTGATTCATGACGGTTTGCATGTCCTTGTCGCCGCGTCCGGAAAGGCAGATCACCATCAGGTGATCGGCAGGCAGGTTCGGCGCGCGCTTCATGGCTTCAGCCAGCGCATGGGACGTTTCCAGCGCCGGGATGATGCCTTCGAGCAGGCAGCATTGATGAAAGGCGTTGAGCGCTTCGTCATCGGTAATGCTGACGTATTCGGCGCGCTTCACTTCATGAAGCCAGGCGTGCTCGGGGCCGATGCCGGGATAGTCCAGGCCGGCCGAGATCGAATGCGCATCGGCAATCTGCCCGTCGTCATCCTGCAGCAGATACGTACGGTTGCCATGCAGCACGCCCGGGACGCCGCCATTCAGGCTGGCGGCATGCTTGTCGGTCTCCACGCCATGACCGCCCGCTTCGACACCGATGATCTGCACGCTGGCATCGTCCAGGAACGGGTGGAACAGGCCCATTGCGTTGGAGCCGCCGCCTACGCAGGCGACTACGCTATCCGGCAGGCGACCTTCCTTCTCCTGCATCTGGGCCTTGGCTTCACGGCCAATGACGGACTGGAAGTCACGGACCATTGCCGGGTAAGGATGCGGGCCGGCGACCGTGCCGATGAGGTAAAAGGTGTCGTCGACGTTGGTGACCCAGTCACGTAGCGCCTCGTTCATGGCGTCTTTCAGCGTGCCGGTACCGGAAGTGACAGGCACGATTTCGGCGCCCAGCAGCTTCATGCGGAACACGTTGGCCTGCTGGCGCTCGATATCGGTGGCGCCCATGTAGATCACGCAAGGCAACCCGAAGCGGGCCGCGACCGTGGCCGTTGCCACGCCGTGCATGCCCGCGCCAGTTTCCGCGATCAGGCGCTTCTTGCCCATGCGCTTGGCCAGCAGCACCTGGCCGATGCAGTTGTTGATCTTGTGCGCGCCGGTGTGATTCAGCTCTTCACGCTTGAAGTAGATTTTCGCGCCGCCGCAGAACTCGGTCAGACGTTCGGCGAAATAAAGAGGGTTTGGACGGCCGACGTAATCGCTTTGGAAGTACGCCATTTGCCGCGCGAACTCCGGGTCGGCTTTCGCGGCTTCATATTCACGGTTCAGGTCGAGCACCAGCGGCATGAGGGTCTCAGCCACGTAGCGGCCGCCGAATGAGCCGAACAGGCCGTTGGCGTCGGGGCCGTTGCGAAAGTTGGTCTGGGTCATGAGCGCTCCGGTTGCGATGACGTGCAAAACAGTTAAGCCAGGTTGGCATTGGGACCACTTTAACCAGCGCGCTGCATGCTGAAAACCGATAAGATCGCCATAACCTGTCAGGAAATCTCACACATCCCATGACGCGTAAACTTCCTTCGCTCAATGCACTGCGCGCCTTCGAAGCGACAGCCCGGACCGGGAGTGTCAGTCAGGCCGCGGAACAACTGAACGTCACGCATGGTGCGATCAGCAGGCAGATCAAGGTTCTCGAACAGGAATTGGGAATCAGCCTGTTCAGCAAGGACGGGCGCGGCCTTAAACTCACAGATGCCGGAAGTCGTCTGCGCGATGCGACCGGCGATGCATTTGACCGGCTGCGCGATGCCTGCGCTGAGTTGAGTCAAAGCGCAAGCGATGCGCCCTTCGTATTGGGCTGTTCGGGAAGTCTGTTGGCGCGCTGGTTCATTCCCCGGCTTGGGCGTCTTAATGCAGATCTGCCGGATTTGCGCCTGCATCTTTCGGCGGGCGAAGGCGATCTGGATCCACGCCGTCCGGGGCTGGACGCGCTACTGATGTTCGCCGAGCCGCCCTGGCCCGCCGATATGGAAGTGTTCGAGCTAGCCGGCGAGCGAATAGGCCCGGTGCTGAGTCCTCGCTTCGCACAATTCGAAGCGCTGGAGCATGCGCCAGCGAGCGCACTGCTTGCTCAACCTTTGCTGCATACCGCATCCCGGCCCCAGGCGTGGCCGAGCTGGGCGCGACATAACGGAATCGATCCGCGACAGCTGCGCTTCGGCCAGGGGTTCGAGCATCTGTATTATCTGCTGGAGGCAGCGATGGCCGGGCTGGGCATCGCCATTGCGCCGGAGCCTCTGGTGGCGGACGACTTGCGCGCCGGGCGGCTCGTCGCACCATGGGGTTTCAGCGAAACCCCGGCGCGACTGGCGCTATGGATTCCCAGGCGGGCGGTGGATAACCGCGCGCGACAACTGGCTCGATGGTTGAAAACCGAACTCGGCCGCTCCGGGAATCCTGAATGATCAGTTACCGCGCTTGCACAGCAGGTAGGCAGCCAGCAAACCGACCGCGCCAACCGCGACACCGGCGGTCGTCCATGGATGCTCCTGGGCGTAGTCGCGGGTCGCGACAGCGTGTTCGCGAGTGCGGACTTTAACGTCGGCGTAGACGTCGTTCAGCAGACTGCGGGAATGGCTAAGTACGTTCTCAGCGTTGGCCTTGAGGCTTTTCAGAGTCCGGTTCGATTCGTCGGAAGCATCGGCTTTCAGGCTTTCCAGCGACTTGAGGAGACTTTCGATCTCCGCTTCCATGCTTTGCAACGAGGCTTTGCGAAGTGAAGTACTAGCCATGGTATTTCTCCTGAGGATGTGGGGTGACGTGTGTTGTTTCCGACTACGACGCCTTGCGAAAGTGCGATTGCGATTTGCAATCTGCTGAACTTTTGCGCGCCTTCCCCTGACAGATGCAGAGAGCGTCGTCGTTGCTACGCTTTGACCGTACCTACAGGAGAATTGCCATGAGTGATCACCACACGTACAAGAAAGTCGAGCTGGTCGGCTCGTCTACCACCACCATCGAAGACGCGATTCAGAACGCTCTGGCCGAGGCCAGCAAGAGCATTCAGCACCTGGAGTGGTTCGAGGTCGCTGAAACTCGTGGTCATATCGAAAACGGCCGCGTCGCGCACTATCAGGTCACGCTGAAAGTCGGTTTCCGCATCGCCAACAGCTGATCCGCTGAACCTTCCAAATGGCTGAGTGCCATATGCTTCGCGACATCCTTTGAGGCTGCCGCCGTTTTACGCTGTGTCTCTTGATGCGCCTGGCCTGCTGCAGGCGCCCGTATCTGGCTGAACAAGGAGTTAGGCTCATGAAAAAATTCATGTTGGCGGTGGGTCTGTTGAGCATCGCCGGAACTGCGCTCGCGGCGGGTAAGCCGTGCGAAGAGTTGAAGGCAGAAATCGAGGCCAAACTTCAGGAAAAGGGCATAGCGTCCTACACCCTGGAAGTGGTCGACAAAGGCAGCGTGTCAGACAAGCAAGTCGTAGGCACCTGCGAAGCCGGCGCCAAGGAAATCGTTTATCAGCGCGGCTAGCCGCGCTGAAAACCTGACCTGCGAAGCTGCTCCGCGATCCCTGCCGTCGTAGGAGCCAGCGGGCGGCGATCCGTCTTGCTGGCGATTTACCCCGATCGTTCTCACGTTATCGTTCATCGTCGGATTGCCGCCCACAGCAAGCTGGCTCCCACGGACGGTGTACACGCGGGCTTTTGTGGGAGGGACCTTGGTCGCGACTGCCGTTACGCGGTAAACGGATGGCGGCACAGATTCTTGTAGGAGCCAGCTTGCTGGCGATAGGGCCGCCGCGGCACATCGGTCCCACCACGTTATCGTTCATCGCCAGCAAGACGGATCGCCGCCCGCTGGCTCCTCCGACTGTTGAGCCGGCCGGGCAGCGATCCGCTTCAGCCCTTCGCCACCTGGGCCAGAATCTCGTAGGAGCGCAGTCGGTCTTCGTGCCCGTACATGTCACAAGTGAAGATCAATTCATCCGCCTGTGTCTGCTCCAGAAGCACATCAAGTCGCGCGCGGATCTTTTCCGGGCCACCCACCATCGCCAGTCCCAGGAAGCTCGCTACCGCCTCACGCTCATGGGGCAGCCACAAGCCGTCCATGGACTCCACCGGTGGGCGCTGCATCAGGCTGTGCCCGCGCATCAGGGCCAGGATTCGTTGATACACCGAGGTCGCCAGATATTCCGCGCGCTCGTCGGTTTCGGCTGCGGCCAGCGGAACACCCAGCATCACATAAGGCTTGTCGAGCACGTCGGAAGGCTTGAAATGATTGCGGTAGACCCGGATCGCCTCGTGCATGTACCGCGGCGCGAAATGCGAAGCGAAGGCATAAGGCAGACCGCGCATACCGGCCAGTTGCGCACTGAACAGGCTGGAGCCCAGCAACCAGATCGGCACGTTGGTTCCTGAACCGGGAACGGCGATCACTTTCTGATCAGGGGTACGCGGCCCCAGGTAGGCCATCAGTTCCTCGACGTCGTCCGGGAAATCATCGGCGCTTCCGGAACGCTCCCGGCGCAAAGCGCGAGCGGTCATCTGGTCCGAACCGGGCGCGCGCCCCAGCCCCAGGTCGATACGGCCGGGGTACAGGCTCGCCAGTGTGCCGAACTGTTCGGCGATCACCAAAGGCGCGTGGTTGGGCAACATGACGCCACCGGCACCGACCCGAATGGTCGACGTACCGCCCGCCAGATAGGCAAGCAACACGGAGGTGGCAGAGCTGGCGATGCCGTCCATGTTGTGATGCTCGGCCACCCAGAAACGGTTGTAGCCCAGCTTTTCGGCGTGTTGAGCCAGATTCAGGGAATTGCGCAGTGAATCCGCAGGCCCTTTGTCATCGCGCACAGGCACGAGGTCGAGTATGGAAATCTTTATATCTTCAAGACGTTTCATAGGCCGCGAAAGCTCCTTGAATCAGGTGAGCAGGCTCGAATGTCGAGCGCAGGATGACCATGCAGTCGGGGCGCAAGTGGCATTTTTCAACGGCAGAAAGCGAAAAACCTACTAAAAAACTAGGACATTCTACCTTTTGAACTTTTCACAGCGGTCTATCCTCAGAACCCTAGTCATCGCTAGGCATTCAAAAAATCCGTCAGGAGGCACCATGAGCATCATCAAGAAAGCGTCGGCGCATTGGGAAGGCGATCTGAAAAGCGGCATCGGCAGCATCTCCACCGAGACCGGCGTATTGCGCGAAGCGCCTTATGGTTTCAAGGCTCGCTTCGAAGGCGGCAAGGGCACCAACCCCGAAGAACTGATCGGTGCCGCCCATGCAGGCTGCTTCTCGATGGCCCTGTCGATGATTCTCGGCAACGCCGGGTTCACTGCCGAGAGCATCGATACCCAGGCTGAAGTCAGCCTTGATCAGGTCGAAGGTGGCTTCTCCATCTCTGCTGTTCATCTGATCCTCAAGGCCAAGGTTCCAGGCGCCAGTCAGCAGCAGTTCGATGAACTGACCAAGCAGGCTAAAGAAGGCTGCCCGGTTTCCAAGGTGCTGAACGCCAAGATCACCCTGGACGCCACACTGCTCAGCTGATCGTTCCTCGCTGTTCACCCGGAAAGCTCCGCTTTCCGGGTCTTGCAACCCGTACAGAACCCCATCGCCGCTGCCAGGTCTCAGTAGTGAGCGCCCGGCCGGACGCGCCTGGACCACAGAGCGACGGAGCGCCGGCTCCCTGTTACCGAGAGAATCGAGCATGAAACGTTTAGCTGTCGCCGTGACCTGCACCCTGCTGGCAAGCAGCGTTCTGGCAGCCCCCAAATCCTGTGAAGAGCTCAAGGACGAAATCGAGGCCAAGATCCAGGCCAACAACGTCACCGCCTATACTCTGGAGATCGTCGACAACGACGAGGTGCAGGATCCGAACATGGTGGTGGGCAGCTGCGAGAACGGTACGAAGAAAATCATCTATCAGCGCAATGATCGCTGATCAGAGGCAACGCACGTCCTCTTCCTCGGCCACCAGTTTGCGCTGCGCGTCGTAAAGCATCGCGTCCACGCTATTGGCGATCGAACGCACTTCCAGCCGGTAGCGCTGACCGGCCGTGAAATCCTTGTATTGCAGCTCGATAAAGCAGGTCAGCTCGCGCAGATCATCGCTCATGATGCCGATGCCACCTGAGCGGTATTCATAGTCATAGCGGACCGTCAGTTCGTGGCTGCCCGGAGTTACCTGAAAATAGCGACCGTCCGGCGTGTTCACGCCATCGATCTTGTCGCTCATGACCAGCCGCCCGGTAAAGGTATGCATGTCGACCCAGGCCATGTTCGGGTCAACGGGAGGCAGGGGTGTAGCGCAGCCCGCTAGCGTAGCGAGCATGATGCACAGCGATGTCCGACGCATTGGCAAACTCCATACTGATCCGGGCGATGATAGTTGCGCGCGCCCCCGACTGTCCTGCATAAAAGCCTTCGACTCGCTTGCAAAGGTTTTGTATGCCCCGACTCACTGTTTCATCACGCTGGCGCGCTTTGCTCTGGATGACGCTTGTTCTGCTGAGCGGCTGCTCCAGCGCCTCCTACTATGGCCAGCTTGCGGCCGGCCAGGTTGAACTGCTCCAGGCCCGTCGGCCGGTCGCCGAGGTCATTGCCGACCCCACCTCTGACGCCGAATTGCGGGCTCGTCTTGAACAGGCGCAGACCGCCCGACGCTTTGCCAGCGAGCATTTACGCCTGCCGGACAACGACAGTTATCGGCTTTACGCCGATCTTGGTCGTCCATACGTGGTGTGGAACGTTTTTGCCACGGGCGAGTTCAGTCTGGAACCGGTCACCCACTGCTTTCCGATTGCCGGTTGCGTGGCCTACCGCGGTTACTACAGCCAAGGCGCCGCCCGTGGAGAAGCCGCAGTACAGCGTCTGGCGGGCCAGGACGTCTATGTGAGCGGGGTCGAAGCCTATTCGACGCTCGGCTGGTTCGATGACCCGATCCTCAGCTCGATGCTGCACTGGGGCAACGAGCGTTTGGCGACGCTGATTTTCCATGAGTTGGCTCATCAGCGCGTGTATGTAAAGGACGACACGGCATTCAACGAATCCTACGCCAGCTTCGTGGAGCAGGAAGGTACACGCCAATGGCGAGCGGCACAGGGTCTGACGGCGCAGACCGTATCGCAATCCGTTCGGCGAGATCAGTTCATCGCCCTGGTCCTGCGAACACGCGAACGCTTGCAGGCGCTGTATCGCCAGCCATTGAGCAGCGACGAAATGCGCCTGCGCAAAGCCGCCGAATTCGAGCGCATGCGTCGTGAATACCGGCAGATGCGCGACGAGCAATGGGCGGGAGACAAGCGCTTCGACGCATGGGTCAACGGCCCCATGAACAATGCCAAACTGTTGCCTTTCGGCCTCTACGATCAATGGGTACCGGCGTTCGAGGCCTTGTATCGGCAGACAGACGGAGACTGGCAGACGTTTTACCAGCGCGTGCAGGCGCTGGGTGAAAAGCCCGCCGATGCGCGCCAGGCGGCATTGCGACAGCTCATGCCGTAAGCGTCAGCCGGAAAGCCCCGACGCATTATGCAGCCCAGCCAGCAGCAGCCGCTGATACAGCTCCTCGCGCAGCCCCTGGGGCTTGTCCAGCCCCATGCGCTGTAGATGCTCCAGATAGGCATCCGGCTCAGGCGCATCCAGCGTGGCCTTGCCCAGCTCCAGGATCTCGGTGAGCTTGAGCTTGCTCTTGAGCCAGTTGAGCGCACGCAGCAAGTCGCGCTCCTGTGGCGTGAAGTCGCTTCCCAGCGGGTATTCGGTGAACAGCGAGGGGTGTCGCGACGCGATGTCCTTCAAGCGATCCGGCGTGTTGTGCAGGAAGCGTGGGTCCAGTTGAAAGTCCCGGGGCAGCTTGCCCGCCTTCTGTGCCTGCTCGATCAGGCCAGGTTGAAAGCGTGAGTCGGTAATATTCAGGATGCGCTCGATCACCGTGGCATCAGTCTGACCACGCAGATCGGCGATGCCGTATTCGGTGACGACGATATCGCGCAGATGCCGCGGAATCGTCGTATGTCCGTAGTTCCACACGATATTGGAGCTGAATTCGCCGCCGGACTCCCGCCAGCTGCGCACCATGAGGATCGAGCGCGCGTCTTCCAGCGCGTGGGCCTGGGCAACGAAGTTGTATTGTCCGCCGACGCCGCTGAGTACCTGTCCGTCTTCAAGCTGATCGGCCGCTGCCGCGCCCATCAGGGTCAGCTTGAACGCGCTGTTGATGAACCGTGCGTCACGCCGTTGCAGGCGCTTGAGCGCTTCGTCTCCGTACAGCTCGTTGATGTAACTGATGGCGGTCATGTTCAACTGCGCCCGACGCTCAGCAGGGAGTTCACGCAGCCGCTCATAGAAACTCAGCGGGCCGAGGAAGAACCCGCCATGCACGACGACGCCTTGCGGATGAGCGTCCTCATCCAGCGTGCCAAGATTCGCCAGACGTTGCAGTTCTGCATCGGCGTACACCTTGCGGCGCAGGATTCCGGCGTCCGCCAGCACCAGCAGACCGTTGACGAACATTTCGCTGCAGCCGTAGAGCCCGGACGCAAACGGCTGCATACCGCCCTCACGATCAATCAGCACCTGCCAATTGCTCATGTTCAGGTCGCCAAGCAGGGCGCGGTACGTCTCGTTGTTGGCCTGGCGCGCCAGCAGTGCCGCTGTCAGTGCGTCGCCCATGGAGCCGATGCCGATTTGCAGGGTCCCGCCGTCGCGGACCAGGGTGCTGGCATGCAGGCCGATCAGGTGGTCCTGATAGCCGACCGGCATGTTGGGCGTGGAAAACAACGCAGTGCGCTCCGCTTCGTCGATCAGCAGGTCGAAATCTTCGACGTCCAGTTCCGAATCGCCCGGCATGTAAGGCAGGTCGGCGTGGACCTGGCCGAGAACCAGGATGGTTTCGCCCGCAGCACGGCGTTTGGCGATCATGGGCAGCAGGTCGAGGGTCACGTCGGGGTTGCAGCTCAGGCTCAGCTTGTCGGGGTGCGCCTCGTCATGGGCGACCAGCTGCGCGATCAGATTGAGCCCGCCGGCATTGATGTCCCTGGCCGCGTGGCTGTAGTTGCTGCTGACGTAATCCTGCTGAGCGGTATGACTGCCGAGCAGGCTGCCCGGCTGCATGAAGAAGTGCTGGACACTGATATTGGGTGGTAGCTTGTCGCGACGCAGCGCGGCCAGGTAGTCCAGCTCCGGGTAGTCGCTGAATACCCGTTCCAGGAAGGGTTCGATGAACCGGCTCTGCAAGCCCTCGCCGGACGTCGGCCGCCCCAGGCTCAGGCCGGTGTAGATCGTCAGGCGTCTTTCGGGTAACTGGCGAATGCGCTCGTACAGGGCATTGACGAAGCGGTTGGGTTTGCCCAGCCCCAGGGGCATGCCCAGATGAATATGCTCGGGCAGGTGCGCGAGAACATGATCGACGGCTTGCTCGATGGAACAGGATTGCGGCATCCCGGCTCTCCGATTCTTTTATTGAATGGAGCTTGGACCCGATGCGGCGCGAAAGTGTTGCATCCCGCCTGTACATAAAACGCTTGTGGGAGGGACCTTGGTCGCGACAGGCGTTATGCGGTCTACCCGATGCACCGCGTTGCCTTTATCGCCAGCGAGCTGGCTCCTACGCGAACTGTGGCGTCTGAGCTTTCCTCGCTACCCATCTGGAATGCGATCCTTGTGGGAGGGACCTTGGTCGCGACAGGCGTTATGCGGTCTACCCGATGCACCGCGTTGCCTTTATCGCCAGCAAGCTGGCTCCTACTTGATTCCCGACATTTTCTCGATGGCGCCTTTGAGGTCGCTGTCGGAGCAGTCCCCGCATGTGCCCTTGGGCGGCATGGCATTGATGCCGGTGATGGCCTTGGCGAGCAGTCCGTCGATGCCGCCTTCCTTCTGGGCGCGCTCGTTCCAGGCCGCTGCGTCACCAATCTTCGGCGCGCCCAGCAGACCTGCGCTGTGACAGGCGGTGCAATGTTTGGCAATGACGTCATCCGGAGATTTGGCGCCACCCGCGCTGGCGGATGCAGTGACCTCCATGCCCGGACATTCCTTGCCCTGCACGCAGACCTGTCCTACGGGCTCAAGCCGCTTGGCAATGGCATCGCTGGTTGCCGCCTGGGCACTGAACACGCCGAATGCCAGCACAGCCGTCACTGCCAGAATCTTGTTTATCAGGTTCACGCTCACACCCTCATGGTGGCTAATCACGCCTCCCGGCCACGGTTTGCCAGGCGGGCGAATTATAGCGACAAGCCTTTGGGGCCGGAACACCCCTATATTGCGAAGGGTTATTGGCCCCTTGATCGACACTTGAAGTGCCTGGCTTGCCGCCCCGTGGATACAGGCGTTTGCGCGCTTCTGATCAGAAATTGGCCGGCGTGGCTGCGCTGATTAGTCGCGCCGGTACGTCGAACGGATTGCGGAAGCGATGCGGCCTGGTGCTTTCAAAATAGTAGCTGTCGCCAGCTTCGAGGATGTAACTCTCCTGACCGACGACCAGCTCCAGGCGTCCTTCGACGAGAATCCCGGTTTCCTCGCCCTCGTGGGCGAGCATCTCCTGGCCGGTATCCGCGCCCGGCGGGTAGATTTCAGTCAGAAAGGCGATGGCGCGCCCCGGATGAGACTTGCCGACCAGTTTCATGGTGACCGCGCCGTCCGAGATGTCGATCAGCTCGCTGGCCTTGTAAACCACCTGAGTGGGGTTTTCGGTTTCCAGCTCTTCGGAAAAGAACTCCACCATGGACATCGGAATGCCGCTCAGTACCTTGCGCAGAGAGCTGATCGAGGGGCTGACGCTGTTCTTCTCGATCATGGAAATGGTGCTGTTGGTCACGCCCGCGCGTTTGGCGAGCTCGCGCTGGGACAGGCCCTTGAGCTTACGGATCGATTGCAGTCGGCCACCGACGTCCAATGCGGCATTCCCCCTTGTTCCTGGGATCGAGTGTTGGTAGGTCTAGTCGAACTGACGCCATCATGGCAACAGCGTTCAGTATTTACAACACTTCGACTCGCCGCCGGACACTCCGGGGATCAGCCGCCGGTATAGCTGCGTGGGACCCGGCGCAGATTGCAGAAGATCTGGTAGGGAATGGTTCCAGCCCGCTCGGCGACTTCGCTTGCCAGCACGTTGCGTCCCCACAGCTCTACCCGGCTGCCCAGCCCGGCCTGCGGCAGATGGGTCAGGTCCACGCCCAGCATGTCCATGGACACGCGTCCGAGCAATTGGCTGGGCTGCCCGTCGATCCAGACCGGCGTACCGGTCGGCGCCTGGCGTGGATAGCCGTCCGCATAACCCATGGCGACAACGCCGACGCGGGTCGTCTGCCGGGTCACGAACGTGGCGCCGTAACCGACCGGCTCACCCGCCGGCAGCTCGCGCACGCTGATGATCTTCGATTCCAGCGTCATCACTGGCTGCAACTGGTCGGCCAGCGGCTGCGACCGGTCGAAAGGCGTGGCGCCGTACAGCATGATGCCGGGACGCACCCAGTCGCTGGGAATATTCGGCCAGCCAAGCACGGCCGGCGAATTGCGCAGGCTGATCTCGCCCGCCAGCCCTTCACTCGCACTGTTGAAGACGGCGAGCTGTTCGTTGCTGCGGGGACTGTCCAGCTCGTCGGCGCGGGCGAAATGGCTCATCAGCACGACCTTGTCCACCTTGCCGCTCGCCTGGAGGCGCTGGTAGGCCGCGCGGTATTCGTTTGGCAGAAAACCGACCCGGTGCATGCCGCTATCGAGCTTGAGCCACGCCGTGAGCGGCCGGGCGATAGCGGCCTGCTCGATAGCCTCCAGCTGCCAGGCCGAATGCACCACGAACCAGAAATCGTGCTCGACGATCAGCGCCAGTTCGGCCGCCTCGAAAAACCCTTCCAGCAACAGCACGGGTGCACGAATGCCGGCGGCGCGCAGCTCCAGCGCCTCTTCGATGCAGGCCACCGCAAAGCCGTCCGCCTCGGCCTCCAGCGCCTGGGCGACACGCACCGCGCCGTGCCCGTAGGCGTCCGCCTTGACGACCGCAAGCGCCTTGGCACCGGTGCTTTCGCGGGCCAGTCGATAGTTGTGACGCAAGGCTTGCAGGTCGATGACGGCGCGGGCTGGACGCATGGGAATGATCTTGCCTTATGGTGAAAAAAAGCCCGACGCCGAGGGAGGTCGCCGGGGCAAGGAAATCGTTGAGTGGCATGCCTGACCGCGCTGTTACTGATGCGCGGGCTCGGGACTTACATGCTTGAAGTTCTCGACTTTGCCGCCGTAGCGCGAGATATCGAGACCCTCGGCGCTGATCTGCGGCTTGCGCCGCGCCATCAGGTCCGCCAGCAGACGACCGGAGCCGCATGCCATCGTCCAGCCCAGCGTGCCGTGGCCGGTGTTGAGGAACAGATTGCGGAATGGGGTAGCGCCCACGATCGGTGTACCGTCCGGCGTGGTCGGCCGCAGTCCTGTCCAGAAACTGGCCTGGGCCAGGTCGCCGCCGTGAGGATAGAGATCGTTGACGATCATCTCCAGTGTTTCTCGCCGGCGCGGATTGAGCGACAGATCGAAACCGGCGATTTCCGCCATGCCGCCCACCCGGATGCGGTTGTCAAAACGGGTAATGGCGACCTTGTAGGTCTCGTCGAGAATCGTGGACGTCGGCGCCATGTCGCCGTTGGTGATCGGCACTGTCAGCGAGTAGCCCTTGAGCGGGTAGACCGGCGCCTTGACGCCCAGCGGCTTGAGCAGCATCGACGAATAACTGCCGAGCGCGAGAACGTAACGGTCGGCGGTTTCCAGCTTGCCGTCGATCCAGACGCCGTTGATGCGGTCGCCTGCATGATCTAGACGCTCGATGTTCTGCCCGAAACGAAATTCGACGCCCAGCTTGACGGCCATTTCCGCCAGGCGCGTGGTGAACAGCTGGCAGTCGCCGGTCTGGTCGTTCGGCAGCCGCAGGGCGCCGCTGAGGATATCGGTCACGCCCGCCAGAGCGGGTTCGACGCGGGCAATGCCCTCGCGATCCAACAGCTCATAAGGCACGCCGGACTGTTCCAGTACCGCAATGTCCTTGGCAGCGTTATCCAACTGGGCCTGAGTACGGAACAACTGGGTAGTGCCGAGTTTGCGACCTTCGTAGGCGATGCCGGTTTCAGCGCGCAGCTCGTCGAGGCAGTCACGGCTGTATTCCGACAGACGCACCATGCGCTCCTTGTTCACCGCATATCGGCTGGCGGTGCAGTTGCGCAGCATCTGCGCCATCCAAAGGTATTGATCCACACTGGTGGTGGCCTTGATCGCCAGAGGGGCGTGGCGCTCAAGCAGCCATTTGATGGCCTTGAGCGGGACGCCAGGGGCGGCCCATGGCGATGCATAGCCTGGGGATACCTGGCCGGCGTTGGCGAAGCTGGTTTCCATCGCCGCAGCCGGTTGCCGGTCGACTACCGTCACCTCGAAACCCGCCCGGGCCAGATAATAGGCACTCGTTGTACCGATCACACCACTGCCAAGGACCAGAACGCGCATCGACAAGACCTCATCGCGGATATCCGCTGATATTTTGGGTTTTCAAGCAAGGATGTGCGCAGTATATGAAGCATCGAGCAGTGATTCTCACCATATAACTGCGTATATTCAGGGCTTGTTCTTGGCAAAGATTGCTTTGGCAGCGAGGATTTCGAACGTGCGTACCCAACACCAGTCGAAACGCGAACTGGACAAGATCGACCGCAGTATTTTGCGCATCCTCCAGGCGGACGGGCGTATCTCGTTCACCGAGCTGGGAGAACGGGTCGGTCTCTCTACCACGCCCTGTACAGAGCGGGTACGCCGGCTGGAGCGCGAAGGCATCATCATGGGCTACAACGCCCGCCTCAATCCGCAAAGTCTCAAGGCGAGCTTGCTGGTATTCGTGGAAATCAGCCTGGATTACAAGTCCGGCGATACCTTCGAAGAATTCCGGCGGGCCGTACTCAAACTGCCCCACGTCCTGGAATGTCATCTGGTCTCGGGAGACTTCGACTACCTGGTGAAGGCACGCATCTCGGAGATGGCGTCCTATCGCAAACTGCTGGGCGACATCCTGCTCAAGCTGCCGCACGTGCGAGAGTCCAAGAGCTACATCGTCATGGAAGAAGTGAAGGAAAGCCTGAACCTGCCGATTGCCGACTAGGCGCTGTCAGACCAATACCTGCCGGGTCGAGGCGATGAACGCATGCACCTGCTTCTCGACGCGGGGATGAATCAGCTCCACGGGCCGGCGTCCGTTGGGGCATGGCAGACTTGCGGTGGTGCCGAACAGCCGGCAGATCAGCGGTCGCTCCTCGTACACCGTGCAACCATTCGGCCCCAGGTGCACGCAATTGAGTTCTTCGAGGGCGGCGGCCTGCTCGGCAGCTGTCTTGCGCGGCAAGCGGGACATTTCCTCCGAGGAGGTCGTGACTGGCCCACAACAATCGTGGCAACCGGGCACGCACTCGAAGGAAGGAATCTGCCTGCGCAGATCGCGGATTTTCTGACTGTTGCAACCCATCGATTCGACCATTCTGACGCTTGGCGGCGATTCTGCCTGAGTTGGCAGGCCCGTGACAGCGGCTTATCCTCCCTCGTTTGTCACTCGTCGCCCACAGGACTTCTCATGAACGCCCGCACGCCCGACCAGCATGCCGCCTCCTGGTACGCCGCCAGCAGTCATCCGCAACCGGACTATCCCGCTCTGCAAGGCGATCTGAAGGTAGACGTTTGTATCGTTGGCGGCGGATTCTCGGGCCTCAACACCGCAATCGAACTGGCCGAGCGCGGCATGAGCGTTGCCCTGCTGGAAGCGCGCAAGGTCGGCTGGGGCGCCAGCGGGCGCAATGGCGGCCAATTGATTCGCGGCGTCGGTCATGGGGTCGAGCGGTTTGCTTCCGTAGTCGGCCAGGAAGGCGTGCGTCAGCTCAAGTTGATGGGCCTCGAAGCGGTCGAGATCGTCCGCCAGCGTGTCGAGCGCTACGGCATCGACTGCGACCTGAAATGGGGTTACTGCGATCTGGCCAACAAACCGCGGGAACTGGAAGGTTTCATCGAAGATGCCGAAGAGCTGCAAGCACTGGGCTATCGCCACGAACTCAAGCTGGTGCAGCCCCAGGACATGCACAGCGTCGTCGGATCGGACCGTTATGCCGGAGGTTTGATCGACATGGGGTCCGGCCACCTGCACCCCTTGAATCTGGCGCTAGGCGAGGCCGCGGTGGCCCAGTCGCTTGGCGTCAGGGTATTCGAGCGCTCCGCGGTCACGCGCATCGATTACGGTCTTGAGGTCAAAGTGCACACAGCACAGGGGACAGTACGGGCGCAGACGCTGGTATTGGGTTGCAACGCATACCTCAACGGCCTGAACACCGAACTCGGCGGCAAGGTGCTGCCAGCCGGCAGTTACATCATCGCGACCGAACCTTTGAGCGAAGAGCGGGCACGTCAATTGTTGCCACAGGACATGGCAGTCTGCGACCAGCGGGTAACGGTGGACTATTACCGACTGTCCAGCGACCGTCGGCTATTGTTCGGCGGTGCCTGTCATTACTCGGGGCGTGACCCCAAGGATATTGCCGCCTACATGCGTCCGAAAATGCTTGAGGTGTTTCCCCAGCTGTCCGGCGCACGCATCGACTATCAGTGGGGAGGCATGATCGGCATCGGCGCCAACCGCCTGCCGCAGATCGGTCGCCTCAAACATCAGCCCAATGTTTTCTATGCCCAGGCCTATTCAGGTCACGGCTTGAACGCCACACACCTGGCCGGGCGGCTGCTGGGCGAAGCCATCGCGGGTCAGCGCAGCGATGGTTTCGAGTTGTTCGCCAAGGTCCCACACATGACCTTCCCTGGCGGCAAGCATCTCCGGTCCCCGCTGCTGGCGTTGGGCATGCTCTGGCACCGGCTCAAAGAGCTGCGCTGATCGCCAGCAAGCTGGCTCCTACAAATTGCGTTGATCTGCGCCCCAAATGTTGGGCACCCATCCATCATTTGGGGCGCAGATCATGCGCTCGTGTAGGAGCCAGCTTGCTGGCGATGGCCGACAACGCGGTGGTTCAGCGGCACCGCGTCGCGCCGGTCGCGACCAAGGTTCCTCCCACAGGGGTCGCATTGCAGGTTGGTAGCGAGGAAAGTTCAGACACCGCAGTTCGCGTGGGAGGCAGCTTGCTGGCGACGAACGATAACGCGGTGGTTCAGCCGCACCGCGTCGTGCAGGTCGCGACCTAGGTCCCTCCCACAGGGATCGCATTGCAGGTTGGTAGCGCGGAAAGCTCAGACACCGCAGTTCCCGTGGGAGCCAGCTTGCTGGCGATGGCCGACAACGCGGTGGTTCAGCCGCACCGCGTCGCGCCGGTCGCGACCAAGGTCCCTCCCACAGGGGTCGCATTGCAGGTTGGTAGCGAGGAAAGTTCAGACACCGCAGTTCCCGTGGGAGCCAGCTTGCTGGCGATGGCCGACAACGCGGTGGTTCAGCGGCACCGCGTCGCGCCGGTCGCGACCAAGGTCCCTCCCACAGGGGTCGCATTGCAGGTTGGTAGCGAGGAAAGTTCAGACACTGCAGTTCGCGTGGGAGGCAGCTTGCTGGCGACGAACGATAACGCGGTGGTTCAGCCGCACCGCGTCGCGCCGGTCGCGACTGAGGTCCCTCCCACAGGAATCGTGTCCGATCCAACACCTCATTCCCGCCAGAAAGGCTTCATGGCTTCGAGTCGCGCCTGACGAAAGTCCAAGCCGATGTCGCGCAGTTGCTCTTCGGTCAGTTCCAGCAGGGCTCGTCGGGAATTAATGCGATGACGGTACAGTGCCCAGCGGCTCATGCCAGCGGGAGCCTGGGTCCGCTGCTTGATCGATGCGCCGTCCTGGCAGTCCGTGTTCAAAAGCTCTAACCGCACATCTACCAGCCCGTTCATGACCCGATCTCCATCCTGTTTGCGAGAATTCATGATGACGCGGGCTGGAGAAGCATTACAGATTCAAACTTCCTGTTAATTTTCCATACAGATCCTTTGTAAATCCCTCTGAATGCTATATTTTCGGACCATCTGTATTGCTCGCCGCCAACAAAATCCAAAGAGTACGCCATGACCCTCTACGTCAACCTCGCTGAACTGCTTGGCTCGCGCATTGAAAACGGCTTCTATCGGCCCGGCGATCGTTTGCCCTCCGTGCGGGCGTTGAGCGTCGAACATGGGGTGAGTCTGAGCACCGTGCAGCAGGCCTATCGGGTCCTGGAGGACAGCGGGCTGGCAACGCCGAAACCCAAATCCGGCTATTTTGTATCCGCCAGCCGCCAGGCACCGGCGCTTCCAGTCGTTGGCCGGCCGATGCAGAGGCCTGTGGATATCTCGCAGTGGGATCAGGTGCTGGATCTGATCCGGGTGTCACCCGCCGAAGCAGTCATCCAGCTGGGACGCGGCATGCCTGACGTGACCAGTCCGACGCTGCGCCCGCTGATGCGCTCGCTCAGTCTACTGAGTCGCCATCAGGACATGCCCGGTCTGTATTACGACAACATCAGTGGCGCCCATACACTTCGCGAACAGATCGCCCGGATGATGATCGACTCGGGCTGCAACCTGTCCGCCAACGACCTGCTGATCACCAGCGGCTGCCACGAAGCGCTGTCAGCGAGTGTCCGCGCGCTGTGCTCGCCCGGAGATATCGTTGCGGTGGACTCGCCCAGCTTCTTCGGCGCCATGCAGACGCTCAAGGGCCTGGGCATGAAGGCGCTGGAAATCCCGACCGACCCGCTGACCGGCATCAGTCTCGAAGCCCTGGAGCTGGCACTTGAACAATGGCCGATCAAGGCGATTCAGCTGACCCCCAGTTGCAACAATCCGCTCGGCTATGTCATGCCCGAAGCACGCAAACGTGCCCTGTTGACGCTGGCGCAGCGCTTCGATGTACCGATCATTGAGGACGATGTGTATGGCGATCTGGCCTACACCTACCCTCGCCCGCGCACCATCAAGTCATTCGACGAAGACGGCCGGGTCCTGCTGTGCAGTTCATTCTCCAAAACGCTGGCACCAGGCTTGCGGGTCGGCTGGGTCGCGCCGGGGCGCTATCTGGAGCAGGTGTTGCACATGAAGTACATCGGCACCGGCTCGACCGCTCCCCAGCCGCAGCTGGCAATCGCTGATTTCCTCGCCGGCGGTCACTATCAGCCGCATGTGCGCCGCATGCGTACCCAGTACCAGCGTGGTCGTGACCAGATGATCGACTGGGTGATGCGCTATTTTCCGGAAGGCACGCGGGCCAGCCGGCCGCAAGGCGGATTTCTGCTGTGGATCGAGCTGGCCGAGGGGTTCGACACCCTGCGTCTGAACCGCGCCTTGCTCGGCCAGGGCGTGCAGGTAGCGGTGGGCAGTATTTTTTCTGCTTCGGGCAAGTACCGTAATTGCCTGCGCATGAACTACGCTGCCAAGCCGACTGCGGAAATCGAAGACGCAGTACGCAAGGTAGGCGCCGCGATCACGCGGTTGATAGCCGAAACCCTCTGAGCACGGAAAATTTTTCCTGTTTTCCAGTGTCCTATCGCCAAGCCAACCGCCCGGACACGGACTCCCTTGAAGAACGCTTGGGCCTTGCCCTTTTTCCTGCTGATCGCCCTGAGCGTTACCGGCTGTGCTCATCTCGATACCGATGGCACCGATGCCCCCAGCCAGGTTATTCCCGCCTCGACTTCCGCATTCGGCCGCTCGATTCAGGCGATGGCGCGCCCCCATGAAGGCCGCTCCGGTTTTCGCCTGCTGCCCGACAGCAGCGATGCATTCAAGGCGCGGGCCGAGCTGATCCGCAACGCGAGAACCAGTCTGGACCTGCAGTACTACATCGTTCATGACGGCTTGAGCACACGCGCGCTGATCGATGAACTGCTCAAGGCGGCGGACCGCGGCGTGCGCATTCGCATTCTGCTGGACGACACCACCAGCGATGGCCTGGACCATGCCATTGCCACTCTTGCCGCGCATCCGCAAATCGAAATCCGCCTGTTCAACCCGCAAAATCTGGGTCGTGAAACCGGGGTGACCCGCAGCCTGGGACGGCTGCTGAACCTGTCACGCCAGCATCGGCGCATGCACAACAAGTTGTGGCTGGCCGATAACAGCGTCGCGATTGTCGGCGGGCGCAATCTGGGCGACGAATACTTCGATGCCGAACCCAACCTGAACTTCACCGACATCGACATGCTGGGCGCAGGTCCGGTCGCCGAACAGCTCGGACAGAGTTTCGATCAGTACTGGAACAGCGCGCTGAGCAAGCCTATCGCTGATTTCATGTACTTCCTGCCAACCGTGAAGGACCTGGCTCAGGCGCGTCGCAAGCTGGAAGCATCACTGGAAGAGGCACATCAGCAACACAAGGCGCTCTACGAACGGCTGATGGCCTACAAGACCGAGCCGCGAATGAAAGTGTGGCTCAACGAGTTGGTCTGGGCCCACAACCAGGCCCTGTGGGACGCGCCGACCAAGGTCCTGGCACAGGGCGATCCCGATCCGCATCTGCTGATGACCACCCAGCTCGCGCCTGAGCTGCTCGACACCCGTGAAGAACTGATGCTGGTTTCCGCGTATTTCGTGCCGGGCGAGGCCGGCCTGCTGTATCTGACCGGTCGGGCGGACGCCGGCGTGGACGTGAGCCTGCTCACCAACTCGCTGGAAGCCACTGACGTGCCGGCCGTGCATGGCGGCTACACGCCTTACCGCAAGGCGCTGCTGGAACATGGCGTGCGCCTGTTCGAGCTGCGGCGCCAGCCAGGCGACGTGGAAACATTCCGGGAGAACGGACCGCGTCTGTTCCGCGAAAGCCATTCCATCGCCAGCTCCGATTCGAGCCTGCACAGCAAGACCATGGTTTTCGACCGGCGCAAGATTTTCGTCGGCTCGTTCAACTTCGATCCACGCTCGGTGTTGTGGAACACCGAAGTCGGCGTACTGGTCGACAGCCCGCAATTGGCCGAGCAACTCCGCGAGTTGAGTTTGCAGGGCATGAGCCCGGCGCTGAGTTACGAAGCCAGGCTGGAAGACGGCAAGGTAGTCTGGGTGACCGAGGACAACGGTCGCATCCACACCCTGCATACCGAACCGGGCGACTGGTGGCGACGGATCAATGCCTGGTTCAGCAAGGCGGTCGGGCTGGAGCGCATGCTCTAGGCCTGCGCGACCTTCAATCCGAACGCCCCGCGCCGCAACGTCAGTAAGACCAGCCCGAACGCGCCTGCCGCCATCAGCAGCGGCAAGGCGTGCCCGCTGATCCATTGGCTGCCGGCCCCGGCTGCCAGCGGACCCAGCAGACAGCCAAAGCCCCATAGCTGAGCGACGTGGGCATTGGCGCGCACCAGAGAGTCATCACGGTAGCGTTCGCCAATCAGGATCAGCGACAACGTAAACAAGCCGCCCGCGCTGGCTCCGAACAGCACCCAGAGCGGCCAGATCAACACCGTATGCATCAGCAACGGCACCAGCAGGCTGGACACCAGCAACGCCAGCGCACAGCCGGAGAACAATCTGCGCCGTGAAATCCGGTCCGCGAGCATGCCGATCGGCAATTGCAGGCAAGCGTCGCCCATCACCACCGTGCTGACCATGAACAGAGCAATTTCCGGGCTGAAGCCCTGACGCAGGCTGTAGATTGGCAGCAGTGTAAGAATCAACGCCTCGAACGCCGCGAACAGAGCAACCGCCCAGGCGATAGCAGGAGTGGTGCGGCAGAAACCGAGCAGATCGCGCAGCGTGACCCTGCACGCGTCAGCGGACGGCGCCCCGGTGCGACCCAGCAACAAAAGCGGTGAAACCGTGAGCAGCCCTACGCCGATCCAGAAACCGTAGTCGGCTTCAGTGCCCACCGCGCCCAGCAGCAACGGTCCGGACAACTGGCTCAAGGCGTAAGTACTGCCGTACAAAGCGACCAGCCTGCCGCGCAGTCGCTCGATGACCAATTGGTTGATCCAGCTTTCACCGAGGACGAAGACGATGGTCAGAATCACCCCCAGCATCAGTCGCAGCACCAGCCACACCGGGTAATGCGGCAGCAGGGCAAGCAGGCCCACGGAAAACCCGCCGGCCCACAGACACAGTCGCATTAGATTGGCCGTACCGAAGCGCGCCGCCAGCCGGCTTGCCACGCCCGCGCCCACCAGCACGCCAACGGCCGGCATGGCGGCCATGACGCCAATGGCGAACGCGTCGTAGCCCCAGCCTTCCAGACGCAGGGAAACCAGCGGCATGCTGACGCCCAGCGCCAGACCGACACTGAGGATCGACGCCAGCACGGCAAAATAAGTCCCCCAACGCATGCGCGACTCCTGTGGGCGAAGTGATTGAATAGTGGGCCGCGCCGGAGGCACCACGGATTTCCGGCGCACACCGGCTTTGTGGGAGGGAGCTTGCTCGCGACCGGGCGTTACGTGATCTATCTGATACACCGCGCTGCCTTCATCGCCAGCAAGCTGGCTCCCACTGGATGGGAGCCACCGGGGCGGCGTTCCGCCTTGCTGGCGATGGAACGATCACGCGGTTTACCTGATGGACCGCGTTGATCTCATCGCCAGCAAGCTGGCTCCTACGGATAGCACCGAAATGACGCTCAGATTTTGATCCAGGTCGCCTTCAGTTCGGTGTACTTGTCGAACGCATGCAGCGATTTGTCGCGGCCGTTCCCGGACTGTTTGAAGCCGCCGAACGGCGCGGTCATGTCGCCGCCGTCGTACTGGTTGACCCAGACGCTACCCGCGCGCAAGGCCTTGGCGGTGCGATGTGCCTTGGACAGGTCGGCGGTCCAGACCGCGGCCGCCAGGCCGTACTGGGTGTCGTTGGCAATACGAACGGCTTCTTCAGCGTCATCGAAGGTGATCACCGAAAGTACCGGCCCGAAAATTTCTTCCTGGGCAATCTTCATGGCGTTGCTGACGCCGTCGAAAATGGTCGGCTCGACGTAGGTGCCACCGGTTTCCTCCAGTACACGCTTGCCGCCGGTCACCAGCGTGGCGCCGCCCTCGTGGCCTGCCTTGATGTACGACAACACAGTGTCCATCTGCTGCGTGTCCACCAGCGCACCGACATTGGTTTGCGGGTCCAGCGGATTGCCGGGTTTCCAGCCCTTGAGCGCTTCGACCACCATCGGCAGGAAGCGCTCTTTGACGGAGCGTTCGACCAGCAAACGCGAACCGGCGGTGCAGACTTCGCCCTGGTTGAACGCAATCGCGCTGGCAGCGGATTCAGCGGCAGCCTGCAGATCCGGAGCGTCGGCGAACACGATATTCGGGCTTTTGCCGCCCGCTTCCAGCCACACCCGCTTCATGTTGGATTCGCCGGCATAGACCATCAGTTGCTTGGCGATCTTCGTCGAGCCGGTGAACACCACGGTGTCCACGTCCATGTGCAGAGCCAGAGCCTTGCCGACGGTATGTCCGTAGCCCGGCAATACGTTGAGCACGCCGGCGGGGATGCCCGCCTCGATCGCCAGTTGAGCGATGCGGACAGCGGTCAGCGGGGACTTTTCCGAAGGCTTGAGAATGACCGAGTTACCGGTGGACAGCGCAGGACCCAGCTTCCAGCACGCCATCATCAACGGGAAGTTCCAGGGCACGATGGCCGCGACCACACCGACCGGCTCGCGGGTCACCAGACCGAGCTGATCATGCGGCGTGGCCGCCACTTCGTCATAAAGCTTGTCGATGGCCTCGCCGCTCCAGCTCAAGGCACCGGCCGCGCCAGGCACATCGATGTTGAACGAGTCACTGATCGGCTTGCCCATGTCCAGGGTTTCCAGCAGCGCCAGTTCTTCAGCGTTCTGGCGCAGCAGATTGGCGAAGCGGATCATGGTGGCCTTGCGCTTGGCCGGAGCGATTCGCGACCAGGCGCCGGAGTCGAAGGCGTGGCGCGCGCTCTCCACCGCGCGCTGAGCGTCATCAGGGCCGCAACTGGCGACCTTGGCGAGCATGCGGCCATCGACCGGGCTCAGGCAGTCAAAGGTCTCACCGGAGGTTGCGGCGGTGTATTCGCCTTCGATGAAGGCACGGCCTTCGATCTTCAAATCCTGGGCGCGTTGTTCCCAGTCGGCACGAGTCAGGGTAGTCATGGGAATTCCTCCTCTTGATGATATTGGCGCGGCTGTAGGACATTAGCAGCCAGTTCTGCCAAAGGTGCTCGCCACCCTAAACCAGCGGTCGGATGATGCCAATATATTTGACAGAAACTACCCATTTCCGGCGTCAATGTTGATTTTATTAAACGACTCAAAGCTGGCGGACTTGCCCGCTTCCAGAGGACAAGCATGGATATTCAGAGCGTCGTCGACTTCAGCGAAGCTGCCACGGCAGCCGAACAATACCGTCCCGCCCAGGAAAAGATCTTCAAGGGCGATCCTGTGCAGCGGGTCTACAACCACTACAACAGCCCATGCGGACAGATGAACGCAGGCGTCTGGGAAGGCGAGCCGGGCCAGTGGCGCGTTCATTACACCGAGCATGAATACTGCGAGATCGTTCAGGGCGTATCGGTGCTGCGCGACGAGCAGAACCAGGCGAAGACGTTGCGCGCAGGCGACAGGTTCGTGATTCCGGCGGGGTTCAAGGGCACCTGGGAGGTTCTCGAAACATGCCGCAAGATTTATGTGGTGTTCGAGGCGAAGGATATAAATATGTACCGCACTTGAAGGTATCTGGACGTCAATCATGGGGGCGTCCACTACGGACATCATCATTCATAAAGGACTATGAAAATGACCAATGAACAGATCGTACAGAACCTGCAGTACCTCATCGGCAGCCGCTACGTGCCTACCGTCAAGGCCTACATCAGCGAACTGACTGATCGCAAGCGTGTCGTCGGCCCAGGTGAGATCACAACCAAGGAATTCGATACGAACCGTCTGACCGTACATGCCGATCAGGCCGGTCTGGTTTCGCACTTCAGCTTCGGCTGATCCGGACTCCAGCACAAGCCGGTATTCCGAAAGCTTGCATCCCGGATTCCGCTACTGCTGAAACGCCTGGCGCCTTGGCGCCGGGCGTTTTGCTTTTCGGACGGCCGGATTTACAGACACAAAAAAGCCCGCAGCAAGGCGGGCTTTTTTGCAGCAGACAAAATCAATTACTTGATTTTGCCTTCCTTGTAGATCACGTGCTTGCGTACGACCGGATCGAATTTTTTGATTTCGATCTTATCCGGAGTAGTACGTTTGTTCTTGTCGGTAGTGTAGAAGTGACCAGTACCGGCGCTCGAGATCAAACGAATCAATTCACGCATGATTATCTCCTTAGATTTTGCCGTCGCGGCGCAGATCGGCCAGCACAGCTTCGATGCCGCGCTTGTCGATGATACGCATGCCTTTAGCAGATACGCGCAGACGAACAAAACGCTTCTCGCCTTCAACCCAGAAGCGGTGATGCTGCAGGTTTGGCAGGAAACGACGACGGGTTTTGTTGTTTGCGTGGGAAATGTTATTCCCGGTTACCGGACCCTTACCGGTAACTTGACAGACTCTCGACATGCCTCAGCCCTCTAAAACCACATGCCCAACCCGGCATGGGTTGGCCGCTTAATCTCTCAGTCATTTGGCGCCAGGCGCCGCGTTTCTTTAAGGGTCTTACCGGCTACACCTACAGTGAAGGAACCGGGCCCCTAGAAAAGAGCGCTGCTTTATACCAGAAAGCCTCGCAGGCAACAACAAGCAAAGCGTTTTAAACGATTCAGCTCCGCGCCCGCCGGCGCGCTGGTCAGCAGCTGCGGGCATCGACACAAACCGACCGCTCGTCGGTCCATGGCAACGACTCCTGTCTGCCTGCGGCAGTCATCTCTCGATATCGACGCTGACGGGCAGGAGATACTGTGCGCCCGTGCAATCGCATAACAGGCATCGGAATTGGTTTATTGCTGTGTAGAATAGCGCCCGGGTGTCACCGCAAAAACGCGGGAGGGCAGGTTCAATTCAGCGCAGGTCGGGCCGCCGCGCGGAGTTGCCGTGCCTATGAGCCTGGACCCTTCACGCCTGGAAGATAATTCCGCATACCGCGCCTCACCTTCCGCTCTTGCCTTTCTTTCCCGTTTCTTTGCCGCTGAATCGGCGGGCGGTCTGATACTCATGGCTGCAGCCCTGACGGCTCTGTTGGTGGCCAACTCGCCCTGGGCGGATATCTACTTCGCGACATTGCACACGAAAATCGTCGGCCTCTCGATCGAGCACTGGATCAATGACGGGCTGATGGCTATCTTTTTCATGCTGGTCGGCCTGGAGATCAAGCGAGAAATGCTGGTCGGCCAGTTGTCGAACTGGAGTCAGCGTGCGCTGCCAGGTTTCGCCGCGCTGGGTGGTATGCTGGCGCCAGCCTTGATCTACATCGCCGTCAACTGGAGCGACAGCGAAACCCTCGGCGGCTGGGCCATTCCCGCCGCCACCGATATCGCCTTTGCGCTGGGCGTATTATCGCTGCTGGGCAAACGTGTCCCGATCTCCCTGAAAATCTTTCTGTCCGCTCTGGCCATCCTGGACGATCTTGGAGCGGTGCTCATCATCGCCCTGTTCTACACCAGCGGTTTGTCCGTCACGATGCTTCTGGCTTCGCTGGCTGTGATCATTTTTCTGGTCGTACTCAACCGGTGTGGCGTAACCAGGCTCCTCCCTTATCTGATCGCTGGCGGACTGTTGTGGTTTTTCATGCTCCAGTCCGGCATCCATGCGACGCTGGCGGGAGTGATTCTCGCTCTGTGCGTTCCGCTCGGCGACGCAGAGACTGCCAGCAAGTCACCGCTTCTGTTCCTGGAAGAAAAACTGCACCCATGGGTCGCTTTTGCCGTCGTGCCGATCTTCGGCTTTGCCAATGCCGGGGTCTCCCTCGTCGGGCTTTCCCCTGGCAATCTGCTCGAACCGGTGCCGCTGGGCGTGACTCTGGGGTTGCTGCTGGGCAAGCAGATCGGTGTCTTCGGTCTCGCGGCACTGGCGATTCGCACAGGGCTGGCGAAACTGCCTGAACAGTGCGACTGGCTCCAACTCTACGGCGTGGCACTCTTGTGCGGTATCGGGTTCACAATGAGCCTTTTCATCGGCGCGCTGGCATTCCCGGGCAACCCGCATCTGGTCGACGAGGTCAAGGTCGGAGTGCTGGTGGGCTCTGTTCTCTCCGCCATTCTAGGGGTCGTGGTACTCCTGCGAGCCAAGCGCCACCCATCCGCGGACTAGCGGGTGGGTGCTCAACACTTACAATTGTCCTGCCCTGGCACATAGTCTAGGGTAGGAACCTCACCAGACTGCACCGGCAGATGGAGCCCCTTGTCGACAGGAATCACGCCATGCGTCTCGCCGCTATTCCCTTTTTGCTTGCCCCGTTACTGTCTTGCGGCCTGGCCCAGGCAGCGTCGCTGGTCGTCTGCACCGAAGCCAGTCCGGAAGGCTTCGACGTGGTCCAGTACAACTCCCTGACCACCACCAACGCATCGGCCGACGTATTGATGAACCGGCTCGTCGATTTCGACACGGCGAGTGGCAAGCTGGTACCCAGCCTGGCGGAAAGCTGGACCGTTTCGCCCGACGGCCGGACTTACGATTTCAAACTGCGCGGCGGCGTGAAATTCCACACCACCGAATACTTCAAACCGACCCGCGAGCTGACGGCCGACGACGTGTTGTTCAGCTTCAAGCGCATGCTCGATCCGCAGAATCCGTGGCACAAGGTCGCCCAGAGCGGTTTCCCTCACGCGCAATCGATGCAGCTGCCGACGCTGATCAAGAACATCGAGACGCCGGACGCGCATACCGTGCGATTCACCCTGACTCACGCGGACTCGACCTTCCTCGCCACGTTGAGCATGGGTTTCGCTTCGATCTTTTCCGCTGAATACACCGACCAGCTGATGAAAGCCGGCACGCCTGACAAGCTCAACAACCAGCCCATCGGCACCGGCCCGTTCGTGTTCAAGCGCTTCCAGAAAGATGCCGTCGTGCGCTATCAGGCCTTCGACGACTATTTCGCCGGCAAGCCGAAGGTCGATACGCTGATCTACGCGATCACGCCGGATGCCAACGTCCGCCTGCTGAAGGTCAAGCAGAACGAGTGCCAGATCGCTCTGTCGCCCAAACCGGTGGATATCGAAGTCGCCAACCAGGAACCGGCGCTGAAGGTCGAGAAAACCGAAGCCTTCATGACTGCCTTTGTAGCGATCAACAGCCAGCATCCGCCTTTCGACAAACCGGAAGTGCGTCAGGCGGTGAATCTGGCGTTCGACAAGGCCAACTACCTCAAGGCTGTGTTCGAGGACACCGCCGAAGCCGCGAGCGGTCCTTATCCGCCCAATACCTGGAGCTATGCCAAGGATCTGCCCGGTTATGCCCAGGACCTGGAGAAAGCCCGGCAACTGCTGGCCAAGGCCGGCCTGAAAGACGGTTTCAAAACCACGATCTGGACCCGGCCATCTGGCAGCCTGCTCAACCCGAACCCGAGCCTGGGTGCGCAGCTGCTGCAAGCTGACCTCAAGCAGATCGGCATCGACGCCGAGATCCGGGTCATCGAATGGGGCGAACTCATTCGTCGCGCCAAGGCCGGCGAGCATGACCTGCTGTTCATGGGCTGGGCCGGTGACAACGGCGATCCGGACAACTTCCTCACCCCGCAGTTTTCCTGCGCGGCGGTGCAGTCCGGGACCAACTTCGCCCGGTATTGCGACAAGACGCTGGACAAGCTGATCACGAATGGCAAATCCACCAGCGAACAGACCGAACGCAGCAAGCTGTACCACCAGGCCCAGGCGCAGATCCAGCAACAGGCCCTGTGGATTCCCCTCGCCCATCCGACCGCTGCCGCGCTGGTACGCAAGGATGTCGAGGGTTATCAGGTCAGTCCCTTCGGACGGCAGGACTTCTTCAAGGTGACCGGGAAGTAACGCCGCCCCGCACCGTAGGAGCCAGCTTGCTGGCGATAAACCCTGACGCGGTCTGCCTGACATACCGCGTTGCCTGCATCGCCAGCAAGCTGGCTCCTACGGCCAATTTTGCAGGAGCCTGCAACGAAATCGCGCTACATCAACCCCCGCTCCACCATGGACAGCGGCTCGCCGTCGCCGACGATCACATGATCCAGCACCTGCACATCGATCAGCGCCAGCGCCTGTTTCAGGCGCTCGGTCAGGTCGATGTCGGACTGGCTCGGCTCGGTAACGCCGGAAGGATGGTTGTGGCACAGGATCACGCTGGCGGCGTTGTGGCTCATCGCGCGCTTGACCACTTGCCGAGGGTGCACGTAGGCCGAGTTGATCGTGCCGTGAAACAGGATTTCGAAGATCAGCACCCGGTGCTTGTTGTCGAGAAACAGGCAGCCGAACACTTCATGCGGCTCATGGCGCAGCAGCGCCTTGAGGTAAAGCCTGACCTGCCTGGGGCTCTCCAGCGCCGAGCCGCGTTGCAGGGTTTCGGCCATGTGCCTGCGGGCCATTTCCATCACCGCCTGCAATTGCGCGAATTTGGCCGGCCCCAGTCCCTGTTGTGAACTGAACAGCGACAGATCCGCATCCAGTAACGGTCTGATCCCGCCGAATTGATTCAACAGATGACGTGCCAGGTCGACGGCGCTTTTGCCGGACACGCCAGTGCGCAGGAAGATCGCCAGCAATTCCGCATCGGAAAGGGTCTCGGCACCCAGTTCCAGCAAACGTTCACGCGGGCGTTCTGACGCAGGCCAGTTGCGAATACTCATAGCACCTCCATGTGTGGGTACGCCGCTGTTCCAGTGCGGTCGCTGTGCTATCTTAGCCCATCATTTTGCGCGGCGATCCGGCCTGGGGAAGCGTCATCGCCGTCGCGCATTCACTCGACAAAAAGGCAGGCCTATGCAGCGGCTTTATCGAAAACGCATCGTTCTGGGCGTCGGCGGCGGTATCGCGGCCTACAAGAGCGCCGAGCTGGTTCGCCGGCTGCGCGACCAGGGTGCAGAGGTGCGCGTCGTCATGACCCGCGGCGGCGCCGAATTCATTACGCCTCTGACCATGCAGGCTCTTTCCGGCCATCCGGTGCACCTGGACCTGCTGGACCCGGCCGCCGAAGCCGCGATGGGCCATATCGAACTGGCGAAGTGGGCCGATCTGATCCTGATCGCCCCGGCCACCGCCGACCTGATCGCTCGTCTCACGCAGGGCATCGCCAACGACCTGCTGACCACCGTTGTGCTGGCGACTGACGCGACCGTCGCCATTGCCCCGGCAATGAATCAGGCGATGTGGCGAGATCCTTCCGTACAGGCCAACACCCGGGCGCTGGAAGACCGCGGCTTTCGCGTGTTCGGCCCGGCGTCCGGCAGCCAGGCCTGCGGCGACGTGGGTTTTGGCCGGATGCTGGAGCCGGGCGAGCTTGCGCAATGCGCCGCCGATTGTTTCCAGCGCCTGACCCTGACCGGCAAGCATGTGCTGATCACCGCCGGCCCGACCCAGGAAAACATCGACCCGGTCCGTTACATCACCAACCACAGCTCCGGCAAGATGGGGTTCGCCCTCGCCGAAGCAGCCGTCGAAGCCGGCGCCCGGGTGACCCTGATCACCGGCCCGGTCAACCTGCAGACGCCGGACCGGGTGACCCGCATTGATGTGGTGAGCGCTCGCGACATGCTCGCGGCCTGCGAAGCCGCCATCCCGTGCGACCTGTTCATCGCCTCGGCTGCGGTGGCGGATTACCGGCCCGAGGTCATCGCACCCCATAAATTGAAGAAAGATCCTACGAGCGGCGACGGTCTTCTGCTGCAGATGGTCCGCAACCCGGACATTCTCGCGACCATCGCAACCCGTCCGGATCGCCCGTTCAGCGTAGGCTTCGCCGCCGAAACCGAACACCTGCTCGATTACGCCGCCCGCAAGCTCAAGGACAAGAATCTCGACCTGATCGTCGCCAATGACGTGGCCAACCCCAGCATTGGTTTCAACAGCGAAGAGAATGCATGCAGCGTGATCGACCGAGCGTTGCACGCAACGCTTTTCGCCCAGACCAGCAAGGGCAAGATCGCCCGCCAGCTGATCACTTTTATCGCTGAACGCATGAATCAGGTTTAACTACGAATGCACGCTCTACAAGCCAAGATCCTCGACCCTCGCATCGGCGAGCAATTTCCCCTGCCTGCCTACGCCACGACCGGCTCCGCGGGGCTGGACCTGCGCGCCATGCTCAAGGAAGACACCGTTCTCGAACCGGGACAGACGCTGCTGATCCCCACGGGTCTTTCGATCTACATCGGCGATCCCGGCCTCGCCGCCATGATCCTGCCGCGTTCCGGGCTGGGTCACAAACACGGCATCGTGCTGGGCAACCTCGTGGGTCTGATCGACTCGGACTACCAGGGCGAGCTGATGGTGTCCTGCTGGAACCGTGGCCAGACCCCGTTCACGATCTCGATCGGTGAACGCATCGCCCAACTGGTGCTGGTGCCGGTTGTTCAAGCCCGCTTCGAACTGGTCGAGACGTTCGACGAGAGCCAGCGCGGCGCTGGCGGTTTCGGTCATTCCGGAAGCCACTGATCCGCAGCAGAAGATAATCCGGTTTCAGGACCAACTCAGGGAGAGGACGGGTGAAAGGCAATCAGCGTTCCGCGTCGCAAACAGTCCACGCTGCCGGCCCGCTCGTAGCGAAGCTGAAAACACTTTCCCCGGGTCTGATCCCGGCCCTGATCGGTTTGCTGATCGCAGCGGTCCTGATCGGGTTCGCCTCGCTGAGCGACCCGCAGCAGGAGACCCGGCTCGTCCAGGCATGGGGCGGCAACCAGGCTTCGGCCGTCAATCTGGCGCTCAAGCAACTGAACGCCGATACCCGTGCGGCGGCGTCCAGCGAACGGCTGCTCAGCACATTGCAACTCTCTGACCCCGGCGCGACGCGGGACGCGCTGGGTAACCGCGACGGTCTGCTGGGCGCTCGACTGAACCCTGCCGGAATGGCGGACGTCGACCCGCAAGGCCCCTTGCCGGTGAGCTACGCCACGCTGGACATGCTCAACAAGGCCGGGCAAGGCCAGCAAGTGCCCCCGGAAGCGCGCAAGCTCGGCGATCGCTGGGTGATTCTCACCGCCACGCCAGTACGCGCGGGCGCTGACCAGCCCATCGGCGCAACGCTGCTGCTGGCGTTCGACATGCAGCGCGTACTCGATGCCTTGCCTCCTCTGCCGGAAAACGCTGGCAAAGTCGTTCTCAGCCAACAGTTCCGCAACGGACCGGTGCAGATCTTTCTTGAACGCGGACAGGCGACCGGCAAAGCCGTGAGCTTCGACACCGGATTTGCCGGATGGAAGATCGAGTTCACACCGGGGCATGCGCTGCAGGCGTCGCCTCCACTGACCTTTTTGGCACTGGCCGGCCTCATTGCGCTGGCTGGCGTAATTCTTGGGCTATACCTCAATCACCGCGCGCTTGAGCGGCGTATTGAGGACGATGCACGACAATTGAGTCAGTTGCTTCAAGAACTCTCGGCCGGAAAAACCGTCAAAGCCTTCGGTTTGAGCCTTGGCCCCCTCAACGGTCTGGCCCAGGCGCTCGCCCGAGTTTCGCTTCGCGGCCCGGATGTATCGACTCCGGCAGCGAACCCGCAGCCCGGTGCAACACCCAGCATCACGAAAACCGGCGTTCGGCCTTCATCCGCCGCATTGGGCGCCGATTGGAAAGATCCGCTGTTTCAAGATACCGATATCCCCATTATCGAACTTCTCGACGAAAACCAGGACTTCCTGAGATCGGAGCATCCCATCGTTATGAACAGCCAAGCATCAGTGGCACCCAAACTTCCCGAAACCATTTTCCGCGCCTACGACATCCGGGGCGTGGTCGGGGATACCCTCAGCGCTGAAACCGCTTACTGGATCGGTCGTGCCATCGGCTCGGAAAGCCTGGCCCAGAACGAACCCAACGTCAGCGTTGGCCGGGATGGTCGCCTGTCCGGCCCGGAGCTGGTGCAACAACTGATTCAAGGCCTCCACGACAGCGGCTGCCATGTCAGCGACGTCGGCCTGGTCCCTACTCCAGCACTGTACTACGCCGCCAACGTCCTGGCCGGCAAGACCGGCGTGATGCTCACCGGCAGCCATAACCCCAAGGACTACAACGGCTTCAAGATCGTGATCGCCGGCGATACCCTCGCCAACGAGCAGATCCAGGCGCTGCACGAGCGCATTCGCAATAACGACCTGACCTGGCAGAAAGGCAGCATCACCCAGGTCAACATCCTCGATCGCTATTTCAAGCAGATCAAGGACGACATCGCCCTGGCCCGCAAGCTCAAGGTCGTGGTCGACTGTGGCAACGGCGCTGCCGGAGTGATCGCGCCTCAGCTGATCGAAGCGCTGGGTTGTGAAGTGATTTCGCTGTACGCCGAAGTGGACGGCAACTTCCCCAACCACCACCCGGATCCGGGCAAACTGGAAAACCTTCAGGACTTGATCGCTAAGGTCAAGGAAACCGGTGCCGATCTGGGCCTGGCGTTCGACGGCGATGGCGACCGCGTCGGCGTCGTGACTGACAAGGGCAACGTAGTCTATCCAGACCGCCTGCTCATGCTGTTCGCTCTGGACGTGCTCAAGCGCAATCCGGGCGCCGACATCCTGTTCGACGTGAAATGCACCCGCCGCTTGACGCCGCTGATCAGCCAGCACGGTGGCCGCCCGGTCATGTGGAAAACCGGCCACTCGCTGATCAAGAAGGAAATGAAAAAGAGCGGCGCGCTGCTGGCCGGCGAGATGAGCGGCCACATCTTCTTCAAGGAGCGCTGGTTCGGTTTCGACGACGGCATCTACAGCGCGGCGCGCCTGCTGGAGATCCTCAGCCAGGAGTCGGCCTCCGCCGAAGAGTTGTTCGAGACTTTCCCGAACGACATCTCTACGCCGGAAATCAACATCAAGGTGACGGACGTCACCAAGTTCAGCATCATCGAGGCTCTTGAAAAAGACGCGCAGTGGGGCGACGCCAAACTGACCAGCATCGACGGTGTGCGCGTAGACTATCCGAAGGGCTGGGGCCTGGTGCGCGCTTCCAATACCACGCCGGTACTGGTATTACGCTTCGAAGCTGAAACCGAAGCCGAGCTGAAGCGCATCCAGGACGTGTTCCACGCCGAGCTCAAGAAAGTTGCGCCGGATCTCGACCTGCCGTTTTGATTTTTCCTTTTGACTGGAGCCCTGAATGACCCTCGAACGTGATGCCGCCTCTAATGTAGCCAAGGTCTTGTCCGAAGCGCTGCCTTACATTCGCCGATTCGTCGGCAAGACGCTGGTAATCAAGTACGGCGGTAACGCCATGGAGAGCGAAGAGCTGAAAACCGGCTTCGCTCGCGACATAGTGTTGATGAAGGCTGTAGGCATCAACCCGGTGGTGGTCCATGGCGGAGGGCCTCAGATCGGTGATCTGCTGACCCGCCTTTCCATCGAAAGCCGCTTCATCGATGGCATGCGCGTTACCGATGCGCAGACCATGGACGTGGTGGAGATGGTGTTGGGCGGGCAGGTCAACAAGGACATCGTCAACCTGATCAACCGTCATGGCGGCAGCGCCATCGGCCTGACCGGCAAGGACGCCGAGCTGATTCGTGCGAAGAAGCTCACTGTCACCCGCCAGACGCCGGAGATGACCAAACCTGAAATCATCGACATCGGCCAGGTCGGCGAGGTGGTTGGCGTCAACACCGACCTGCTGAACATGCTGGTGAAGGGTGATTTCATTCCGGTCATCGCGCCTATCGGCGTCGGCCCGGATGGCGAGTCCTACAACATCAACGCCGATCTGGTGGCAGGCAAGGTGGCCGAGGCCCTCAAGGCCGAGAAGCTGATCCTGCTGACCAACATCGCCGGCCTGATGAACAAACAGGGCGAAGTGCTGACCGGACTAACGACCGAACAGGTCGACGGCCTGATCGCCGACGGCACCATCTACGGCGGCATGCTGCCGAAGATCCGTTGCGCGCTCGAAGCGGTTCAAGGCGGCGTGCACAGCTCGCACATCATCGACGGTCGCGTGCCCAACGCCGTACTGCTGGAGATTTTCACCGACAGCGGCGTCGGCACGCAGATCACCAACCGCAAGCGTCACTGATCGCTGCGGCGGTTCCAGAGGCCCTGTCGGTTGCGACGGGGCCTTTTTCTTTCCGCTTCCTCAAGCTGCCCCAGCCACCCTGTTACAAACTTCGGAACCTCGATAAGCGCACTCTGACCGGGAACAGATCACTTGAGCAACTTGACCAGTCGAGCCCGGTCCTGAGCGAAGTCGGCTTCGGCATGGCGGCGAGCCTCCTGATAGCGCTGGACCTGAAGGCTCAAACCCTGCTGTTGACTGCGCAAATCATCGAGCTGATCGAGGAGAGCCTGGGGCACTGGATGACCAGCCCTCTCATGATCGGCAGCCTGACCCTGGAGGTTGCGTTGTTGCACGGCAAGGCTCTGAACGTTTCCCTGGGCCATACCGATCAATGCGTCCACCTCGGCCAGCTTGCGCGCCAGAGCCCGATCCACGTCTTCCGGGCTGCTGTACAGGTTCAGCAGCTGCGAATCCGCGTCGGCCTGGGCCTGATCGACCCGGGCCTGCCGCGCTTGCTCGGCTGTCGGCGCAGGGGGAACGGTCTTTATCACCCGTCCCTGGCCGTTGAGCACCTCATAGCCTTTGCCGGCGTACTCGGGCGGCACGCCCTGCCGGTCAAGCACGGTGACGCCACGGCTATCGACGTAGCGATAGAACTGCACGCCCGGCGAGTCGGCGGCCTGGATCACGGTGGATGTCAATGCGCTCAGGGACAGGCAAAAACCGGCGACCGCCGATACCGACGTCCGGATCCTTGCGCGTCCGCTACCTGTCCCCAAAGCCATCGCTCTCCCTAGATCCCGTATTGCGCCCTGTACGCCTCGACAGCGGGCAAATGCTGCTTGAGCTGCGGGTCGTCGGCGAGAAACTCCAGAACCTGATTCAAGGAAACGATGCTGACCACCGGAATGCCGAAATCACGCTCGACTTCCTGAATCGCGGAAAGCTCGCCGTTGCCACGCTCCTGTCGGTTCAGCGCGATCAGGACGCCGGCCGCGGTCGCGTTCTGGGCCTGAATGATCTGCATCACCTCACGGATCGCGGTGCCGGCGGTGATCACGTCATCGATGATCAGCACGTTACCGGCCAGCGGTGCGCCGACCAGGCTGCCGCCTTCGCCATGCGCCTTGGCTTCCTTGCGGTTGAAGCACCATGGCAGATCGCGGTCGTGATGCTCGGCCAGCGCCACGGCTGTCGCGGCTGCCAGGGGAATACCTTTATAGGCGGGGCCGAACAGAACGTCGAAGGAAATGCCGCTTTCAACCACGGCCGCCGCGTAGAAACGACCCAGCTGTGCCAGGGCCGATCCGCTGTTGAACAGGCCGGCGTTGAAGAAATACGGGCTGGTACGCCCGGACTTGAGGGTGAACTCACCGAAGCGCAATACACCGCGATCGATGGCGAAACGAATGAAATCGCGTTGATACGCCTGCATGAAAAAAAGTCCCGAATACCACGGCTTTAGCTAATTGAGTGGAGCTCGGGTATCATACACGCACGTGATTTTTGGGGCCATTTATGCGGATCATCAGTGTGAACGTGAATGGCATTCAGGCTGCGGTCGAGCGAGGGTTGCTCAGCTGGCTGCAAGCTCAGAATGCCGACGTCATCTGCCTACAGGACACCCGCGCCTCCACCTTTGAACTGGATGATCCAGCCTTCCAACTGGATGGCTATTTCCTCTATGCCTGCGAAGCAGAAGTGCCAGCCCAGGGTGGCGTGGCGCTATATTCGCGGTTGCAACCGAAGGCGGTAATCAGCGGCCTCGGCTTCGAGACAGCCGACCGCTACGGGCGTTACCTGCAAGCAGATTTCGACAAAGTCAGTATTGCTACCCTGCTATTCCCGTCCGGGATGAACGGGGACGAAGACTTGAATCAGAAATTCAAGCTCATGGACGATTTCGGCCGGTACATGGACAAGCAGCGCCGCAAGCGCCGCGAATACATCTACTGCGGATCGCTCTACGTCGCGCAGCAGAAGCTCGATATCAAGAACTGGCGCGACAGCCAGCAGTCGCCTGGCTTCCTGGCGCCGGAACGCGCCTGGATGGATGAGCTGGTCGGCACCATGGGTTATGTCGACGCGCTGCGTGAAGTCAGCCGCGAAGGCGACCAGTACAGCTGGTGGCCGGACAGCGAACAGGCCGAAATGCTGAATCTGGGCTGGCGCTTCGACTATCAGATCCTGACGCCGGGTCTGCGCCGCTTCGTGCGTAGCGCACGCCTGCCACGCCAGCCGCGTTTCTCGCAGCACGCGCCGCTGATCGTGGATTACGACTGGACGCTGACGATCTGATGCAGATCGCCAGCAAGCTGGCTCCTACGGGTCGCTGTAGGAGCCAGCGGGCGGCGATCCGTCTTGCTGGCGATGGGTCGTTACTTCAACACCCGCCAGGTAAACGGATACCGGTAATCCCGGCCTTCGTTGGCCTTGATGCCGGCGATGATCGTCAGCACCAGCGCGCCTATGCCTACCAGCAGCAACAGCGGAAAGCCGATGACGACAACCATCAGGAAGAAGCTGATCACGGCCGCGATAGCCACCGTGATCTGAAAATTCAGCGCTTCCTTGCCTTGCGCGTCGATGAACGGGTCGCTTTCACGCTTGAGCTGCCACAGGATCAGCGGTCCGAGCAGGTTGCCAAACGGGAAGACCACGCCCAGAAACGCCGACAAGTGACAGAACATCGCCCATTGACGGGCACTCTGGGCCGGTTTGTTCAAGGGTTGCTGGCTGTCACTCATCGTCCTACTCCCTGATTTGATCAGTCTGCCAATGCGGCCTGCTGCAATACGAACAATTCGTTCATGCCCTTCTGAGCCAACGCCAGCATCGCGTTCAGTTCTTCAGGCTGGAACGGCGCGCCTTCCGCCGTGCCCTGGACTTCGATGAAACCGCCCTGACTGGTCATGACCACATTGAGGTCGGTCTCGGCGGCCGAATCTTCCAGATAGTCCAGATCGAGCACCGGCTCGCCCTGATACATGCCGACCGACACTGCCGCGATCATCTGCTTGAGCGGGTCGCCACCTTTCAGGCCGCCACGCTTCTTGATCACTTTCAAGGCATCGACCAGCGCGACCATCGCGCCAGTGATGGACGCAGTGCGCGTGCCGCCGTCAGCCTGGATGACATCGCAATCGATGTACAGAGTCACGTCACCCAGCTTGGACATGTCCAGCGCGGCTCGCAGCGAGCGGCCGATCAGACGCTGAATTTCCAGGGTGCGGCCGCCCTGCTTGCCACGGCTGGCTTCGCGCTGGTTCCGCTCACCGGTGGCGCGCGGCAGCATGCCGTACTCGGCGGTCAGCCAGCCTTGTCCCTGCCCCTTGAGGAAGCGAGGAACGCCGTTCTCGACGCTGACGGTGCAGATCACCTTGGTATCGCCGAACTCGACCAGCACAGACCCCTCGGCGTGTTTGGTGTAGTTGCGGGTGATGCGGATCGAGCGAAGCTGATCGGCGGCGCGACCACTTGGACGTTTCATCTGGGAATACCTGTACTGGGACGGAAAACTGCCAAGCAGTATAAAGGTCACAGCCTTGCCAGGGCATCTTTAAAGTCACAAGCGCCGAAACGCCGGATTGGGAGCAAGCGCCGCACTGCGCTACAATCCTGCGCCTTTGCAGCCTGTCGGCTATCACGAATCCAGGACCGCCTTGTCCGATCGCGCTCCCGGAACGACCCAAGAGGTATCACCCCATGGTGCATAGCATGACTGCCTTCGCCCGTGTCGAGCGGGCCAGCGCCCAAGGCACGCTGAGCTGGGAACTGCGTTCGGTCAACCATCGTTACCTGGAGCCGCACCTGCGCCTGCCCGAATCCTTCCGTGACCTGGAAGGCGCGATTCGTGAGGCTCTGCGTCAGGGTCTTTCGCGCGGCAAGGTGGAGTGCACGCTGCGCTTCGTCGAGGAAACCGCCGGCAAACCGCTGCAGGTCGACCGCGAGCGCGCCAGTCAGCTGGTGACCGCTGCCGAAACCGTTGCCAGCCTGATCAAACAGCCTGCTGCCCTGAATCCGCTCGAAGTATTGGCCTGGCCCGGCGTGCTGGTGGCCGATGCCAGCGATCCGCAGGCGCTGAACAGCGAGGCGCTGAGCCTGTTCAACGAAGCACTGGCCGAGCTGAAAAGCGGTCGCGGCCGGGAAGGTGCGGATCTGGCGGCACTTCTCGACGAACGGTTGACTTCCATCACCCAGGAAGTCGCCACGTTGCGCACGCTGGTGCCGCAGATGCTTGCCGCTCAACGACAGAAAGTCCTGGACCGGTTTGCCGACATGAAAGCCGAGCTGGATCCCCAGCGGCTCGAACAGGAAATGGTCCTGCTGGCGCAGAAGAGCGACGTCGCCGAAGAACTGGACCGCCTTAGCACCCACGTCACCGAAGTGCGTCGGGTACTCAAGGCCGGCGGTCAGGCAGGCCGGCGCCTGGATTTCCTGATGCAGGAACTGAATCGCGAAGCGAACACACTGGGCTCCAAGGCCTTTGACCCGCGCAGTACGCAGACTGCCGTCAACCTCAAAGTGTTGATCGAGCAGATGCGTGAACAAGTGCAGAATATTGAGTAAGGCTGAACCTGACATGACCCACAGTACCGGAACCCTGTACATCATTTCCGCCCCGTCCGGCGCGGGCAAGACCAGCCTGGTGAAGGCCCTGATGGATGCCCGGCCGGAGATTCGGGTTTCCGTCTCGCACACCACGCGCGCCATGCGCCCTGGCGAAACGGACGGTGTGAATTACCACTTCGTCGACCGTGCCGAGTTCGTGCGCATGATCGAGCACGGAGACTTCCTGGAACAGGCGGAAGTATTCGGCAACCTGTACGGCACTTCCCAGAGCCATCTGCAGCAGACGCTGGACGAAGGTCATGACCTGATTCTCGAGATCGACTGGCAAGGCGCTCAACAGGTTCGCCAACTGATGCCGGCGGCTCGCTCCATTTTCATTCTGCCGCCCACCCAGCAGGCCTTGCGCCAGCGCCTGACCAACCGCGGTCAGGACAGCGACGACATCATCGAAGCGCGCATGCGCGAGGCGGTGAGCGAGATGAGTCATTACGTCGAATACGACTATGTCGTGGTCAACGACGATTTTGCCACCGCGCTGGATGACCTCAAGGCGATATTCCGCGCCAATCGCCTGTCCCAGACGCTTCAGCAGCAACAGTACAGCCAGCTTTTCGAGCAACTTTTGGCTTGATCGCGGCTTTTACAAGCGGCAGACTGGAGCCCGAACGCGCCTGTGCGACGGGCTGACCCTTGAAGGTTCCGGCTGTCCGCTTGTAAACTACCGAGTCCGCTCGCCCATCCGGGCACCGCGCATACGCATTTGCTACGAGGAATACCCATGGCCCGCGTGACCGTTGAAGACTGCCTAGAACACGTCGATAACCGCTTCGAGCTGGTCATGCTCGCAACCAAGCGTTCGCGTCAACTCGCCACTGGCGGCAAAGAACCCAAGCTGGCGTGGGAAAACGACAAGCCTACCGTCGTTGCCCTGCGTGAAATCGCGGCCGGCCTGATGGATTATGCAGTCATCGCAGAAGCCGAAATCGTTGAAGATGAACCATTGTTCGCAGCTTTCGAGGACGAGTCCAACGAGGCCGTCTAAGCCTATGCCGGGTCGACGTAGTACGGCGCAGGGTTCAAGCCATTGGCAGGGGGTAGCGCCTTGCCGAGCATAGATGCCCTCGCCGACCGTCTGTCGGCCTACCTTGGTCAGGACCAGGTCAATCTGGTCCGCCGAGCGTATTTCTACGCCGAACAAGCCCACGACGGCCAGCGCCGCCGTAGCGGCGAAGCCTATGTAACGCACCCGCTGGCGGTTGCGAACATCCTGGCCGACATGCACATGGACCATCAGAGCCTGATGGCCGCCATGCTGCACGATGTCATCGAAGATACCGGTATCGCCAAGGAAGCGTTGTGTGCGCAGTTCGGCGAAACCGTCGCCGAACTGGTCGACGGGGTCAGCAAACTGACCCAGATGAACTTCGAAACCAAGGCCGAGGCCCAGGCCGAGAACTTCCAGAAGATGGCAATGGCCATGGCCCGCGATATTCGCGTGATCCTGGTCAAGCTGGCCGACCGCCTGCACAACATGCGCACGCTGGAAGTCCTGTCCGGTGAAAAACGCCGCCGGATCGCCAAGGAAACCCTCGAAATCTACGCCCCCATCGCCAACCGGCTGGGCATGCACAACGTGCGTATCGAGTTCGAGGATCTGGGCTTCAAGGCCATGTACCCGATGCGTTCGGCGCGAATCCACCAGGCCGTCAAGCGTGCCCGGGGCAATCGCAAGGAACTGGTCAACAAGATCGAGGAATCGCTCAGTCACTGTCTGGCGGTGGACGAGATCGAAGGCGACGTCAGCGGCAGGCAGAAGCATCTCTATGGCATCTACAAGAAGATGCGCGGCAAGCGCCGGGCCTTCAACGAGATCATGGATGTCTATGCATTCCGTATCGTGGTCGACAAGGTAGACACCTGCTATCGCGTGCTCGGCGCTGTGCACAATCTGTACAAGCCGCTGCCCGGCCGCTTCAAGGATTACATCGCCATTCCCAAGGCCAACGGCTATCAGTCGCTGCATACCACGCTGTTCGGCATGCATGGCGTTCCCATCGAAATCCAGATTCGTACCCGCGAAATGGAAGAGATGGCGAACAACGGGATCGCGGCGCACTGGCTGTACAAATCCAGTGGCGACGAACAGCCCAAGGGCACCCATGCCCGCGCCCGCCAGTGGGTCAAAGGCGTGCTGGAAATGCAGCAACGCGCCGGCAACTCCCTGGAGTTCATTGAAAGCGTCAAGATCGACCTGTTCCCGGACGAGGTCTACGTCTTTACGCCCAAGGGCCGCATCATGGAGCTGCCGAAAGGCTCCACGGCAGTGGATTTCGCGTACGCAGTCCATACAGACGTGGGCAACAGCTGCATCGCTTGCCGGATCAATCGACGTCTCGCACCGCTTTCCGAACCTTTGCAAAGCGGCTCGACCGTGGAAATCGTCAGCGCGCCCGGCGCCCGACCCAACCCGGCCTGGCTCAATTTCGTGGTGACCGGCAAGGCACGCACGCATATTCGCCACGCCCTGAAGCTTCAACGCCGCTCCGAGTCCATCAGCCTGGGCGAGCGCCTGCTGAACAAGGTGCTCAACGGTTTCGAGTCGAGCCTGGAGAAGATCGCCCCCGAGCGTATCCAGCAGGCGCTGTCCGAATACCGCGTCGAAGTGCTGGAAGACCTGCTCGAAGACATCGGCCTGGGCAATCGCATGGCCTATGTCGTGGCCCGACGCCTGCTGGGCGAAGGCGACCAGTTGCCAAGCCCGGAAGGTCCGCTGGCGATTCGCGGGACCGAAGGCCTGGTGCTCAGTTACGCCAAATGCTGTACGCCGATTCCGGGGGATCCGATCGTCGGCCATCTGTCTGCCGGCAAAGGCATGGTCGTGCACCTGGACAACTGTCGCAACATCACCGAGATCCGCCACAACCCGGAAAAATGCATCCAGCTCTCCTGGGCCAAGGATGTCACCGGCGAATTCAACGTCGAGCTGCGCGTCGAGCTTGAGCACCAGCGCGGCTTGATCGCCTTGCTGGCCAGCAGCGTCAACGCCGCCGACGGCAACATCGAGAAAATCGGCATGGACGAGCGCGACGGTCGCATCAGCGTGGTCCAGCTGGTCGTCAGCGTGCATGACCGCGTGCACCTTGCCCGCGTGATCAAAAAACTGCGTGCCTTGACCGGGGTCACTCGCATCACCCGCATGCGCGCGTAGCCACCACTATCAGGAGTTTTTCATGTCCAAGACTGTCATCACCAGCGACAAGGCACCTGCGGCCATCGGCACTTACTCCCAAGCGATCAAGGCTGGCAATACCGTCTACATGTCAGGTCAGATCCCCCTCGACCCCAAGACCATGGAACTGGTCGAAGGCTTCGAAGCCCAGGTCGTGCAAGTCTTCGAAAACCTCAAGTCGGTTGCCGAAGCTGCAGGCGGTACGTTCAAGGACATCGTCAAACTGAATATTTTTCTGACTGACCTGGGCCATTTCGCCAAGGTCAACGAGATCATGGGCAAGTACTTCGAGCAGCCCTATCCGGCACGCGCTGCCATTGGCGTCGCGGCTCTGCCGAAAGGCGCGCAGGTCGAGATGGACGCCATTCTGGTCATCGACTAAATCCCTTGGGCGGAGCGCTCAGGCTCCGCTCTCTGTTGTAAAGGAAGGAATCTGTTATGCGTTCCGCGCTCGCCATTTCGCTGTTGGCCGCAACTCTGGTCGGCTGTGCCAGCCATGCCGACCTGAACCCCGACGGGACCTGGATCAATCAGACCGCCATTGATGCCGCGGTCGAAGGTGGCAACCTGCGCCAGGCGCTGCTCGCCAACGGCCCCAACCTGGAATGGCAGATCGACACGAAAACCAATCAGGTCGTGTATTCGAATGGTTTCGAAGTCGGTGAGGGCAAGATCGCCAGCGCCGGCGACGGAAAATTGCACATCGATTTCTATGGCAACTTCTTTGAAGACTTGAGCTTAAAGGGTGACGAGCTAGTCCAGGCGGCAAGCGAATCGGGTCCGGAACAGCACTTCGAGAAGCCTGAAATCGCTGCGCCCGAAGGCGCGCCAGCAGGCAGCAGCTTCGAGAAGGCGCTTTACGACGCTTACATGGGCGGTAAGTGGACCATCGTCAGCGGCGACGGCCAAGGCAACACCGTGCAGTTCATGCCGGACGGCAGCGTTCAGGGCCTTGCGGAGAATGATCGCTACGCGCTGTGCCTGGCAGGCGATTGCGCGGCCATGAGCGGCGAGTACGACAGCATGTGGCTGGAAAAGGCCGAGCAAGGCGCGCCGTGGATCTTTGCCCGCAACGGCAAGCAGCTGGAAATCTTCCAGGCCTTGAATAACGCTGGCGCCGATCAAATGCCCGAACTTCGTCCCGGCCCGCGCCGCTGGTTGCTGGAAAAGCAGTAACCCAGCTCATCGCCAGCAAGCTGGCTCCTACAGTTTAATGAGGTACCTGTAGGAGCCAGCTTGCTGGCGATGAAAGCGACGCGATATATCAGGAAAATCGCGGAACGCCCGGTCGCGAGCAAGCTCCCTCCCACATTGGGTTCACTGGCGTTCGTGAGGGCCAGCGTCAATCCGCTCCAGCAACGCCGCATATCCCGCCCGGTAATCCGGATACTTCGGCTCCCAGCCCAGCGCCCGCGCTCGCGCATTGCTGCAACGCTTGCTGCCGGCGCGCTGAACGCTGGCCTCGGCCGACCATTGGGTAACGCCCAGATACTCGCGAATCCAGTTCACCACATCGGCAAGCGGCGCGGGATCGTTGTCGACGCCCAGATAACACGTCTCCAGCGCAACGCCCCGGGCATCGGCCAGCAGCAAATGCGCCAGCAACCCGGCCGCATCGTCGGCATGAATTCGATTGGCATACACCGGGGGATCGATGCGCACGCTGTGCCCTTGCCGTACGCGGTTCGACAGGTCATTGCGACCAGGGCCATAGATGCCGGTCAAGCGCACGACCGTCGCAGGCAGCCCGCTGTCGAGTGCAGTCCGCTCGGCGTCCAGCATGATGCGCCCGGTGAAGGTGGGGGGCTGCGTTTCGGACGTTTCGTCTACCCACTCGCCCTCGGTTTGCCCATAAACGCCACTGCTCGACACGAAGAAAATACGCTTGGGGCGCTGGGCGCACTCCTTCAGCCAGCCCAGCACATGGCGCAGTCCTTCGACATAAGCCTGCCGATAGCCGGTTTCGTCGCGCTGTGAGGGCGTAGCGCAATAAACCAGGTAATCGATGCAGGCTCGCGGCCATTGCTCAGGGAGGCTCGAGTCGAACAGATCGCCCGCCACGTCCTGTACCCCTTCAGGCAGTTGGGAAACATCCCGACGCAAACCGTGAACGGTCCATGACTCGCCGAGCATTTGCCGGGCGAGCCTGGAGCCTATGTCGCCACAACCGGCGATAAGAAGAGAGGGAGCGGGCATCGGAAGTCTCCGGACAACGGCAGGATCAGCCAAAAAAGCCATTAAAACTCATTCTGTCCAAGTATTTTTAAAAAAAGATACAGTATATCTTTTGTTAACAAGAACGATTTGCAATAATGCCAGTCGATCAGTTTTTCTTAACGCGTTGATAGCCTCGCGCAATAGACGCCACGCTCAATTCTTTTTCTTCCAGGTCCGGCCAGCATGACACGTATTCAATCACTCGCTTCGCCAACCAAGCTATCCAGCCTGCCTCGCGCATGGCGCGGTATCGCTGCCCTCGTTCTGAGCCTGATGTTCGCCCCCATGGCCGTTGCCGATCAGGCAGCGCCCGGCGCGGCACCTGCGGCTCAGCCCGCGGTGAGCACGCCGGCGACACCTGTCGCGGCCGATGCCGGCGCCACCGCCCAGCCGCTGGCCGAAGCGCCTGGCGCGGCCGCGGAGCCCGTGGTCGAGGACAACAGCCTGGGCATGTCTCACGACCTGTCGCCGTGGGGCATGTATCAGAACGCCGACGTGGTGGTCAAAGCGGTCATGATCGGTCTGGCAATCGCCTCGATCATCACCTGGACCATCTGGATCGCCAAGGGCTTCGAACTGATGGGCGCCAAGCGTCGCCTGCGCAGCGAAATCGCCGACCTGAAAAAGGCCCGCTCGCTGTCCGACGCCAGCCAGAGCGCCAACAAGGAAGGCACCCTGGCCCATCTGCTGGTTCACGATGCGCTGGAAGAAATGCGTCTGTCGGCCAACAGCCGCGAGCGTGAAGGCATCAAGGAGCGCGTCAGCTTCCGTCTGGAGCGTCTGGTCGCCGCCTGTGGCCGTAACATGAGCACCGGCACCGGCGTCCTGGCGACCATCGGTTCCACCGCGCCGTTCGTGGGTCTGTTCGGTACCGTTTGGGGCATCATGAACAGCTTCATCGGCATCGCCAAAACCCAGACCACCAACCTGGCCGTCGTGGCGCCCGGTATTGCCGAAGCCCTGCTGGCAACCGCGCTGGGTCTGGTTGCGGCGATCCCCGCAGTCGTGATCTACAACGTTTTCGCCCGCTCCATTGCCGGCTACAAAGCGCAGGTTTCCGACGCCTCGGCGCAGGTGCTGCTGCTGGTCAGCCGTGACCTGGACCACCTCCCGGAGCCGACCGAGCGTAACCAACAGCAACCGCACATGGTCAAGGTGGGCTAAGACGTGGGCCTGCATCTTAACGAGGGTGGCGACGATCTCGCCGAGAACCACGAAATCAACGTGACGCCGTTCATCGACGTCATGTTGGTACTTCTGATCATTTTCATGGTGGCCGCTCCCCTGGCAACCGTCGACATCAAGGTCGACCTGCCGGCGTCCACCGCGACGCCGCAGCCCAGACCCGAAAAGCCGATCTTTCTCAGCGTGAAAGCCGACAAGAGCCTGTACCTGGGCGAAGAACCGGTTGCGCGCGAGCAGATCGGCCAGGTGCTGGACGGCAAGACCAATGGCAAAAAGGACACGACCATCTTTTTCCAGGCCGACAAGGGCGTGGATTACGGTGATCTCATGGAAGTCATGAATACGCTGCGCGGCTCCGGCTACCTGAAGGTCGGTCTCGTGGGTCTTGAGACGGCTGGTAAAAAATGATCACTACGCGCCAAAAACTGACGCGCTATAGCGGTAGTCTGTTGTTGGTGCTGGCCGTGCACGCCATCGCGATCGTGGTCGCGCTTCGCTGGCCGGCCTCCCAGGCTATCGAGCTGCCACCCGCCGCGATGATGATCGAGCTGCCGCCGATGCCGGAGCCTGCTCCGCCACCGCCGCCTCAGGTCGTACAGCCGCCACCGCCACCGGTGGAAGAAGAGGTCGTCCCGGTTCCGGAAGTGGCCGAAGCGCCCAAGCCGGAGATCGTGGTACCCAAGAAGGTCGAGAAGCCGAAGCCCAAGCCGAAACCACAGCCACCCAAGCCTGTGAAGAAGCCTGAGCCGCCGCGCGAGGAACCTGCCGCCGAGAAACCGGTGGACACCCCGCCGACCACGGCCAAGACAGAGCCTGCCGCCCAGCCGGCCCCGTCCGCGCCACCGGCACCGCCCAGCAACGCACTGCCCAACTGGCAGAGTGATCTGCTACGGCACTTGAGCAAGTACAAGAAATATCCGGAAGACGCTCGTCGTCGGGGAATGCAAGGCGTAGCCCGTTTGCGCTTCGTGGTCGACGCGCAAGGCAATGTCCTGTCCTATTCGATTGCCAGCAGCTCCGGCAGCCCGGCGCTGGACCGAGCCACCACGGAAATGATCCGTCGTGCTCAACCATTGCCTAAACCGCCGGCGGAGACGCTCAACAACGGCACTATCGAAATCCTTGCACCGTTCGTTTATTCGCTGGATAAACGCTGAGTCGCATTTTTGTTACTCAAGAGTGCTTCTGATAACGTGCGTCTATCGATTGCACCCGCTATGCTGGTCCGCAACTTAATGGACGCACGTTATGACTCTCACAGAATTGCGCTACATCGTTACGCTTGCCCAGGAGCAGCACTTTGGCCACGCAGCCGAGCGCTGCCACGTGAGCCAGCCGACTTTGTCCGTTGGTGTGAAAAAGCTTGAGGACGAACTGGGTGTCCTGATTTTCGAGCGCAGCAAGAGCGCGGTCCGCCTGACGCCAGTCGGTGAAGGCATCGTTGCCCAAGCTCAAAAAGTGCTCGAGCAGGCACAAGGTATCCGCGAACTGGCCCAGGCTGGCAAGAATCAGCTCACCGCCCCGCTCAAAGTCGGCGCCATCTACACGGTCGGCCCGTATCTGTTTCCGCACCTGATCCCGCAGTTGCATCGTGTCGCGCCGCAAATGCCGTTGTACATTGAGGAAAACTTCACTCATGTACTGCGCGACAAGCTGCGCAATGGTGAACTGGACGCGGTCATCGTCGCCTTGCCATTCAACGAAGCCGATGTACTGACCATGCCGCTGTACGACGAGCCGTTTTCGGTGCTCATGCCGGCCGACCATCCGTGGACACAGAAAAAGACCATCGACGCCTCGGCGCTCAACGACAAGAGCCTGTTGCTGCTTGGCGAAGGACACTGCTTCCGTGACCAGGTACTGGAAGCCTGCCCCACCCTGACCAAGGGCGGCGAAGGTGCCAAGCACACCACGGTGGAATCCAGCTCACTGGAAACCATTCGTCACATGGTGGCGTCCGGACTGGGCGTTTCGATCCTGCCGTTGTCCGCCGTCGACAGTCACCACTATGCTCCAGGGGTGATCGAAGTTCGTCCGCTGACCGCGCCGGTCCCGTTCCGCACCGTTGCCATCGCCTGGCGCGCCAGCTTTCCGAGGCCCAAGGCGATCGAGATCCTCGCTGACTCCGTGCGTTTGTGTTCAGTGGCTCGTCCCAAAACAGAAGCGAGCTAGGCAGGAAAACAATGAGCGAGCTTTCCAAAGTCTCGGTCACGGCGCTCAAGGGCGTCGGCGAAGCCATGGCGGAAAAACTGGCGAAGGTCGGTCTGGAAAACCTGCAGGATGTGCTGTTTCACCTGCCGCTGCGCTACCAGGACCGCACGCGAGTGGTGCCCATAGGCGCATTGCGCCCCGGCCAGGACGCAGTGATCGAAGGCGTGGTGAGCGGCGCGGACGTGGTGATGGGCAAAAGGCGCAGCCTGTTGGTCCGTCTTGGCGACGGCTCGGGCGTGGTCAGCCTGCGTTTCTACCATTTCAGCAATGCCCAGAAAGACAGCATGAAGCGCGGCACCCAGCTGCGTTGCTTCGGTGAAGCGCGTCCGGGCGCATCGGGGCTGGAGATCTACCATCCCGAGTACAAAGCGCTGACCGGCGACGAGCCCGCGCCGGTCGAACAGACGCTCACGCCGATTTATCCCACCACAGAAGGCCTGACCCAGCAGCGCCTGCGTCAACTGTGCCAGCAGGCGCTGGGCATGCTGGGGCCGAAAAGTCTGCCCGACTGGCTGCCGGAAGAGCTGGCGCGCGATTACCAGCTGGCTCCGCTGGACGACGCAATACGTTACCTACATCACCCGCCGGCCGATGCGGACGTCGAGGAACTGGCGCTCGGTCACCACTGGGCCCAGCATCGTCTGGCGTTCGAGGAGCTGCTGACTCACCAGCTTTCGCAACAGCGTTTGCGTGAAAGCCTGCGCGCACAGCACGCGCCGGCGCTGCCACTGGCCAAAAAGCTGCCTAAACAGTTTCTCGCCAACCTCGGTTTCCCACCTACCGGCGCTCAGCAGCGGGTCGGCAATGAAGTCGCCTATGACCTCAGCCAGCCCGAACCCATGCTGCGGCTCATTCAGGGCGACGTGGGCGCGGGCAAGACCGTCGTCGCGGCCCTTGCGGCATTGCAGGCGCTTGAAGCCGGTTATCAGGTCGCCTTGATGGCGCCCACCGAGATCCTTGCCGAGCAGCACTACATCAACTTCCGCCGCTGGCTCGAACCGCTGGGTATCGAGGTCGCCTGGCTGGCCGGCAAGCTCAAGGGCAAGGCGCGCACCGCTTCTCTGGAACAGATCGCCGGCGGCACGCCCATGGTCGTCGGCACCCATGCACTGTTCCAGGAAGAAGTGCGCTTCCATAACCTGGCGCTGGTCATCATCGACGAACAGCATCGATTCGGCGTTCAGCAGCGCCTGGCCCTGCGTAAAAAAGGCGTTGGCGGCATGCTGTGTCCGCATCAGCTGATCATGACCGCCACGCCGATCCCGCGGACGCTGGCGATGAGCGCTTACGCCGATCTGGATACCTCGATTCTCGACGAACTGCCGCCGGGCCGGACGCCGGTCAATACCGTGCTCGTGGCCGACAGCCGCCGCATCGAAGTTATCGAGCGTGTTCGCGCGGCGTGCGCCGAGGGGCGTCAGGCGTACTGGGTCTGTACGCTGATCGAAGAGTCGGAAGAACTGACCTGCAAGGCCGCCGAAACCTCGTTCGAAGAACTCAGCAGCGCCCTGGGTGAACTGCGGGTCGGGCTGATCCATGGGCGCATGAAACCGGTCGAGAAAGCCGCGATCATGGCCGAATTCAAGCAGGGTGCGCTGCAATTGCTGGTAGCGACGACCGTGATCGAAGTCGGCGTTGACGTTCCGAACGCCAGCCTGATGATCATCGAAAACCCCGAGCGGCTGGGCCTAGCCCAGCTTCACCAGCTGCGCGGCCGGGTCGGGCGCGGCAGTGCCGTCAGCCACTGCGTGATGCTCTACCATCCGCCCTTGTCGCAAATCGGTCGTCAACGGCTGGGAATCATGCGCGAAACCAACGACGGTTTCGTGATTGCCGAGAAGGATCTGGAGCTGCGTGGACCGGGCGAGATGCTGGGCACCCGCCAGACCGGCCTGTTGCAGTTCAAGGTCGCCGACCTGATGCGTGACGCCGATCTGCTGCCGGCGGTGCGCGACGCTGCGCAGGCGTTGCTGGAGCGCTGGCCGCAGCACGTCAGCCCGCTTCTGGAGCGCTGGCTGCGGCACGGCCAGCAATACGGACAGGTGTGATGCAGGCTACGCTTTGAACAGCGTGCAGGAACGGAAATGAGTAAGCTGGTTATACTTCCACGATTGTAGGATTTGGACAAAAGCCATGACAGAAGTAGCTCACGTCAGTGATTCGCATCAAGCGCCATCCGTCATTCGACAGTTGCTTGAGAAATTGTCCATCAGCTACCGAGAAGTCGTGGACAGTCCCTCTCTGCCAGCTGGGCGCAAAGTCCAGACGGTACTGGTCGAGGATGCCGTCGGCGCGCTGCTGATTCTCTTTCCCCAGAACCAGTTGCTGGATCTGAAGCGAATCACCGAACTGACTGGCCGGCAGTTGGCGGCCGTGCCCCAAGACCGTCTGGTACGCATGCTTGCCAAGCACAAATTGCAACAGTTGCCGGGCCTGCCGGCGCTGACCAGCTCACCCTGCCTGTACGACGACCGTCTGTTGCAGGAGCCGTTGCTGCTGGTCGGCTCCGGCGAGCCGGGCGTGCTGCTGGAGATCGCCAGCGACGACTTCAAGGGCATGCTCAGCAAGGCCAGCGCCGCGCATTTCGGTGAGCCGACCGGCCTGATCCATCCGAACATCGACCGTCCGCACGATGACCGGGCGGAGATCACCCAGGCCATGCACGCCTTCACCGCGCGCCGCATCCAGCAGCGGCTGGAAGCGACTCTGGAAATTCCGCCACTGGCCGGAACCGCGCAGAAGATCATCAAGCTGCGTGTAGACCCCGATGCGACCATCGACGACATCACCGGCGTGGTCGAGACCGATCCGGCGCTGGCCGCACAGGTCGTGAGCTGGGCGGCATCGCCCTACTACGCTTCGACCGGCAAGATCCGCTCGGTGGAAGATGCCATCGTCCGCGTGCTGGGCTTCGATCTGGTGATCAACCTCGCGCTGGGCCTGGCGCTGGGCAAGACCCTGAGCCTGCCCAAGGACCATCCGCAGCAAACCACGCCTTACTGGCAGCAATCGATCTACACCGCGGCGGTCATCGAAGGCCTGACCCGCGCCATTCCGCGCGCCAAGCGTCCGGAAGGCGGGCTGACCTACCTGGCCGGTCTGCTCCACAACTTTGGCTACCTGCTGCTGGCCCACGTCTTCCCGCCGCATTTCTCGCTGATCTGCCGCCAGCTGGAGGTCAATCCGCACCTGCATCACAGCTACGTGGAGCATCACCTGCTGGGCATCAGCCGCGAGCAGATCGGTGCCTGGCTGATGCGTTACTGGGACATGCCCGACGAACTGTCGACGGCCCTGCGCTTCCAGCACGACCCGTATTACGCCGGTGAACATTGCGAATACGCCAACCTGGTGTATCTGGCAGTCCGCCTGCTGCGCGCCAACGGCGTCGGCTCCGGCCCGCAGGAAGAGATTCCCGACGAACTGTTCGAACGCCTCGGCCTGAGCCGCGACAAGGCCAACGAATCGGTGCGCAAGGTGCTGGAAGCCGAAGCCATGCTGCGCGAACTGGCTTCGCAGTTCGGGCATTGAATCCCTTGGATAAACTGCGTCATCGTTTGATCGCCAGCAAGCTGGCGATCCGCAAAGCAGCAGCGAAATCGTCCAACGCGATGCTCATGGCGCCTCTCCCTCCCTCCCCGGCAGATGCTCGTCCAGATGCAGCCACGGCAGGCGATTTTCTATCCAGATGTGTCGGGATGCCGGTGCCTGTTCCGGGTGGTCGAGGGTGGCGATGGTGACGTCCATCTCCTCGGGACTGTTGCGCGTGAACAAGGCCACGTGGGCACCGCAGTTGTTGCAGAAATAGCGCACGCAGGTCGGCCCCGAATCGTAGGTCGCGGGGCTTCCGGCCAGCCAGTGAAAGGCGCCCAGAGGCACGGTGATCCAGCTCATCACCGTCCCGCCCGATGTCCGGCGACAGATCGAACAGTGACAGTGGGCGATGTCTTGCAGAGGCGCTTCGAATTGATACCGCAGGCTGCCGCAATGGCAGCCGCCAGTATGAACCTGTTCCATTTCTCTTCTCCCCGCGGCAGTCAGTATCGTTTGTGACAATCGATTCGCGCGTCGGTTGGCTGAAAGGTCAGCGAAAGCTTGTCCCATTAGCATCGAGTCACTTCCGGCAACAGACCGGTCAGCCTGGGAATACGTCAAGCACGGTTCCCGGCCCGATTAACAAGAATAATGGTGATTCCGATGCTTGATGTCCTGTGCTGCACCCTCCCTGCGATTCCACTCCGCGTACCGCTTCCCTACTGATCCGAAATCCTTCGTTTCTTCCGTAGCCGCATTACGTCTGGAGTTTCCCCATGTTGACTTTCCTTGGCTTCGCCATGGTCATTGCGTTCATGTACCTGATCATGACCAAGCGCCTGAGCGCGCTGATCGCGCTGATCATCGTTCCAATCCTGTTTGCGCTGTTCGGCGGCTTCGCGACCGAAATCGGTCCGATGATGCTGGCCGGTATCAGCAAACTTGCGCCCACCGGCGTGATGCTGATGTTCGCGATTCTCTATTTCGCCCTGATGATCGACTCGGGCCTGTTCGACCCGGCCGTGCGCAAGATCCTGCAGATGGTCAAGGGCGACCCGGTGCGCATTTCCGTCGGCACCGCCGTGCTGGCGCTGGTGGTATCGCTGGACGGCGACGGCGCGACGACCTACATGATCTGCGTCGCGGCCATGTTGCCGCTGTACAGCCGTGTAGGCATGAGCCCACGAATCATGGCGGGCCTGATCATCCTGGCCGGCGGGGTCATGAACATGACGCCCTGGGGCGGGCCGACGGCGCGCGCGGCCAGCGCGTTGCACGTGGATGCGTCCGATATCTTCGTGCCGATGATTCCGGCGATGCTGGCCGGTGTCGTCGCCATCCTGGGTATCGCCTACTTCTACGGCAAACGCGAGCGTGCGCGGCTGGGCGAGCTGCATCTGCCGGGCGACGAGCTGGATCACAGTGAAATCAGCGTTTCGCAGTTTCCCGAAGCGCGTCGGCCGAAGATGATCTGGTTCAACGGCGCCCTGACGCTGGCGCTGATGGTCGCGCTGATCATGGGCCTGCTGCCGCTGCCGGTACTGTTCATGATCGCCTTCAGTATCGCGATGATCATCAACTACCCGAACCTGCAGGACCAGAAAGACCGCATATCGGCCCACGCCGGCAGCGTGCTGGCGGTGGTCGGGCTGATCTTCGCGGCAGGCATCTTCACCGGCATCCTGAGCGGCACCAAGATGGTGGACGCCATGTCGCAAAGCCTGCTGGCGGTGATTCCCGACGCGCTGGGTCCGTACCTGGCAGTCATTACGGCGCTGGTGAGCATGCCGTTCACCTTCTTCATGTCCAACGATGCGTTCTATTACGGCGTCCTGCCGGTGCTGGCCGAGGCCGCCAGCCATTACGGCATCAGCCCGGTGGACATGGCGCGTGCCTCGATCGTTGGCCAGCCGGTGCACCTGCTCAGCCCGCTGGTGCCTTCGACCTATCTGCTGGTCGCCCTGGCCGGGATCGAGTTCGGCGACCACCAGCGTTTCACCCTCAAATGGGCGGTGCTGGTCTGCCTGTGCATCATGGTCGCCGCGCTGTTGATGGGGATTTTCCCGCTGTTCGGCAGTCTATAAAGCTCTGACTCGCAGGCCCGCCTCAGGGCGGCGGGCCTCCACGTTCAAGGAGCTTGCGATGGAATGGCTGATCAACCCAGAGATCTGGGTGGCGTTCTTGACCCTCACGGTGCTGGAAATCGTGCTGGGTATCGACAACATCATCATGATCTCGATTCTGGTCGGCCACATGCCCAAAGCCCTGCAAGCCCGGACCCGGATCACCGGGCTGGCGCTGGCGATGGTCACGCGCATTCTGCTGTTGCTTTCCATCACTTGGGTCATGCGCCTGACCGACGTGCTGTTCACGGTCATGGGCAAGGGTTTTTCCGGCCGTGATCTGATTCTGTTCTTCGGCGGGCTGTTCCTGCTGTGGAAAAGCTCGCAGGAGATCTACCACGGTCTGGAAGGCGACGACGAGCCCAATGAAGAACCGCAGGCCGCCCGAGGTCAGTTCTTCTACACCATCATCCAGATCGCGATCATCGACATCGTTTTCTCGCTGGATTCGGTCATCACGGCCGTCGGCATGGTGTCGGACATTCCGGTGATGATCGCCGCCATCGTCGTCGCGGTATTGATCATGATGTTGAGCTCGGGCGCCATCAGCGATTTCATCGATCGCCACCCTTCCCTGAAAATGCTCGCGCTGTCGTTTCTGACCCTGGTCGGAACCGTGCTGATTGCCGAGGCGTTCGGCGTCCATGTGCCCAAGGGCTACGTCTACTTCGCGATGGCGTTCTCGCTGGCGGTGGAGACGATCAACATCAAAATGCGCATGGCCAGGGCACGACAGGCTTCGGACGAATGATCTGCGCGAACGCCGGGCCGACAAAGCGCCTTGGCAATTGTGACAGTTTTATTTCAATGCCCCTGCAGCTATGCGATGCTGGCGGCCAAGCCAATGGCCGACTACAGCTTAGTTGAGCGACGCCTTTGGATCGGCTCGCTATCCGCTTGACCTTCAACGTACACACAGGGGGCTTTCAGTATGCTGACCCTGCTCGATCTGCTTTCTGCCGTCGCGCTGCTGATCTGGGGCACTCACATCGTTCGGACCGGCATCCTGCGGGTCTATGGCGCGCAGCTGCGGCGCGTGCTCAGCCAGAACATGACGAAGCGGCCGCTGGCATTCGTCGCCGGTATTCTGGTGACGGCACTGGTGCAAAGCAGCAACGCCACGGCCATGCTTGCCACCTCGTTCGTGGGCCAGGGCCTGATGGGCCTGACTCCGGCGCTGGCGATCATGCTGGGCGCCGATGTGGGCACGGCGCTGATGTCGCGAATACTGACCTTCGATCTGTCCTGGCTGTCGCCGTTGCTGATCTTTCTCGGCGTGGTGTTCTTCCTGTCCCGCAAGCAGACCCGCGCCGGTCAGTTGGGGCGCGTCAGTATTGGCTTGGGCCTCATCGTGCTGGCCCTGCAACTGATCGTCAGTGCCGCGGCGCCCATCACCCAGGCCACAGGCGTGCGGGTGCTGTTCGCGTCGCTCACGGGCGATCTGTTACTCGATGCGCTGGTCGGTGCGCTGTTTGCCTTGATTTCCTACTCCAGTCTCGCGGCCGTGTTGTTGACGGCAACGCTGGCGGGCGCCGAGATCATCGGCCTGCCGGTGGCGATCGGGCTGGTGATCGGTGCCAATATCGGCAGCGGTCTGCTGGCTTTCCTGAGTACCAGCATGCAGAACGTGGCCGGACGGCAGGTCGCGCTGGGCAGCCTGCTGTACAAGCTGCTGGGCCTGTTGCTGATCATTCCGGTGCTGGACCCGCTGGTGGCCTGGATCGATACCTTGGGTTACCGGCCGCAGGAACTGGTCATCGGTTTTCACCTGATCTACAACACCGCGCGCTGCCTGATCATGCTGCCGACGGTCGGCCCGATGGCGCGGCTGTGTTCGGCGCTGCTTCCGCAACAGAACGAAATCGGCGGCCTGGCGAAGCCCCGTCATCTGGATCTCGCCGCGCTTTCCACCCCCAGCCTGGCGCTCGCCAACGCAGTCCGCGAGACGCTGCGCATGGGCGACCGGGTCGAGAACATGCTCGGCTCGATGCTGGCGGTCCTGCGCGGGACGCAGACGGCGGTCACCCAGGAAGTGCGGCGCATGAACGATGACGTGGAAGCGCTGTACAACGCGATCAAGCTGTATCTGGCGCAAATGCCTCGTGAAGAGCTGGGCGAGCAGGACAATCGCCGCTGGGCAGAGATCATCGAGCTCACCATCAATCTGGAACTGGCGGCAGGCCTGATCGAGCGCATGCTGCGCAAGATCCAGCAGCAGAAGACTTCCCAGCGCCGTTCGTTCTCGCCAACGGGTCTTGAAGAGCTGGCCGATCTACAGATTCAGTTGCAGTCGAATCTGCGCCTGGGGCTGTCGGTATTCCTCAGCGGCGACCCGCACAGCGCCCGGCAGTTGCTGCGGGAGAAGCGGCGCTTCAGGGCGCAGGAACGGCGCCTGGCCCATGCGCATGTGAACCGGCTGCAGCACAAGGTCGTGCAGAGCATCGAGACCAGTTCATTACATCTGGAGTTGATGGCCGACATGAAACGGCTCAACTCACTGTTCTGCGCCAGCGCCTATGCCGTGCTTGAAACCGCTGAAACCGGCGCGTTGCCCGGCGAGGATGCACCTGGCCAATCCATTGGATGAACATAAGCAGCGCCTCGAAGTCTGTTAGACATACCGGCCCGCAAGGAAAGCTGCTTTTATGCGTCGCCTGCTGTTCGCTTGTCTTTTTCTGAGCTGTCTCCCCGCGTTTGCCCTTGATCGACTACAGGTCGAGGGCTATCTGCTGCCCAACGGTCTGCAAATGCTGCTCAAGCCGGGTTATGAGAAAGGCCACGTTGCCATCCGGCTGGTCGTGGGGATCGGCTTCGACGATTTCCCTTGTGCCGACAAGGAGCTGCCACATTTGCTCGAACATCTGCTGTTCAGCGGGCTGGACGGCGGCGGCGAGGGCGCGCTCGAAGAACGCATGCAGGCACTGGGCGGCGAATGGAATGCCTTCACCAGCAACACCGACACGACCTTCGTCATCGAAGCCCCGGCCCGCAACCAGCGCAAGGTACTGGACCTGCTGCTGGAAGTGCTGGCGCGTACCGAGCTGGATCAGTCACGACTGGACACGGTAAAGCGGATTGTCGAACGCGAGGACGGTGGCCATACCTCGCACTTGCGGCGTCTGCTGGAGCATGGCGCAGCCACACGCGGCGCCGTCAGTGAGCTGGCCGTCGAAATGGGCCTCAAGTGCGCCGAGCGGCCGGAAGTCGAGCGCATCTCGCTGGAACAGGTCGAGGAGGTTTTCGCCAGTTGGTACGCGCCCAACAACATGACGCTGATCGTGGTCGGCGATCTCGACAAATTGCTGCCCAGCTATCTGGAGCGCACTTACGGCCTGCTCAACCCGGCCGACCCCATTGACCATCCACCCCTGGCACACAGCACGGCTTCCGCCGAGCCAAGGCTGGAGCTGGAGCGCGGTGGCCTGGGGGACGGTGCGAAACTGCATCTGATCTATCCCGAGCCGCAACTGGACGAGCAGCACGATGAAACCTGGGATCTGGTCAAAGCCTATCTGGACTGGGCGCTCTACACCGACCTGCGCCTCCGGCAGGGCCTGTCGTACGGACCTTCCGCCGACCGGGACGTCTATGGCGACACGGGTTTTCTGAGCCTCAATGCCGATCTGGAACGGGACGATCTCGAACAGGCCGAAACCGCGCTGCGTGCCTTGGTGGAGCGGCTGCAAAAAGAAGGCATGCAACCCGCCGCGTTCGAGCGCCTCAAGCAGGCGGCCATCGCTCGTCAGGCCTGGGCCGTGCAAGGCAACAGCGGGCTTGCCGATTACTACTGGAGCGCGCTCAACGACTATGACAATGGCCGTTTCGCCGACCCGGTCAAACGCATCAAGGCCGTCAGCCTGGAAACCGCCAACCGTGCGATGCGCCAGCTGCTGGAGCAGCCCGGTTATATGCGTATCGAGAAACCCCTGATCGGCTACAACGGGCTGGCATGGGTATTTGCCGCGGCCGCAGGGCTGATCGTGTTGCTGGCGTTCCTGGGCTGGCGCGCGCAAAGGCGCCGCAAATGAAAGGTAGTCGTCCGGGCAGCCCTGTATGCTGCGCGGGTTTTCGTTCCTGACCATCAAAGTGAATCGTTCGATGCCTGACTGGAAAAGCTATGTTTCGCGCGTAATCGAGCTTATGAAGCGCTACCCAGGCATCATCGCGGCGGGCGGGTTCGTGTCCGGTGTCGGCAGCTTCATTCTGGTGGACCGCCAGGCCGGGCTTGCCAGCTGGATCGCTGTGGTCATGCTGATCAGCTGGGTCTGGCTGATGGTGGAAAACTCCATCGTCAGCCTGTTCAACAAACGCTTCGGCAGAGAGATTCCGCAAGGCCTGCTGCGCTATGGCACGCAGATGATCCATCAGGAAAGTCTGTTCTTCGTCCTGCCGTTCTTTTTCATCACCACCACCTGGAACAGCGGACAGGCCATATTCACGGCCATCCTCGGAGCCGCCGGCCTCATTTCCATCATCGATCCGCTGTACTACAAATGGCTGGCGCCGCGACGCTGGCTGTTCATGGCGCTGCACACGCTGACGTTGTTCGCCGCGTTGCTGACCGCGCTGCCGATCATCGTCCACCTGACCACCGCGCAAAGTTACAAACTGGCTCTGGGTGTGGCGATGCTGCTGTCGTTTCCCAGCCTGGCGTCGAGCTTTCCGATCAACAACTGGCAGCGGGCAATCGTGGTGCCGGCCGTGATTCTGGCGATCGGAGCGGGCGGCTGGCTGCTGCGCTCCTGGGTGCCGCCGGCGACTTTGTGGCTGACCGACGTCGCCGTCAGCACCGATTTCGACAACAAGAACCGCAAACCGGGTGAAAGCATCAGCCAGATCAGCGCCAGCCAGCTTCGCAATGGCGGGCTGTATGCGTACACCGCGATCAACGCGCCGCGTGGTCTGGAGGAGCGGATCTATCACGTCTGGCGTCATGAAGGAAAAGACATGGACCGCATCGCGCTGGACATCCATGGCGGACGCAAGGAAGGCTATCGCGCCTGGACCCACAAGCAAAACTTCCCTGAGGACGTGATCGGGCGCTGGCAGGTGAGGGTGCTGACCGAGGACGGGCAGATGATCGGGGTGCTGCGCTTTATCGTGACGGACACCAATGAGCCGGCGGTATCGCGTCAGTCCGGGCGGATCATCCGGCTCAAGCCGGGCGGCGACAGCCGGGAGCAGCTACCCGCCAGCGAAACCGAAACGCCGGCGAGTCCCGCCACCCCCTGACAGGTCAGCTCGCGGTCGCGCCGAAGAACCAGTAGCACACGAAGATCGCCGCCACTACGCCGGCGAACTCGGCCAGCAGCGCGCAGCCAACTGCGTGTCGGGCGCGCTGGATGCCCACCGCGCCGAAGTAAACGGCCAGCACGTAGAAAGTGGTTTCGGTACTGCCCTGGATGGTGGCGGCGGCGAGGGCCGCGAAGCTGTCCACACCCTGGGTCTGCATGGTCTCGATCAACAAGGCCCGGGCGGCGCTGCCGGAAAACGGCTTGACCATCGCGGTCGGCAGCGCGTCGACGAAGCGCGTGTCCCAGCCCAGCCATTCGATCAGGTGCCGGATGCCTTCCAGGCCGAAGTCCAGGGCGCCGGAAGCCCGCAGGACGCCCACCGCGCAGAGCATCGCCACCAGATACGGCAGCAGGCCCTTGGCGACATCGAAACCTTCCTTGGCTCCCTCGACGAACGCTTCGTAAACCTTCACTTGCCGAAGCGCGCCGATCACCAGAAACAGCATGATCAGGCCGAACAGCGTGAGATTGCCAAGGATCGAGGACAATCCGGCCAATGCGGCCGCCGACAAAGTGCCGAGGAACGCCATGAAGCCGCCGAGCAACAGAGCGCCCGGCACCAGATAGGCAAGCACGACAGGGTCCCAGAGGCGCAGACGCTGGACAATCGCGACCGATAGCAGGCCCACCAGGGTCGAGGCGCTGGTGGCGAGCAGAATCGGCAGGAACACCAGCGTCGGGTCAGCAGCGCCTTGCTGGGCCCGGTACATGAAGATGGTGACCGGCAACAGCGTCAACGAAGAGGCATTGAGCACCAGAAACAGAATCTGGGCGTTGCTGGCGGCATTAGGTGTCGGGTTGAGGTCCTGCAACGACCGCATGGCCTTGAGGCCGATGGGCGTCGCCGCGTTATCCAGCCCCAGGGCATTGGCGGCGAAATTGAGTGTAATCAGGCCCAATGCCGGGTGGCCGGGCGGCACCTCCGGCATCAGGCGCAGAAACAGCGGCCCGAGCACCTTGGCCAGCCAGTCGACGATGCCGGCCTTTTCGGCGATTCGCAGAAAACCGAGCCAGAGCGTCAGGGTGCCGAACAGCAGCACCATCACCTCGACCGACAGCTTGGCCATCGCGAAGATGCTTTCCACCATCGCCGCGAAGATCCCGGCGTTGCCGCCGACCAGCCACTGCGCCAGTGCGGAAATCGCCGCCACGACAAAGAAACCAAGCCACAGGCCGTTGAGCATCGGATACACCTTTCGAAAGTTGCGGCGATGATAACGGCGCAGGTGTCCGGGAGGGAAATCGGGGTTCGGCACACCTGCCGGTAGGAGCCAGCTTGCTGGCGATGCGATATGTCAGGTCAATCGCGTCGCCAGCCATCGCCAGCAAGCTGGCTCCCACGGGGCCCGTAGGAGTGACCGGGGCGGCGTTCCGCCTTGCTCGCGATCTGCCGCAAAGCGGCAGCAAAACCAGGCGACGCGGTGTTTCAGGTAAAACCGTGTCCCCAACAATCGCCAGCAAGCTGGCTCCTACAGGGCCCGTAGGAGTGACCGAGGCGGCGCGGTGTTTCAAGTAAAACCGCGTCGCCACAATCGCCAGCAAGCTGGCTCCCACGGGAGAGAGTTTGCAGGGGCCCGGGTTACTCGGACACCGGCACGGCGTCCTTGCTGCGCCAGTGCGGCAGGGAGTTCCAGTAGCGCTCGCCCTTGGCGTCATCGTACATGCCTTCCCAGCGCGAGATGATTAGCACTGCCAACGCGTTGCCGATCACATTCAGTGCGGTACGGGCCATGTCCATGATGCGGTCGACGCCAGCGATGAATGCCAGACCTTCCAGAGGAATGCCGACGCTGCCCAGAGTCGCCAGCAGCACCACGAAAGACACACCCGGAACACCCGCGATGCCTTTGGAGGTGACCATCAGGGTCAGTACCAGCATGAGCTGTTGGCCGATGGACAGGTCGATGCCGTAAAGCTGGGCAATGAAGATCGCCGCGATGCTCTGGTACAGCGTGGAGCCGTCCAGGTTGAACGAATAGCCGGTCGGTACCACGAAGCTGCAGATGGCTTTCGGCGCGCCGTAGGCTTCCATCTTGCTGATCACCCGCGGCAGTGCGGTTTCAGAGCTGGCGGTGGAGTAGGCCAGGATCAGCTCGTCCTTGAAGATGCGCATCAGCTTCACGACCGAGAAGCCGAAGGCGCGGGCGATCAGACCCAGCACCACGAACGCGAAGAACGCAATCGCCGCGTAGACCAGGATGACCAGTTTGGCGAGCGGCAGCAGGGAAGCGAAACCGAAGTTGGCGACGGTCACTGCGATCAGCGCGAAAACTCCGATTGGCGCGTAGTTCATGATCATGTGGGTGACCTTGAACATGGTTTCCGACACGCCCTGAAACATCTTGACCAGCGGCTCGCGAACGTCAGCCTGCAGGCTGGACAGGCCGAGGCCGAACATCACCGAGAAGAAAATGATCGGCAGCATGTCGGCACGGGCCATGGCCGCGAAAATGTTCGCCGGAATCAGGTTCAGGATAGTGGCGACGAAGGCATGATCATGCTGAACCTCGGCGGTGGTCTGCTGATATTTGGAAATATCCACAGTCCCCAGGGTGCTCATGTCGATGCCGGCGCCTGGCTGGAAGATATTGGCAAGCAACAGGCCAACGATGATCGCGATGGTGGTAACCACTTCGAAATAAATGATGGTCTTGAGGCCGATGCGACCGAGTTTCTTGGCATCGCCCACCCCTGCGATACCGACCACCAGCGAGGCCACTACGATCGGCACGACGATCATCTTGATCAGACGAATGAAGATATCGCCGGCCGGTTGCAGAACGTTACTGATCCACCAGGCTTTTTCAGCACTGAAATGATTGAGCAGAGCGCCCAGGGCGATTCCCAGCACCAGTCCGATCAGAATCTGCCAGGCCAGACTCAGTTTTGCCTTCTTCATACGCATACCCTTGTGCAAATGGCTGGACATATCTAAAAGCGACACGCGGACCCGGCGCTCAACCACCGGTTCGTGAATCGCTACTTCCTCGAACATGTCCACAAAAGGTCCGCGCAGGCGGGCATCCAGGCCCTATTGCGCGAGAAAAAGGCGCAACTATTCCCACGGCAACAAGCGGCGTCTAATGCCAGAAACGACTAGCCCATGCCGAATCGGCATAAGCTTCAGACGAAATGTCACGGTTTGATGAGCGTACGGAAGCGGGTGATTTGTCCGGAAACTGGCTATTGCGTCGCCTTCAGGCTGGCAAGAGGGGGGATGGTGGGCAGCAGAAACGAAGACCGGACCGAGGAATATTCCTACGTTATTTGCTGGACGTACGGTCAATTGGGAAAAAACACGATGGAGAGAATATAAAAGCGCCACATCATTCGCCGACCTTCTCTTCGATCTTGTCGAAGCCTTGTCGCCATCCGATGTGGCAGCTTTGCCTGACCCGGCCCATTCACGGGAGTACTCCCTGTACTCCTAGGTCCCGCCGACTCTTTCAGTCAACGCGTCCCGGCCCCTTGGTCATGCGCGTATCCTCTTCGGACCGCGCAACGATAGAAAGCACGTTGGTATGCCTTCCTGCTCGATCAGTACCAGTTCGGGTCTTTGCGCAGTTGCTCGTGCAGGAGCTTCTGCATGCCTTCGTCAGGCTCACCCAGGAAACGGTAAGTTGCATGACGGGTAGGCGATTTGTCTGAAGGAAGCCCCGCAGGCACTTCGACCAGCATCGCGTACGCATCTTCTTTATCCAGGCTGAATGCAACGATCAGCCGCTTGCTCTTGCAGGTGCCGGCGGTTTCACAAAGCGGACCGACCAGGTACTGGTCGCCGTCTTCGGTTACAGCCGTCATCTGTTCGGAGGAGCCGGACAGGTTGAGGACCCAGTCCGGTAACCGCTCTTCCTTGCGCACGACTTCAGTCCAGGTCTCGCGGTACTCGGGAGCACTGCTGAGCAACTCGCTGACCCGGGCCTGCCCGTCATTGGCAGCCATTGCCAAGGCACTGCCGCCCATCAGCAGGGCGGCTGCCAGTGAAAGGTACGTCTTGCGCATGTCAGCCTCGTCCGCGACGACCGAAGAAGAACGACACGATGAACATCACCAGGAACACAACGAACAGGATCTTGGCGATACCGGTAGCGGTGCCCGCGATACCACCGAAGCCCAGTACAGCAGCCACGATAGCAATGATCAGAAACGTGATAGCCCAACTCAACATGGTGATACTCCTTTACTGCCGTTTTTAGTTTTCAGGGTTTACTCGGGATCGGATCAGAAGACCCACTTCTGCTGCGGCGCCACCTCATCCACAGACACCAGCCCGTCCACTGGACGAACAGCTTGCGCCTCGCTGGTCACAGCCGCCGCGTTGAAGGCGCGAATGCAGGGAGTGCTGTGTGAGACAGGGTGTTTGACGAGGGCAGCGTCGCTGGCTTGGGTCCAATGCTGGAACTGCTGAATGGCAATCAGTGTTACCAGTACGGCCAGGAGTAGAAACAGGGCCTGCTGGATATGGAGAGAGGAGATCCGCAACTGTGCAATGCGCTGGCTGATCATCGAATTCTCTCCACTGGGTGCTATTCAATCGTACCGGCCGTGTCACGACCTTCGTTGAAAGGGATATTGCAGAGTGCGTGCCAGTTTTAATGAGAAGATTTTGTTCAATTAAATCAATAGGTTATAGATATCTGCCGGAGCGAATCGCTAGCAAGCTGCACGATTACCCCTGGATAATCGTGCGTTCTGCACGGCGCCAATAATGGCCATTTGCCTAATCAGCCAGCACTGCGTGCCATGACCTTGAGCGCGTCTGCATTCACGCCTTTCACACCACGGATATTGCGCGCGATTTCTACCGCGAGTTCCTTCTCGGCAAAGTTGGCGACGATACCGTCAAGGCTCACGACTCCGTTATCGGTCGACACCTTTATATTCAGCCCGTCCAACGTCCGGCTATAGATGAGGCTCGACTTCACTTTGCTGGTCACCCAGGCATCGCTGAGCTGTTCGGCAGGGCTCAGGTTCTGGGGCTGGGCTTTGGCGGCAATCGAATCCGCCGCGCTGATGCTGATCAGATTGTTGACTGTGATTACACCGTCGGTGTTGGTCGCCAGGCTTCCGGCCAGTTCCTTGGCTTCGGGGCTCTGCGCGCGGCCCTTGAGGGTCACCACACCGTCGCGGGTGTCTACATCGATATGCAACGCTTCGGTAACGCTGCTCCACAGCAGCTTGGACTTGACCGTGGCGGTCAGCGTCGCATCTTCGAAACGCTGCGCCAGTGCGCCGCGGCTTCCAGGCTCGCCGGCTACCGCCGAATCGACCTGCAACTGGTTGTCCACCTTGTCGATGCCTTCTATATCCAGCGCGATCCGCTCGGCCAGCTCGCGATCGACCTCGTTTTCAACCTTGCCCTTGAGGATTGCTGTGCCTTGCTCGACGTCGACATCGAGTTTAAAAGGGCTCAAATGGCGGTTCAGGGCAAACGCTGTCCAGATAGAGCCTTCCTGACGCGCTTCGGCGAGTTGTCCGGCCAGGTCATTCTGGGCCGCCTGTGCCAGTGTCGCGCCGCCCAGTACAGCGGCGGTCGAGGTAATCAGCGCGAGCTTTTTCAGCAGGTGCATAGGAGTCTCCTGTTGGCTTTCTCAGATGGATGACAGACGCGCAGCAGCATTCGCGAGCGCGCCCGTTCGCCATGACATGCGCAGATAGCTACCATGCATGCCGCAGAATCAATCAGAATGGACCATGCAACTTGCCCGATGATTCCGAGACTAACTGAGACTATTCATTAAGGAGCGTAGGAAAAATGGAAGCAGCCACTGATAATCAGGGCCGTATTCTGCTCGTGGACGATGAGTCCGCCATCCTTCGCACGTTCCGGTACTGCCTGGAAGACGAGGGCTACAGCGTCGCCACTGCCAACAGTGCAGCTCAGGCCGATCTGCTGATGCAACGCCAAGTGTTTGATCTTTGTTTTCTCGATTTGCGTCTGGGCGAAGACAACGGACTGGATGTACTGGCACAAATGCGTATTCAGGCGCCATGGATGCGCGTGGTGATCGTCACGGCTCACTCGGCAGTGGACACCGCGGTCGATGCGATCCAGGCTGGCGCGGCCGACTATCTGGTCAAACCCTGCAGCCCGGACCAGTTGCGTCTGGCGACCGCCAAACAGCTGGAGGTTCGTCAGCTGTCGGCCCGGCTGGAAGCGCTCGAAGGTGAGATCCGCAAGCCCAAGGACGGCCTGGATTCCCACAGTCCGTCCATGATGGCGATCCTGGAAACGGCCCGCCAAGTGGCCGTGACCGATGCCAACATTCTGATCCTCGGTGAGTCCGGGACCGGCAAGGGCGAACTGGCGCGTGCGATTCACGGCTGGAGCAAGCGCGCCAAAAAAGCCTGCGTGACCATCAACTGCCCGTCGCTCACCGCCGAACTGATGGAAAGCGAGCTGTTCGGTCACAGTCGTGGCGCGTTCACCGGCGCCAGCGAAAGCACGCTTGGCCGGGTCAATCAGGCCGACGGCGGCACGCTGTTCCTCGACGAAATCGGCGACTTCCCGCTGACCTTGCAGCCCAAGTTGCTGCGCTTCATTCAGGACAAGGAATACGAACGCGTCGGCGACCCCGTGACCCGCCGTGCCGATGTGCGCATCCTGGCCGCGACCAACCTCAATCTGGAGGACATGGTCCGCAGCGGTCGCTTCCGGGAAGACCTGCTGTACCGCCTCAACGTCATCACTCTGCACCTGCCGGCCCTGCGCGAGCGCAGCGAAGACATCCTGACCCTGGCGGACCGTTTCCTGGCACGCTTCGTCAAGGACTACGCACGTCCGGCACGGGGCTTCAGCGAGGAAGCCCGCGCGGCGCTGCTCAACTATCGGTGGCCGGGCAATATTCGCGAACTGCGTAACGTGATCGAGCGGGCGAGCATCATCTGCCCATCGGAGCGCGTGGAAGTCAGCCATCTGGGCATGGCCGAACAGCCGGTCAACAACGCTCCACGGGTCGGTGCCGCACTGAGTCTGGACGAGCTGGAAAAAGCCCATATCGGCGCGGTTCTGGCCTCCAGCGACACGCTGGATCAGGCAGCCAAGACGTTGGGCATCGACGCGTCGACGCTCTATCGAAAACGTAAACAATACAACCTGTGAATTGCCGCCCATGAAACTGGCAATGAAACTACGGACCCGCCTGTTCCTGAGCATTTCGGCGCTGATCACGGTGGCGCTGTTGGGATTACTGCTGGGCCTGGTCAGCGTCATGCAGATGGCCCGTACCCAGGAATCCCTCATCCAGCACAACTTCGCGACTCTGGATCTCGGTCTCAAGCTGCGCCAGAACGTGGGCGACCAGCTGATCATGATGACCGGCTACCCACGTGACGAAGCCGCGCTGGCAGCGGTGCAGGAGCAGTTCAAGGAACTCCTGGAGCAGGGCTTCGGGCAGGACACGCAAAGCAACGTGCGTTCCGGATTCGAAAAGACCAGGGCCGAATACGACCGGTTTCTGGAGGTGTATCAGCGCATAGGCGCCGACAGCCGCGGCATCCATGGGGTGCCTGAGCTGCGCGAGGCGTTCGATGCATTGCGCCAGGGCCTTCAGGAAACCCATCAGCACGCGCTGCAGAACATCAGCGACGCTGAAATCAGCTCGCGTCAACGCGCGCTGTGGATTGCCGGCCTGCTGGGAATGGTCGGCCTTGCGGTGTTGTGCATCGGCTTCATCACCGCGCACGGTATCGCGCGACGCTTCGGAGCACCTATCGAAGCCCTGGCTCAGGCGGCCGACCGCATCGGTCAGGGAAACTACGAAGTGACCTTGCCGATCTCCTCGGCGGCCGAGATGAATCTGCTTACGCGACGCTTCGGGATCATGGCTGAGGCGCTGCGCCAGCACCAGGCGACCAACGTCGACGAGCTTCTGGCGGGTCAGCAACGTTTGCAGGCCGTTCTCGACAGTATCGACGACGGTCTGCTGATGATCGACCGCCAAGGGCAACTGGAGCACCTCAATCCAGTGGCGCAGCGGCAACTGGGCTGGGACGAAAGTCGTCTGGGCCAGGGCTTGGGCGAAGCCTTGGGTCGTCCCGAACTCGATGACCAGCTGTTCCTGATTCTGCGCGGCGGCACACTGGAGCGCGCGCCGGAGGATCTGGTCATCGAGGTCGACGGCGAGTCGCGCCTGCTGACCTACAGCCTGACGCCGGTCAGCCATACCAAGGGGCATATCCTGGGCGCCGTGATGGTTCTGCATGACGTGACCGAACAGCGGGCTTTCGAGCGGGTGCGCAGTGAGTTCGTGCTGCGCGCTTCCCACGAATTGCGTACGCCTGTCACCGGCATGCACATGGCCTTCGGCCTGTTGCAGGAGCGGCTGGACTTCAAGCCGGACTCACGCGAAGCGGATCTGCTCAACACCGTGACCGAAGAAATGCAGCGGCTGATGCAGTTGATCAATGACCTGCTGAACTTCTCGCGTTATCAGAACGGTCTGCAGAAACTCAAACTGGCGCCATGTTCGATCGAGCAACTGCTGGAAGAAGCCCGGTCGCGCTTTAGTGACAAGGCTCAGGAGCAGGACATAGTGCTGATGCTGGACATCCAGGAGCCGCTGCCACGCCTGCATGTCGATGCTTCGCAACTGGAGCGGGTGCTGGACAATCTGCTGGACAATGCCCTGCGACATACCCCGCAGAACGGTCTGATCCGCCTGCAGGGCCGGCGCCACGGCGAGCGGGTCATCATCAGCGTCGAAGACAACGGCGAAGGCATTGCGTACGGCCAGCAAGGGCGGATCTTCGAGCCGTTCGTGCAGGTAGGGCGCAAGAAAGGCGGCGCGGGGCTGGGACTGGCACTGTGCAAGGAAATCGTGCAGCTGCATGGCGGCCGGATGGGCGTCTATTCGCGTCCGGGACAGGGCACGCAGTTCTACATGGCATTGCCGCTTTAGGCGGTCAGGCCACGTCGTCGCGACGTCGAGGCGAGTTGCGGCGGCCGCCGGTGACCAACTCGACGAACTGCGTGGCTGTCAAAGGCCGGGCGAACAGCCAGCCCTGACCATGGGTCACGCCTTCGCTCTTGAGCAACAGCGCCTGGGATTCGAACTCGATGCCTTCGGCGATCACCCGCAACTGCAGCGCGTGGGCCATGCGAATGATATGCGGCGCCACGCCGCTGCTGGCCGCGTCGTAACCCAGCGCATCGACGAAAGCCTTGTCGATCTTCAGGCAATCGACCGGCAACGTTTGCAGATAGGACAAGCTGCAATAGCCGGTGCCGAAATCATCGATCAATACCTGATGCCCCCGGTCGCGCAGAACCTGCAGGTGATTGCGCGCGACCACCACATCGACCATGCCGCGCTCGGTCACCTCGAAGGCGATCTGCCTGGGCGCCACTTTGTGCAGCGCCAGCAGACGGGCGCTGACGCGTCCGATCCGCGCCGATACGACATCGCACGCCGCGAGATTGACCGAGATATACAGACTGGGATTGGCGCGCAACAGTGAGCCGAGCTGCTCCAGCGATTGCTGCAGGACAAAATCAGTGATCTGCCGGATCTGCCCGGTGTTTTCCGCCAGCGGAATGAACAGGTCAGGGCTGGTCAGCGTCCCGTCGGGGCGCCGCCAGCGCACCAGCGCCTCGGCACCCACGCAGCGCCGGGTTTCCAGATTGAATATCGGCTGGTACAGCACTTTCAGCTCGCCGCGGCGCAGCGCCCCGGTCAGCTCGAAGCCCAGACTCTTGCGCTGTTGCAGCGCCTGGAAAACCAGCGCGCCGATGCACAGCGAAATCAGCAGGCTGACCGGAATCAGCAGCTCCCATGCACCGGTGATCTTGTCCTGAACCCCCAGCCTGGGCGTGATCAACACCAGCTGATACTCCGGACTCTGGGTAGGCATGCTGTAGATCAGCTGTCCTTGAGTGGTGATCAAGGCGCCATTGGTGCCGGACGTCCAGTCCTGGGGAGGCCATGCCTGGGCGGGGCCCAGCACCGGAATGGCACGCGCGCCGTTGTCCAGAACCACCAGCAGGCTGCCCCCGGCGGGCAGATCGACGACATCGGTCAGATGCCCGCGAGAAGTGGACACGCGAAAGTCTCCGCGCCCCAACACCAGCGCCGCCAGATTATCGTCCGGCTGTGCCGAGGTATTGAGCCAGTAATCGTAAGTAGGCCCCTGGATATCGGGCGGGCGGGGATCGTGGATGACCTTTTTGCGCGACCAGCTTGAACAGGTTCGAGCATCGCCCACGTACGCGGCTTCATAGATGAACCGATTGCCGGAAATGACCTCACGCAACCGGCTGACCATCTCCGGACTGCAACGACGCAACGGCTGCTGTTCCAGCTGATCGAGCCCGGCGCGCAACTGGCTGAACAGTTGTTCAAGCCTTGCCAGAAAGCGCTCGCCCTGGGCGTTCATTTGCAAGGTTTCGTTCTGCCGGGCCTGATGAACCGCCAGCCCGAAACTGCCGCATACCAGCACGATGGCACTCAGCAAGGCGGCCAGCATGGCAAGCAACCAGGGGTTGGACAGGTTCAGGCGAGGGCGGGCAGCCGAGGGCATTGATGGATATCCAGAGGAATACCCATCAGGTATAGCAACAAGCCTGAAAATCGCTCGCCGCAAAACAGGCGGCGGTCGATTTAATTGCTGTGGTTGAGCACCTGCAGGATCGCGGCGCTCTGGGCATCGGGTTCGCCGTCGAAGCGCGCCGGGCGATAACGCATCTGGAACGCAGCCAGAACGTTGCGGGTTTCAGCGTCGAAGACTCCGGTACGAGGCGTTTTGTAGCCCAATTGCGCAAGTTGCTGCTGGAACCATGCGATGCCGGGTGGATTGGTCGCCAACAGCGCCTGACGCTGGGCGACCAGCCGCTCGTCCGGCCATACGCCAAGACCTTCCTGGGCCAGGCGTTTCCAGGGAAACAGCGGGCCGGGGTCAAGCTTGCGCATCGGCGCGATGTCGCTGTGGCCAATGATATAGCGAGGGTCGATCTTGTTCCTTTTGACGATGTCCTTGAGCAGCACGGTGATCGATTTGATCTGGCTCTCGGTATAGGGATACCACAAGCGTCCGGTAGGGGTGTCGCGGTAACCGGGATTGACGATTTCGATGCCGATCGAACTGGAGTTGAGCCAGGTGCGCCCGTCCCACTCGCTGTCTCCGGCATGCCAGGCCCGGGCGCCTTCGTCGACCAGCTTGTAGATGGTCGCCGGATCGTCGTCGCCGATCAGATAGTGACTGCTCACCTCGCCACGGGTCAGCAATTGCAGGGAGCGATCCAGCGGGGCGGAGGTGTAGTGCATCACAATGAACTGGATTCGGTTGTCGAAATTCACCGAAGGATGGCTGGTGTCGAGTTTCGGACCGCTGGAACAGGCGGCAAGGAACAACATCAGGAGGGCAGGGACGAACAGCTTCATAGACTTCAGATACGTCGGCGGAAAACGCAACAGCATAACAAAGTGGGCGTCGAGCGCCTGACCGTTGGACCGCAACGGGTCAGGCGGTTGCTTCCAAATGTTTCGGTCAGCCCGCTTCGACCCTGTTCCGACCGTTTTCCTTGGCGCGATACAGCGCCTGATCCGCGCGTTTGAGCGCTATATCGCTGCGCTCGCCGGGCTGGAACGCCGTTACGCCCATGGACACGGTGATGGTTACCCGCTCGCCTTTGAAGTGGAAGGGACATCGCTCTACCGCCGCGCGCAGCTTGTCGAGTAGCGCCCGGCCTTCTTCGAGTGGTGTGCCGGGCAGCAGCATGACGAACTCTTCGCCGCCGAACCGGGCCAGAAAGTCAGTGGCTCGCAAACGTTTATTCAGCACGTTGCCGACGATTTTCAACACCTTGTCCCCGGCCAGATGCCCGTAACCGTCGTTGATGCTCTTGAACCGGTCCAGGTCCAGCATGCACACCAGCAGACTGTTCTTGCGTTGCTGCCAGTGCGCCAGTTCGCGCTCCAGTCGCTCGCCCCAGGCGGCGCGGTTAGGCAGTAGAGTCAGCGGGTCGATCAAGGCTTTCTGTCGTTGTTCCTCCAGGTTCGCCCGGAAACTCTGCGCCTCCTGCTCCATTGTCGCGACACGCGCCGCCAGACCCTGCAAGCGCGCCGCCACTTCCTGTTCGCGGGCGTCACGCTTGCGCTGGTAGTCGTCCATGGTACTGAGCAGGCCTTCGAGGCGGTTGTCCAGCACCTGCTTGAGGCTGACCAGGTCAGAGGCATCCTGAACGCTGCTCTGCAGGCCGCCGACCTGTTCGCGCAACTGCTCATCGAGGTCGCGGGCCGAGGTCCGGCTTTCGGCATGATCCTCACTGGCGGCCTGCAAGTGGCTCTGAAACGACTCCAATCGTTCGTTGAGTTCCTTGAGATAGACGCCAAATGCCTGCTGCTCGCCATTGTTGATGGCGAGCATGAGCACGGCGAGGTCATCGAGAATCGGCAACAGCTCATACCAGTTCAAGCCGTGCTCAAGCCGCTGCCGCATGCTTTCGACCTGCGGGCGGTGGTGCTCGGACAGGGTCAGATCGTCGAGCAGGCCTAGAAGCGTATCTTCGATATGCGCCGCGACCGAACTGTAGCTGGGTTCGGGCGAAGCGGGCAGCGCATAGGCAACGTCTTCGTCGCTGTCCGCCTGCTCTGTTTCCGGTCCGGCTTCAGGTGCTTCGATCGGCTCGGGACGCTGTTCGAACGGCACGACTGGAATCGGCGCCAGCAGGCCTTCGACGATAGCTGGCGGCTCGCTGACAGGCTGCGGCTCGGGCTCGTCGACCGCTTGCACGACAGGCAGGGGGGCTGGCGCCTGAGTGGAACTGTCCACCGCAACCGGAGCCGGCTGCTCGACCGGAGCCTCTGTGCCGAAAGTCTCTGGCGGATCGAGCACTTCGTCGTCAGGCTCGGTTACCTGTGCATCCTGAGTAGCAGGTTCGGGCGCAGGCTCCGCGACGCCGGCAACCTCGGGTGCCACGGCAGCGTTTCGCGCCGCCTCGACCGGCGTGTCTTCGCTCTCCGCCTCACGGCCGCCGAACAAGCGCTGCAACAGCCCCGGACGTGGCGCCTCTTCAGGCTTGTCGAGTGTGCGGAGGGCTTTGCCCTGCAAACCGCTCAGCTCGCTCAACAGCAAGGGCAGCTCGCGAGCCTGCGCCGCCCGGTCGTCCAGATTCTTGGCGAATCGCTTGAGAGGCTTGCGCACATCGCGCGGCAGAGGCAACGCCTGCAGTTGTTGAACCAGCGCGTTGAGGGCCGTGAGCGTCTGCCCGGCGCGCACTTCGCGACGCTGCTCCGATTCGAGCACAGCTTTTTCAAGGCGCGGGATCAACGCGGAAAGACCAGCGTCCATGTCGTCCTTGCGGACGATTTCGCGCATTTCCTTCATGCACTCATCGACGGCGCGATCGGTACCTTCCGCTGCCAGACTGCTGCGCACCAGACCGCGCCGCAGCAGGTCGAGACGGGCACTCCAGCGCTGCTCGAGCCTGTCCTGTTGCTCGATGCCCTTGAGGTATTTCTCTTTCCAGCGTTCGGCGTCGTCGCTCATGTACCGGAGCTACCCGCAACCACGGGCAGGGAGTCGCCGCGCAGCGAATCGGGCAAGCGGATTTCCACTGCGACCGGCAGATGGTCGGATATAGGCTGGGCCAGGACCTGAACACGTTCAAGCGTCAGCGTCGGGCTGAGCAGAATGTGATCGAGGCAGCGTTGCGGCCGCCAGCTGGGAAAGGTCGCTTCGATCTGCGGCGCCAGCAGGCCGAGATCACGCAGCGGAGAAAGCTCCAGCAGGTCGTTGGCATGGGTATTCATGTCACCCATCAGAATCTGGTGGCGGTAACCGCCGATCAGCTCGCGAATGTAGGCCAGTTGCCGCGTGCGGGTCCGCGTCCCCAGCGCCAGATGCATCATGACGACGACCAGAGCGTCTTCGCCCTCGCCGAAGCGCATCAGGATCGCACCACGCCCGGCCGGACCAGGCAGCGGATGATCTTCGATCTTGCCCGGACGCAGGCGACTCAGCACGCCGTTGCTGTGCTGGGCAAAGCGACCGAGATTGCGGTTGAGCTGCTGATACCAGTAAGGGAAGGCACCGAGCTGCGCGAGATGCTCGACCTGGTTGACGAACCCTGAACGCAGGCTGCCACCATCGACCTCCTGCAAGGCCACCAGATCGAAGTCGTTGAGCAACTGACCGATCTTTTGCAGATTGCCTGCCCGGCCGCCGTGGGGCAGCAGATGCTGCCAGCCACGGGTCAGGTAGTGACGGTATCGCTCAGTGCTGATCCCGACCTGGATATTGAAGCTGAGCAAGCGGAGCCGGCCGTCTTCCGGTAACCCGCTTTGCGTCAGGTGATGCTCGTTGACCCGCGGTTCGTGCAGGCCGACGACTCGCTCCGTGCCTTTGCCCCAGCGCCGCATGGGAATTCCTTATTGGGTCTTGCCAGCCGCGCGCTCTTTGGCGATCAGCTGGTCAGCTACCTGCAGAGTGCCTTCCGGACCACCAGCGGTGCCCAGGTCGAAACGGTATTTGCCGTTGACGATCATGGTCGGTACGCCAGTGACTTCATACTTCTTGGCCAATTCCTTGTACTGGGCAATCTTGCCTTTCACAGCGAAGGAATCGAAGGTCTTGAGGAATTCTTCCTTGTTGACACCTTGAGTGGCAACGAAGTCAGCCATGTCGTTCTTGTCGGTCAGACGCTTGCCACCTTTCTGAATGGCATCGAAAACCGCAGCGTGCACCTTGTGCTCGACGCCCATGGTGTCGAGGGTAATGAACAGCTGACCGTGGGCATCCCAAGGACCGCCGAACATGGCGGGAATGCGCACGAAATTCACGTCCGACGGGAGTTTTTCGACCCAGGGATTGATGGTCGGCTCGAATGCGTAGCAGTGTGGGCAGCCATACCAGAACAGCTCCACGACTTCGATCTTGCCTGGTTCGGATACAGGCACAGCGCTGCTCAGTTCGACGTATTGCTTGCCGGCCTCGACAGGTTCGGCGGCCTGGGCGGACATGCCGAACAGACTGGCGGCAACCAGAGCGGCGCTGATGATCAGATTACGCATGCTTAACTCCTGGACAGATGAATCGCCTTCGGACGACAGCTTTTTCGACCGGCCGCCCAGGCTCGAGTTCGTTAGTGTAACGCTCGTCATCATAAAAAAGGGCAGCCGAAGCTGCCCTTTTTGCATATGCGTTCACCCTTTGGACAGCCAGATTCAGTGCAGACCCTGGATGTATTGAGCCAGCGCCTCGATGTCCTTGTTGCTCAACTTGGCCGCAATCGAACGCATCACCATGGTGTCGCCATCGTTGGTGCGGTCTCCCTCGCGAAACGCGGTCAGCTGCTTTTTGATGTAGTCGGCATGCTGGCCACCGAGATGCGGAAAGCCGGCCTGCGCGTTACCGCTGCCGTCCGGAGAATGACAGCCGATGCAGGCAGCCAGTCCCTGATCCAGCTTGCCGCCCCGGAACAAGGCTTCGCCACGCGCGATCAGATTCGGGTCCGCGGCGCCGACCGTACCTTTCTGTCCGGCATAGAACGCTGCGATATCGGCCAGGTCCTGGTCGTTGAGGTTGTTGAGCAGGCCGGTCATCTCCAGCACCACGCGCTTGCCGTCCTTAATTTCATGCAACTGCTTGAGCAGGTAGCGCTCACCCTGGCCGGCGATCTTGGGGAAGTTGGGCGCCATGCTGTTGCCATCCGGACCATGACACGCGCCGCATACAGCCGTCTTGGCCTGCCCGGCGGCAGCGTCGCCCACGACCTTTTCCTCGGCGTGCAACGAACCGCAGATGCCGAGCGCCAACAGCATACTTACGAGTGATTTGTTCATCAGGTAATCCAAATCGGCTAAAAGGTGAAAAAGTCAGGTAGCAGGCGATTTGCTCATCCAACGGACGATGGTTAGCAAATCCGGCTACTGCGGTCCTTGCACATTCCACGCGGCGGCATCGCTTTGAATCCTGTGAACAGCTGATCCAAGCCTTCTTACTCAGCAAAAACCTTTCAGGTTGAAAGCGGACTGCGTTCTAATGCGCATATTAGTTCTCGCTTTCGTGCTCTTCCTCCCTTGGCCGGGAGAAAGCACACACAAAATTTGCGGCATTATATACTCGACCCATCCATACGGAAACGACACCTCTTGCCGCACCCTTGCAGGCACGGCCTCACCGGAAATCACATGCAATTCAAGAATCCCATTCTGGGTCTGTGCCAACAGGCCAAGTTCATGCTCAGCGCGGCCAAGGTCGATCAGTGCCCCGATGACGAAGGCTATGAGGTCGCGTTCGCCGGCCGTTCGAACGCCGGCAAGTCGAGCGCGCTCAACACCCTGACCCACGCCAGTCTGGCGCGCACTTCCAAGACGCCCGGCCGTACCCAGTTGCTCAACTTCTTCAGTCTGGACGAAGAACGCCGGCTGGTGGACTTGCCCGGCTACGGCTACGCCAAGGTGCCGATTCCGCTCAAACAGCACTGGCAGCGCCATCTGGAAGCCTACCTGGGCAGCCGCGAGAGCTTGAAAGGTCTGATTCTGATGATGGACATCCGTCATCCAATGACAGACTTCGACACCTTGATGCTCGACTGGGCCATCGCCAGCCAGATGCCGATGCATATCTTGCTGACCAAGGCCGACAAGCTGACGTACGGCGCCGCGAAAAACACCTTGCTCAAGGTGCAGTCCGAAATCCGCAAGGGCTGGGGCGATGCAGTCACCATCCAGCTGTTCTCCGCGCCCAAGCGCATGGGGCTGGAAGAAGCCTATAGCGTATTGGCCGGATGGATGGAGCTGGAAGACAAGGTGGCGGCGGAATAAATCGCGGGCAAAAAAAACCCCGGACTTCGTATGGGGAGGGGGAAGAACGGGGTTTAAGGTCCAGACCCTTAGGGTGGGGCCCGGATATCTGCCAACACTTAACACAACATAGGAGCATGACCGGCTTCTCAGCCAATCGAGAGGTCTGACCGGGTTTTCACCGGTTAAGTTCCGCCGGTCAGAAAATGTCATTTTCCGGCGGCCGGTCGACGAGCCTGTTCCCAGGCTCGTCCGGCGTCGTCAGTGCGCTTCGTCCCAGTTGCTTCCAACCCCGACCTCGACCAGCAGCGGCACTGCCAGCTCTGCCGCGCCGCTCATGTGCGGACGAATCTGCTCGCTGATCTGATCGACCAGATCCTCACGCACTTCCAGCACCAGTTCGTCGTGCACCTGAAGGATTACGCGGGCGTCCAGCGCGGATTCGTCCAGCCAGCGGTTCACTTCCACCATGGCGCGCTTGATGATATCCGCGGCCGTGCCCTGCATGGGGGCGTTGATCGCCATGCGCTCCGCGCCTTTGCGCAGGGAAGGGTTCTTGGCGTTGATGTCCGGCAGATACAGCCGACGCCCGAAGATGGTTTCGACGAAGCCCTGCTCGGCGGCCTGAGCGCGGGTGCGCTCCATGTAATTCAGCACGCCCGGGTAACGGGCGAAGTAACGGTCCACATAATCCTGGGACTGCTTGCGATCGACGCCGATCTGCTTGGCGAGGCCGAACGCGCTCATGCCGTAGATCAGACCGAAGTTGATCGCCTTGGCGCTGCGACGCATGTCGGTGGTCACCCCGTCCAGCTCCACGCCGAAGACCTCGGCAGCCGTGGCCCGGTGCACGTCCAGATCGTTGCGGAACGCATGCAGCAGACCTTCGTCCTGGGCCAGATGGGCCATGATGCGCAGTTCGATCTGCGAGTAGTCCGCCGCCAGCAGCTTGTAACCCTTGGGCGCAACGAATGCCTGGCGGATACGACGACCTTCGGCCGTGCGAATCGGGATGTTCTGCAAGTTCGGATCGCTGGACGACAGACGTCCGGTCACGGCCACGGCCTGATGATAGGACGTGTGGATGCGCCCGGTGCGCGGGTTGATCTGTTCCGGCAGCCGGTCGGTGTAGGTGCTCTTGAGCTTGCTCATCGAGCGGTACTGCATCAGTACCTTGGGCAGCGGGTAATCCTGCTCGGCCAGCTCGGCCAACACCGCTTCGGCTGTCGAAGGCTGACCGGTCGCGGTCTTGCTGATGATCGGCATACCGAGCTTTTCGTACAGCACCACGCCCAGTTGCTTGGGCGAGCCGAGGTTGAATTCCTCGCCGGCAATGGCAAATGCCTCGCGCTCCAGAGCGGTCATCTTTTCGCCCAGCTCGACGCTCTGAATGCCCAGCAGGTTGGCGTCGACCAGCGCGCCCTGACGCTCGATGCGCGCCAGTACGGGCAGCAGCGGCATTTCAATTTCGTTGAGGACCGGTTGCAGGCTCGGAATGGCCGCCAGCTTCGCTTCAAAGACTTCATGCAAGCGCAGGGTCAGATCGGCCTCTTCGGCCGCATAGATGCCTGCCTGTTCCAGGGAAATCTGGTCGAAGGACAGCTGTTTGGCGCCTTTGCCGGCGATATCCTGATAATTGACCGGCGTATGGGTCAGATATTTGGCCACCAGACTGTCGCGGTCATGGCGGGTCGCCGTGGAGTCCAGCACGTAGGACTCCAGAATGGTGTCGAATTTCACGCCTTGCAGAGCAATGCCTTGCTGCGGATCGCCGCCAATCGCGCAGTTGGCGAGCAGATTGATCGTGAACTTGGCGTGTTGACCGACCTTGATTCGCGCGGGATCTTCCAGTAGCGGCTTGAGTGCGGTCAGGACGCTATCGCGGTCCAGTTGCTGAGGCACGCCCATATAGGAGTGGTTCAGCGGGATGTACGCGGCTTCATGGGTCTGGATGGCAAACGACAGACCGACGATCTGGGCGCGATGAGCGTCGGTGCCGTTGCTCTGGGCAACGAAGGCGAACAGGCTGGCCTTTTCGAGCTTCTTCAGCCAGTCGTCGAATTGAGCCTGTTCGAGAATGACCTCGTAGGACGCTTCGCGAACCACCACGGGTTCTTCCGGGACCAGTTCCTGACCAGCGCGCTTGGCGTCGCGTTGCAGGTCCTCGATCCAGCTCTTGAATTCCAGCTCGGTGTACAGCTCCATCAACACGTCGCGGTCCGGCTCGCCGCAATGCAGCTGGTCGAGTTCGATATCCAGCGGCACATCGATCTTGATGGTCGCCAGCTCATAGGACAGGAACGCCATGGCCCGGTGCTCTTCGAGCTTGGCCGCCAGCGTCTTGGCACCGCGGATCGGCAGGCCTGCCACGGCTTCGAGATTGTCGTACAGCTCCTTCAGGCCGCCGCCGACGCCGGACAGCAGGCCCACGGCGGTTTTTTCGCCCACGCCCGGCACGCCCGGAATGTTGTCGACCTTGTCGCCCATCAGCGCCAGGTAATCGATGATGTGCTCGGGGCCTACGCCGAATTTTTCCTTTACGCCCGCGACGTCTAGCACGCTGCCGGTCATGGTGTTGACCAGGGTGATATGGCCGTCCACCAGCTGCGCCATGTCCTTGTCGCCGGTGGAGATGATCACCGGACGATCCGCCGCCGCACTGCTGCGCGCCAGAGTGCCGATCACGTCATCCGCCTCGACGCCTTCGATGCACAACAACGGATAGCCCAGGCCTTTGACGCAGGCGTGCAGCAGGTCGACCTGCACCCGCAGATCGTCCGGCATGCTGGGCCGGTTGGACTTGTACTCGGCGTACAGCTCGTCACGGAACGTGCCGCCCTTGGCGTCAAACACCACGGCGAACGGGCTTTCCGGATATTGCCGGCGCAGGCTCTTGAGCATGTTCAGCACGCCTTTGACGGCGCCGGTTGGCAAGCCCTTGGAGGTCGCCAGCGGCGGCAGTGCATGGAAAGCGCGGTATAGATACGAAGAACCGTCTACCAGGACGAGGGGGGCTTGGCTCATGAGCAGAATCAACCTTTTCGGCGGGGTCGGCGCTAGAATGCGAGGACCATTGACGACAAAGGCGTAAGGTTATCATGCGCACAGCGAATCGACTGTTGTTGACCGGCGTGTTGGCGTTCTGTCCGATGATTGCGTTCGCGGCCGAAGATGCCCCGTCGCCGGACCCTGAAGTGACTATCCGCACTGACGGTGGCCGGACCATCCAGGAATATCGCCAGAACGGATTTCTCTACGCCGTGAAAATCACGCCGAAAGGCGGCAAGCCGTATTTCCTTGTGCGCGCCGATGGTACAAGCCCCAATTTCATTCGTTCGGATCAACCGGACATGCTGATTCCCCAATGGGAAATATTCAGCTGGTAAGACCTTTCATTCATTCAACGGGTTGGCAATCTCGATATGTCCGTCTTTACACCCCTGGCTCGGCCCGAGCTGGAAACATTTCTCGCCCCTTACGGGCTCGGCCGTCTGCGTGACTTTCAGGGCATTGCCGCCGGTAGTGAAAACACCAACTATTTCATCAGCCTGGAGCAGGGCGAATTCGTACTGACGCTGGTCGAGCGTGGCCCCGTGCAGGAGATGCCGTTTTTCATCGAACTGCTCGACGTGCTGCATGACGCCGACCTGCCGGTGCCTTATGCCTTGCGCACCACCGACAATCAGGCATTGCGCGAACTGGCCGGCAAACCTGCATTGTTGCAGCCGCGCCTCGCGGGCAAGCACATCAAGGAGCCCAATACCCAGCATTGCATCGAGATCGGCGGCCTGCTGGGCAAGCTGCATCTGGCGACCTGCGATCGGGTGATCGAGCGCAAGACCGACCGTGGTCTGGACTGGATGCTGGAAGAGGGCAACAACTTCCTCTCGCACCTGGGCGAGCGCGAGCGCGCTTTGCTGGACAAGGCGCTAAAAGAGATCGAAGCGTTCAAGCCGCAGATTCTCGCCCTGCCTCGGGCAAACCTGCACGGTGATCTGTTTCGCGACAACACCATGTTCGAAGGCACCCACCTGACAGGCGTCATCGATTTCTACAACGCGTGCTCGGGGCCGATGCTGTACGACCTGGCCATCGCGCTGAACGACTGGTGCTCTGACGAAGACGGCCAGTTGCATCTCGTGCATGCCCGCGCCTTGCTGGGTGCCTACGCGGCGTTGCGTCCGTTCACCGCCGCGGAAGCGCAGCTATGGCCGGTCATGCTGCGCGTCGCCTGCGTGCGCTTCTGGCTGTCACGCCTGATCGCGGCCGAATCGTTCGCCGGGCAGGACGTATTGATCCATGATCCGGTGGAATTCGAAAAGCGCCTGGCCCAGCGCCAGAGCGTCGGCATCAACCTGCCGTTCGCCCTTTAAAGCCCGCACTGGATTTGCATTTTTCGCGGATAAATCCGCTCCTACGGATGGTGCTGGGTTTGTAGGAGCGGCTTTAGCCGCGATAAACGATAACGCGGTCTACCCGAAACACCGCGTCGCCCGTTTGCTGCCGCTCTGCGGCAGATCGCGGCTAAAGCCGCTCCTACGGGCCTTGCGGTTATCTGAAACCCATGTGATCAAAGGCTTTCCAGACACCCCGCCAGGTCATCGCCCAGCTTTTGCAGCATCTGCTCATACCCCTGGGCGGTTGCCGGGGTGTAGCCACCCAGCGCATCCAGCTCGGCGAGCTTGACCGGCAGGCCCGCGGTCAGGGTCTGCGCCAGACGGGGCCGCATTGGCGGCTCGCTGAACACACAGGTCTTGCCCGCTTCCTTCAAGCGTTCGCGCATGGCTGCCACATGTTGAGCGCCGGGCTGGATTTCAGCGGCAACGGCGAACACACCGGCGTGCTTGAGCCCGTAAGCATCTTCGAAGTAATCGAATGCCTCGTGAAACACGAAATATGGCTTATCGGCGATACCGCTGACCCGGCTCTTGATCCGCGCATCCAGCGCGTCAAGACGGTCGACGAACGCATCGGCGTTCTGCCGATAACGCGCGGCATTGGCGGCATCGACCGCGCTCAGGTCATCGGCCATCTTGCGGGCAATGACCCGGGCGTTCGCGCTCGACAGCCACAAATGCGAGTCCAGGCTTCCCGGCATGTGGTCATGATCGTGATCGTGACCCCCCTCGTCGTGATCGTCATGGGACGAGCTGTCGGCCGAAAAATGACGCAGTTTCATGCCTGGCAGGCTCTGCACGGCCACCGCCGGCTGGCTGCGACTCTGGATCACGCGGGGCAGGAAGCTCTCCATGTCCGGTCCGATCCAGTAGAACAATTGCACACCCCTTACCCGTCGTACGTCGGACGGCCGCAAGGCATAGTTATGCGGGGATGCGCCGGGCGGCAGCAGCACATCGGGCTTGCCGACGCCGTCCTGTACGGCGGCGGCGATCAGCTGCAAGGGCTTGATGCTGGTCAGGACCTGAACATCGGCCTGGGCTGAGAGAGAAACCAGCAGACTGGTCGAGATAAATGCAAAAAACTTCAGAAGACGGCGCACGTGATCCACTCATGTAAGGCAGGAACGGGTAACATAATAACGTCCTTGTCACTTATCGTCGCCGCTCATGATCATTACACCTCTGGCCAGCCGTCCCCACGACCACTCTCACTGCGTGCATTCAGCGCTTACCGAAGCCGATTCCCTGTGCGCGAGCAAGGGTCTGCGCCTGACCGCGCTGCGCCGCCGGGTGCTGGAACTGGTCTGGCAAAGCCACAAGCCGCTGGGCGCCTACGACATCCTGGGTGTCCTCAGCGAAGAAGACGGCCGCCGCGCCGCGCCGCCTACCGTGTACCGGGCGCTGGATTTCCTGCTGGAAAACGGCCTGGTGCATCGCATCGCGTCGCTGAATGCCTTCACCGGCTGCAATCACCCCACTCACGCGCATCAGGGCCAGTTCCTGATCTGCCGTGAATGCCACGCCGCCATCGAACTGCAACACCCCAGCATCAGCAGCAGCATTGTCGACGCGGCGGCGGAAGTCGGCTTTGCCGTGGAAGGGCAGACTGTCGAAATCGTCGGGATATGTTCTGGTTGCAAGGCTGCCTGATGAGGACAGCCTTGATTCGCCTTGAGCGGGTGGCGGTCGCGCTCTCGGGGCAAAACGTACTGGACAATATTCATCTGAGCGTCGAGCCAGGGCAGATCGTGACCCTGATCGGGCCCAACGGCGCGGGCAAGACCACACTGGTACGCGCCGTGCTAGGTCTGCTCAAGCCGGATTCCGGTACGGTATGGCGCAAGCCAAAATTGCGCGTCGGCTACATGCCGCAAAAGCTGCATGTCGATCAGACCTTGCCGCTCTCGGTGCTGCGTTTTCTGCGTCTGGTGCCTGGAGTGGACCGCGCCGCGGTGTTGGCCGCGCTTGAAGAAGTGGGCGCCGAGAAAGTCATCGACAGTCCGTTGCAAGGCATCTCCGGTGGTGAAATGCAGCGCGTACTGCTGGCCCGCGCGTTGTTGCGCGAACCTGAACTGCTAGTGCTCGACGAGCCGGTGCAGGGCGTTGACGTCGCCGGGCAGGCCGAGCTGTATAGCCTGATCACCCGATTGCGCGACCGGCATGGTTGCGGCGTGCTGATGGTGTCCCACGATCTGCATCTGGTGATGAGCACGACTGATCAGGTCGTGTGCCTGAATCGGCATGTCTGCTGTTCGGGCCATCCCGAGCAGGTCAGCCACGACCCGGCGTTCGTCGAGCTGTTCGGCCAGAACGCGCCGAGTCTGGCGGTTTATCACCATCATCACGATCACGCCCACGATCTGCATGGCGAGGTGGTAAGCGACACATCAACCCCTCATCCTCATGTTCACGGAGACAGCTGCAAGCATGGCTGATTTTCTACTCTATGCCTTGCTCGCAGGCCTGGCGCTGGCCATCGTGGCTGGTCCTCTCGGTTCCTTCGTGGTCTGGCGGCGCATGGCGTATTTCGGTGACACCTTGTCCCATGCGGCATTGCTCGGTGTTGCGCTGGGTTTCCTGCTGGATGTCAGTCCCACCATTGCGGTCACCTGCGGCTGCCTGCTGCTGGCGGTCCTGCTGGTCACCTTGCAGCAGCGCCAGCCGCTGGCTTCCGACACGCTGCTGGGCATTCTCGCGCCCAGCACGCTGTCGCTGGGCCTGGTGGTGCTGAGCTTCATGCATGAAGTGCGCATCGACCTGATGGCCTATCTGTTTGGCGACCTGCTGGCGATCAGCCCGACCGATCTGGCCTGGATCCTGGGCGGCAGTGCGCTGGTGCTGGTGCTCATCGTCGCGCTGTGGCGGCCGCTGCTGGCGGTCACCGTGCATGAAGAGCTGGCGAAGGTCGAGGGACTGCCCGTCGCTGCATTGCGCATGACGCTGATGCTGTTGATCGCGGTGGTGATTGCGGTAGCGATGAAAATCGTCGGCGTGCTGCTGATCACATCCCTGCTGATCATCCCGGCTGCCGCGGCACAACGTCACGCCCGCTCGCCGGAACAAATGGCCCTGGGCGCCAGTCTGTTGGGCGTGACGGCGGTAGGTATTGGGCTATCGTTGTCGTGGTTCAAGGACACGCCCGCCGGCCCGTCCATCGTGGTCTGCGCCGCTGCGCTGTTCTTGCTCAGCTTTGTTCTCCCCAAGCGAGCGGTGTAGACTTGCTCGTTTTTTGCGCAAACTAGAGAATCGCAGGAATGAAGCCGCTCGCCTCACGCTATCTGCTGCTGGTCGCATTTTCCGTCCTGTTGGGTGCCTGCCAGAGCACGCCGACGGTTGAGACGTCCGTGGCCGATACCCAGCCCGACGGGTTCGCACAGCTTGAACAAAGCATCGCAGGCAATGAACTGGCGACCGCCGAAGAGCAATTGGCAACCTTGCAGGCCGCCAATGCAGACGATCCTCGCGTGGAAGCCTTGCAGCGTCGCCTGGCCGAGGCTTACCTGAGCCGCAGCCAGATCGGCTTGCAGAAGGGCGACATGAATGCCGCCGCCACTGCGTTGACCCGCGCCCGCTCGCTGATGCCCAAGGCGCCGGCGTTGACCAGTGGCGTGAACAGCGCAATTGCCCACGCGCGCAAAGCCGAGCTGGAAAAAGCCGAGGCCGAACTGCGAGCCGCGGAGGCCCGCCGTCAGGCGAAGCTGATCGATCCGGCGGCCGAGAACACCACCATCGAACTCAAGATCGGCGACATGCCCGAGCTGCGTCGTCAGCTGGATGCCATCGCAGCCGATACCGTAGCCTTCAACTGCGACGTCCTGATCGTCGTTCCGCGCACCGATGACTACCCATGGCTGGCGACCTTGCTGACCAAGCGCGTGGTCAGGATCAATCCGAGTTTCGAGCTGGACCTGCGTCGCCAGATCGACCGCCATCAATCCGCACGGATCGTGCTGACACCTGCCAGATCCTGATACCGCTGCGGCATATCGCGGATGAATCCGCTCCTACAGACCGTGTAGGAGCGGATTCATCCGCGAAGACCTCAATGCATCACGCCGGAACGGCCTTGGCTTTCGGCTCACGCGCCCATACGCGGTGCTGGGCGATAGCGTCGAAGAAGGCTTCGAACGATGCACTGTCGGACACCACCAGCAGGCCGGCGTCTTCATCCAGGTGCAGCAGGTCCAGCAGCGAGCGCGCTTCGCCGGACAGCGAAATCGCCTTGAGGTGCTTGTAGGCCTCGAGGATGAAGTGCAGCGCCACGCCGTCAGTGCTCAGCGCTTTGACCGACTCGGCACCGCCGGGCACGAACACCGCGTCGAAAGCGATTGAAGGCAGGCCTTCGGCCGAGGCATCTACAGGCAGCGTCTTGCCATCGGCCGTGGTGACCGGCGCGGAGGTCGGACCCAGGACTTTGGCGTGCGCGCCTTTGGCGGCCAGTGCAGCCTTCATGGTTTCCACGGCCGTTGCATCCACGCCGTTGGCGACCAGAATCCCGACTTTGCGCGAGACGATATCGCCGGACAGCAAGTTGTCCTGGCTGAGCGCCGGCGATTCCTGAAGCGAGGTCTGACGTTCAGGCACGGTGCGAGCGGTCGGCGCGGGCAGGCCGAGGTTGGCCGCTACACGACCCGCCAGTTCCAGGTCGATGTTGGCGAGGATCTCGTTGACCTGCCGCGCGCGGATGAACTCTCGCTCCACCTTGCCCAGCTCAAAGCTGTAGGCGGCGATGATGTGTTCCTTCTCGTGCTGGCTCATGCTGCGATAGAACAGCGTCGCCTGGGAGAAGTGATCGGAGAAGGATTCGCTGCGCTCGCGCACCTTATGCGCTTCGATACGCTCGTGATAGGTCTCGAAGCCGCCATCTTCCGCAGCTGCGGGAGTTTCCTTGGGCCAGCCGCCATCGATCGAGTTCGGCTCGTACGACGCACGCCCGCGATTGATGGTCATCCGATGCTGTCCGTCGCGCTGTCCGTTGTGGTTCGGCGCAACCGGGCGGTTGATCGGAATTTCGTGGAAGTTCGGCCCGCCCAGGCGGCTGATCTGCGTATCGGTGTAGGAAAACAGGCGACCCTGCAGCAGCGGATCGTTGGTGAAGTCGATGCCGGGCACGATATGGCCAGGGCAGAATGCAACCTGCTCGACTTCGGCGAAGAAATTGTCCGGGTTGCGGTTGAGCACCATTTTGCCCAGCGGGGTGACGGGCACCAATTCTTCGGGAATGATCTTGGTAGGGTCGAGCAGATCGAAGTCGAACTTGTGCTCGTCTTCCTCGGGCACGATCTGTACGCCCAGCTCCCACTCCGGGTAATCGCCCATCTCGATGGATTCCCAGAGGTCGCGACGGTGGTAGTCGGTATCCTTGCCGGCCAGCTTCTGAGCCTCGTCCCATACCAGCGAGCAGACACCCTGCTTGGGCTTCCAGTGGAATTTGACGAAGGTCGATTTGCCCTCCGTGCTGATCAGGCGGAAGGTATGCACGCCAAAGCCCTGCATGGTGCGAAGGCTTTTCGGAATGGCGCGATCGGACATGGCCCACACGACCATGTGCGCGGATTCCGGGACCAGCGAAACGAAATCCCAGAAGGTGTCGTGCGCGGAGCCGCCAGTAGGAATTTCGTTATGCGGCTCGGGTTTTACCGCGTGCACGAAGTCCGGAAACTTCACGGCGTCCTGAATGAAGAACACCGGCATGTTGTTGCCGACCAGGTCGAAGTTACCTTCGTCGGTGTAGAACTTGACCGCGAAACCGCGCACGTCGCGGACCGTATCGCCCGAGCCGCGCGGCCCCTGGACCGTGGAAAAGCGCACCAGGACCGGAGTTTTCTTGCCCGGATCGCGCAGGAAGCCGGCCTTGCTCATCGCGCCATGATCCTCGTAGGTCTGGAAATAGCCATGGGCGGCAGTGCCACGCGCGTGAACGATGCGTTCCGGAATGCGCTCATGGTCAAAGTGCGTGATTTTCTCACGCATGATGAAGTCTTCGAGCAGCGACGGGCCGCGACTGCCAACCTTGAGCGTGTTCTGATTGTCGGCGATCTTCACGCCCTGGTTGGTGCGCAGCGCCTGCCCGGTGGCGTCCGAGCGAAACTGTTCGAGGTCGTCCAGCTTGGCATTGGTGTTGCCGCGATCGAGCGTGTCGGTGCCGGCCATTTCGCTTTTAGCGGTATTGCCCAGTGGTGAATTCTTCTCGTCAGCCATCGTCTGCTCCATATCTTCCCGCTCGTGAAGCCGGGTTCGGTCAGATCCCCGCGAGCGCGGGAATCACGGTAATGGAGAAGTGACAAGCTGTGGAAACAGCCGTTCCCCGTCGCAATCGCAACCGGCCTGCGCGACGCCTTATGTCACTTGTGTGGCCCGGCCGATAAATTAATGCTAAGCACGACCGCGCGGACAGGCTAAAATGCGCGCCCGGCTCAATCCGGCCGGGCTACGAAGCAAGTGGCACCCTGTCCACTGCGCTGATTTCTTAACGCGCCCCCACAAGGTTCGCTCCGTGATCGAGTTTCATAACGTCCACAAAACCTATCGGGTTGCAGGCAAGGAAATCCCGGCCCTGCATTCCACCAGCCTGCGGGTCGAGAATGGCCAGGTATTCGGCCTGATAGGCCACTCCGGCGCCGGCAAGAGCACGCTGCTGCGCCTGATCAATCGTCTTGAGACCCCAAGCGGCGGGCAGATCGTGGTCGATGGTGAAGACGTCACCGCACTCGACGCCAATGGTCTGCGTCGCTTCCGCCAGCAGGTCGGCATGATCTTCCAGCACTTCAATCTGCTGGCTTCGCGCACCGTGGCGGACAACGTCGCCATGCCGCTGACTCTGGCCGGCGACATGCCTCGGGCGCAGATCGATCAGCGGGTCGCCGAACTGCTGGCGCGTGTCGGCCTGTCCGATCATGCCAAAAAGTATCCGGCCCAGTTGTCCGGCGGCCAGAAGCAGCGCGTCGGCATTGCCCGCGCCCTGGCGACCAAGCCCAAGATTCTGCTGTGCGACGAGGCCACCAGCGCGCTCGACCCACAGACCACTGCGTCGGTGCTGCAACTGCTCGCCGAGATCAACCGCGAGCTGAAGCTGACCATCGTGCTCATCACTCACGAGATGGATGTGATCCGCCGGGTCTGCGATCAGGTGGCAGTAATGGACGCCGGCGTGATCGTCGAGCAGGGCAGGGTGGCGGATGTATTTCTGCATCCCCAGCATCCGACCACCCGGCGCTTCGTGCAGGAAGACGAGCAGGTCGATGAAAACGAACAGCGTGATGACTTCGCTCACGTCCAGGGCCGTATCGTGCGCCTGACGTTCCAGGGCGAGGCGACCTACGCGCCGCTGTTGGGCACGGTCGCCCGGGAAACCGGCGTCGACTACAGCATCCTGGCCGGTCGCATCGACCGCATCAAGGACACGCCTTACGGGCAGCTGACGCTGGCCATCACCGGCGGCGACATGGACGCCGCCTTCGCGCGCTTCAAGGCTGCGGACGTGCATATGGAGGTCCTGCGCTGATGGACGCTTTTCTGAATCTGTTTTCCAACGTCGACTGGTACGAAATCTGGGTCGCCACGGGCGATACCCTGATCATGCTCGGTGTCTCGCTGGGCTTCACCATCCTGTTCGGCCTGCCGCTGGGCGTGCTGATGTTCCTCACCTCGCCGCGCCAGTTGCTGGAAAACAAGCCGCTTTACGCCACGGTCGGGCTGGTCGTGAACATGCTGCGGGCGCTGCCGTTCATTATTCTGCTGATCGTCATGATGCCGCTGACCGAGATCATCACCGGCACATCGCTGGGTATCCTCGGCACCTTACCGCCGCTGATCGCCGGCGCTACGCCGTTTTTCGCGCGTTTGGTAGAGACCGCGCTGCGCGAAGTGGATCGCGGCATCATCGAAGCTACCCAGGCCATGGGTGCCACCACGCGGCAGATCATCCTCAAGGCGCTGCTGCCGGAAGCCCGGCCTGGCATTCTCGCGGCCATTACCGTGACGGCGATCGCGCTGGTGTCCTTCACCGCCATGGCCGGTGCCGTCGGCGCGGGCGGGCTGGGCGATCTGGCGATTCGCTACGGCTACCAGCGCTTCCAGAACGATGTGATGTTCGTGACGGTCGTATTGCTGTTGGTGCTGGTGCAGATCCTGCAGACCGTCGGCGACCGGCTGGTTGCTCACTTCACTCATCGTTGATCGAACAGTTGGCAATGGTCCGCTCCAGGGCGAGCGGGCCGTTCAAAGGAGTTATCGAATGAAAAAACTACTGGCCGTATTTGCCGCCGTGACAGCGATGTCTGCGCAGGCCAATGAAACCCTGACCGTCGCGGCGTCGGCCGTGCCCCACGCGGAAATCCTGGAATTCGTCAAACCGACGCTGGCGAAAGAGGGCGTGGACCTGAACATCAAGGTGTTCAACGACTACATCCAGCCGAACGTTCAGGTGTCCCAGAAGCGCATGGACGCCAACTTCTTCCAGCATCAGCCGTATCTGGATGAGTTCAACAAGGGCAAGGGCACCGACCTGGTGGCGGTGGCAAAAGTCCATGTCGAACCTTTCGGTGCGTACTCCGAGAAATTCACGAAGCTCGAGGATCTGCCAGGCGGCGCGAACGTGGCCCTGCCGAACGACGCCACCAACGAAGGCCGTGCGCTGTTGCTGCTGGCCAAGGCCGGCCTGATCACGCTCAAGGACCCGACCAGCATCCTGGCGAAGCCTTCGGACGTGGTGAACAACCCCAAGGACTTGAAATTCCGCGAGCTGGAAGCCGCCACGCTGCCGCGCGTGCTGACTCAGGTCGATCTGGCGCTGATCAACACCAACTACGCCCTGAGCGCCAAGCTGGACCCGACCAAGGACGCGCTGGTCATTGAAGGCGCTGAATCGCCCTACGCCAACATCCTCGTCGCCCGTCCGGACAACAAGGATTCGGACGCGATGAAGAAACTCGTCGCCGCCTTGAACAGCCCGGAAGTCAAAGCTTTCCTGGTCGAGAAATACAAAGGCGCGGTCGTGCCGGCGTTCTAAGGATTCGCACACCACCTGTAGGAGCCAGCTTGCTGGCGATAAACGATAACGCGCTCTACCTGAAAATCGCGCCCTCCGGTTTTACTGCCGCTTTGCGGCAGATCGCGAGCAAGCTCGCTCCTACAGGTATGCGCGGGTTCATTGTCTTTCCAGCAACTCCGGCAGCCTGGCCACCAGTTTCTGGCCGTTCAACGGCGCTCGGATAAACCCGCGTTGTGTGCCGTCCGGGCCGATCAGCGCGAGGTTGCCGCTGTGGTCCACCGTATAGTTCGGCTTGCTGGTATCGGCGGGGATGAAGGGGACACTCACCGCGTTCGCCAGCTTTTGCAGGTCGGCCACCGGCGCGGTGATGCCGATGTAGCCCTTGTCGAAAAATCCCAGATATTCCTTCAGCCGCTGCGGCGTGTCGCGCTCGGGGTCGACGCTCACCAGCACCACACGTAGCTTCTCGGCTTGTTCGGCACTCAGCTCGGACCTGATCTGACGGATCTGCGCCAGCGTCGTAGGGCAGATGTCCGGGCAAAAGGTGTAGCCGAAGAACATCAGCGTCCATTTGTCCTTGAACGAATCCAGCGCTAGCGGAGCACCGTTCTGATCGGTGACCTCAAATGCCGGCAGTACGCGGCTTTGCGGCAGCAGGATAATGCCGGCGTCGATCAGAGCAGTCTGGTCACCGGCGCTCTGGTTGAGCAGCACACGCTGGACAGTCAGGCCCATGATCAGCGCTACGATGGCGACCAGGATGAATACGGTTTTCTGGGTTCGGGTCATGGGTTCGGCAGTCGACAGTGATCAGTGGATGGCGCGACGAAAAACGGCGGCGGATGCCCGACAGAATACTTGAAGGCGTCGAGGGCTGCGCCATGGTACAGGCCAGCCGGTAATTGATGGTCACCAGGCACAGCAACAGTGCCGCGCCACCGGCGTTGTGGGCCAGCGCAACGGGCAGCGGCAAGTGCAGCAACACGTTGGCGACGCCAAGCCCAAGCTGCATGAGCAGCGCGAGCATCAGCACGGCGGCCAGCGTTTTGAACCCGGCTCTCCGCAGTTGCCAGGCCAGTGTCGTCAGACTCAGAGCTACCAGCACCGCGCCGAGACGGTGGGTCAGGTGAATGGCCGTGCGCGCTTCGCTGTCGAGTCGACCGCCCAGGTAGTTCGGGCCTATATGCTGGCTGAGGTGAAAGCCGTTGGCGAAATCCGCATCGGGCCACCACTGGCCCTGACAGGTCGGCAGATCGGTGCAGGCCATGGCCGCATAATTGGCGCTGACCCAGCCACCCAATGCGATCTGCGTAATGACCATCAGCGAGGCGAACCGGGCCAGACGATGCAGTCGTGCGTCGTAATCGCCCCGAACCGGGCCGGTCCCGGCCAGACGCAAGGTCAGGACCAGCAGCAGGGCCAGCGTCGCGAAGCCACCCAGCAAGTGGGTGACCACCACCTGCGGCCAGAGCTTGAGCGTCACCGTCCACATCCCGAATGCGGCCTGGGCGATAACCACGGCCAGGATCAGCAGCGGCAATTTGAGCGGCTGTCCGATCAAATGCCGCGTCCGCCAGGCCCGAAAGGCCAGGGCCAGAATGGTGAGCGCCAGCGCGCCGGCGAAATAGCGATGCACCATCTCGCTCCAGCCTTTTCCGGCTTCGACCGGCACGTGGGGAAAATGCAGCTGCGCATGAGCCAGTTGCGCTTCGCTCGCCGGGACGGCGATGAACCCGTAGCAGCCGGGCCAGTCCGGGCAGCCCAATCCGGCGTGAGTGAGCCGAGTCCAGGCGCCGAGCAACACCACGATCAGCGCCAGCAGGGTGGCGAGCAGGGCGAGACGGAATCCGGGCCGGGTCATGGCGGCCTCCCCTTATCCGATATTCGATAACTTCAGCAATCGTCGCAGATCATCCAGCAGGTCCTTGCCATTCACCTGAGCGCCGTAGCGCAAAACCAGATTGCCGTGCGGGTCGACGATCCACAGTTGCGGCTCATCCAGGCCGGGCATGGTCTGCCAGTAACGCACGGGTTCAAGCGGGTAGCGCTTGATCTCGGCGTATTCGCGCTCCAGTTTCTCGGCGTAGTCGACGCTCAGAACCTGGCTGGTCGCCAGCGCATGACTGGCGCGGGCGGCGTCTCGTCCCAGGCCGATCTGCACCTGACGGGCCAGATACACCAGATGCTGACAGTCAGCCTCACAGCGGCTCGGCGCGCTGACCAGCAGTTGCCAGCGACGCTCATCGGCCTTTACCCCCAGGTCGGCCCGACTCTGGCCGGTTGCAATGAGCTGGCCGTGATAGGTGCGCCCCTCGGGCACCCAGAAGCCGAACTGATACATGCTGGTCGCCAACAACATGGGCACCACCGCGACCATGATCAGAAACACCAGTTGCAGACGTCCGCGTCGCCGGATGCGCGGTTCAGAGATGACGGTGGGATTCATGTGGACTCCTGCTCGATGGAGGTTGTCTGACGCTGCCTGCCCTGGTGCCAGCCTAGATAGCCGTAGAGAACCAGCAGCGCCAGCGCCAGGGAAAACCACTGCACCGCGTAGGCCGAGTGCTTTTCCGGCATCATCGCCACGATCGGCCAGTCGACCCGGTTGGCGGCCGGGCCGGCCTCGAGACGCAGCGCGTGGGGGAAACCTTCACGTCCCAGTTCGAGCCAGAGTTTTTCCGGCTCTATCGAGGTCACCAGCTTGGGCCAGCTGGAAGAGGGTGTGTCGGGTCGCAGCTGAAAGACTTTGCCGGGCACGTCGTAAACCCAGGCGCTGAGTTCCAGCGGTCGATCCGGTGTCTCGAACGTCGGTGGAGAGCGGCGATCCGGCCAGGGCAGCCAGCCGCGATTGACCAGCAGCCACAGGCCGCTGGCATGGTCCAGAAAGGGTTGCAGCAGTTCGACCCCGGCCTTGCCGTCGCGAATGGCGTTGTCCAGCAACAGGCTGTGATCGGCATCGAACCGGCCCAGCAAACGCACCCGACGCCAGGCGGGCTCCGGCGCGTAGAGCATTTGCGCGGCACTGACCGGGGTCGCCGCGCGGCGCTCGGCATAGTCGCGCAGGATTTCACGTTTCTCCTCGCCTCTGCTCAATTGCCAGAAGCCGAGAGAGATCAGTGTCGGCAGCAGCAAAAGCACCACGACGGTTGGCAGCAAACCAGGCGTGAAGCGCTTCATGACACCGTCCCGACCGGTTCCACAGGCCTGCCTATACTCCCATCCACCATCGCGATTGCTCCCGGGGTTTCACATGCTCAAAGCAGCGATTGTTCTTATGTTGGCCGCGACCATCACCAGCCTGTTCAGCGGCCTGTTCTTTCTGATCAAGGACGACAGCCAGTCCACTCGCCTGATCAAGGCGCTGACCCTGCGCGTCATACTTGCGGCGTTGACGCTGGCGCTTATTGCCTGGGGGTTTTACAGCGGTCAGTTGGTTTCTCATGGGACGTGGTAAATTTTTTGCGCACCAGATCGCCAGCAAGCTGGCTCCTACAGAATCAGCGCTACAACACATACACAAAGATGAACAACCCCACCCAGACCACATCCACGAAATGCCAATACCAGCTGGCAGCCTCGAATCCGAACTGGTGTTCGGCATCGAAATGCCCGCGCAGTATTCGCATCAGCATGACGAACAGAATGAGCGTACCGATGGTGACGTGGGCGCCGTGAAAGCCGGTGAGCATGAAAAAGGTCGCGCCGTAGATACCCGAACCCAGGGTCAGGTCGAGTTCGTGGTAGGCGTGGATATATTCTTCGGCTTGCAGGATCAGGAAGATCCAGCCCAACAGGATGGTCAGCGCCAGCCAGCGCTTGAGCGCCGTGCGGTTTCCCTTCTTCAGCGCGTGATGCGCGAAGGTGATGGTCACACTGGAGCTGATCAGCAGGGCCGTGTTGATCAAGGGCAACTGCCAGGGGTCGATGATGCCTTTGGGCGCCGGGTACAGCTTGGGATCGGGCGTGGCGAGCATCGGCCAGGTGTACTGAAAGTCGGGCCATAGCATGTTGGAGACGGCATTCGCGCCTTCGCCCCCCAGCCACGGCCCGGACAGCACTCGGATATAGAACAGCACCCCGAAGAACGCCAGGAAGAAGCTCACTTCGGAAAAGATGAACCACGCCATGCCCCAGCGAAACGAGCGATCCATCTGCGCGCTGTAGAGCCCGGCGCGGCTTTCCTTCACCACCGCGCCGAACCAGCCGAACATCATGTAAGCCACCAGTAGTGCGCCGATGAAGAAGATCAATGGCCCGTTGGAGTCCGGCCGCGCGGCCTTCATGTCGTTGAACCAGGTACCCAGCCCGTACATCGTGACCAGCAGCGCCAGGGTAGCGATGATCGGCCATTTGCTTTGTGCCGGGACGTAATAGTGTTCGTGAGGTGTCGACATGTCAGGTTCCTCAACCGCCATTACCGGCGACGGGGGCAGCAGGCGTCCGGCTCGCGCTGATATCGAACAGCGTGTAGGCCAGGGTCAGATGTCTGATTTCCGGCGGAAGCTCCCGATCCACAATGAAGCGCACCGGCATTTCGATCCGCTGACCCGGCGCCAGATGCTGCTGGGTAAAACAGAAGCACTCAGTCTTGTGAAACCAGGCCGCCGCCGGACCCGGCGATACGCTGGGCACCGCCTGGGCGGTCATGGGCCGGTCGGTGGGATTCTGGGCGATGAAGATCATCTCGTTCACGGCGCCGGGGTAAACCTCCAGTTGATCGTTTCGGGGATAGAACGCCCAGACCATGTCCGCCGCATTGGTGGACAGAAACTGCACGCGGACTTGCCGCGTCTGGTCGATCACCTGCTCGCCCCGGTAAGCGTCCCCGGTCTTGCCGTTGATGCCGAACGCCTTGCACATCACGTCATACAACGGCACCAGCGCAAAACCGAACGCGAACATCGCCACCACCAACAACAGCAGCCGCGCGATCAGCCATCTCAGCGAACGGGACTGCTCCCTGGCGTTCATTTCACCTCCGGCGGCGTCGTGAACGTGTGGTACGGCGCAGGCGAGGGCAGGCTCCACTCCAGTCCTTCGGCGCCATCCCAGGGCTTGGCAGGTGCGGGTGGGCCACCGCGAATGGTCTTGATCACGATGAACAGGAACAGCAACTGGGTCGCGCCAAAGGTGAAGGCGCCGATGCTCGACACCATGTTGAAGTCGGCGAATTGCAGGTTGTAGTCGGGAATGCGACGGGGCATCCCGGCCAGCCCCACGAAATGCATGGGGAAGAACGCCATGTTCATGCCGACGAAGGACATCCAGAAGTGCAGCTTGCCCAGCGTTTCGTCATACATATGCCCTGTCCATTTGGGCAGCCAGTAGTAGGCGGAGGCGAAAATGCCGAATATCGCGCCCGGCACCAGCACATAGTGGAAATGCGCGACCACGAAGTAAGTGTCCTGATACTGGAAGTCGGCCGGCGCGATCGACAGCATCAGCCCTGAAAAACCGCCGATGCTGAACAGGATGACAAAGGCCACGGCAAACAGCATGGGCGTCTCGAAGCTCAGCGAGCCCTGCCACATGGTGCTGACCCAGTTGAACACCTTCACGCCGGTGGGCACGGCGATGAGCATGGTCGCGTACATGAAGAACAGTTCGCCCACCAGCGGCACGCCAACCACGAACATGTGGTGCGCCCAGACGATGAACGACAGGAACGCGATGGCGGCGACCGCATAGACCATCGAGGTATAGCCGAACAACGGCTTTCGCGAGAACGCCGGAATGATCGAGCTGACGGCACCGAATGCCGGCAGGATCATGATGTACACCTCGGGATGACCGAAAAACCAGAACACATGCTGGAACAGCACCGGGTCGCCGCCTCCCGCGGCGTTGAAAAAGCTGGTGCCGAAATGGATGTCCATGAGCATCATGGTCACGCACCCGGCGAGCACCGGCATGACCGCGATCAGCAGGAAGGCGGTGATGAGCCAGGTCCAGACGAACAGCGGCATTTTCATCAGCGTCATGCCCGGCGCGCGCAGGTTGAGAATGGTCGACACCACGTTGATCGCACCCATGATGGAGCTGATGCCCATCATGTGAATGGCGAAGATAAAGAAGGTCACGCTTTCCGGCGCGTAGGTGGTGGACAACGGGGCGTAGAAGGTCCAGCCGAAATTCGGGCCGCCACCAGGGCTGAACAGGGTCGACACCAGCAGCAGGAAAGCCGCGGGCAGCAGCCAGAAACTGAAGTTGTTCAGCCGGGGCAGGGCCATGTCCGGCGCGCCGATCATCAGCGGGATCATCCAGTTGGCAAGGCCGACGAACGCCGGCATCACCGCGCCGAACACCATGATCAGACCATGCATGGTCGTCATCTGGTTGAAGAACTCGGGCTGCACGATCTGCAGACCCGGCTGGAACAGCTCGGCGCGAATCACCATCGCGAACGAACCGCCCAGCAGGAACATGCTGAAGCTGAACCACAGGTACATCGTGCCGATGTCCTTATGGTTGGTGGTCAGCACCCAGCGCATCAGCCCCTTCGCCGGGCCGTGCGTGTGATCGTGGTCGGCGTGACCATGATCGTCGATGACGGCGCTCATGTCGGTTCTCCTGCGACGCGGTATCGCGCGATGACGTGTGCCGGGGCGTTCATTGCTGGGCCTGCTTGAGGGTGAGCACATCCTTTGGCGTGATCATGTCGCCTTTGTCGTTGCCCCATGCATTGCGCTCGTAGGTGACGACGGCGGCGATGTCCACTTCGGAAAGCTGCTTGCCGAACGCCGCCATGGCGGTGCCCGGCTTGCCGTTGAAAACGATGTCCAGGTGGTCGGCGATGGGGCCGGTAGTGATTTTCGAGCCCTTGAGCGCCGGAAACATGGGCGGCAGGCCTTGCCCTTCGGGCTGGTGGCAGGCGACGCAGACCGTGTGATAGACCTTGTCGCCCTGGGCAATCAGCTCTTCACGGGTCCAGTCCTTGCTGGTCAGTTCCTTGAGCCGCGCGGCCTCCTGCTTGCGTTCGGCCAGCCAGGCGTCGTAGTCGGCCTGGCTCCGGACATCGACCACGATGGGCATGAAGCCATGATCCTTTCCGCACAGCTCCGTGCACTGCCCGCGATAGATGCCCGGCTTTTCGACACGGGTCCAGGCTTCGTGCACGAAACCCGGCACGGCATCGCGCTTGACCGCAAACGCCGGTACCCACCAGGAGTGAATGACGTCGGCGCCGGTCACCAGAAAGCGGATCTTCGAGCCGACGGGCAGCACCAGCGGCTGATCCACCTCCAGCAGATAGTGTTCGCTTTTGGTATCGCGGTTATGGATCTGGTCCGCAGGCGTCGCCAGGTTGCTGAAGAACTCGACGTCCTGCCCCAGGTACTTGTAGTGCCATTTCCATTGATAGCCGGTGATCTGAATGTCCAGATCGGACTCGGCCGCGTCGTACATGCTGATCAACGTGCGCGTCGCTGGAATGGCCATCGCCACCAGAATCAGCAGCGGCACCACGGTCCAGAGAATTTCGACGCGGGTGTTTTCATGAAAGTGAGCGGCTGTTTGACCAGTTGCACGGCGATGAACGATCATTGACCACAGCATGGCGGCGAACACCACGATGCCGATGACCACGCAGATCCAGAAGATGGTCATATGCAGGTCGTAGACCGCATTGCTGACCACAGAAGCGCCAGGCGCCATGTTGGTCGTCCAGGCTCCATGAGCCGGACTGACGATCGACCACAGCAGGAAGCTCATCCAGACGTGTGGATGTCGCATCATCGCGCGTTCCCCCAAGCTCTTGTCGTCCCGCAGGACATACCTGCGTTCAAGGGAGTGGGCCAACGATTGCAATGACGTGATGACCGGCAGGCTTTGGAGCGCAAGGCCGGGTCATGAGCCGACTTCCTTCAAAGCCGAGTATAGCCAGCGCAGGAAGCCACGCCATTCGAATGGATTGGCGGCATGACGGTCGTTCTCAGCCGCTGATTTCTGATCCAGATCGCCCGGAATGGGCTTTTATAGCCAATGCATATAAATATGTATCGGTTATGACAAATACGTCTTAGCTGTCGGGCCAAGCAGGCTACCGTATGACGTTTCATTACACCTACCTGGTATTGTGCCGTCAGGAGCAACCATGAACACCGCCGCATTGCGCGAGCTGATTCAACACGCCCATCAACATGAGGCCGCTACGGGCCAGTTGCTGCACAAGGTTGCAGCGCAGCTTCCGCACCTTCACCCCGCGATCCATTTACCCGATGTGGATGCGAAAGGCACCTTGACCCGTTTCGTAACGGCTTATATCGACCTGGTCCCTGACCTGCTCGACGCCGCGCATGCGGTCGCCGTCGAAGCGGGCATCGAAAGTCAGATCAAGCCCGTCCTGAAGATCGCCGAACACTTCTTTATCGCGCCCCCGGCCATCATGGCTGGCCACGAAGGGCTGGACAGCCTGCTGGACGAGGCCTATCTGGCGCATCGGCTGGTGGAGGAGGTTAACGACCTGTATATCCGTCATTTCGGTCGGCCGCTGATTCCTTCGAATACCACGGTCGCCAGCGTCATTGCGCATCAATTGATCGGCGAAGAGTTCGCCAATCATCTGGATGAAGCCGTGCATCAGGCGGTCGACCAGATGCTCGACGAAGAAAGCTTCGAACTGGCCTCAGTCGAAGCCTATCGGGACCGGCTCGGCAGCCCCGCAACCGAAGCCGCCTGGAAACGCTGGCCCTGCCTGTCGCGCCAGCTGGGCGTAGGCCTGGAGCTGGAACAGCATCAGGCCTGACGTATTTGCAACACGCGTAGGAGCCAGCTTGCTGGCGACAAAGGCGACGCGGTGTATCAGGCGGATCGCGTTATCAAACCATCGCCAGCAAGCTGGCTCCTACGGATTGCATCGGTTGTAGGAGCCAGCTTGCTGGCGATCAAGACGACGCCGGTATATCAGGCGTACTGCGTTATGCCACCATCGCCAGCCTGACTCAGGCCGGGCTGGAACCGATTCCCGTGGTGGTGTACACCCGCCCTTCGAGGCGGCGTTTCAGACCGCGGGGCTCGATGATCAGCCTGGTCCCATGCGCCGCGTTGGCACGTCCCCATTCTTCCAGCAACTCCAGGCACGAGTGGTCGATGTAGCTCAGGTTATTGAGCGGCACATGGACGATGCTGCCTGGCGGAATGGTCGCCAATGCCTGGGTCAGCGCCGGTACTTTCAGGAAAGTCGCCGCGCCGACCAGACGCAGTTCCAGCGTGTTATCGGCTTCCAGCGGAACCACGCTGATCTTCAGGCGCGAGGCCTTGAACGCCAGCTTCACCAGGGTCAGACCAAAGCCGATCAGCACACCGGTCAGCAGATCGGTGAAGATGATCGCGCCCGCCGTGGCGGCGTAGGTGAACATCGGCATGCGGCCGTAGCGTCCCAGACCGCGGAAGGTTTTCAGATCCACCAGCTTCAGGCCGGTATATACCAGCACGCCCGCAAGACTGGCGACCGGAATGCTCTGCAGCACACTGGACAACAACAGCACGAATGCCAGCAGCCACAGGCCGTGGAAAATCGTCGACATCCGTGTGGTCGCACCGGCCTGCACGTTGGCCGAGCTGCGCACGATCACGCCGGTCATCGGCAGTGCGCCTACCAATCCGCACAGCATGTTGCCGACGCCCTGGGCGCTGAGTTCCTTGTCGAAGTCGGAACGCGGGCCGCTGTGCATTCGATCGACGGCGGCTGCGGACAGCAGCGTCTCGGCGCTGGCGATGAATGCGACGGCAACGGCGGCAATGAGCACTGCGGGGTCGGCGAGATTCATGAGGTCGGTCGGTCGCAGCCAGTCGATCGCATCGGCCAGATTGGCCGGTACCTCCACGCGCTTGACGTCGAGCGCCAGCCAGAGGCTGATCCCGGTGGCGATACCGACACCCAAGAGCGCGCCAGGCACGAATCGCAACGATTGAGGCCGCAGCTTTTCCCAACCGTACATGATCAGGATGGTGCCCAGGCCCAGCATGCCCGCATACATGCCTGATCCCGGACCTATCGCCTGGATCAGGGTGGAGGGGAAGGCGACCAGATTATCCAGCCCGGACGGCTTGGGGCCGTTGTCGAACATCACGTGCGCCTGTGACAGCACGATCAGGACGCCGATGCCTGCCAGCATGCCGTAGACCACTGCCGGCGCGGTGACCCGGAACCAGCAGCCGAGTTTGAAACGTCCGGCCAGCACCTGCAGCAGACCGGCCAGCAGCAGAATCGGGCCAAGCATCGCCATGCCGTGTTCCCGCACCAGCTCGAAGACCAGTACCGCAAGGCCCGCGGCCGGGCCGCTGACCTGCAGCGGCGAACCCGCCAGGAAACCTACGACCAGACCACCAATGATGCCGGTGATCAAGCCTTTTGCCGGAGGCATGCCCGAAGCGATGGCGATACCCATGCACAGTGGCAAAGCAACCAGGAACACCACCACGGAAGCGAGCAGCTCACGAGGTAAAACGGATTTCAATGCTGTTGCACCCATGACACTTCTCCGGGATTCATCAGACGTGACAAAGCCTGGCGGCGCGCATCCTGCGCAGCCGCCATAGGCGAAAAAAGGGTTTTAACCGTCAGTCGTGAGGCAAGTCAGGCGCCTAGAATCGCGCCTTGGGAGTTGCCATCGGAATCGCGCCGGAACCGTCCAGAGGGACGAAACGGTCCTGCTCAGCGTCATAGGCGAGAATTTCGCTGGTCTCGATGCTGTAGACCCAGCCGTGGATGAACAATTGTCCGCTTGCCAGCTTGGCGGCAACGGATGGATGAGTACGAAGATGCTGCAGCTGGGAAATGACGTTTTCCTGGGTCAGGACATGCATGGTTTCATGCTCGCCTTCGCAGTTGCAGTTCTGCTCCACCACGGTGCGTGCGACTTCGGCATGACGCAGCCAGGCTTTTACCGTCGGCATCTTTTCCAGACTGTCGGGGTTGAGCACCGCGCGCATGGCGCCGCAGTCGGAGTGACCGCAGATAATGATGTGTTGCACGCCCAGCGCGCCTACCGCGTATTCGATCGCGGTGGAAACGCCGCCGTTCATCTGGCCGTAAGGCGGCACCACGTTGCCGACGTTACGCGTGACGAAAAGATCGCCCGGCGAGCTTTGGGTGATGAGTTCGGGAACGATGCGCGAGTCAGCGCAGGTGATGAACATGGCCCGGGGCTTCTGAGCCGTAGCCAGCTTCTTGAACAGTTCTTGCTGCTGGGGAAATACTTCATGGCGAAAATGCATGAAGCCATCCACGATGTGCTGCAACGCTACTTCGGCACTCTCTGCGTGTTCACTTTTTGCCGAAGTAGCCGATGGCTGTTTATCCATGTCTCTCATGTCTGCATCCTCTGACGGATTGATGTGGATTATTCATGCTTTCACTGACCAAACCGGATGACCCCTTGTTTGGCATGACGATCATGTCCGTTGAAGGTTGCCCGAGGCGTCGATCCGAAATCGCAGGCTAACCCGCGAAGCTTAAATCAAACTGAAGGAACCGCTCTGGCCCGTGGCTGACGCAGGCATGACGCCAAAGGTCACAGCAGCGACATCTGTCCTCCAGGCGGGCAGAAGGCGGTGCAATCGAGCTTCAGCGCTTCGCGACCCTCGAATCCCAGGCGTTTGACTGCCATGGCATAGCGTTTCGCCAGAAGATCGGCGAAGACACCCTCGCCGCGCATCCTGGAACCGAAGCGGCTGTCATACACTTCACCGCCCCGGCTCTGACGAATCAGACTCATGACATGATCCGCGCGTTGCGGGTAATGCGTCTTCAACCATTCGTCGAACAACGGCGCCACTTCCAGTGGCAGACGCAACATCACATAGCTGGCGCTCAGTGCACCCGCCGCCCTGGCTTCGCGCAGCAACGCCTCAAGCTCGCTGTCATTGATCATCGGAATCATCGGCGCGCACAGCACGCCAACGGGAATGCCGGCGTCGCGCATGACCCGGATTGCGCGCAGACGCGCCTTGGGTGCTGCCGCCCGGGGTTCGAGAATGCGCTTGAGCTCGTCGTCGAGCGTCGTCAGGCTGATGAAAACCGACACCAGGCGCAGCTTCGCCAGTTCGGCGAGCAGATCCAGATCACGCAGGATCAGCGAGCCCTTGGTAATGATGCTGACCGGATGCCGATAGCGCAGGAGCACTTCCAGCGTCGCGCGAGTGATTCGCTGCTCGCGCTCGATGGGCTGATAGGGGTCCGTATTCGCACCGAGGGTAATAGGCGCGCATTTATAGCCGGGTCTGGACAGCTGCTGTTCGAGGAGGGCGGCAGCGTTGGTCTTGGCGATCAGCTTCGTTTCGAAGTCCAGGCCGGGGGACATGTCCCAATACGCGTGGCTGGGCCGGGCAAAGCAGTAGATGCAGCCATGCTCGCAGCCGCGATACGGGTTGATCGAGCGATCGAACGGGATATCGGGCGAGCTGTTGCGGGTAATGATGGTCTTGGCGGTTTCGAAAATCACCTCCGTGCCCTGGGTAAGCGGCACCTCTTGATACCAGCCGTCGTCTTCCGCCACCGAATGGCTCGGGGCAAAGCGGTTATGGGGATTGGTGACGGTTCCGCGACCGCGAAGCGAACCGGGACTGTGCATGAGCGAGATCCTGATACTGTTCATTCGTACAGTACCGTAAAGCGACCGGGCGCTCCATCGCCAGACCTTGAAAAAGCGCGTCAGCTGACCGAAGGCATGGGCCAGGATCCTCGCGTTCGCATATTCGGAGGCGGCTTCCACTGAAATAACAGCAACTATCTGTACGGATTATGGATATCAACCTATAACCGCTTATAAGGTGGACGAAACTGCATTGACAGATCACTCTTGCACATCCCTAGATTACGAATAAACCGGGACTGGATAAACAGCCACCTGTCATTTTTGTCAGTAGACCGATCTTCCACTTGGGACTAGTGTCTGAATTCAGGCTGGCGTGGCATATGGCATCGGCAACCTTTACCTGAACGCGAGGTGAGTGATGGCTCTATACGAGGTTCGGATATCGACTGAAGATGTAGAAGACTTTGACAACCCCGTAGTAACGCTTGAACTTTATGAAGATGAAGAGTTGCTGTACGACGCGTCGGTCTATTCATCCAACAGCAATGGCGAACTCAATGCCGTCCGCTGTTCCCGTAAAGAGAACTTCCGGACATTTCTGGCGCTTGCCAAAACCTTCCAGGAAATCAGCTTCGGACCGGGCCGATACAATTAGAAAAGACCCGCCGGAACGCACGACCTTCATCAATGATCGTTCTCATACCGAAGTATGAGAACAATCACTTGGCGTCTACCGGATACTGCGGGAAGGGAACGGCAGGCGTTCCCCTTCCCGTTGCATCATTGCGGTTTCTTCAGCTTGGGGTTCGGAAAGAACTGCACGCCCTGCACTTTAGGATCGATCGCTTTCACGGCGATCTTGTTGACCCGGGTGCCCAGTTCCTTGGGAACCGACAAGCCCTGTTCGTTGAGTGTGTCACTGTAGCCGCAACCCACGCATTCGCGATGGGGCACGTCGTTTTCGCTCCACATCATCAACTTGTCCGGTTCGCTGCACGCCGGGCAGACAGCCCCGGCGATGAAGCGTTTCTTGGTGACAATCACCGGTGCATCCGTCATGCCGCCACTTCCTCAGTCAGACCGCTATGGCGCAAGAGTGCGTCAATCGAAGGCTCGCGTCCCCGGAAGTCGACGAACAGCACCATCGGCGCCTGCGAGCCACCGCGGGCCAGAATGGCTTCCCGGAACGCACGGCCGGTCTCGGTATTGAGGATGCCGTCCTCTTCGAACTTCGAGAAGGCATCGGCCGAGAGCACTTCAGCCCATTTGTAGCTGTAGTAACCCGCTGCATAGCCCCCGGCAAAGATGTGCGCGAAGCTGTTGGGGAAGCGGTTGTACGCCGGCGGACGCATGACCGAAACCTCATCGCGAATGCCTTCGAGCACGTCCAGCACGCTGCGGCCGTCGCCATGGGTGGCGTGCAGTTCGAAGTCGAACAGCGAAAATTCGAGCTGACGGACCATCATCAACCCGGAGTGGAAATTTTTCGCCGCCAGCATTTTCTCCAGCAGGTCCTGAGGCAGTGCTTCACCCGTTTCGTAGTGACCGGAAATCAGCGCCAGACCTTCAGGCTCCCAGCACCAATTTTCCATGAACTGGCTTGGCAGCTCGACCGCATCCCAGGCAACACCGTTGATGCCGGATACGCCAGCATGCTCGATGCGCGTCAGCAGGTGGTGCAGGCCATGCCCGAATTCGTGGAACAGGGTGGTGACTTCATCGTGGGTCAGCAGCGCGGGTTTGCCCGGCGCGGCCGGTGTGAAGTTGCACACCAGATTGGCGACCGGGCTCTGCAAGGTGCCGTCAGCGGTGCGGCGGCGGTCGCGGGCGCCGTCCATCCAGGCACCGCCACGCTTGTTGGCGCGGGCATACAGGTCGAAGAAGAAGCGGCCGACGTGTTGGCCGTTTTCCTTGATTTCGAACAGTCGGACATCCGGATGCCAGCTGTCGAAGCCTTTCTGCTCGGCGATCTCGATGCCATACAGCCGCTGGACAATCGCAAACAGGCCGGTCAGTACCTTGTCGATCGGGAAGTAGGCGCGCAGCGCTTCCTGAGACACGCTGTAGCGTTGCTCACGCAGCTTCTCGGCATAGAAACCGGTGTCCCAGCTCTGCAAATCCGGGCAGCCCTGCTCAGCGGCGAACGCCTTGAGCTCTTCGAGATCCTGCACGGCGAACGGCTTGCTGCGCTTGGCCAGATCGCGCAGGAAGCTCAGGACCTGGTCGCTGGACTCGGCCATCTTGGTCGCCAGGCTCAGCTCGGCGTAGTTGGCATAGCCCAGCAACCCGGCCAGCTCCTGACGCAGGTCGAGGATCTGCTCCATGACCGGGCCGTTGTCGTTGTTGCCGGCGTTTGGCCCCTGGTCAGAGGCGCGCGTGCAGTACGCGGAATACACTTCCTCGCGCAGAGCCCGGTCCTCGGCGTAGGTCATCACGGCGTAGTAGCTGGGGAATTCCAGGCTGATCAGGAAGCCTTCCAGATCCTTGGCCTTGGCCGCCGCAGCCATCTGCTGCTTCGCGGACTCGGTGAGGCCGGCGAGGGCCGACTCGTCGGTTACCAGCTTGGTCCACGCCTGAGTCGCGTCGAGCAACTGGTTGGAAAACTGGCTGCCCAGCTCCGACAGTTTGCTCTGCACTTCGGCATAACGCTTTTGCTGTTCGGGGGGCAGGTCGATACCCGACAGGCGGAAATCGCGCAGCGCCTGTTCAAGGATGGTTTTCTGCGCGACATCGAAACCGGATGCTTCGGGGCTGTTGACCAACGCCTCGTAGGCCTGGAACAGCTCGCGATTCTGGCCCATTTCGGTAGAGTAGGCGCTCAGCGCGGGCAGGCACGACTCATAGGCTTCACGCAGCTCGGCGCTGTTGCAGACGGCGTTGAGGTGACTGACCGGGCTCCAGGCGGCGCCCAGACGATCATTGAGCTCGTCCATGGTGAGCACCAGCCCGTTCCAGGTCGGCGTCGAACCCTGCGTGGCCAGAATATCGGCGATGGCCGCGCGGTTATCGGCCAGGATCTGGTCGATGGCAGGTTTGACATGCTCGGCGCGAATCGCCGAGAAAGGAGGCAGGTCGTAGGGTTGCAGAAGAGGGTTGTTCGCGCTCACGGTTTTGCACCTTGGCTGGAAGAAACACTCAGGCATCTTAATTACAATCGTCGCCGACCGCAGCATTGAAACCCGCATCACCCCCCTATCATTGCCAGAGAAGGAGTCTATCGTGGCCATACGCAAGTTCCGGGATCACACGCCAGCCCTTGGCGAGCGAGCGTTCGTCGATCATTCGGCTGTCGTGATCGGTGATGTAGAAATCGGCGCCGACAGCTCGGTATGGCCGCTGACCGTGATTCGCGGCGACATGCACCGTATCCGCATCGGCGCGCGTACCAGCGTGCAGGACGGCAGCGTGCTGCACATCACCCATGCCGGGCCGTTCAACCCGGACGGTTTTCCGCTGCTGATCGGCGATGAGGTGACCATTGGCCACAAAGTCATGCTGCATGGCTGCAAGGTCGGCAACCGCATTCTGATCGGCATGGGCAGTACGATCATGGACGGCGCGGTGGTCGAAGACGAAGTGATCATCGGCGCGGGCAGCCTGGTGCCGCCCGGCAAAGTGCTGGAAAGCGGATATCTGTACGTGGGGCGCCCGGTCAAGCAGGTTCGGCCACTCACCGAGAAAGAGATCGCGTTCTTTCCCTATAGCGCGAGCAATTATGTGAAGCTCAAGGACCAGCATCTGGCCGAAGGTTTCGACCAGCCTTGCTGACCCTCCAACAGAACGGCATGACCATGCATTATCAGAACATCCTGTTTGACCTCGACGGCACGTTGACCGACCCGCGCCTGGGCATCACCCGCTCGATCCAGTTCGCTCTGGCGCGCATGGGCATCGACGAGCCCGACATCACCCGGCTGGAACATTTCATCGGCCCGCCATTGCTACAGGCTTTCATGCAGTTCTACGACATGGATGAAGCCCGTGCCTGGGAAGCAGTCGGTCATTACCGGGAGCGCTTCAAGGTGACCGGGCTGTACGAGAACATGGTGTTCGAGGGCGTGCCGGCTCTGCTGGAAACCCTGGCCGGGCAGGGCAGGACGCTTTATATCGCGACCTCCAAGCCCTGGCTGTTCGCCCGCGAGATCGCCCGGCATTTCGATTTCGCCCGGCACTTCAAACTGATTTACGGCAGCGAGCTGGACGGCACCCGCACCGACAAGGTCGAGCTGATCGCTCACCTGTTGGCCGAAGAACAGCTTGATCCGGCGCACACCTTGATGATCGGCGACCGCAAACATGACCTGATCGGCGGCCTGCGCAACGGGCTGGACGTCGCGGCGGTGGGCTATGGCTTCGGCAGCCACGAAGAGCTGACGGCGGAAAAGCCGACCTATCACTTTTCGACCCTGGCCGAATTGCATGAGGCCTTTGTGGCGATGCCTGACGCGTGATCGCTGATCGCCAGCAAGCTGGCTCCTACGGATCGTTCCCATGTGGGAGCCAGCTTGCTGGCGAGGCTACAACCGGTCGATCGGGATTTTCAGGTACCGCACGCCGTTCGCTTCCGGTTCGGGCAGGTGGCCAGCGCGCATGTTGACTTGTACCGAAGGCAACATCAGGACCGGCATGTCCAGGCTGGCGTCGCGGGTTTCGCGCATCTGCACGAAGCTGTCCTCGTCGATACCGTCCCGGATATGAATGTTGGTGGCCCGTTGTTCCGCCACGGTCGTCATGTACACCAGGTCGCGCCCGTCGGGTCGGTAGTCGTGGCACATGAACAGACGCGTCTCGTCCGGCAGTTCGAGTATCCGGCGGATCGAACGGTAAAGCGTACGCGCGCTGGCCCCAGGAAAATCGCAGCGCGCCGTGCCGTAGTCGGGCGTAAACAGCGTGTCGCCCACGAAAGCCACGGCTTCACCCTCGGCTTCGACCACATAAGTCATGCAGGCCGCGGTATGTCCGGGCGTATGCAGCGCTCGCGCCTGCAAGGTGCCGATGGCGAACGTCGACTCATCATCGAGCAGCACATCGAACTGGCTGCCGTCACGAGCCACCTCACCGGCATTGAACAGCGGGACGAACACTTTCTGCACCCGGTCGATACGGCTACCGATCGCAGTGCGACCTCCAACCTGCCGTTGCAGATACGCGGCAGCCGAAAGGTGATCAGCATGGACATGGGTTTCGAGAATCCACTGCACCGATGCCTGCAGCGCCCCGACGCGCTCTACCAGGCGATCAGCGGAGGTGGTGGAAGTGCGGCCGGATTTGGGATCGTAGTCAAGGACGCTGTCGATCAGAGCGCATTGTCGACTGGCGCGGTCCATCACCAGATAACTGATGGTGGACGTTCGATCATCGAAGAATGCTTCTACCTGAAGCCTGTCGTTGATGTTCATTGGCATCCCCCTGAAATGAGCCGGCGTATCCGCAACCGCAGCAAGGCGACTGGCGATGGTCAGTTCGAAGCACTGTTTTCCACTGTGCCACGATCCGCCGGCGATTACAGCCCGATACGAAGATCTCGCGTACGGGGCCGTCTTGAACGAGCGCGCCACTGGGGGAGTGACGGCGCTCGTACAAGCTGTGAAGCTTATTTGAACGTGACAACGCCACCGGCGAGGGATTCGACCCGCGCCAGGGACTCGACGCGATAACCCTGGGCGTCCAGTTCGGCACGGCCGGTCTGGAAGGATTTCTCGATCACGATGCCCAGACCGACGACCGTCGCGCCCGCCTGCTTGATGATCGAGATCAGCGCCTGGGATGCCCGGCCATTGGCCAGGAAGTCATCGATGATCAGCACCTTGTCGCTGCTGTTCAGGTGGCGCGGCGAAATGGCGACAGTGCTTTCGGTCTGCTTGGTGAACGAGTAGACCGTGGCCGACAACAGGTTTTCGGTCAGCGTCAGCGACTGATGCTTGCGGGCGAAGATCACCGGCACGCCCAGCTTGAGGCCGGCCATGATAGCCGGCGCAATGCCCGAGGCTTCGATGGTGACGATCTTGGTAACGCCCGAATCGGCGAACAACCGGGCGAATTCATCTCCGATGTCCTTCATCAAGGCCGGGTCGATCTGGTGATTCAGGAACGCGTCGACCTTCAGTACCTGGTCGGACAGTACGATGCCTTCTTCACGGATCTTGGTGTGCAGTGCTTCCACTTGGTTTCCTCGGTGCGCTGTCGCGCGGTCAATGATCAATATTCTGAAGCGCCTAGCGTTTCAACATGGCGCGGATGTCCGCCAGCGCGGTGTTGCCACGCACGGCCTTTACCTCGGGAGGTGTGTCGTCGTTGCCTTCCCAGGCCAGATCGTCAGGGGGCAGTTCATCGAGAAAGCGGCTGGGCGCGCAGTCGATGATCTCGCCGTATTGCTTGCGTTTGGCGGCAAAGGTGAACGCCAGAGTCTGGCGCGCCCGGGTGATCCCCACGTACGCGAGACGTCGTTCTTCCTCGATGGTATCGGCTTCGATACTGGAGCGATGCGGCAGGATTTCCTCTTCCATACCCATGATGAATACGTAGGGAAACTCCAGCCCCTTGGAGGCATGCAGGGTCATCATCTGCACGCCTTCGGCACCCTCTTCCTCTTCCTGCTGGCGTTCGAGCATGTCGCGCAGCACCAGCTTGCCGATGGCTTCTTCGATGGTCATGCCACCGTCTTCGTCCTTTTCGAGCGTGTTCTTGAGCGCTTCGATCAGGAACCAGACGTTGCTCATGCGGTAATCGGCAGCCTTGTCGCTGGAGCTGTTCTGGCGCAGCCAGTTCTCGTAGTCGATGTCCATGACCATGCTGCGCAACGCCGCGATGGGGTCATTCTGCGCGCATTGCTGGCGCACGCCGTCCATCCAGTGCTTGAACCGTTGCAGGCGCTCGGTGAACCGGCTGTCCAGATGCTCGCCGAGGCCCAGCTCTTCGGTCGCGGCATACATCGACACCTTGCGCTGGGTCGCGTAGTTGCCGAGCTTCTCCAGAGTCGTCGAGCCGATTTCCCGGCGCGGCACGTTGATGACCCGCAGGAAAGCGTTGTCGTCGTCCGGGTTCACCAGCAAGCGGAAGTAGGCCATCAGGTCCTTGACTTCCTGACGTCCGAAAAAGCTGTTGCCGCCGGACAACCGATACGGGATCTGGTGATGCTGCAACTTCAGCTCGATCAGTTTGGCCTGGTAGTTACCGCGATAAAGAATGGCGAAATCGCTGTAAGGCCGGTCGGTGCGCAAGTGCAGCGTGAGGATTTCCATCGCCACCCGCTCGGCTTCGGCGTCCTCGTTGCGGCAGCGGATCACGCGAATCTCGTCGCCATGGCCCATTTCCGACCACAACTGCTTTTCGAAGGCATGCGGGTTATTGGCAATCAGCACGTTGGCGCAGCGCAGAATACGGCTGGTAGAGCGATAGTTCTGCTCCAGCATGACCACCTTGAGCGAGGGGTAGTCTTCCTTGAGCAGCATGAGGTTTTCCGGTCGCGCGCCGCGCCAGGCATAAATCGACTGGTCGTCGTCGCCTACCACGGTGAACTGGCAGCGCGTGCCGATCAGCAGCTTCACCAGCAGATACTGGCTGGCGTTGGTGTCCTGATACTCGTCCACCAACAGGTAGCGAACCTTGTTCTGCCACTTTTCCAGAATGTCGGCGTGCTCCTGGAAGAGCTTCACCGGCAGCAGGATCAGGTCGTCGAAATCCACCGCGTTGTACGCCTTGAGCGTGCGCTGATAGTGGGTATAGACGATGGCCGCCGTCTGTTCCTTGGGATTGCGGGCGTTCGCCAGGGCTTCCTCGGGCAGGATCAGGTCGTTCTTCCAGGCGCCGATCATGTTCTTGATTTCGTCGATGCCGTCGTCGCCCGAGTACTCCTTCTGCATGATGTCCGTCATCAGCGCCTTGACGTCGGTTTCGTCGAAGATCGAGAAGCCGGGCTTGTAGCCCAACCGCACATGCTCCTTGCGGATAATGTTCAGCCCCAGGTTATGGAAGGTCGAGACCGTCAGGCCGCGACCTTCGCCGCTTCTGAGCAAGGTGCCGACGCGCTCCTTCATCTCGCGCGCCGCCTTGTTGGTAAAGGTCATGGCGACGATGTACTGGGCACGAATGCCGCAGTTCTGGATCAGATGGGCGATCTTGCGGGTGATTACGCTGGTTTTGCCGGAGCCGGCGCCGGCGAGCACCAGAAGAGGGCCGCCGACGTAGTTCACGGCTTCCTGCTGCCGAGGATTGAGTCGGGACATGACGATAAGAGGGATCGTGTTACGAAATGGGCGGGCATTTTAGCAGGCTCGCACCATCTGTGCGGCGCCATCGTCGCCGATAGTCGGTGAGAACTGCTATCTAATTCCGCTAATTTTGTTACATTTGCCGGCGACGCGAATCTCCGTGCACCCACTGCGGGTGTGGCCATTGGTTTTTTCCTTTGCATTTAGGGAGTTACATTGCCCAGGCCTGTCGAATCCTTGCAGCTGCTACTGCTGGCAAAAGAACCAGCATGGTCAACGCTGCTGCGCGATTGCCTGGGTTCCCCGGGTGACGAGATCACGTTATTTCAGGCGACCGACTGGGAGGCCCTGCGCCCTCGCTTCGTAGAGCATCGCAATGCCGTAGTGCTGGCGACGCCGGAGCTACTACCCGCCAAAGGCACGTGCAGCCTGCCAACCGTGGCCTTGCTCGACGAAGAGCCACAAGTCGGGCCCTTTGCCGTCAGCGACTGGCTGGTGCGCGGCGCGCTGACAGGCGACAGTCTGCGGCGCTGCCTGCGCCATGTGCTCGAGCGCGCAATGCTCGAAGACGCGCTGCGCCGTCTGGCTGGACAGGATCCGTTGACCGGCATCGTCAACCGTCAGGGCTTTCATGCGCTGCTGGCGGCACGCCTGGCCGAAGGTTCTCGTTTCACCCTCGGGCATCTGGATCTGGACAATTTTCGCCGTACCAACGATGCGCTGGGCCACCAGGCCGGAGACCGGCTGATTCTGCAAGTGGTCGCCCGGCTCAAGAACGAGCTCTCGGCGAGCGATCATATTGCTCGCCTGGGCGGCGACGAGTTCGCCCTGTTGATCGACACCCATGAGCGGCCGCAGCGAGCCGCGCAACTGGCCGAGCGCATCACCGATACATTGTCCGAGCCTTACTGGATCGATGGCGAAAGCCTGTTGATCGGTTGCAGCCTGGGACTGGCCCACGCGTTCGAAAACAGTGCCGCCGATCCTCTGATGTGGCATGCCCATATCGCGATGCGTCAAGCCAAGAGCATCCAGGGCTGCACGTTCAAAACGTTCGACGAACGCATCAACCGCAACGCCCGCAGCCTCGCCGACCTCGAAGGCGAATTGCGTCGCGCCCTGCGCAACGATGAGCTGGAATTGCACTATCAGCCACGCCTGTGCATGAAAAGCGGAGTAATCGTAGGCCTGGAAGCGCTAGTGCGCTGGCGTCACCATGAGCGCGGCCTGCTGCCGCCCGGTGAGTTCATACCGCTGGCCGAGCAGAGCGGGCTGATCGTGCCGTTGGGTTACTGGGTCATCTATCGCGCGCTCAGGGACATGCAGGCGCTGCGCGAACAGGGCTTCGCGCCCTTGCACATGGCGATCAATCTGTCGTTTCGCCAGTTCCAGGACAGCCAGTTGCTGGCGACCCTGAACCGGCTGATCGTCGAACACGCGGTGGATGCACGCTGGCTGGAGTTCGAGCTGACCGAAACCGCTGTCATGCGCCGCAGCGAGCAGGTCCGGCAGACCATGGAGGCCTTGCGACGGCTGGGCGTGCGTTTTTCGCTGGACGATTTCGGCACCGGATTCTCGTCCTTCATGCACCTGAACAGCCTGCCCATCACGCTGCTCAAAATCGACAAAAGCTTCGTCGGCGAAATGGAACAACGCGCCGAAAACCGCAAGCTGGTACATGCCATGATCAATCTGGCCCACAACCTCAAGCTCGAAGCCGTCGCGGAAGGTGTGGAAACCCCCGGGCAGCTGGAGCTGTTGCGCGGTTTCGGCTGTGATCAGGTGCAGGGCTATCTGATTCGCAGGCCGCTGCCGCTGGCCGAACTGATCGACTATCTGGGCACCAACGCGCCCCAGGCCATGGTCAACTGAGAGAGCGGCATGCCGCTCAGTCCGGCAACGCCTCTTTCAACGAAGCGCGCTTGATCAGCCGCGCGGCCTTGTATTCGAATGCGTAGGTCAGTGCTGCCGCGGCGCACAGCAGGCCCAGCGCCAGGCCCCACCAGACTCCGGGTGCTCCCATCTCTGCCGGAAAACCCAGCAACCAGGCGGCAGGTGCCGAGATCAGCCAGTAGCAGCCCAATCCGATGAAGAACGTCGTCTTGGCATCTTTCAGGCCGCGAATCGCACCCATGGCGATGCTTTGCACCCCGTCGAACAGTTCGAACCAGGCGGCGATCGCCAGCAATTTGCCCGCCAGCACCACGATGTCGGCGAACTGAGGATCGTTGATGTCGAGAAACAGCCCGATAATCCAGTGCGGCGCCAGCCAGAACAGCAGCCCGAAACTGAGCATCACCGCGCCTCCGAAGCCAATGCCGACGCGCCCGGCCGTCCGGACCAGCGCGGCGTTTCCGGCCCCGTAGTGATGGCCGATGCGCATGGTCACGGCGTAGGAGATACCGACCGGAATCATGAACGCCATTGATACCGACTGCATGGCGATCTGATGCGCCGCCATCTGCGTGCTGCCCATCGCCCCCATGCAGAACGCCGCGAACGTGAACAACCCGACCTCCACCGCATAGGTGCCGCCGATAGGGAGTCCCAGGCGCCACAGCTCAGCCAGATGACTGCGCGAAAGACGGCGCAACCCCTTGTGGATCGGCCATGCCGCATACGCGGCGCTCCAGCGAATATGGAGTGCCAGCGCCAGCGCCATGCAGTTGGTCACGATGGCCGTGACCAGGCCGATGCCCATCAGGCCCAGGTTCGGCAGCCCCATCCAGTTGTGGATAAGCGCATAGTTGAGGACATAGTTGGCGGCCGCGCCGACCAGACTGATCACCATCACCGGGGTCGCACGTCCCAGGGCGCTGGTAAAGCCGCGCAACGCCATGAAACTCAGCAGCCCCGGTAGCGCCAAGGGCAGAGTGGTCAAGAATTGAGCAGCCATATGGACGTTGGCTTCGTCTTGCCCGAATCTGAGAAGCACTGGCTCCAGATTCCACAGCAGCAAGGCTGCGACCAGCGCCATGCCCCAGGCCAGCCACAAGCCGGCCTGAGTCAGGCGCGTTGCCCCTTGATCGTCGCCCGCGCCATGGCGGATCGAGACCAGCGTACCGACCGCCGCCATGACCCCGACGCAGAAAAACGAAACGAAGCTATAGGTCGCTGCGCCCAGCCCGCCGCCGGCCAGGGCTTGCGGTCCGATCTTGCCCATCATCACGGTGTCGGTGAACACCATGAGCATATGCGCCAACTGTGACGCGATGAGCGGCCCGGCGAGACGCAGGATGATCCAGAGTTCTTTGAAGGCGGGCTGCTGCATGACGAAACGCTCTGATGCATGGCGGACTGAAGAGCCTGCTATTCTGGGCATTCCTCCGCTGCGGCGCAAAGCGATAAATCCGATTGCTCGCATGACTAATACTCATGCAAGGCGCTTTGGCGTACAGTTCGTTTTTCGCCGACAGGAAGTCCGGAATGTCCCGCAGTCTCCCTCCTTTATATGCACTTCGTGCCTTCGAAGCGGCGGCCCGCCATGCATCGTTCACCCGCGCCGCCCAGGAGCTGTCGATTACCCAAAGCGCGGTCAGCCGTCACATTCGCACGCTGGAAGATCACTTCGCCTGTCGGCTGTTCCAGCGTCACGGTCGCCATCTGCAACTGACCGAAACGGCGCGGGCTCTGCTTCCCGGTGTACGGGACGGTTTTCAAGCCTTGGAGCGGGCGTGCAGCATGGTTCGCGCAGAAGAAGGCATCGTGCGCATGAAAGCACCCTCGACCCTGACCATGCGCTGGTTACTGGCACGCCTCAGCCGGTTCCGCCATCTTCAGCCCGGCAATGAAGTGCAGCTCACCAGCGCCTGGATGGATGTCGACTCGGTGGACTTCGCTCATGAACCTTTCGACTGCGCCATTCTGCTGAGCCGTGGACATTTCCCGCCGGAATGGGAGGCGACCTTGTTGTTCCCCGAATGGTTGATCCCGGTTGGCGCGCCCGCGTTGCTCGATGAATCCCCTTGGACGGTGCAACGTCTCGCGGCGGCGGAACTGTTGCATCCGACCCCCGACAGACGAGACTGGCGCAGATGGCTGGAGCGGACCGGGCTCGCCGGCCAGGTATCGCTCAAGGGCGGTCAGATTTTCGACACGCTGGAACTGGGCATGATCGCTGCCGCCCGTGGCTATGGCGTCTCCATCGGCGACCTGCTGATGGTGGCCGAAGACGTGGCTCAGCGCCGCCTGAGTCTGCCTTGGCGCACGGCAGTATTCAGCGGCGAAAATTATTACCTTGTCTGGCCCCGGACACGGCCGGGAGCCGAACAAATGCGCCGCCTGAGCGACTTCCTGCAAAGTGAAGTTCAAGCAACAGCGCTGCCTGATGTCGAATTGTTACAGTAAATAGTGGCCTTTTGACTGCGCTTAGTGGGGATCTTCTGCTAATGTCCGCGCGCTGAACTCAAGTATCGGCCTTGCGTGCCGAACTATGAGACGAGACGCCGTTCATCCTGTAACGGTAAGTATCCTAACTAAAATAAATTTGCCGGATGGTCGCCGCGGAGCAGGCGAGCCCAACCACCCGGCTCGGAGTCGTTATGTCCAAGCCCCGTGCCCGAATTGCGACGCAACTCGGTATTGCTTTGGCTGTGATTTTGGCAGTGGTCATCAGTGGCAGCACGTTGTTTGCCCTTAGATCCCTGGATTCATCGAACCTTGTCATTCGCGAAGAACACATGGGCAGCGAAGCGCGCCTGCTCGCCGACCAGCTGGCGACTTTTCACAGCACCTTGCGCGACAGTACGCAGCGTCTGAGCGGCTTGTTCGAAAAGCGTTTCGCGGCGGGATTGACCCTGCGTCCCGACCAGAGCTTTTCGGTTGCCGGCAGCCAGACGCCCGGCCTGTTTCTTGGCGATCATGCGCTGAACAATGACTTCACCGAAGTCGACGAATTCCGCCGCCTGACAGCAGGCACCGCGACGATTTTCGTGCGTCGCGGCGATGACTTCGTGCGCATCAGCACCTCGGTGACCAAGCAGGACGGCTCCCGCGCCATCGGCACGACCCTCGATCACCAGAGCCCGGCTTACAGCCGACTCATGGCCGGCCAGGAATACGTCGGCAAGACTGTGTTGTTCGAACGCAACGTCATGACCCAGTATTCGCCTGTGCGTGACACAAGCGGCGGGATCATCGCGGCGCTCTATGTGGGCTTCGACTACACCGATGCGCAGAACACCCAGTTCGAAAACCTGCGTAAATTCCGTATCGGCAAGACCGGCTCGCTGGCTCTGCTGGACGACAAAGGCAACTGGCTGGTAGCGCCAGCGGGTATCAAGTCGCCTGCCGAGGCTGCCAAGGCAGTGGCCGATGTCGTCAAACAGCCCGGCAAGGGTCAGTTCTGGCAGGAAGGCGGTCAGGAGTTCTACAGCGTCGGCCACACATTCAGCGGCGGCCCCTGGACCGTGTTGTCGAGCATGCCGCATGACGAAATCAGCGCAGTCACCTGGAACGTGGGCACTCAGTTGGCCATCGGCAGCCTGTTGGCCATGCTGATCGCGGTAGGCAGCGCCATCTGGCTGCTGCGCAGCAAATTGCGTCCACTGTCCGAGCTGGTTCGTCAGGCTGACGCGCTGGGTGCAGGCAACCTCAGCGTGCGCTCCAACGTCACCAGTCAGGACGAAATCGGCCAGCTCGCAGGCAGTTTCAACAAGATGGGCGAGGCCTTGTCTTCGATGGTGTCGCACATCCGCACGGCAGCTCAGGAAGTCAGCACCCGTGCCCACGCGCTGTCCGGCATGTCCGGCGGCGCCTATGAAGGCATGGAACAGCAGTCCGGTGAAATCACCAGCATGGCCGGCGCGGTCGAGGAGTTCAGCTCCACGTCCATGAACATCGCCGACAACATGAGCAATACCGAGCGCCTGGCGCAGGAGAACGCCCAGCAGACCCGCATCGGCCGGACCTCGATGGAAGAAGCGTCCTCGTCGCTGCAACAGATCGCCTCGTCGCTCAACAGCACTGCGACCGTCATCGACACCCTGGGCCAGCGTTCCCAGGAAATCGGCAGCATCGTCGGCGTGATCACCTCGATTGCCGAACAGACCAACCTGCTGGCACTCAACGCGGCTATCGAAGCGGCACGGGCCGGTGAACAGGGTCGCGGATTCGCGGTAGTCGCCGACGAGGTTCGCAGCCTGGCATCGCGTACCCGTCAGGCCACCGACGAAATTTCGGGCATGATCGCCAGCATCCAGCAGGAAACCGGCAATGCGATCAGCACCATGCAGCAGGGCAACGTCCTGATGCAGGAAGGCTTGTCGCGCAACGCGAAAGTCGCCGCCGCCCTGGCCCAGATCGACGAACAAAGCCGCTCTGCAGGCTTGCAGTTCGCCGCCATCACCACGGCCACCCAGGAACAGAGCAGCACCGCGACCATGCTCAGCAGCAACCTGCAAAGCATTGCCATGGCCAACAGCGAACAACGCGAAGTCGTTTCCAACCTGGCGATCACGGCCGAGGAGCTGAACTCGCTGGCGGGGCAGCTGCGTAATGAGGTTGATCGGTTTCGGTAATCCACATCCAGCAGGCCCGTCATGAGCCGACGGGCCACTGCAGGGCTGTATGCAAAACGCGGAGTATCAAAACCTTCGCGTCCATTTCGGTGTAAACCACCACATAGCAGGGATGAACGACCATCTCGCGAGTTCCTGCTACACGACCTGTCCGGTATTGCCTTGGCTGCGCAGCCAGAGCCGTTACTCTGATTTGAATCCTGTCGTTGAAGCGCTTCGCCGCGTCGGGATTTTCGTCGGCAATGTAGCTGAGAATTTCTAACAAATCCTGCTCGGCCAGGGCGCTCCACTCAACTTCCGCCACGACGTTTCCTGTCAATCAGCACCTGGGCTTTCTGCATGACCTGATCGTGAGAGGTTGGGGGCCGAGGATCATCGAGCGCCTCCCTGACCTTCGCTCGGAACCACTGATCATAGGTGGCTTCGTCACTGGTAAAGCCTGGCGGCAGCGCACCTTCACGGGCGACACGGGTCAGGAGGATGCGAACAGCATCGGAAATCGTAAGTCCGAATCTCGCGAGATTTTCAGTCGCTAGCACTTTCAGTTCATCGTCTATGCGTACATGCAACATGGATGTCTTGGCCATCATGGTGGGTCTCCTGAAAATGACTGACCCAGCATGTATCTCAAATGAGATACATGCAACGACGCTTTTTCGGGGAGCGGTGAGCGAAGAGAGAGCATAGAGGTCTGAGGGTGCCGCTACTGTCGGCACGAGCCGCTCGTCGAGACAGCCTTCTCCGACGCGTTGAGTGGGACGTTTCACAGGTCTTTTCCCATAGCCCATGACCGCTTCACTGGCTCGACGGCCGATACTGCAGCGCCTCCGCCAGATGCTCACGCTTGATGGCTTCGACCTGCTCCAGATCCGCCAGCGTTCGCGCGACTTTCAACAGTCGGTGCGCGGCCCGCAATGACAGCGTCAAACGCTCGCACGCGGTTTCCAGCCAGCTTTCGTCGGTGCTGGACAACGCGCAGTGTTGGCGCAGGCCTGTAAGGTCGAGAAAAGCATTGGGACATCCCTGCCGACGTTGCTGCCGTTCACGCGCCTGGGCGACACGCGCGGCGGCGCTGGCGGTGTCATCTCCGGTCTGCGGGATGTGGTGAAGGGCAGTGGTCTCGCGGGCGACAGTCAGATGCAGGTCGATGCGGTCCAGCAGCGGACCGGACAGTTTGTTGCGGTAGCGTTCGACCTGCTCGGTCGAGCAACGGCAGCGCCCGGTGGGCTCGCCCAGATAGCCGCACGGGCAGGGATTCATGGCCGCCACGAGCTGGAAGCGGGCCGGGAAGCGCACCCGGTCGCGCGCTCTCGCAATCACGATATGCCCCGACTCCAGCGGCTCGCGCAAAACCTCCAGCACGCGCCGATCGAACTCAGGCAGCTCATCCAGAAACAGGACGCCGTGGTGAGCGAGGGTTATCTCGCCAGGTTGCGGGCGGCTGCCGCCTCCCACCAGCGCCGGTCCCGATGCGGAATGGTGCGGTTGGCGAAACGGGCGCTGCGGCCAGCAATCCAGGGGCGTCTGGCTGGCAACCGACTGAATGGCCGCGACTTCCAGTGCTTCGCACTCGTCCAGCGGAGGCAACAGACCGGGCAAGCGGCTGGCAAGCAGAGTCTTGCCGGTTCCTGGCGGTCCACTGAACAGCAGGTTATGGGCGCCTGCCGCAGCGACCACCAGTGCTCGCTTGGCAGCGATCTGGCCCTGCACTTCGTTGAGATCGGGGTAAGGCCGTGCTCGAGCAATGAGGCCGTGCGCCTGATACGGCGCAATCGGTGTTCTGCCGTTGAAATGCGCGACCAGCTCCAGCAGGTGGTTGACGGCAATGACGCGCAATCCAGAGGCCAGACAGGCCTCCTCGGCATTCGCCGCCGGCACTATAAGCGTGCGCTCCGCATTACGAGCCGCCAGCGCCGCCGGCAACACGCCCTGCACAGCACGAATCGCGCCCGACAACGCCAGCTCGCCAAGGCACTCGATATCCTGCAGCGCCGTCAGTGGCACTTGCCCGCTGGCGCCCAGCAAGCCCAGGGCGATTGCCAGATCGAAGCGCCCGCCATCCTTGGGCAGGTCCGCCGGCGCCAGGTTGAGCGTGATGCGACGGGCCGGGAAATCCAGTCCGGAATTGAGAATGGCGCTGCGCACCCGGTCCTTGCTTTCCTTGACCGCGCCTTCGGGCAAGCCCACCAGCGTCAGCGCCGGGAGACCGTTGGCAAGGTGAGCTTCGACGGTTACGGCAGGGGCTTCCACGCCCACCTGGGCTCGGCTGTGAACAATGGCCAGAGACATGATTCGTTCCTTGAAAGTGCGACACAGGCCATCGTGCGACATTCAAGGGCAGGGCGAGCGAGGGAATGGCTACAGAGTGTAAACGCCATCATGAGGGGCAGATGGCGTTCCAAAACGAGACGTGCGAATCAGCGAGGGTCGGACAGGCGATCCGCCTCGGTCGATGCGGCGGTTCTTTCTTCCATTTCTGCCACCTTGGCTTCCAGCGCCTCCAGGCGCGCGCGAGTCCGGGCCAGGACGGCCATCTGGCTGTCGAATTCTTCGCGGCTGACCATATCCAGCTTGCTGAAAGCACTGTGCAGCAGCGCCTTGAACTGGGTTTCGAATTCGTTACGAGGCAGAGGGTTCTCGCCATTGAACAGGCGAGAGGCGTGGCCGCTCAAGGCGTCCAGAAAAGCTTTTGGCGCAAGCATGTGCATTCTCCCGATTCAGATTGGGCGGCAGTGTAGCACGCCCTGCCCAGGCCATTTTTCAGCCATCCCCATGCACAACTATCGGGCAGTCAGGCGTGCACGCGCGCACTATTGTTGTGCGCACAGTCGCTACAAGCGACCTTCCAGCCTATGTAAATCGGTCGGGTGGCCCGGTTTTCATGGCTGCGCATGAACTGGCAAGCTTTCTGCTTAGAGGCAAGTGACCCATGCACTGATGCAGTCGCTGTGACTAAGGCAGTGCGGCAGGCGGAGCGGGGAATGTTTCGTCAGAAGCGGTTTTCTGGAGTTGGTCCGGCTCATCCGGCGACCGACGCGTTACAAAGCCAGGCACTGCGCTTAGACTTGAGTCGGGTTTGTTTTCCTGGGGCAAGTCCATCAATTCGGGAGAAAGTTTCATGAAGCTAGTCACTGCAATCATCAAGCCGTTCAAGCTGGACGACGTTCGCGAGTCGTTGTCGGAAATCGGCGTGCAGGGCATCACCGTCACCGAGGTCAAAGGCTTCGGTCGCCAGAAGGGTCACACTGAGCTGTACCGCGGTGCTGAGTACGTAGTCGACTTCCTTCCCAAGGTGAAGATCGATGTCGCCATCGACGACAAGGATCTGGATCGCGTGATCGAGGCCATCACCAAAGCGGCCAACACCGGCAAGATCGGCGACGGCAAGATTTTCGTGGTGAATCTCGAGCAGGCCATTCGCATCCGTACCGGCGAAACCGATACCGACGCGATTTAAGCCGCCACCCCCAAGAGGGTGTTTACAAATAGGCGAGCAAGCGCAGCCATTTTGTAAGCACCCTCCAAAGCCCCAGGAGAAAAAATATGACTCTGCGTCAATTCGCAGGGCTAGGAGCCCTGTTGTCCCTCGCATTACCTGGTATGGCCCTGGCGGCTGACCCGGTTGCCGAACCTGTGCTCAATTCCGGCGATACCGCCTGGATGCTGACCGCGACCGCACTGGTCCTGTTCATGACCATTCCGGGCCTGGCGCTGTTCTACAGCGGCATGGTTCGTTCGAAAAACGTTCTTTCCGTGATGATGCAATGTTTTGCCATCACCGGCCTGATCAGCATTCTCTGGGTCGTATACGGCTATAGCCTGGCATTCGACACGACCGGCATGGAAGAGGGCGTCGTCAACTTCAATTCCTTCTTCGGAGGTCTGGGCAAGGCGTTCCTGGCGGGCATCACGCCATCGAGCATCACTGGCTCCGCCGCCCTGTTTCCGGAAGCGGTATTCGTCACCTTCCAGATGACGTTCGCCATCATCACCCCGGCGCTGATCGTCGGTGCCTTTGCCGAGCGCATGAAGTTCTCCGCGATGCTGGTGTTCATGGGCATCTGGTTCACGCTGGTCTACGCACCGATCGCCCACATGGTCTGGGGCGGCGTGGGCGGCCTGATGTGGGACTGGGGTGTCCTGGATTTCGCGGGCGGTACCGTGGTTCACATCAACGCCGGTATCGCCGGTCTGGTCGCGTGCCTGGTACTGGGCAAGCGTAAAGGTTTCCCGACCACCCCGATGGCTCCGCACAACCTGGGTTACACCCTGGTCGGCGCGGCCATGCTGTGGATCGGCTGGTTCGGCTTCAACGCCGGCTCCGCCGCGGCAGCCAATGGCACTGCGGGCATGGCGATGCTGGTTACCCAGATCGCAACCGCCGCGGCGGCACTGGGCTGGATGTTCGCTGAATGGGTAACCCACGGTAAGCCAAGCGCATTGGGCATCGCCTCCGGCGTGGTTGCCGGTCTGGTCGCGATCACTCCGGCCGCCGGTACCGCTGGCCCGATGGGTGCTCTGGTGATCGGCCTGGCTTCCGGCGTGATCTGCTTCTTCTGCGCCACGACCCTCAAGCGCAAGCTGGGCTATGACGACTCGCTGGACGCTTTCGGCGTGCACGGCGTCGGCGGCATCGTTGGCGCGATCCTCACCGGCGTATTCGCGGCCCCGGCACTGGGCGGCTTCGGTGCCGTGACCGACATCGGCGCACAGGTCTGGATTCAATTCAAAGGCGTCGCCTTCACAGTGGTCTACACCGCTGTCGTGACCTTCATCATCCTCAAGGTGCTGGACGTGGTGATGGGGCTGCGTGTCACCGACGAGGAAGAGTCTGTCGGACTGGACCTTGCGCAACACAACGAGCGTGGCTACAACTTGTAAGCGGCTACTGTTGCGAAAACGAAAATGCCCGGTCTCCGGGCATTTTTTTTGTCTGCCTCATGTGAATCAACTGCCGGTTCGCGCTGTCATTGATGTTGCCGCCGTAACGGATTCCAGCGGTTCGACAAGGTCCATCCAGAGGAACCCCAGAGGTTGCTGTCAACTCGTCCGAAAGCCGCAGTATTGTGAGCTTTGCTTTTTTTGCAGGCGAGTTAGAATGCGCGCCGAACGTACGGAGAACGGTATGTGGCATCAATCCAGAATTACCCTCAAGGCTCGACCTCGCGGGTTTCATCTGGTCACTGACGAGCTGCTCGCCGGCTTGCCCGAGTTGCGCGGTTGCCGTGTCGGCCTGCTGCACTTGTGGCTGCAACATACCTCGGCCTCGTTAACCGTCAACGAGAACGCCGATCCGGCGGTACGTCGTGATTTCGAGCGTTTTTTCAGCCGTCTGGTACCGCAGGGCGCCAGCGGTTACGAACACAACGACGAAGGTCCTGATGACTTGCCGGCGCACTTCAAGGCCAGTCTGCTGGGTTGCCAGTTGGTTTTGCCGGTAACGGCAGGACGACTGGCGCTGGGTACCTGGCAAGGTATCTATCTGGGCGAGCACCGTGATTCAGGCGGCGCCCGCAACGTCCTGGCCACCCTTCAGGGTGACTGGACATGATCGCCAGACAAGGCGATTTTGAATTTTTTCCGACAGCCTTGGATTTTGAGGCTGCTGGGCTATAACTAATCTGCTTTCGCAAGTCATGAGGTAGAACATGAGCGACGACGACAACGATGATCTGGTAGATGACCTGGAAGGCGAGGACGACGGCGAGGAGCTTGCTGCTGCTCCCGAAGACGACGCCTCCGACGCTGATGACGGTGCTGAAGTTGCGGCCACACCCGCCAAGGGCAAGGCCAAGGCTGCAATATCGGTCGATGAGCTGCCCAGCGTAGAAGCAAAGAACAAGGAGCGTGATGCTCTTGCCCGCGCCATGGAAGAATTCCTGGCTCGGGGTGGCAAGGTGCAGGAAGTGGAACCCAACGTGGTCGCCGATCCGCCCAAGAAGCCTGACAACAAATACGGCAGCCGCCCTATCTGAGGGCAGTAAGGTCGTATGAAAAAAGCCCGCTGTCGCTGCGGGCTTTTTTTTGCGCATTGCCCGTCGTAGGAGCCAGCTTGCTGGCGATTAACCGTGCACGTTTTTTCAGGCAGTACGCGTCATTGTTTATCGCCAGCAAGGCGGAACGCCGCCCCGGTGGCTCCTACAAAGGGAAGCGCAGCGGGTAAGTCTTACGGATTCACGCCCAGCGACCCAGAACCTCCGGCAACTGCGACAGGTTGTGGATCTCCGCATCCGGCAGTCTGTCAGCGTCCCACACCTTGCCTTGCGGGTTGTACCAGATGGCGCGCATGCCCGCTTGCTGGGCGCCGGCGATGTCGTCGCTGGGGTGGTCGCCGATATGCACCGCCACGCTGGCGTCGACGTTGGCTCGACGTAGCGCTTCGAGGAAGGGCGCGGGATCGGGTTTGCCGATTCCAAGATCCTCGGCGCACAGGGCGAACGAAAAGTAATCGGCCAGACCCAGCCGGCGCACGTCTGCGTTGCCGTTGGTGATGACACCCAGCATGAAGGTCTTGGCGAGGATTTCCAGGGTCGGTTGCACGTCCGGAAATATCTGCACCTGATGCCGCCCGTGAAGGAACACTTCGAAACTCTGCTCGGCCAGGTCTTGTGCTTGCTCAGCGTCATAGCCCGCGTCTTCCAGCGCGTGATAGAGCACCTGACGGCGCAGGGCGCTGATGCGATGTTTGTACGAGGGCTCGGCCTCGATCAGCCGCGTGCGGATTTCCCACAGATGCTCGACCGGCACCGGCCCCAGCAGCGGTGCATGCTCGGTGAGCCAGTCGCGCAATGCGGCCTCGGCGCCGACCAGCGCCGGGGCGGTGTCCCAGAGCGTGTCGTCCAGATCGAACGTGATGAGCTTAATCATGGGCAGATCCTTTGCGTTTGGCGCGGGGATGGGCGCCATCGTATACCGACGCCAGATGCTGGAAGTCTAGATGGGTATAGATCTGCGTGGTCTTGATATCGGCATGGCCGAGCAACTCCTGGACGGCGCGCAGATCCTGCGACGACTCCAGCAGATGGCTGGCGAACGAGTGACGCAACATGTGCGGATGCAGGTTTTGCCCCAGTTCGCGCTCTCCGGCGGTCCGAAGCCGCACTTGAATAGCCCGCGGCCCCAGACGAGTACCTTTCTGGCTGACGAATACTGCGTCGTCTCTGGGGTTGGTCAATGCGCGCAACGGTAACCAGGCCTCCAGCGCCCGGCGAGCCTTGCTGCCCACAGGCAGGACGCGTGTCTTGCTGCCCTTGCCAAGCACCTGTATCAGCCCGGCACCCAGATCGAGTTGATCAAGGTTCAGTCCGGCCAGTTCAGACAACCGCAGCCCGGAGGAATACAGCAGTTCGAGAATGGCGTGATCGCGACGGCCCAGAAAATCATCTTCAACGCCGCCATCGAGCAACTGCGCGGTGCGATCAGTGTCCAGCGTCTTGGGCAGCCGGCGCTCGCCCTTGGGCGGAGACAGCCCGTTAGCCGGATCATGCTCGCAGATACCTTCACGGTTCAGGTACTGGTACAGACCGCGTACCGCCGAAAGCAGGCGAGCCAGGCTTCGGGACGACTGTCCCTGATGATGCTGGCGGGCGACGAAACTGCGCAGATGCTGGATATCCAGGTCCGCCCAACTGGCGACGCCGGCCTGCTCGCACCAGGCAACGACCTTGTTCAGGTCACGCCGATAGGCATCCAGCGTATGCGGCGAAACCTGACGCTCACTGCGCAGGTGCACGCAGTAGGCATCCAGGTGGCGCTCCATGCCTCAGCGGACCGAGCGCAAGGAGTGAGTGAAACGCGGTACCAGCCGGCTCAGCACATCGGCGATATAACCCAGGAACAGCGTACCGACCGAGCTTTTGTAGTGCTGAGGGTCGCGACTTCCGACCGCCAGCACGCCGTGCAGACCCAAGTGGCTGAGGGTCACGAGGGCGGCCGATCCGACTTCCTGGCTCTGCTCCGCGCCGAACAGGAACGCCAGCTCGTGCTCGCGCAGCGCTCCGCAGACCGTCTTCTCGCCGATCAGTCCGCCGATGGCCTTCTGAGCCTCGGCGCTGCTGGTCCAGCGCCCGACGGCGGCAGGGTTGTCACTGAACAGAATCAGGCTGACGAAGGGGACCTTGAAGTCCTGACGCAGGCTGTCTTCAACGGCAATGATCAGCTCGTCGAGGCTGGTGGCATCCATCAACGCAAGATTGAGGCGACGGGTCTTTTCGAACAGCCGATCGTTGTCCCGCGCCACGTCCATCAGCTGGGACAGACGATGCCGCATTTCGATGTTGCGCTCGCGCAGGAGCTTGAGCTGACGTTCGACCAGCGACACGGTGTCGCCGCGCTGATGCGGGATGCGCATCGAAACCAGCAGCTCATCGTGTTCGGCGAAGAATTCGGGATGCTGGAGCAGGAAGGCGATGACGGCCTCCGCTTCAAGTTGGGGCGCTGCGCTATCGGCAGGCGATTCGCTGGTGTTGCCGGTTGAAGCCGGAGGCTGATCGGTCATCTCGTCTGCTCACTCATAAACGCACTTGGCCTTCGTAAACCCGCACGGCCGGACCGGTCATCATGACCGAATGACCGGGGCCGGCCCATTCGATGGACAGTCGCCCGCCCGGCAGGTCGATCAGCAGTGGCGAGTCCATCCAGCCCTGGCTGATGGCAGTGACGGCCGCGGCGCATGCCCCGGTGCCACAGGCCTGGGTTTCTCCCGCGCCGCGCTCCCAGACGCGCAGCTGGGCGCGCTGTCGGTCCACGACGTGAAGGAATCCCACGTTGACCCGTGCCGGAAAGCGCGGGTGGTGTTCGATTTTCGGACCCAACTCGTGGACCGGCGCGGCATTGATGTCATCCACGCGCAGCACGGCATGCGGATTGCCCATCGATACGGCCGACAACTCGATGGTCTGCTGGTCGACGTCGAGGTTATAGGTCATCGCCTGTTCAGCGGCTTCGAACGGGATTTCGGACGGTACGAAGCGAGGCGGCCCCATATCGACACAGATCTGCCCGTCATTTCGAATATCCAGCTCGATGATGCCGGCCTTGGTTTCGACCCGGATGCGACGCTTGGCGGTCAGGCGCTTGTCGAGCACGAAACGGGCAAAGCAGCGAGCGCCATTGCCGCACTGCTCGACTTCCGAACCGTCCGAGTTGAAGATCCGGTAGCGAAAGTCCACATCCGGATTGCTCGGCGCCTCGACCAGCAGCAACTGGTCGAAGCCGATCCCGGTGTGCCTGTCGCCCCACTGTTTGGCATGCTTGGGCTGGATGTGCGCGTGCTGGCTCACCAGGTCCAGGACCATGAAGTCGTTGCCCAGGCCATGCATTTTGGTAAAACGCAGCAGCATGGGTTTACTCCGGCAGCAGGCTTTCGCCGGCGTACAGCTCGGCAATGGTTTCGCGACGACGCACTTCGAAGACTTCGTTACCGTCGACCAGCACTTCAGCGGCGCGGCCGCGAGTGTTGTAGTTCGAACTCATGACGAACCCGTAGGCTCCCGCCGAATGCACGGCCAGCAGATCGCCTTCGGCCAGCGCCAGATTCCGGCCTTTTGCCAGGAAATCGCCGGTTTCGCAGATCGGTCCGACGATGTCGTAAGTACGCGGCTGCTCATCGCGCGGGCGCACGGCCGTCACGTCCATCCAGGCCTGATACAGCGCCGGACGAATGAGGTCGTTCATCGCCGCATCGACGATGGCGAAATCCTTGTGCTCGGTGTGCTTGAGGTACTCGACCTGAGTCACCAGCACGCCAGCGTTGGCGACGATGAAACGGCCCGGCTCGAAGACCAGACCCAGGTCACGACCTTCGAGACGCTCGCGCACGGCCTTGATGTAGTTGGCAGCCAGTGGCGGCTCTTCGTCGCGATAGCGCACGCCCAGTCCGCCGCCCAGATCGATATGGCGCAGGTGGATGCCGCAGTCGCCGAGACGGTCGACCAGGTCCAGCAGGCGGTCCAGCGCATCGATGAAAGGTTCAAGCGTCGTCAGCTGCGAACCGATGTGGCAGTCCACGCCGATCACTTCCAGGTTGGGAAGCTGGGAGGCGCGCACATACACGTCTTCGGCATCGGCGATGGCGATACCGAATTTGTTTTCCTTGAGGCCCGTGGAGATATACGGGTGGGTGCCGGCGTCGACGTCGGGGTTGACCCGCAACGAAATCGGGGCGCGCACGTTGAGTTCGGCAGCCACCACCTGCAGACGTTCGAGCTCGTCGGTGGACTCGACATTGAAGCAATGCACGCCGACTTCCAGCGCGCGGCGCATGTCGTCACGGGTCTTGCCGACACCGGAAAACACGATCTTGTCCGCCTGACCGCCGGCCGCCAGAACGCGCTCCAGCTCGCCTCGCGAAACGATGTCGAAACCGGCGCCCAGACGTGCCAGCACGTTGAGCACACCCAGGTTCGAGTTGGCCTTGACCGCGAAGCAGACCAGATGCGGCATGCCGCTCAGGGCGTCGGCGTAGGCACGGTATTGCGCTTCGATGTGAGCGCGCGAGTAAACATAAGTCGGCGTGCCGAAGCGTTCGGCAATGGCAGACAATGCCACTCCTTCCGCGAACAGCTCGCCGTCGCGGTAGTTGAAGGCGTCCATGAAAATCCCTTAAAGATGCTTGTGCGACTGCGATTTGTCGTGTTTTTCGGAGGCCTTGGCGTCGTCAGGCAGGTACAACGGGCCTTTCTGACCGCAGGCAGTAACCAGACAAGCCACCGCGACGAGCGCAGCAAGCGAAGAGATCAGGCGCTTCATGGCGAAATCCTTTGTAAAAGCGTTAATTGCGCCCGAGTATACCGGCCACCCGCCGGATTGCCTATGTAGTCTCCCGCCCGTCCGGCGGGCCTGCGCGGCGAATCCACGGCACCAGCGCGGTTCGCCGGCGAGCTTTTCGAAGCAGCGGTCGGCCAGCCTTTGCATTTGCCTTGCGGCCTCCGTATCTTGCGTGACTGCGTCATCTGCCGACATTTTTTCGAGGTTCCCGACATGAGTTTGACCGAAGCCCGCTTTCACGACCTGGTCGATGCGACCCAACAGGCGCTGGAAGATATTTTCGATGAAAGCGACCTGGACCTGGACCTTGAAAACTCCGCCGGCGTGCTGACCGTGAAATTCGAAAACGGCACGCAATTGATCTTCAGCCGGCAGGAGCCACTGCGCCAGCTCTGGCTGGCGGCGCGTTCGGGCGGCTTCCATTTCGACTACGACGAAGAACACGGCCGCTGGGCCTGCGATTCGACCGATGAGCTGTTGAGCGAAATGCTGACCCGTTTTACTCGCGAGCAGGCCGGCGTCGAGCTGGACTTCGACGAGATCTGATCGTGTCCCAGCCTTCTACCACGCCCCCACGGCCACCCAAGCCGCTGTTCAGCAATGTCAGCCCCGCCGTGCCGTCGCCCTGTGTCAGCCTGTGCCGTCTGGATGAACAGAAGGTTTGCCTCGGGTGCTTCCGCCATGTGGAGGATATTCGCGAATGGCGCTCGGCGGACGACGAGCGCCGGCGTCAGATTCGCCGCGAAGCGGACCAGCGCCGCCTGCACACCGGGCAGACCGGATAACGTCCCGTCGGGTTGTGCCGTCTCCACTCTGTTGGTAGCGTGAGAACCTGCTTCTCTTGAATAGAGGCCTATCAGAACCCCGCCCACGCTGGCGGGGTTTTGCTTTCATAACGTGCAGAACAGGAGTGAGCCCGGCATGAACACTACCCCTTCCATCATCCTTACCCGGCTCGATGTGCAACGTCTTGAGCGGCTGATCGACAGCCAGGACGAATCCAGCCCCGGCGTCAAAGCGCTGCAGGCCGAACTGGACCGCGCCGATCAAGTGGTCGGTCTCGACGAAGTGCCCGCGGGTCTGGTGACCATGAATTCGCGTGTGCACTGCCGCGAGGAAAGCAGCGGCAAGGATTACCACCTCAAACTCGTCTATCCGCAGGACGCGGGTGTCGAAGGCACGGTTTCGGTCCTGGCCCCGATAGGTTCCGCGCTCCTGGGTTTGCAGGTCGGCCAGCACATCGACTGGCCCGCGCCGGGCGGCAAGACGCTCAAGCTCACGCTGCTCGCGGTGGAATACCAGCCGGAAGCGGCGGGGGAGTATCAGTAGAGGCGCAAGTCGGTCAGGCGAAACGCTGGAGCAGAGTGACGACCACATAAACTGTCAGCGCAGTACTAGCCCCCAAGATAAAGGAAACCCGACCCTGTCGCGCGGGAGTCAGAGCCGCCTGACGCATTTCCTCTTGGAACGCCGATATCTCAGCGCGCAACTGGTCCAGATCTGAATTGTGCTCACCGCGGGAGGTATGCATGGCAGTCATCCTTTAATCAAAGAATTATGCAATAGTACGTTATCGCTGGAACCCATGTTGCAATGTGCACGCAATAGCGCGCGGTTTGTAGGAGCGGCTTTAGCCGCGATTAGCCGCACAGGCGCAGCATGTTCATCGCCTGATCAATTGTCTCGCGGCTAAAGCGGAACGCCGCCCGGCCGCTCCTACAGCTTCGCGACGTTTTAAAAACAATTATCCATCGCCTCATTCAGCAGCTTTTCCAGCTCCGCCTTGTGCTGCAGATACAGAATGCTCTGGCCGTGGCCGTCGTCGAACAAGCCGGACAGGTCCAGGTCGGTGATGTAGCAGCGGTAGCGCACGGGTTCGCGGCGTCTGGCGAGGATTTGCCGGGCCACTTCGGCATAGAGGCGCTCGCCGAATTCCAGTTCGGAGTACTCGCTGTTGTCGCAATAGAGCGTCACGCTGCGCTGGCCGGGCGAGGTTTCTTCGATGATTGCCTGCACGTCGTAAAACGCTCTGTGCCCCACGGTCGGCAATGGACGTGATTCGATTCGCCGCGCCCGACCGGCTCCCGATGGCAATAGCTCGTAATAAAGAATGTCCAGCGATGCCGGCTCGGCCGGGTCATCCAGCGCGATGGACGCGCCGCGCCGGTACACCAGCGCATGCAGGAAACGTTGCAGCGGCAGCAGCAGGCTCTGCTCATCGTGATAGGGCAAGCGCTGATGCCAGAGCGAGTTGTGCTCATCGAGCACATAAAGATCGGCTTCCGTTTCGTTCACCCGGTAGAACACCTGAATGCACTCCGGCTGCCCGAACGGCAGGATTAGCGCCAGGTCGTGGTCGTCAAGCGCTTGTGGGTCCAGATGCAGCGGGCTGTAACGCGGCAGCTCCTCGCCGAGATAGTTGAACAGCCCGCCCAGGCTGTTGACCACCACGTGAGTCACCTGCTCGGGGCGCATTTCCAATATGTGGTATTGCTGCTGGACCTGAATCAGGTAGCGGTGGTTCAAGCGCCGGGCATGCAGCAGGCGAGCCGTGCTGACCAGCTCTTCCACGCGTTGGGCTATCGCCGAGGCACGGTTATGGCAGAAGCAGCGGACGCGGATATGCGGCTCGACCGGGCTGGCGCTCAGCATGCCAAGCAGCTCGCTGATGCAGTCGAGCAGTGCATGCGGGCCATCGAAGCGACTGACCAGCGTCTCGTTCCAGCTGTTGAGCGTGATCTGATCCAGCGTCAGCACCAGGTTTTCCCGTACCCCGGCATAGCTGAGCGAGTCGGTACGCTCGGTGGTCATCAGGATGTTGAGGTCGCGGTGATGACGCAGCGGATCGACTCCGACGTTGACCAGCAGCAGGATTTCTTTCGGTCCGCTGGCCCTGAGCAGCATGTTATCGCCGACGTCGGCCAGCGGCAGCCTGATCGACTGCTGCAAGGCGCCCAGCAGATTGAAAAGCTCGAATTCGGTCAGATCGCTGGTGCCGGGGTGCAACGCCAGTCGCGTGGTCGCATCGATCACGCCGTTGCGATGGCACCAGGTCAGCAGCTCCAGCAGTTCGCGGCTGCGCTTGATAGGTGAGAAATTCTCCCATTCGTACACACCCAGATTGCCGTTGTACAACGCCCACTGGGTCTTGCCGGGCTCGCGCTTGTTGGGCGACTGCACCAGGGTCAGCGTGTCCTCGGCCAGGTCGGGAGCGATGCCGGGGTTGATGAACTCGATCTTGCCCGCCTTGCGTTCGAAGGCCGCATACAGACGCCGGCCGAGCACTTTCATATCCCGCGTGTCGATGACGTTTGCGATGTTGTGCAACCGGGCGAACAGGGTCAGGAAGCGGTAGCTGTAATTCAGTTCATTGACCAGCGAACGACGCTCATGCGCGACCTGACGGACTTTCCACTGGCTGCGGCTGTCGAGCAGCGCCAGTTGACGTGTATCCCAGCCCCATTCATGGGTCAGACGTTCCAGCAATTGCCGTTGCCAGCTGTTGTTGCGCTGCCGGGCAGGGCCGGTCAGCTTGCGATTGACCTTGAGGTACAGGCTGCGCCGCACCAGTTCCAGCCGCTCGGTCTCGCTGCGGGCCTGCAGATGCTCTTCGATCCTGCGGTACACGACCATATAGGGGTCGAGCTCGTCCAGGTCGAGGCGGTTGGCGAACACAGCCTGTTTGAATCGCATACTCAGACACTGCACGCTGGGGTATTCGCTGGAATACACTTCGATCAGCAGCAGCTTGAGGACCGATTTGTAGGGCGAGTCGAGTCCCTTGAACAACTGCCATAGACCGGCGCCGAGAAATTCGCCGGCCGGAATCTGTGCCATTGGCCCCAGATCGAGCACCTCGTCGGCGCGGATGAAACGCTTGGACAGCAGGGTGTGCGTGTAGTCCTCGTAGTTGTCTTCCTGATAGGCCGGAACCCGCCACCACATCGGCGTGCGCCCGGCCAGCCAGATGGCTGTGCGGTAAAACTCGTCCAGCAACAGAAAATGCTGGGTCGTCCCGCAGTCATCGGAGCTGAGCCGGGTGTCACGATCGCCGGCCTTGAAACGCTGCGGATCGATCAGAAAAAAATGCGCTTCGGCTCCCATCGTGGCGGCCCAGGCTTCCAGGGCTTGGCATTTGCGACGCAGCTCATCCAGCGCCTCGGCCGGCAGGTCGGAATCGTGGCAGACCCACACATCCATATCGCTCTGATCTGCCTGAGCGAGCGTACCCAGACTGCCCATCAGAAACAGGCCGTGAATCGGCTGGGGTGGGTTGCCACGGCGCGCCTTGTAGGAAAACGAGCGCGTCAGACGCTGGGCTTCGGCCAATGCCTGGGCATCGGGCTCGTAATGGGAGACTCCGGCCGGGGTGCTGCTCGAAACATAACCGGGCAGGAGCGGGTGGTTGACGTGGAAGAACAATGGCAGCAGGGTCAGAACGGTCTGCTGACGTGTCGATAAACCTTCCATGGCGCGGGCATATCGCCCGTCATTAAGGTTCAGGAAACGGTCTCGCAGCTGGCTGAGTACCTTGCGGTCGATGCCCTCATCCAGGTCAGGGCGAATTTCAAGGTTATGCGTCATCGCGACTCAAAGCATCTGGCCGACAGGCGGCGAAGTTGTGAGCAAGATGGCGAAGAAGTACAGCCGAGGGATGTCGGGATTCTGGCGCCAATTTTCTTTATCGACCGATCATCCTGGAAATGTAGGGGCCGTCACAAATTTTTATGCAGCCCCGACGTGTTTACGCAGCTTTCGAAGAGACGTTGAGAATCGTCAGCAGTGCCTGAGCATGCTCGGCGGCCTCGTGCCCAAGGCTCGTCAGGTAGCCGCCATCGACCTGATCGGTAAGGCCTTTCTCGAACAGTCTTTGTGCAGCCGCAATCGCCGAGGGCGCCGCCACATGATGGTGGACCTTCAGGCCTTCCTGGGTATTGGCAAGGTTGTACAGCGCAAGAATTTCCAGTTCGGCAACCAGTTCAGGGGTATACGACATAGGTGCTCCCGACTTGTCTGTGGATAGACGCCATCGCACTCCGGCGCGAAAGCCCCGGACCGGTACGGGCCGCGGGCTCTAGCAGTGTAGTCAGGCTCTGGACGTCTTGCGCAACCGGGCGAGGGTTATTTTTCCGGGGGCAGTTCCGGCAGCGCGCGAAGCGCGGTTTCGTACCATTGCGTATCGAATGGCCGATCTGCCTTGAGCATTGCGTTGATTTCGTACGCCAGTACATGCGCCATCAACTCGAGGATGTCGTCACGCTCGTAGCCCACCAGCGTCAGCTTGTTGAGCGTTGCCTTGGCGGCCGGAGGGTTATCCGCTTCGATCTGATTCTCGATGGCCTGAATCAGGGTTGAAGCCGCGAACGCCTCTTCGTCTTGGTCGGGTTCGTTGTCTAGCAGATCGGTCATGATAATTCCTCGCGTTGGACACGCATTTTACTTCAAACCTGTCACTGATTTCGGATGGAACGGTAGGACATGTCTATAAATCGCTTCGATAACGTTAACGTACTGACAAGGCCGGAAATATAAGTACATTGCTGCGCCAGAAACACTACTGGAGGTCTAGGAGGCCTGATGTTCAAGCTGTACGGATACGCGGCAAGCAATTACTTCAACATGGTGCAACTGGCGCTGCTGGAAAAGCAGCTGCCGTTCGAGACTGTGCATCTGCATGGGTGCCAGAGTCCGGAAGTGCTGGAAATCAGCGCCCGAGGCAAAGTCCCAGTACTGGGCACACCGGAGGGCTTTATCAGTGAGACCGACGTGATTCTGCGCTATCTCGAGGAAACATTTCCCGAGCGGCCGCTGGTGCCTTCGGACGCTTTTTCCCGGGCGCAGATGTGGACTGTCGTGAAGGAGATCGAGCTGTACATCGAACTGCCCGCGCGGATGTGCTACGCCGAGGTGATCTTTGGTGGACGCCCGACCCCGCATGACCTCAGGCTCAAGGCACGCAGGGATCTGATCAAGGGTTTTGCCGCGTTGGCCCAGCGCGCCCGGTTCACCCCTTATGTCGCGGGCGAGCGCTTCTCCGTGGCGGACATCTACTTCCTGTACACCGTGGATCTGGCGCAGCGCGTAGGCCAGGAGCTGTTCGGACTGGACTTTCTGGCAGACATGCCCAAGGCACAGGCGTTGCTGGATCGCCTGGCCTTCAATGAAAACGTGCAGCGAGTCGCCGAAGCCCGGCAGGCCGACTGGCCTCGATTCCTGGCTGCCGTCCAGGCCGTGGCGCGAGCAGCAGGATAGCAACGCCCCGTAGGAGCGGATTCATCCGCGATCGGCTGCATGGCAGCCGAAGATGTCGCGAGCAAGCTCCCTCCCACAAAATCTCAGTGATCTGTGGGACGGAGCTTGCTGGCGACGAAGGCCGCAGAGCGCTGTGGATCAACGCCCCGCCAGCAGCGCCTGACCGCGAGCGACCGCCGCACGTACCTGCTCCGGAGCAGTGCCGCCGATGTGGTTGCGGGCGTTGACCGAACCTTCGAGCGTCAGCACGGCGAACACGTCCTGCTCGATCTGGTCGCTGAACTGGCGCAATTCGTCCAGGCTCATTTCAGCCAGATCCTTACCGGTTTCCACACCGTATTTCACCGCGTGGCCAACGATCTCGTGGCAGTCGCGGAATGGCAGGCCACGGCGCACCAGGTAGTCGGCCAGATCGGTCGCGGTGGAGAAGCCCCGCAGCGCCGCTTCGCGCATGATTGCGTGCTTGGGCTTGATGGCCGGCACCATGTCGGCGAACGCACGCAGCGAGTCGCGCAACGTATCCGCGGCGTCGAACAGCGGTTCCTTGTCTTCCTGGTTGTCCTTGTTGTACGCCAGCGGCTGGCCCTTCATCAGGGTCAGCAGGCCCATCAGGGCGCCGAACACACGGCCGCTCTTGCCGCGGACCAGCTCAGGAACGTCCGGATTCTTCTTCTGCGGCATGATCGAACTGCCGGTGCAGAAGCGGTCCGGCAAATCGATGAACTGGAACTGAGCGCTGGTCCACAGCACCAGCTCTTCGGAGAAACGCGACAGGTGCATCATCGCCAGCGAGGCAGCGGAGCAGAATTCGATGGCGAAATCGCGATCCGAAACGCCATCCAGCGAGTTGCCCCCCACGACGTCGAAGCCCAGCAGCTTGCAGGTCAGCTCGCGATCGATCGGGTAGGTGGTGCCGGCCAGCGCCGCGCTGCCGAGCGGCATGCGGTTGAGGCGCTTGCGGCAATCGACCAGACGTTCGTGGTCGCGGCTGAGCATTTCGAACCAGGCCAGCATGTGGTGGCCGAACGTCACCGGCTGAGCCGTCTGCAAGTGAGTGAAGCCCGGCATGATGGTGTCGGCCTCACGCTCGGCCAGTCCCAGCAGACCCTGCTGCAGGCGAGTGATCTCGCTCAGGATCAGGTCGATTTCGTCACGTAACCACAAGCGGATATCGGTCGCGACCTGATCGTTGCGGCTGCGACCGGTGTGCAGTTTCTTGCCGGTAATGCCGATGCGATCGGTAAGACGTGCTTCGATGTTCATGTGCACGTCTTCCAGGTCGACGCGCCATTCGAACTGGCCGGCCTCGATTTCGCCCTGGATGGTCTTGAGGCCATCGATGATGGTGTCGCGCTCGGCATCGGTCAGCACACCGACGTGCGCCAGCATGGTGGCGTGGGCAATCGAACCCATGATGTCGTGACGGTACAGGCGTTGGTCGAAAGTGACGGAGGCGGTGAAGCGCGCGACGAAGGCGTCGACGGGTTCACTGAAGCGGCCGCCCCAGGACTGGTTGGTCTTGTCGGTGCTCATGGTTTCGCTCGTTGCTCTGCTGGAAAGTGGCGTGCCCGGAAACGCGGCACAAGAACGGAGGCGATGATAACAGGGTTGTCGCTTTTTTATCCCCGGACGGCTTGCCGCTGGCGAGGTCCGGGACGAGACTGGAGTCATGCGAACAGACCGCCCCGACCCGGCCGCCGGGCCAGCAACCGGCAAAGAGTTTTTCCTCCCTGAATTGTGCCTGCCGCAGGCGTTGCTGGTGCTTGTCGTGCTGGCCGAGCTACTGGTGCTGGTATTGGTACTGGTCGAGCCCATGTATTCAGGCTTCGACTGGGTGCGGCTGGCGCTGATGTCTCTCTTCGTGCAATGGATCGTGCTGTTGTCGGCCGGCCTGCTGTGCGGATTGCGACCTTGGCTGGCGCGTCTTCCCGCCGGGCTGGCGGGGCTGATCGGCTGTGTTCTGGTAGTGGCCGTGACAGTGCTGTGCACGGCAGTCACGGATATCTGCCAGCTAACCGGGCGGATTTCCGTGAACGGGATGGTCGAGCGCTACATCCGCTATGCGCTGATCGCGCTGATCATGTCGGCGCTGGTGCTGCGCTATTTCTATCTGCAGAGCCAGTGGCGCAAGCAACAGCAAGGTGAGTTGCAGGCCCGGATCGAGTCGCTGCAAGCGCGCATCCGGCCGCACTTTCTGTTCAACACGCTCAACAGCATCGCAAGCCTGGTAGCAACCCATCCGGCCAGAGCGGAGCAGGCTGTGCTGGATCTTTCGGACCTGTTCCGAGCAAGCCTGGCAAGTCCCGGCAGCCTGGTGACCTGGGGTGAGGAACTGGCTTTGGCGAAACGATATTTATCGATTGAGCAATATCGTCTCGGCGAGCGTCTACAGTTGGACTGGAGGGTGAACACAATTCCCGATGACTTGCCGATTCCCCAGCTAACCTTGCAGCCATTGCTGGAAAACGCGTTGATCTATGGTATTGCCCCGCGAGTGGAAGGGGGCGTGGTCCGGGTCGAAGCAGACTACAGAGGGGGAGAGCTCATGTTGTGCGTCAGCAATCCCTTTGAAGAAGTTGCCACACGGCAGACTTCCCACGGTACGCAGCAGGCCCTGATAAATATAGGTGCCCGTCTTACGGCACTTTTTGGGCCGCACGCCAGTCTGAGCGTGGAGCGCCGTGACGGTCGTCACTACACCTGTCTACGCTATCCTTGTGCGAGACTCACGCAGGAAGCCAGAGCTATATGAATGTCCTGATCGTTGATGACGAACCCCTGGCCCGCGAGCGACTGAGCCGATTGGTCGGCGAAATCGAGGGTTACAGGGTACTTGAACCCAGCGCCGCCAATGGTGAAGAGGCCTTGGCGCTGATTGAAAACCTGAAGCCGGATGTCGTTCTGCTCGACATTCGCATGCCAGGTATTGATGGCCTGCAAGTGGCCGCCAAATTGTGCGAGCGCGAGGCGCCTCCCGCGGTGGTGTTCTGCACGGCCCATGACGAATTCGCGCTCGATGCCTTTCAAGTCAGCGCTGTCGGCTACCTGGTCAAGCCTGTGCGGCCCGAAAACCTCGTCGAGGCGTTGAAGAAGGCCGAGCGGCCCAACCGGGTGCAGCTCGCGGCCATGACGCGTCCCGCGGCAGAAAGTGGCAGCGGCCCGCGTAGTCATATCAGCGCCAGGACGCGCAAGGGCATCGAGCTGATTCCGCTGGACCAGGTCATTTTCTTCATCGCCGATCACAAGTACGTCACGCTGCGGCATGACGGCGGCGAGGTTCTACTGGACGAGCCGCTCAAGGCGCTGGAAGACGAATTCGGCGACCGCTTCGTGCGTATCCACCGCAACGCACTGGTGGCCCGCGAGCGCATCGAGCGGCTGCAACGCACGCCACTGGGGCATTTCCAGCTGTTCCTCAGGGGGCTCAATGGCGATGCGCTCATCGTCAGCCGGCGTCATGTGGCCGGTGTTCGCAAGATGATGCAACAGCTCTGAAGACAGTCGGACTCGCGGGCTTTCATCGCTCGCGATGCCCATGCCACGGGGCGCGGGAGCCAGCTCGCCGACCAGCCCCACTGCCTGTTACCTGACCCGCAATGGATTGATCCGGATCAGCCGGATGATGCCGCTGTTCGGCGAACACTGAAGTCGCGCGGGCGTAGCTGTTATTATCCGTCGCATCTATCAAGTACGGATTGTTCAATGTCTTCTCGCGAAATCCGCATTGCCACTCGCAAGAGTGCGCTCGCTCTCTGGCAAGCCGAGTACGTCAAAGCCAGGCTCGAACAGGCTCATCCGGGCCTGGTCGTCACGCTGGTACCCATGGTCAGTCGCGGCGACAAGCTGCTGGACTCTCCGCTGTCGAAAATCGGCGGCAAGGGCCTGTTCGTCAAAGAGCTGGAAACTGCTCTGCTCGAAAACGAAGCCGACATCGCCGTGCACTCGATGAAGGACGTCCCGATGGACTTCCCCCAGGGCCTGGGGCTGTTCTGCATCTGCGAGCGCGAAGATGCCCGCGATGCCTTTGTGTCCAATACCTATTCGAGCTTCGAGCAATTGCCCGCCGGCAGCATCGTCGGTACCTCCAGCCTGCGTCGCCAGGCACAGCTGCTGGCGCGGCGTCCGGACCTGACCATCCATTTCCTGCGCGGCAACGTCAACACACGCCTGGCGAAGCTGGACTCGGGCGAATACGACGCGATCATCCTGGCCGCCGCAGGGCTTATCCGCCTGGGCTTCGAAGACCGGATCACGGCTCCGATCAGCGTCGAGGACAGCCTGCCAGCGGGGGGGCAGGGCGCTGTCGGTATCGAATGTCGTAGCGTCGACGCGGAAATCCACGCGCTACTGGCCCCGCTGCATCACGCCGACACCGCTGTGCGGGTGATCGCCGAGCGCTCGCTGAACAAGCATCTGAACGGCGGTTGCCAAGTGCCGATTGCCTGTTACGCAGTGCTTGAGGGCGATCAGGTCTGGTTGCGCGGGCTGGTTGGCGCGCCGTCGGGCGAAGTGCTGCTGCGGGCCGAGGCCCGTGCGCCACAGACCGCGGCGCAGGCGCTGGGTGTGGAAGTCGCCGAAGCCTTGCTGGCCCAGGGCGCGGACAAGATTCTCAAAGCCATCTACGGCGCGGCCGACGAAGAATGAGTGGCTGGCGCCTGCTGCTGACCAGACCGGCCCAGGAGTCGGCCGCACTTGCGGAAACTCTGGGCGCCGAAGGTATTTTCACCAGCAGCCTGCCCTTGCTCGAAACCGAACCTCTGGAACTGACCCCGGCGCAGCGCTCGGCCATTTACACGCTGCTCGACTATTCTGCGGTCATTGTTGTCAGCAAGCCGGCTGCCCGGCTGGCAGTCGAGCTGATCGACGAAGTGTGGCCGCAGCCGCCCATGCAGCCGTGGTTCAGTGTCGGCGAAGCGACCGGCCGCATCCTGGCGGACTATGGTCTGGATGTGACCTGGCCCGCCGAAGGCGATGACAGCGAAGCCTTGCTCGAACTCGCGGCCTTGAAAGCGGTGGCTGCCCAGCCTGACAGCCGGGTGCTGATCATGCGCGGCGAAGGCGGAAGGGAATGGCTGGCCGAGCGTCTGGCCGAGTTGGGAGTGGAAGTCGATCACCTGCCGTTGTACCGCCGCTTCCTGCCGGCGTACCCGCCCTCGGCGCTGCCCGCCCTCGTGGATGTGGAACGCTTGAACGGGCTGGTGGTCAGCAGTGGGCAGGGATTCGAGCATCTGCTCGAACTTGCGGGGGACTCCTGGCCGCGACTGGCTCAATTGCCTCTGTTCGTGCCAAGTGTGCGGGTCGCCGAAATGGCCCGCGCAGCTGGCGCCTCGACTGTTATTGACTGCCATGGCGCAAGCGCCGTGGCATTGCTGGCGGCGTTGCGCGATCAACCGCAACCCGCCGTCAAGGCGTACTGACCGACATTGCGTCGTAACGTAATACGCCAACATGCAAAGGATGGATACGTGAGCGAAACAGCCTTGCCCAAAGACGAAGAATCGGTCATCAAGACACCGACATCCAGTCCTGATCCGATACGCCCCGAGCGCCCCGCCAACCGCAACAGTGGCCTGGTCATTCTGGCATTGCTGCTGGGTCTGGCGGGCATTGCCGTCGCCGGCTGGGGCGTCTGGCAGCTGCGCATGCTGCAGGCCGGCCATCAGCAGCAGCGCGGACAAGTCCAGAACATCGCCGAGCAGACCCTTGCGCTCGCCCAGAGCGACCAGCAACTGACCGCACGCCTGGCACAGTTCCCGCCGGCGGATCAGCTGGAAGACAGCCGCCGGCTCGTCGCTCAGTTGCAGGGCGATCAGCAGCGCCTCAGCCAGCGTCTGGAAACCGTGCTGGGCGCCAGCCGCAAGGACTGGCGACTGGCCGAGGCCGAGCACCTGCTGCGTCTGGCGATCCTGCGCCTGTCGGCGTTGCAGGACATCAACAGCGCCCTGGCGCTGGTGCAAGGCGCGGACGAGATTCTGCGCGAACAGGACGATCCTGGCTCCTTCGCCGCCCGCGAACAGCTGGCGCGCAGCCTCGCGGCGTTGCGTGGCATCGAGCAACCTGATCGCACCGGCCTGTTCCTGCAACTGGCCGCCCTGCGCGATCAGGCTGTCCAGCTCAACAAACTGGCGCCTGAGTACGAAGACAAGGGCGGCTCGTTGCTGGGCCTGACGTCCGAAAGCTCCGAAGACAGCTACTGGACCCGCTGGTGGAACCAGATCTCCCACTACTTCCGCATCGACTTCAACGCCGACAAGGACATTCGCCCTGTACTGGCCGGACAAGGGCTGGCACATGTTCGTCTGGCGCTGAGTCTGGCACTGGAGCAGGCCCAGTGGGCCGCGCTCAACGGCGAGCCACAGGTTTATGCTAAGGCGATCACCGAAGCGAAAAGCGTGCTCCAGGCCAATTTCAGCCAGGACGATCCGCAGAGCAAGGTCATCGGCGAGCGTCTGGATGAACTGGCGAACCAGCCTGTCGCTGTGGTCACGCCTGATCTGGCGCAGAGTCTGAGTGCAGTGCAGGCCTACCTCGAGCGCCGTCATGCCTCGCCTGAGTCCGCGGCGGAGCAGCGGGGTATCAGCCCATGAGACGTCTCTATGTCCTGCTGTTCATCGCAATCGCGGCCGCGGCTCTGATCGGTATCGCCGTCGCTCAGCATTCCGGCTACGTGCTGATCGCGTACCAGAACTTCCGTTACGAATCGAGCCTGTGGGCGACTCTGGCGTTACTGGTGATCATTCTGCTGATCGTGTACCTGATTCGCGGCCTGATCACCTTGCTGACAACCTCTGGAGGCGTGGTCAACCCCTGGTCGAGGCGCAATCGGAGTCGTCGCGTGCAGGTCGCGATCGAACAAGGACAGATGGATCTGGCCGAAGGTCGCTGGGCCAGCGCGCAACGCCATTTGCACCGCGCCGCCGAAGCCGACCCGCAGCCGCTGCTCTATTACCTCGGTGCCGCGCGCGCGGCGAACGAACAGGGCCGCTACGAAGAATGCGACACCCTTCTGGAGCGCGCGCTGGAACGTCAGCCGCAGGCCGAACTGGCGATTGCCCTGAGCCACGCGCAACTGCAACAGGACCGGGGCGATACGGATAACGCGCTGGTGACCCTGCAAGCCATGTATGCGCGCCATCCGCACAACCCGCAGGTCCTGCGTCAGTTGCAGCGGCTTCATCAGCAGCGAGGCGAGTGGCCGGAAGTGATCCGCATGCTCCCGGAGCTGCGCAAGGACAAGGTGCTGCCCCCCAAGGAGCTGGCCGAACTGGAGCGTCGCGCCTGGGGCGAGAATCTGACGCTCGCGGCCTGGCAACCCACTGACGGGGGCGAGGTGACTGGCCTTGCGTCGCTGGACAATGCCTGGAAAGGTCTGACCTCCGCCCAACGTCAGGAGCCGCAGCTGGTACTGGCTTATGCCGAGCAGTTACGCCGGCTGGGCGCCGATGCGCAGGCCGAGGAAGTGCTGCGCGCCGCGCTCAAGCGCGACTACCACAGCCATCTGGCGCGTTTGTACGGGCTGGTGCGCGGTAGCGACCCTTCGAAGCAATTGCAGGCTGCCGAAAGCTGGCTCAAGCAGCATCCCGATGATCCGAGCCTGCTGCTCAGCCTGGGACGGATCTGTCTGCAAAGTCGTCTATGGGGCAAGGCTCGCGACTATCTGGAAAGCAGCCTGCGCATGCAGCGCAACCCGGAGACCTGTGCCGAGCTAGCCCGCTTGCTCGGTCAACTGGGCGAGACGGAGCGCAGCAATCAGCTGTTCCAGGAAGGTCTGGGCATGCTCGACGAGCGCTTCCTCGCCCGTCCGGTTCCAGCACTGACCAACGCCTGACGATTCAGCAGGGTCCGTCGGGCCCTGCTTCCCGGAGCGTGACGCGTCACGCCGCCTGTGAACTTCGACTAACGATTTTTCCTACATTTTGTTATGAAAAAGCCGTTCCACCGTATGCACCGTTTCTCGCTAAAACAGCGAAGAGTCCGTACTTCCTTGCCTTGATAGCGTCTGCCGCTTTCCTCTACCGTAATCGTCTATGTCTTTGGTTACGGATTTGCCATGTGCCTGGCTTGCGCACGTTCCCTGTTTCTGTCTGCTTTCATCGCATGTGCACTGATTCTCGGCGCCACTTTCTATCTGCAACTGGGGGTCGGTCTCGACCCCTGCCTGTTGTGCATCACTCAGCGGGCAATGCTGGCCGCCACTGCCGTGCTGTGCCTGGCGGCGGCATGCCATGCGCCCACCGTGAAAGGCTGCAGGCGCTACGGTGTCGTCATGTTTCTGGTTGCGCTATGCGGCGCGTGCGTAGCGGGCGGCCAGGTCTGGCTACAGACCGCGACGGACGATCAGGTCGTGCCGATCATTGCCCGTATCGAAACCGCGCTCAGCGCTCTATCGGTGGACAGGTGGATTGATCGCATGGGCAGCGAGTTCAGGTTCTGCGCTGAAATAAACTGGACCCTGTTCGGCTTCAGCCTGCCCGAATGGAGCCTGCTCGCATTCGTGGCACTCATGCTGCTGGCTTGCTACCCGGTTTTTGCCAGTCGCAAACATCATCCGGTTACCGAAGGTCGGGTCGGGGATTAAACGCTTGTATGAACTTTATCTCCTGCGTAACTTGATGGCCTTGTCGTGCGGGCATAATCTGGCCGCACGCGTCATTGGAAGTATGCAGTCCTGGCGCTTGTCAAACAGGTTCCTATGCAAACACTAGGGCCGGAACAGGACCGCATGCCCCTGAAGGGAAGAGAAATCATCATGTTGGAAAGCTGTCAGAACGCTCAGGAACGATGGGGCGGAGTCAATCTGCTGATTGACCGCTGGTTGCAGGATCGCCACGAACTGATCAAAGCGTACGATGCGCTGGGCGACACGCCTGAAGCATTGGCGGCCGATCTTGATGCACTTCAGAGATTCTGCGAAATCCTTGTCGATTACGTGTCGGCGGGGCATTTCGAGGTCTACGAACAACTGAGCAACGAGGCCAAGGCGTTCAACGATGAACGTGGCCTGGAACTCGCTGACACGATTTATCCTCGCCTGGATGCCATCACCAAATTCGCCCTGGCCTTCAACGATCGCTGCGACAAGGGCGACTGCTCCGATTGCTCCGTTGTCGCCAGCGAATTCAACAAGCTGGGCGGCCTGTTGCACGAGCGCTTCGAACTGGAAGACTGCCTGATCGAAGTCCTGCACAACTCCCACAAGGAGGAAGTCGCGGCTCAGGCCTGACAGAATCCTGCTTGGAACCCGTCATGGCCAAAGGTGCGTTCGCGCCCTTGGCATGCTGACGCGTCCGGCCCGATCAGTCCGAGACGGCGATCAGCTCGATCTCGAAAACCAGAGGCGTGAACGGGTCGATAAGATCGCCCGCGCCTTCCGCGCCGTAAGCCTGGTCGGACGGGATCACCAGTCGCCATTTGGCGCCCACCGGCATCTCCTGCAACGCCGTCGTCCAGCCGCTGATGACACTGTCGAGGCGGAACCATTGCGGACGCTTGCTCTGATCGAACACGGTCCCATCCGGTAACCGTCCGACATATTGCACTTCGACACGACCGCTCGGATCCGGCTTGGGGCCGTTACCCGGCGCCAGTTCTGTCATCAGGATGCCGTCCCCCAGCACCTTCACGCCCGGCTTGGCTTTTTCGGCATCCATGAAACGATGCTCCGCGCTCAGGGCAGCTTCGCTCTGGGGATCCGGCAATCCGGATGCTTCGGCTTGCGCCATGGCCGCGTCGTGTTCACGCAGGATCTGGTCGATGCGCTCCTGCTTCAAGGCCAGCGGCTTGTTCTGGTAGGCCTGCTGAAGGCCGTCGACCAGTGCCTTGAGGTCCAGATCAGGCACCTCCTGTTGCAGACGCTCGCCCAGACTGGCACCAAGGCTGTAGGCCAGGTCGTGGGCGTCGGCCGGAGCGGCAGTTTCGGCCGCCTGGGCCAAGGGCAGCAGCAGGAACAATGACGTTAACCAGTAGCGCGACATGAATGCTCTCCAGCCTGGGAAGGCAGGGATTATGCCAGCGCCAGTTCGTACTTTCGTGATTATGGATAATGTTTCACCGCCCGTTCGCAAGCGCCGAGTCAAACATTTTCCGGGGTATGCAACAGGGTGCCTGCGATGCTGTCAAGATGCCCTAGCCGCGGTTCGGGCAGAGGTCTAGTATGAGCCGCAAATTCGTCAGCCAGGAGGTAAGTCATGTCGGCAAAAAAGAAGCCAGTAAACACTCCGCTACACCTGCTCGAGCAACTGTCGGGCAGCTTGCTTGAACATCTGGAAGACGCCTGTTCGAAAGCCCTGGCCGATGCCGAGAAGTTGCTCGCCAAGCTGGAAAAACAACGTGTGAAAGCACAGGACAAACTGCACAAGTCACGCAGCAAAGTGCAGGACGCCGCAGCTGTCGGCAAGGCCAAGGCGCAGAAGAAAGCCAAGGGCCTGACCACCGAGCTGGAAGAGCTGCTGGACGAACTCAAGAATCGCCAGACCGAAACCCGCGCCTACATTCTGCAACTCAAGCGCGACGCCCAGGAAAGCCTGAAACTCGCCCAAGGCGTCGGTCGCGTCAAAGAGGCTGTCGGCAAAGTGCTGGCCGCTCGTGAAGCCAAGCCTGCCACGCCAGTAAAAGTCGCAACCAAACCCGCCGCCTCCAAGCCTGCCGCCAAACCGAGCGCGGCGAAGATTGCCGCGTCCAAGGCGCCCGCCAAAGCGACCGTCGCCAAGCCTGTTGCCAAGGCAGCGCCTGTGCCGGCCAAGCCGACCGCGAGCAAACCCGCAGTCAAAGCGCCCGCCAAACCGGCTGCGACCAAAGCCGCTCGCCCTGCCGCCAAATCGGCTCCGCAGCCCACTGCGAGTACCGCACCGCAACCTGTGACCAAGGCGCCCGCCAAGCCGAGAACCCGCGCCATCCCCAAGCCGACAGCGACAAAGGCTGCCGCGAAGCCCGTTGCCAGACGCGTGAGCAAGCCTGCCACGGATGCGTCCGCGATCCAGCCATCCGCCACAGCCCCAGAGACTCCGAATTCGGCGACCAGCAACGGCGCGACGCCACCCAGCGCCTCCTAAGCGCCAGGCTCGGCCTGCCCGGCAGCGGCGCGCAGAACCTGCAGCGCGCCGCTGTTGGCACTTCCGGCACTGCCCGCCAGTGCGCTGAGCCATTCTCTGTCGCCATTTCCGTCCGTCACGGCCCACTTCAGGGCCAGCGTCTCCAGATCGATCAGCAACTGCCGCTCGGCATCCAGCTCCAGCGCCTTGACGCGCTCGCGCAGCCGCGCCAGAGCAATGTTGTGTTGCGCCGCCTGTTTCCAGCCGGTACGCACCTCGCGCAGCGGACGCACTACGTCATCGTGCCAGGGCTCAGCCAGCCCGATCACTTCCCGCAGGCGCTCTGGCGAGCAGGCGACGCCGCGCAGATCAAGCCAGACCCCACACAGCAGCATGCAGACGTTGGCGCCATCGGCCTGCAATGTGAGACAGGCCTGCTCGACACCCGGCCGCGCGTAAAAATCGAGGGTGAAACTCCAGAGGTCAGAAGGCATAGTGAGCAACCTGTCCGGGACGAAGCTGGTAGACTCCGCCGCCATTATGATTCGACTTCAAAGCCTTACCTTACAGCGTGGTCCGCAACGTCTGCTAGAAGACGCCGAGCTGACTTTGCACGCCGGCCAGAAAGCCGGCCTGATCGGTGCCAACGGCGCCGGTAAATCCAGCCTGTTCGCGCTGCTGCGCGGCGAACTGGCGCCCGACTCCGGAGACTGTCTGCTCCCGGCCGACTGGCGCATCGCGCACATGCGTCAGGAGGTCGACACCCTCGAACGCCTGGGCGTGGATTACGTGCTCGATGGCGACGTGCGCTTGCGCGAGATCCAGCGTCAGTTGGCCGAAGCCGAGGCGGCACAGGATGGCTCTGCGCAGGCGCGCCTGCACGCTGAACTCGACAGTGCCGACGGATATACCGCCGATGCGCGCGCCCGCAAGCTGCTGGCCGGGCTGGGTTTCACCAACGAGCAGATGGAGCGTCAGGTCGGCAGCTTTTCCGGCGGCTGGCGGATGCGCCTGAACCTGGCTCAGGCCTTGATGTGTCCTTCGGATCTGCTGCTGCTCGACGAACCGACCAACCACCTGGACCTCGATGCGATCCTGTGGCTTGAGGAATGGCTCAAGAGCTATCCCGGCACGCTGCTGCTGATCTCCCACGACCGGGATTTCCTCGATGCTGTCGTGGACCATATCGCCCACGTCGAGCAACGCAAGATCACGCTTTATCGCGGCGGCTACAGCGCGTTCGAGCGCGCCCGCGCCGAACGCCTGGCGCAACAGCAGCAGGCGTACGAAAAGCAGCAGGCGCAGCGCGCGCACATGGAAAAGTACATCGCCCGCTTCAAGGCTCAGGCGACCAAGGCGCGCCAGGCCCAAAGCCGTATCAAGGCACTGGAACGCATGGAAGAGCTGTCGGCGGCCCACGTCGACTCACCGTTCAACTTCGTATTCCGCGAGTCCGACAAGCTGTCGCGGCCGCTGCTGGACCTTTCCGATGCACGTCTGGGTTATGGCGACAAAACCATTCTGGAGAAGGTCAAGCTGCAACTGGCACCGGGCGCCCGGATCGGTCTGCTGGGCCCGAACGGTGCCGGCAAGTCCACTCTGATCAAGAACCTGGCCGGCGAGCTGTCTCCGCAAAGCGGCCGGCTGGTGCGCGGCGAGAACCTCAGCGTCGGTTATTTCGCCCAGCACCAGCTCGACTCGCTGGACGCCAAGGCCAATCCCTTGCTGCATCTGCAACGTCTGGCGCCGACCGAGCGTGAGCAGACACTCCGGGATTTCCTGGGTGGTTTCGACTTCCGGGGCGCTCGCCTCGACGAGCCCGTGGTGAATTTTTCCGGCGGCGAAAAGGCCCGCCTGGCACTGGCACTGATCGCCTGGGAAAAACCCAACCTGCTGCTGCTCGACGAACCTACCAACCACCTGGATCTGGAAATGCGCCTGGCGTTGACCATGGCGCTCCAGGAATTCAGTGGCGCGGTATTGGTGGTCTCTCACGATCGTCATCTGCTCAAGAGCACCACCGACGATTTTCTGCTGGTGGCCGACGGTCGCGTGCAGGAATTCGACGGCGATCTGGACGACTACACCCGCTGGCTCGCCGATTACCGCGTGCGCAACGCGCCGGTCAGCACAGCGCCGGTCAACGCCGACAAGACCGACAAGAAAGCCCAGCGCCAGCAAGCCGCGGCATTGCGGCAACAGTTGGCGCCGCACAAGCGTGAGGCCGAGAAGCTTGAGAAGGAGCTTGGCACCCTTCACGAAAAACTGGCTGCAATCGAAGCAGCCTTGGCCGACAGCGCGAACTACGAAGCGGCGAACAAGGACAAATTGCGTGAGCTGCTGGCCGAACAGGCCAGACTGAAAACCCGCGAATCCGAACTGGAGGAAGCGTGGATGGAAGCCCTGGAGCTGCTGGAATCGATGCAGGCCGAGCTCGAAGCGCTGTCGTGATGAAGGTTGGAAGGTGATGGAAGTCTTTGGTCTCCCGGTCGCCCCGCACTGGATCGAACCGATCCTGCTGGGCGTGCAAATACTGTTGATCCTGCTGGCTGGCTACCTCCTGCAACGGGTCGTCGGACGTTTCCTGACCGGGCTGGGCGAACGTTACCCGCTGCCTCCGGAGCTGCTGGTTCCGGTGCGCGGAACGCTCCGCTGGCTGATCATGGGCAGCGCGTGCGTATTCGTGCTGGGGCGCCTTGGCGTATCGGCAACGGTACTGTGGACCGCGCTGTCAGGCTTTGTGGCAGTGGCGGCGGTTGCCTTCTTCGCCATGTGGAGCGTGCTCTCCAACCTGCTGTGCGCGATCATGATCTACACCATCGGCCCGTTCCGCATCGGCGACGTCGTGGAGCTGGTTGACACTCTGGACAAGCCGGGCGTGAAGGGCAGGGTGGTCGCGATCAACCTGATGTTCACGACCCTGATCGAAGTGCCGGAGGCCGGCGGCACGCTGGTGCAGGTACCTAACAGTCAGTTCTTCCAGAAATCGGTGCGGCGCTGGCGCGGCAGCGACGTGCTGCCTCAGGTATCGGTCGAAAAGTCGCTGGGCGAGTAGCATTCCCGAAGGCCACCCATTAAGTTATCGGGCATCTGATTTTGCCTGGAGCGCATGATGGAACTTGAAACCTGGCTGGGATTCCTTGCCGCGAGCTGGATCATCAGCCTGTCCCCCGGCGCGGGGGCCATCGCCTCCATGTCGTGCGGCCTGCAATATGGCTTCTGGCGCGGGTACTGGAACGCGCTGGGTCTGCAAATCGCACTGGTGGCGCAGATCGCCGTGGTGGCAGCCGGGCTTGGCGCGGTGCTGGCTGCTTCCGAAGTGGCCTTCACCCTCATCAAGTGGTTCGGCGTCGGCTATCTGGTCTATCTGGGCATCAAGCAATGGCGTGCCCAGCCCGCTGACCTTGCCGACGAATCGACGATCCGTCCGATCGGCAAGCCCTTGAGCCTGATGTTCAGAGGGTTTCTGGTCAACATCAGCAACCCGAAGGCGCTGGTGTTCATGCTCGCGATCCTGCCGCAATTCATCGACCCCGCCGCGCCTTTGCTGATCCAGTACGTGATCATCGCGGCAACCATGGTATCGGTGGATCTGATCGTAATGGCCGGCTACACCGGGCTTGCCGCCAAGGTGCTTCGCGCGTTGAGGACACCCACGCAGCAGCGCCGGCTCAATCGCACTTTTGCCAGTCTGTTCGTGGGGGCTGCCGGCTTCCTGGCGACCTTGCATCGCGGGACGGCTTGAGGGGAATGTAAAACGGCTCTCGAACGCCGAGAGCCGTTTTCAGCAACGTTGCACTCAGCGCAGAATGCGCGGGGCTTCGTCGCGGGGCAGGTTGTTCTGCGGGGCAGGCTGGCCGACGAATTCGACTTCACCACGCAACTGCTCGCGCATCTGGCGGGCGACGTCTTCACCAATCGACCTGGACACGTCACGCACCACGCGACCGCGGTTCAGGGAAACCTTGATATCCCGACCGTTGACCAGCTTGGTGTCCTGCCCTTCGCCCATCGCGGTGAATGCCGAAGTCACCTCGAATGTGCGTGTGTTGATGAGGCTGAAATCGGCCACCAGCGTCAGACCCAGAATGGCTGAATGGGCATCGGTGTTGGCGATTTCATTCACATCCTGGCGGAAATCGATATCGGACACGGTGCCGAACAGCACGTAGTCCGCGCCTTTGAAGTTGCCGTTCTTGATGCGCTTGATCACATCGTAGACATCTTCCTTGGAGCTGGCGGTGTAGGGCGTGCCTTGCACCAGCTGAAACATGCCGGACTTGAGAATCTCACCCTTGATGTCACCGCTGAACTTGCGCAGCTCGCCTTGCTCGATGTAGCTGGTACGCGACTCGTATTCCTCGTAGCTGGCCGAGCCGCTGGCGCTGTAGCGGTTGACCCGCACGTCGCTGCTGGCCGAAACGGTGTGGATGTACTGTTCCACACGCTCTTGGAAAGCCATGTCGGTGACTGCGATCTTCGGGGCGGCCTGGACGCCAAAGGCGCACACCATGCCGAGAATACCCATCCATGCACGCATTGATCAGCGCTCCGTGGTCTTGCGGATTTCTTTCTCGTCCATCCACTCGGCCAGACCGCTTTCAACGTCGATCAGTTGCAGGCTGAATTTGTAGAAGACGTCCTTGTAATCGCTGCTGCGCTTGACGATCGAGCTGATCGAGCCTTCCAGACGGTATTTGGCGGCAACCATATTGCCGGTCTTGGCGACGCTGCTCTTCTTGTACAGGCCGCTCTGGTTCTGCAGCTTGAGCTGGTCGACCTGGCTCTGCATCTCGGTGTTGTCGCTGGCGAACCGGGCGGTGCCGGATTTCATCAGCTGGGTCTTGATGGATGTGGTGATTTCACGAGTATCGATGTACTCGCTGGTCTTGTTCTTCACATCGTAGACCTGCACCACCGGGCGACCTTGCAGGATGCCGGACTGAGCCAGCGAGCGGGTCATGCTTTCGGCGATCATCTGCAGGTCGGTGGAACCGAACTCGTTGGTGACGGTTTCCACGGCCTTGGTGTCGCCGTAGCTGATGTTCTTGCTTCCCAGCATCGGGGAATTATTGGCGCAGCCGGTCGCCAGCAGAGCGATGGCGGCAATGGAGCAGAGACGAATGGACAGCATGTGGGAATTCTCTCGAACTGAACGAATGGGGATCAAGGCGTGTTGATTTCAAGACGGAAGTCGGTCGCACGCGGGACCGGCGCAATAGCGGACAGCACGGTGCTTTGCGAACCGTAAAGGGTCACGCTTTTCCAGCTCTCTTCATCGGCCACCGGGAAACCGTCGTTGCCCAGCCATGCGAAGCGGTAATACATCATCTTGTTGCGGCTGCTGGTGTTGGTCAGCTGCGCCTTGACGGTGAGGAAGCCGTTCTCGCGCGCAACGCGCATGGCGCCGACATCGATGTTTTTGGCTTCGCCCATCGGCACGACTTTGCTGGCGGCACTGCCCGGCGCCGGCGGGGGCGGGGTCGCGCAACCGGCGAGCATGGCGATGGCCAGCGCGCCGAAAACCTTCATACGCATGAAAATCTCCTGTTGATTATTTGGCGGTGGCGATGGCCTGAGGCACCGCGGATGGCATGACCTGAGCGGCCAGACTGCCCGCATACACCTGATTGCCCAGAGCGCGCAGCGGGATCACCTGATAGGCCTGGTCGACCGTGACCTGCACACGCGAGCCACCGATCGAGTTGGGCAGCACGATCTGGTGGTCGCCCTTGGGCAGCCGCAGGCGTGCGACCAGCGTATTGTCCGGCAGGGTGCGCCAGGTACGGGTGTCGGCGCCTTCGGTTACGGCCGATGCGATACCGACTGCCAGCCCGGCGAGAGGGTTGACGTCGTTGATCTGCTTTTGCGCCACGCCGCGCGTGATGGCGCGCACGGTCGTGCGCAGGATGATCCCCGGCATGTCGTCACGCAGCGCGCGGCGAGACATGTCGGTGGTGCTGTTGAGCAGTGTCAGATCGAGCGGTTTGCCGTCCAGCGTGATCTGGCTGAACGAAGGCGTCGTGGTGTCCGGCTTGATGACCGGGAACGACAGCGGCGTGATGACCAGATTGCCGCTGATGGGCAATGGCAGCGGGATGCGTACCGAGTCGCGGGCCGGAGCGAAGCCGGACTGGACAATGATCAGCACTTCGCTGTCGTCCTTGCCATTTTTGACGCTCTTGCCGCCGGCGGCATCCAGGTTCTTGAGCGCCTGTTCCAGCAGCGGGGTGTTTGGGCGCAGCTCGGCGGCCTTGCGATAACCGGGCGCCGCAAGGCCTTTCTCGCCCAGCGCTTCGTAGACGAAGCCTGAGAGATAGTGGCTGAACGCACTCTGGTAGCTGTTCTTGAGGCCCACGACTTCAGGGGCGTCCAGCGAGGCGACCGGGTAGCCTTGCAGATCTTTGTACTGAGTCCTGACGCCGCGATTCTCGGCTTCCTGCTCGCTCTTGAGGTATTCCTTGTCGCGCAGTTCGGCGATCACGGCCTCACGTTCGTGAGTCTTCTTGATTTCCGTGCGTGCGCCATCGAAATCGTTGGAAGCCAGCAGATTGAGCGCCATCTGCGTGGTCAGCATGACCTTCTCGTAGTCGTAGCCTTCGTAACGGCGGACCTTGTCGTTGACCAGAAAGCTGCCGAACTGGGCCAGGTACTTCTCGGTGTCGAACTTGACCGATTCTTCCCACTTGAACACCACTTGGTCGGCTGCCCGCCAGGCCGTCTGGCTACCGGCGAAATCGCCCTTGGCACGCAGCAGTTCGCCTTTCTCGAAGTAATAGAGCAGGTCTTTGTCTTCGCCGGTGTTGTTCTTTTCCAGCGTGCCGAGCGCGGCGTCGACATTGCCGGACACCAGCTGCTGACTGGTCTCCTTGAGTTCGGAGTCGTAGCTACGGAAAGCGGCGCAGCCCGCCAGTTGCACGGCGGCGACCAGCGCAAGCGCGGTCAAGGCACGAGATGACATGCGATCATTCCCTGAGATCGATAGCGCAGGGCGCGCTATACAGGTCCGTCTGTTTGAGGCAGCAAGGCCGCCGGTCAGTCCTGCGCACTGGATGCAATCCAGCACAAAGGGTGCCGGATTATAAGCCGCGGGCGCGGCATGACAATGGCTTTTTGCTTTCGTTCAATCTTATCGGAAGGATCTTACGAACGGTATGTGAGCGAGTGCACGGTTTCCAGTCATCTTCAGGGAATTGAATCGCCAGCAAGCTGGCTCCTACAGGGCGTATGACCGTAGGAGCCAGCTTGCTGGCGATTCACCTGTCAGACGGCAATCGACGGCAACGACTTGCCCGCCAGCGTCTCGCCACTCGCAGCCTGTTCGCTGGCCAGCCAGTCGACGAACTGCTGGACGATCTGTACCCGGCGTTTGCGCTGCGGCAGCACGACGTAATACCCGTAAGCGGATATAGCGCTGCCGGCTACCGGGCGACACAGCAGACCCTGATCGAGCAAGTCGTCGATCAGATGCCGCCAGCCAATGGCCACGCCCTGACCTCCGATGGCCGCCTGGATCAGCAATGTGTAATTGTCGAACCGCAACTGGCCGGGCGCGGGCGCTTGCTGAATGTCCAGGGCCTTGAAGACGCCTGCCCAGTCGAACCAGTTGTGGCTGGCTTCGCTGCGCAAATGCAGCAGCGGAAAGGCCCTGAGGGCTTCATTGGGCAACGGCGTCGCATACCCGCTGACAAGCTGCGGGCTGCACACCGGGAACACCTCTTCGCTGAACAGCCAATGGCTCTCGCCTTGCCTGAAACGGCCGTCGCCGAACAGGATCGCTACATCGACTTCGGCTCGCAACATGCCGGGGGAGCGTTCGCTGGTCACAAGACTGACGTCGACGTCCGGATTCAGCTTATGGAACCTGTGCAGCCGTGGCATCAGCCAGTAGGCCGCGAAGGCAAAGTCGGTCGCGACCTGCAGCACCTCATGCTGGCGGCGATTGGTGATCGCGACCAATCCAGCATCCATGGACTGAAGCCCGGTCTGGACATGATTGAAGAGCACCTCACCGGCGTCAGTCAGCTCGATACCGCGGTAAATACGATCGAACAAGCGCGTCGCCAGCTGTTCTTCCAGGCGTTTGATCTGCTGACTGATCGCCGGCTGGGTCGTGCCCAGCTCGATAGCCGCAGCCGTAAAACTGCGCAAGCGGGCCGCGGCTTCGAAAGCCCGTAGCAGGTCAAGCGACATGTCACCCAGCGCTTCAAACATAAGCTGTGCTTATCCTAGGTATTGTCTGCCGGGGGCTTTACCCTCTGGCTCAAGATATTCATTCTGGTCGCCAGCACTTTCGCATAACTATCGACTATGGGATGCAGCGATCACATGAAGCGCAAAAATATTCTTTTCATCATGGCCGATCAAATGGCCGCGCCACTTTTGCCCTTCTACGCTGATTCTCCCATCAAGATGCCGAACCTGAGCCGGCTTGCGACGCAAGGCGTGGTGTTCGAATCGGCTTACTGCAACAGCCCGCTCTGCGCGCCGTCGCGCTTTACGCTGGTGAGCGGCCAGTTGCCGAGCCGGATCGGCGCTTATGACAATGCAGCCGATTTTCCCGCTGACATTCCTACCTATGCTCACTACCTGCGCAGTCTGGGCTACAAGACGGCGCTGTCGGGCAAGATGCATTTCTGCGGCCCCGACCAATTGCACGGCTATGAAGAACGCCTGACCAGCGATATCTATCCCGCCGACTACGGCTGGGCAGTGAACTGGGACAAGCCGGACGTGCGACCAAGCTGGTATCACAACATGTCATCGGTATTGCAGGCCGGCCCCTGCGTGCGTACTAACCAGCTCGACTTCGATGAGGAAGTGGTCTTCAAGGCCCGCCAGTATCTCTACGACCATGTCCGCCAGGACGGCGACGCACCGTTTTGCCTGACGGTATCGATGACCCATCCTCATGATCCGTACACCATTCCCAAGCCGTTCTGGGACCTGTACAGCGACGATCAGATCCCGATGCCGCTGGATCATCAGGCCCAGAAGGCACTGGATGCGCATTCGCAGCGCCTGCTCAAGGTCTACGATCTATGGGACAAGCCGCTGCCCGCGGAGAAGATCCGCGACGCGCGACGGGCCTACTTCGGCGCGTGCAGTTACATCGATGACAACGTCGGCAAGCTGTTGCAGACCCTTGAGGAGACGGGTCTGGCAGAGGACACCGTCATCGTGTTTTCCGGCGACCACGGAGACATGCTGGGCGAGAAGGGGCTCTGGTACAAAATGCACTGGTTCGAAATGGCCGCGCGCGTGCCTTTGTTGGTCTACGCGCCCGGTCAGTTCAAGGCGGGCCGCGTCGGCGCATCGGTGTCGACGGCGGATCTGCTGCCAACGTTCGTCGAGCTGGCCGGTGGAGAACTGGACGACGGGCTGCCCCTGGACGGTCGCTCGCTGGTGCCGCATCTGACTGCACAAGGCGGGCACGACGAGGTGTTCGGCGAATACATGGCGGAAGGCACCACCAGCCCGCTGATGATGATCCGTCGCGGGCATTACAAATTCATCTATTCGGAGCAGGACCCGTGCCTGCTGTTCGATGTGACCCGTGACCCGCAAGAGCGGGAAGACTTGAGCAACTCGCCAGCCTACCGACAGGTTTTCAACGAGTTCCTTGAGGAAGCGAGGAGCAAATGGGACATCCCGGCGATACACCATCAGGTGCTCGCCAGCCAGCGTCGGCGACGCTTCGTCGCTCGTGCGCTGGCAACCGGCAAGCTGAAGAGTTGGGATCACCAGCCACTGGTAGACGCCAGTCAGCAGTACATGCGCAACCATATCGATCTGGACGATCTGGAGCGCAAGGCACGTTATCCGCAGCTTTGAAACCCTGCCCACACCAAGAAAATCAAAAAGGGGTACATCGATGATCAAGTTATCCACAGTGCTTGCGGTAAGCGTCATGACAGCCTGCAGTTTCGCGGCTCACGCAGACGACAGCAGCTGCGCGACGGTCAAAATGGCCGATCCGGGCTGGAGCGACATCGCCGCGACCAACGCCATCGCCGGCGTGCTGCTCGACGGCCTGGGCTACAAGGCACGAATCGACACCCTGGCGGTGCCGATTGCCTTCGGTGGCCTGAAAGATGGTCAGCTCGATGTGTTCCTGGGCAACTGGATGCCCGCGCAACAGGGTTTCTACGACAAGTTCGTGGCCACCGGCGACGTGACCCAGCTGGCGAAAAATCTGCAAGGCACCGAGTTCACGCTGGCCGTGCCGGACTATGTGTGGGAGGCGGGTGTGCATGATTTCGCCGATCTGGATAAATTCGCCGACAAGTTCGGCAAGAAAATCTACGGCATCGGCTCCGGCGCGCCGGCCAACCTGTCCTTGCAGGAAATCATCAAGAATGACGAATTTGGCCTGGGCGACTGGAAGCTGGTGGAGTCCAGCGAGCAGGCCATGCTGGCCGAGGTCAGTCGCAACGCGAAGCGTAAATCCTTTGTGGTGTTTCTGGGCTGGACGCCGCATCCCATGAACGTGCAGGTCAAGGGCATGCGCTATCTGAAGGGCGGCGAAAAGTATTTCGGCGAAACCGGCTCGGTACATACCCTGACCCGCAAGGGCTACGCCCAGGCGTGCCCGAACGTGGGCAAGCTGCTGACCAACCTGAGCTTCACGCTGGACATGGAAAACAGCATCATGGCCGAGGTGGTGAGCAAGAAAACCAGCAACACCGAAGCCGCCAAAGCCTGGATCAAGGCCAACCCCGCCGTGCTGGAAAAATGGCTCGATGGCGTGAAGACGCTGGACGGCAAGGATGCGCTGGCGGCTGTAAAGGCGAAGCTCTAATACATTCCGTAGGAGCCAGCTTGCTGGCGATGCGATGCGTCAGACACACCGCGCGCCGCTTGCATCGCCAGCAAGCTGGCTCCTACAGGAACTGCGATTAGGTGAGGATTCGATGTACCCTTGATTTCACTCCACCCAGCATGAGGGACCGATGCGCTGGCTCAATCGCCATAAATTCCTGCCATTTCTCGCCTGGCTGCCACATCAGAACCGTGGCAGCGCGGGGCGTGATGCCCTGGTAGGGCTCAGTGGCGCGATTCTCGCTCTTCCGCAGTCCATCGCTTACGCACTGATCGCCGGTCTGCCGCCCGAGTACGGGCTCTACGCCGCCATCGTACCGGTCATGATCGCCTGCCTCTGGGGCTCGTCCTGGCATTTGATCTGTGGCCCTACCGCGGCGATTTCGGTGGTTTTGTACGCCAGTGTCAGCCCGCTGGCCGTTCCAGGCAGCCAGGACTACATCACGCTCGTGCTGCTGCTGACACTCATTGCCGGGGTTTTCCAGCTGTTGTTGGGCCTGATGCGATTCGGCGCGCTGGTGAATTTCGTGTCGCACTCGGTCGTACTGGGTTTCACGCTGGGGGCGGCCGTTGTCATTGCGCTGGGACAGATGCCCAGTCTGCTGGGTATGGAGCTGCCGAGCCAATCGACGGCCTTGGGAACCCTGACTACGATTCTCAGCCATCGAGGCGATATCGATCTGCCGTCCCTGGCGCTTGGCGCGGCGACTCTGGTGCTGGGCATTGCTTTGAAATACTGGCTGCCTCGCTGGCCGACCCTGCTCATTACGCTGGTGGTCAGCAGCCTGGCGGTGTGGCTGTGGCCGGCGTTATTCGGGCATGTAAAAACGGTCACGCGCTTCGAAGGCCAGTTGCCGCCCTTCAGCCTGGTGCCGCTGGACCTGGATCTGATTCTGCGTCTGCTGCCGACAGCCGTTGCGGTCGGCATGCTCGGCCTGGTGAACAGCCTGTCGATTGCCCGCTCGTTGTCGGCCCGTTCTCAACAGCTGATCAACGCCAATCAGGAAGTGCGCGCTCAAGGACTTTCGAACATCGTCGGTTCGTTCTTCTCGGGTTATCTCTCGGCGGGCTCATTCACGCGCGCCGCGCTCAGTTATGAAGCGGGCGCCCGTTCGCCGCTGGCCGGGGTTTTCTCGGCCTTGTGGGTTGCGCTATTCGCGGTCGCCGGGGCATCGCTGATAGCTCACATCCCGATCCCCAGCATGGCCGCTTCGATCTTGCTGATTTGCTGGGGCCTTGTCGATCGACGCGGGATTCGGGCCTTGTACCGCGTAAGCCGCTCCGAGTTTTTCGTCATGGCGCTGACGTGTCTGGCGACACTGCTGCTGGAATTGCAAACCGCGATCTATGCCGGCGTGCTGGCATCGCTGTTTTTCTACCTCAAACGTACCTCGCAGCCGCGTGTCCAGCAGTGGCGCGAAGGCGATGACGAGATTCTACGGGTCGGTGGCTCGATCTTTTTCGGCGCCAGCCACTATTTGCAGACTCGGCTGCAACGCACTCAGGGCAAACGGGTGGTCGTGGAAGCGCAGCAGATCAACTTCATTGATTACTCAGGTGTCGAGATGCTGCACCAGGAAGCCCGCCGCCTGCTCAAGCAGGAGCGGGTGCTGGTGCTGCGTCACGCCCGCCCTCAGGTAATCGAGGAACTGCACAAGCTCGAAGGGGCGGAGCGGTGCCCGGTGGTGTTCGAGGAGTGAACCTATCGGTTATCCGCCAGCTGGCGCCGCAGCTCCGCCAGCACCGGCGCTGAATCGGGGCGTACCCCGCGCCACAGCAGGAAGGCTTCGGCGGCCTGTTCGACCAGCATTCCCAGACCATCCACCGATTGCGCCGCGCCATGCTCGGTGGCCCAGCGACAGAACGCCGTGGGCTCCTTGCCGTACATCATGTCGTAGCAGAAGGTTGCGCCCGGCTGGATCAGACTCGGCGCGATGGGCGGCAACTCGCCGGCCAGACTCGCCGAGGTGGCGTTGATGATCAGGTCGACCGACTCTTCGAGCCAGTCAAAACCACTGGCGAATACCGGACCGAGATCGGCGAATTCGCTGGCTAGCTGTTCGGCTTTTTCCACCGTGCGGTTGGCGATAACCAGCACCGCGGGCTTTTCCGCCAGCAGGGGTTCCAGCGCGCCACGAACCGCACCGCCCGCGCCGAGCAGCAGAATCCGCTGGCCGCGCAGGTCGAATCCGCAGTTGACCTTCAGGTCACGTACCAGTCCAGCGCCGTCGGTGTTGTCGCCCAACAAAGTGCCGTCGGCTTGCTTGCTCAATGTGTTGACCGCCCCGGCACGGCGCGCACGCTCGGTCAGCCGGTCGGCCAGCCGGAATGCCTGCTCCTTGAAAGGCACGGTCACGTTGGCGCCGCGTCCGGTTTCAAAGAAAGCGCGAGCGAAGTCGGCGAAACCGTCCAGCGGCGCCAGGGCGGTCCGGTAATCCATTGACTGACCCGTCTGCTCGGCAAACAAGGTATGAATCAGAGGCGATTTGCTGTGGCCGATGGGGTTACCGAAGACGACGTAGTGATCCATGAGTGTTCCTGTTGATGGTGCTCAGGCTTGCGCCAGCCAGTCGCGGTCGGTGAGGAAGTAGTCGGTCAGGCGCGCCTCTTCGGTGCCCGGCGCGGCTTTCCAGTCATAGCCCCAGCGTACTTGCGGCGGTAGCGACATGAGGATCGATTCGGTACGCCCGCCCGATTGCAGACCGAACAGAGTGCCGCGGTCGTAGACCAGGTTGAATTCGACGTAACGACCGCGTCGGAACTCCTGGAATTCACGTTGCTGCACGGTGTAGGCGGCGGCCTTGCGGCGCTGCACGATCGGCAGGTAGGCATTGATGTACGCGTCGCCGATGGCACGCAGGAAGGCAAAGCTGGTCTCGAAGTCCCACTGGTTCACGTCGTCGAAGAACAGCCCGCCGATGCCGCGCGGTTCGTTGCGATGCTTGATATGGAAGTAGCTGTCGCACCAGGCCTTGTAGCGCGGGTACACGTCCGCGCCGAAAGGCGCGCACGCCTGCTCGGCGATCCGGTGCCAATGTACGCAGTCTTCCTCGACGCCGTAGTAGGGCGTCAGATCGAAGCCGCCACCGAACCACCAGACCGGCTCTTCACCTTCCTTTTCGGCGATGAAGAACCGCACGTTGGCGTGCGAGGTCGGCACATGGGGGTTGTGCGGGTGAATGACCAGCGACACGCCCAACGCCTCGAAGCCGCGCCCGGCCAGTTCCGGCCGATGAGCGCTGGCCGAAGGCGGCAGGTTGCTGCCGAATACGTGGGAAAAATTCACCCCGCCTTTTTCGATCACCGCGCCATTCTCGATGACGCGCGTACGACCCCCGCCACCCGCCGGGCGGGTCCAGGCGTCTTCGACGAAACGGGCTTTGCCGTCTTCCCGTTCGAGGGCAGCGCAGATCCGGTCTTGCAGGTCGAGCAGGTAGGCCTTCACGGCCTCGGTACGGGTGTTCATGGTGATCCCCAGAAGCTGGCTTCGAACGTCCGGACGCCCGAATTCAAAGGGCGCGGGCAGATTGGCGCGTAGCATACCACCGGGCGACGGCGCTTCGCAGTTGACGAAGCCCGGACGAAAGCGTCCGATAGACCGATCCGCATCAACCAGCATGGAGAGAGCAAATGGCAAAGCGTATCCAGTTTGGCGCAGTCGGGGGCCCGGAAGTCCTTGAATATGTCGATTTCGAACCTGCCGCGCCCGGTCCGCAAGAAGTGCTTGTGCGCAACAAGGCGGTGGGTCTGAACTTCATCGACACCTATTACCGCAGCGGGCTGTATCCGGCTCCGGCGCTGCCCTCGGGCCTGGGCACCGAGGGGGCGGGCGTGGTGGAGGCGGTGGGCAACGAGGTCAGCCGCTTCAAGGTTGGCGACCGGGTTGCGTATGCCACCGGACCTTTGGGCAGCTACGCGGAGCTGCACGCCCTGCCTGAAGCGCATCTGGTCAAGCTGGCCGATTCGATCAGCTTCGAACAGGCGGCAGCCGTGATGCTCAAGGGCCTGACCGTGCAGTATCTGCTGCGCCAGACCTACCAGGTCAAGCCAGGCGAAACCTTTCTGTTTCATGCGGCGGCCGGCGGCGTGGGCTCGCTGGCCTGCCAGTGGGCCAAAGCGCTGGGGGCCAAACTCATCGGTACCGTGAGTACCCCGGATAAAGCCGCCCATGCCAAGGCGCTCGGCGCCTGGGAAACCATCGATTACAGCCATGAAGACGTGGCAGCACGGGTGCTGGAGCTGACCGGTGGACAGAAATGTCCGGTGGTCTATGACGGCGTGGGTCAGGATACCTGGCAGACATCGCTGGACTGCGTCGCGCCGCGCGGACTGCTGGTGAGCTTCGGCAATGCTTCCGGCCCGGTTTCCGGCGTCAACCTGGGTATTCTCGCGCAGAAAGGTTCGCTGTACGTGACTCGCCCGACCCTGGGCAGCTATGCCAACAATGCACAGAACCTGCAATCGATGGCCGATGAGCTGTTCGACATGCTTGCCAGCGGCAAGCTCAAGGTCAATGACATCCAGCAGCACGCCCTGAAGGACGCCGCGCAGGCTCAGATCGAGTTGTCGGCGCGACGTACCACCGGATCGACCATCCTGATTCCCTGATCGCCCCGCCCGGTCAACCGGCCCGAACCACCTGACCGGTGGCGATATCGCGAATCACGCTGGGGTTTCGGCGGCCGCCCAGGCTGCCGCCGAGCACCAGGTCGATCTGCCCGCGGAAATACTGCTCCACTCGCAAACGGCTACGCGCCGAAGGCCGACCGGCAGGGTTGGCGGATGTGGAGATCAGCGGCCCGGTCAGTGCGCAGAGTTCGCGAACGGTCGGGTGATCGGTGACGCGCAGGGCAACGGTTTCGTGCACGCCTGTGATCCACTCCGGCAACAGGTTCTGATGCGGCACCAGCCAGGTATTGGGGCCCGGCCAGGTGCTGGCCATGCGATCCAGCCACAGCTCGGGAAAATCCTCGAACAGGAAGTCGAACTGACGGATGTTGTCGGCGATCAGAATCAGCCCTTTATCCACAGGCCGCGATTTGATGGCGAGCAGGCGGTAGACCGCTTCCTCGTCCCAGGGATCACATCCCAGCCCCCACACCGCTTCGGTTGGGTAGGCAATCACCGCTCCGGCTCTGACTTCTCGAGCGGCTTGTTGCACACGCCAACTGCTGACCATCGCTATTCTCCGCAAAATCGTGCCGGGAAGTTTAACCTCAGCGGGCCCGTGCGAACCATCGTCCCGCTTCATTGCTGATCAACCCGTCCAACTCAAGCTCGGTCAGCGCAGCCAGAACCTTCGACAGCGGCCAGCCTGCGGAGGCCGCCAGCGCCTCGCTGGTCAGCGGCGCGGCGTGCAGGATTGCCAGTAGCGGGTGGCTCGATCCCTCGGGTTCGGCAGCCGCGGGAGTAACGCGTTGCCAGTGTTGCAAGGCTTCGAGGATGTGATCCACCGTCTCCACCAGAATCGCGCCGTCACGGATCAGCTGATGGCAGCCCTTGGCGCCGGGGTGATGAATCGATCCCGGAATCGCGTAGACCTCGCGTCCATGTTCGGCCGCCAGTCTGGCAGTGATCAACGAGCCACTGGCGACACTGGCCTCGACCACCAGCACGCCGAGCGACAGACCGCTGATAATCCGGTTGCGCCGGGGAAAGTTGCTGGCCTGCGGAGGCGCGTCGAGCGGGAACTCGGAAATCACCGCGCTGCCTTGTGCTGCCATCTGCGCCGCAAGACTGCGATTGCGCTGTGGATAAAGTTTTTCGAGCCCGGTGCCCAATACGCCGATTGTCGTTCCGCCGACCGCCAGAGCGCCGTGGTGCGCGGCGGCGTCAATGCCCAGCGCGAGGCCGCTGGTGATGACAAAACCGGCCGCCGCCAGACTTCGGGCGAATGCGGCGGCCGTATCCATTCCGGGCTTGGACGCACGTCGACTGCCCACTATCGCGAGCTGCGGGCGTTCGAGAATGGCGGGGTTGCCGGCAATGAAAATCAGCGGCGGCGGGTCGGGGATCTGGGCGAGCAGAGCAGGGTAGCCAGGGTCGTCCCACATCAGCAAATGCTGGCCCGGACGCTCTATCCAGGCCAATGCGGCGCTTGCTCCGTCGCGTACGGAGGGCTCGCGTCGTGCGTCAGCGCAGGCCCCCGGCAGACCCAGCGCCCGCCATGCCGTCGCCGGTGCGGACAGCGCCGCCGACGCGCTATCGAATGCTTCTATCAAGCGCGAAAAACGTTTTGGCCCGATTTCCGGCAAGCGTTGAAGGCGCAATCGCGCCTCGAGTTCAGAAGGCGAAACAGTGGTCGTCTCGAACAGTGGCATAAGATCGTCCTTGATCCGAATGCACTCTTCAAACGGGTGTCAACCTGTGGATAACTCTGTTGACAACAATTTGAAAAGTTGTGCGTCAGTGGGAAAACTCGTCTTGAAACTGAAACATAGCGTCAAGGGTTACGGACCTTGTCCTGAATGGACATTGAGCGGTTCGCTTGCAGCACCAGACCGTAACTGAGCTTTTCGTAGGTTCGGAAAACCATGAGCAGGCCTGCGCGTTCGTCGGGGATCTTCACCGATTCGCCGTTGATGCGATCCCGGACCGTCTCACCGGTCTTGTAGATGGCTAGCACGTTGCCCTCAGCCAGGCCGTCACGTCTGCCCTTGTTGAGTGTGACCACGTCGTATTCACCGATCTGTGTCACACCACGTGGCACATCGATGATCAAGCCGTCGATGGCCGTTTGCGGGGCAGTGGGCATGAAGGTCGAATTGATCGCTCGTTCTTCGCCGCTGAACAGGCGGTCGCCAAGGCGTACCTCCTGGGTGGAGCGCTGCAGGATCAGCGTAGAGATATCCCCGTCGGTCGCGACGATCTCGCCGCCGCCGATATCGTCGGCGTTGATGCCAAGCACTTCCTCGGTCTGTGGATCGGTATAGGTTTTGCCCTGGCGGAAGATGCCATAGACCGAATCTTGCGGGTCGAGCGTGCCGCGCACGTAGATCCGGTCGCCGCGGCCGCTCAGCACCCGCTCCGCGTTGCCCGCCACGATGTAGGGCGCATTCTGGAACTGTTCGGCGTCGTCGACGATCCGGTTGCTGATCAGAAACGCGTTGATCGCGCCGAGTGGAATGCTGGGTATCGCCTCGACCGTCGGCGTACTGCGTACACGCGGCGACAATTTGATGGTGCCCCGGGATTCGCCACGGCTCAACGTGACTCTGGGCTGGCCATCCACATAGCTGAGGGTCAGGGTGTCGCCGGGGTAGATCAGGTTCGGATCGTTCACCTGCGGGTTGGCCCGCCAGATTTCGCGCCACTTCCAGGGCTCGCTGAGAAACTTCGCGGAAATGTCCCAGAGTGTGTCGCCGGCGATGACCGTGTAGCGCTGCGGATGGCCTTCCCTGAGCTGCACTTGCGCCTGGACAAGACCACTGACGGTCAACAGCAGCAGGGCGAGTAGTGATTTCCTCATGCGGTGAATCCCTTTATCATATTGCTTCGCGTGAACACAGAGTCCAACGGGCTCGTACCAGGCCTGTCCCGCTTCGATGTCCTGAGCCGGCGGCCGATTTTGACTTTACCTTACAGTGCAGCTCTTACGTATATGGCTATCCTGAACATTCTCGAATTTCCCGATTCGCGCCTGCGCACCATCGCCAAGCCCGTTTCGATAGTAGACGACGGCATCCGCCAGTTGGTCGACGACATGTTTGAAACCATGTACGAGGCACCTGGTATCGGACTGGCCGCAACACAGATCAACGTGCACAAGCGCGTGGTCGTCATGGACCTGAGCGAAGATCGCAGCGAGCCTCGGGTGTTCATCAACCCCGAGATCGAAACGCTGACCGATGACATGGGTGAATACCAGGAAGGCTGCCTGTCGGTTCCCGGCTTCTATGAAAACGTCGATCGCCCGCTCAAGGTCCGCGTCAAGGCGCTGGATCGTGACGGCCAGCCTTATGAGCTGATCGCCGAAGGTCTGCTCGCGGTGTGCATCCAGCACGAGTGCGATCACCTCAACGGCAAGCTGTTCGTCGACTACCTCTCCAATCTCAAGCGTGACCGGATCAAGAAGAAGCTGGAAAAACAGCACAAATTGAACGCCTGATCCGCCACCCTTAAAAAGGCCTGATTCAGGCCTTTTTATTTTCCACAACGAGAAACCCATGACTGAGCCACTGCGCATCGTTTTCGCCGGGACGCCTGAGTTTGCCGCCGAGCACCTCAAGGCCTTGCTCGACAGCCCTTACCAGATCGTTGCGGTCTACACGCAGCCGGACCGTCCGGCGGGTCGGGGTCAGAAACTGATGCCAAGCCCGGTCAAGCAACTGGCCTTGCAACACGACATTCAGGTCTTGCAGCCGGCGTCGTTGCGCAATGCTGAAGCTCAGGCGGAGCTTGCCGCGCTCAAGCCCGATCTTATGGTGGTGGTCGCTTACGGGCTGATTCTGCCTCAGGCGGTACTGGATATTCCCCGCCTGGGCTGCATCAACAGCCATGCTTCACTGCTGCCGCGCTGGCGTGGCGCGGCGCCGATCCAGCGCGCCGTTCAGGCCGGCGACGCTGAAAGCGGCGTGACCGTAATGCGCATGGAGGCGGGTCTGGACACCGGCCCGATGCTGCTCAAGACCGTGACCCCAATCAGTCCGCAAGAGACGGGCGGCTCGCTCCATGACCGTCTGGCCGAGCTGGGCCCGCCCGCCGTTCTGCAGGCGATCGCCGGGCTGGCGGACGGAACCCTTTCCGGCGAAGTCCAGGACGACAGTCTTGCGAATTACGCCCACAAGCTGAACAAGGACGAAGCGCGAATCGACTGGACCCTTCCGGCCGAGGAGCTGGAGCGTCTGGTTCGGGCGTTCAATCCGTGGCCGATCTGCCACAGCACGCTGAACGGCGAAGCATTGAAGATTCATGCCGCTGTGCTGGCTGAGGGCTCGGGCGCGCCGGGGACCGTTCTCGACGCCAGCAAGGACGGTCTGCTTGTCGCTTGCGGTCAAGGCGCGCTGCGTCTGACCCGTCTGCAACTGCCAGGCGGCAAACCGCTGAACTTCACCGATCTGTTCAACAGCCGTCGCGAGAAATTCGCGGTCGGCGCGGTATTGGGCCAATGAATCCGCGCCTCGCCGCCGCCAGAGCCCTGGCGGCCGTCCTCAACGGCAAAGCGTCGCTGAACAGTGCCCTGCCGTTGCAGCTGGACAAGGTCGAGCTGCGCGATCGCGGGCTGGTTCAGGATCTGGCGTTCGGCACCGCGCGCTGGCAGCCTCGCCTTTCCGCGCTCGCAGGAAAATTCCTGCAAAAACCCATGAAAGCCGCTGACGCCGATGTCGAAGCGTTGCTGCTGGTGGGCTTGTATCAGCTGTTCTACAGCCGCATTCCTGCCCATGCCGCCATCGGCGAGACCGTCGGTTGCGCCGACAAGCTCAAGAAACCCTGGGCCAAAGGCCTGCTTAATGCAGTGCTGCGCAAGGCCCAGCGTGAGGGCGAAGCACTGCTGCTCGAACTCGAACACGACCCGGTGGTGCGTACCGCCCATCCCCGCTGGCTGCAAAAAGCATTGAAGGCCGCATGGCCGCAGCAGTGGGAAGCGATCTGCGCCGCCAACAATGCGCATCCGCCCATGATCCTGCGGGTCAATCGCCGCCATCATCCGCGTGACCGTTACCTTGAGCTGTTGCGGGCCGCCGGTGTCGAGGCCACGCCATGCACATTCAGCCAGGACGGCATTGTGCTTGCCGAGCCTTGCGACGTGCGCTCGTTGCCGGGCTTTGCCGAAGGCTGGATCAGCGTTCAGGACGAGGCAGCACAACTGGCCGCCGAACTGTTGGAACTGGCGCCCGGACATCGCGTGCTCGATGCCTGTTGCGCGCCGGGCGGCAAGACTTGCCATGTACTGGAGGTCCAGCCGCAGCTTGCTCAGGTGGTCGCGGTCGACCTGGAAGCCAAACGCCTGACGCGGGTCCGGGAAAACCTGGACCGTCTGGGGCTGGATGCGCAGCTGATCGCCACCGATGCGCGCGATACCGCCACATGGTGGGATGGCAAGCCATTCCAGCGCATCCTGCTCGACGCGCCTTGTTCGGCGACCGGCGTCATCCGTCGCCACCCGGATATCAAACTGACGCGCCAGCCTGACGACATTGCGGCGCTCGCCGCTTTGCAGGGCGAGCTGCTCGACGCGCTCTGGCCTACGCTGGAGGTTGGCGGGATTGTGTTGTACGCGACCTGCTCGACGCTGCCGACCGAAAATACGGAAGTCATCGAAGCCTTCCTCACCCGCACGCCGGGAGCTCGCGAACTGGATATCGCCGGCCAGTCCGGCCAGCCGCCCGCGGGCATCAAACAGCCGCATGGTCGCCAGTTGCTGGCCCAGGAAGGCGGCCACGATGGCTTCTACTACGCCAAACTGATGAAAATCTCCGCCTCGACCAAGCGCTGACAGGAGTTTGCCCTTGAAAATCATCATTCTGGGTGCGGGTCAGGTCGGCGGTACGCTCGCCGAGCACCTTGCCAGCGAAGCCAACGACATCACCGTGGTGGACACCGACGGCGACCGGCTGCGGGATCTGGGCGACCGCCTGGATATCCGCACCGTACAGGGCCGGGGCTCGTTTCCCACGGTCCTGCGTCAGGCCGGGGCGGACGACGCCGACATGCTGGTGGCCGTTACCAACAGCGACGAAACCAACATGGTTGCCTGTCAGGTCGCTTACACCCTGTTCAGCACGCCGACCAAGATCGCCCGGGTGCGCGAAAGCGCCTATCTGACCCGCGCCGGACTGTTTCACAACGATGCGATCCCGGTAGACGTGCTGATCAGCCCCGAGCAGGTGGTCACCCATTACATCAAGCGCCTGATCGAATATCCCGGCGCGCTCCAGGTCATCGACTTCGGTAATGGCAAGGCGCAACTGGTCGGGGTCAAGGCGTATTACGGCGGTCCCCTGGTGGGCCAACAGTTGCGGCAACTGCGCACGCATATGCCTACCGTGGATACTCGCGTGGCCGCGATCTTCCGCCGCGACCGCCCGATCCTGCCCCAGGGCGATACCGTCATCGAGGCCGACGACGAGGTTTTTTTCATCGCGGCCAAGGCGCACATTCGTGCCGTCATGGGCGAGTTGCGACAACTCGATGAAAGCTACAAACGCATCGTCATCGCCGGCGGAGGCAATATCGGCGAACGTTTGGCAGAGGCCATCGAAAGCCGCTATCAGGTCAAGATCATCGAGATGAATCCCGCGCGTTGCCGTTATCTGTCCGACAACCTCGACAGCACAGTGGTACTCCAGGGCAGTTCCTCGGACCGTGACCTGCTGCTGGAGGAGAACATCGGCGATACCGACCTGTTCCTGGCACTGACCAACGACGACGAAGCCAACATCATGTCGTCGCTGCTCGCCAAACGGCTGGGCGCGGGCAAGGTGATGACCCTCATCAACAACCCAGCCTATGTGGATCTGGTCCAGGGCGGCGAAATCGATATCGCCGTCAGCCCGCAGCTGGCGACCATCGGCACCTTGCTGGCGCACGTGCGTCGAGGCGATATCGTCAGCGTCCATTCCCTGCGGCGCGGCGCGGCGGAAGCCATCGAAGTCGTCGCCCACGGCGATGCCCGGTCCAGCAAGGTGATCGGCCGCGCCATCCGCGACATCGCCCTGCCGCAAGGCACCACCATCGGCGCCGTGATTCGCAAGGACGAAGTCCTCGTCGCCCACGACAGCACCATGATCGAGTCGGGCGACCACGTGATCATGTTCCTTGTGGACAAGAAATATATCCGCGACGTGGAGCGGCTATTCCAGGTGGGGTTGAGTTTTTTCTGACCCTGATGTTGCTCCGCGTAGGAGCCAGCTTGCTGGCGATGCACCAGACGCTGTTTATCTGACTGACCGCAGCAAGCTGGCTTCTACCGGCCCCATGTCCGTAACCCTATCCCTCAGGCGCTTTCGCCTTTTCATACGTGTCGCCCAGACGCGGCCGACAGCCTGATCCCAAACAATCTTCGTATCGTCGACATCCCGCACAGCGGGGCGCCCGCGCGCCTCGTTTGCTGCGTTCTTGTCATCGGCATGAAGGACCGTCATGCGTCTGCTCCACAGGTCATCACTTGAACTGCGAAATATAGATAAACGACACGTTGTCGCCCCGGAAAAAGCAGTTTTCGAACTGGGTTTCGAACTCCGCTCAAGGCATATCGATGGCCTGGAGCAAATGCGGCAACAGTTTCCCGCCTGCAACGACGAGGACATTCGCGCAGCGCTCAGACGCGGTGAATGGCTGCTGATAAAACCGCCCACCCCGTTCCTGGGCACATCACCTCAAACACCCCCGCCCGAGCCTCCACCACTAGCTTATACACCGAGCAAAGAGCCTTGGCCGCGCCGGGATGCGCCTCAAGGCGTCATCTTCGCCAAATCCTGCGCACCGGGTAGTTGGGGAAAGACGGAAGCAGGGACGGAGGCGGAGCCTGCCGGGCACTTCGGCAATGTCATGGTTGCCAAAAGCAAACCGGTTCCGGCCGAAGCGTCGGCCCTGGCAGCTTCAGTTGGAGCGACTTCGGCACTGGGCCGCCTTGCGGGTGGCGGAATATTCCAATCCGGATATTACTGGCTGTTGCGTACTGCCGCTGCTGCGGGCGCACCGGTAGCCGTTTTTGTCGCAGGCATGCTCCCCGCCAGGATGGGCGACGGCACGCTGTATTCCGACGATGAACTCCGCGCCATGAATGCCGCGGCTTCGCGCGTACGCTTCCAGTTCCGACGCGACGCCCAAGGGCAGTTACAACTCTACGGCATCCACACGGGCGTTACAGGCGACGACACTGTCCCGACGGTCAAAGCCCAGTGGACAGCGGACCATCGAGCCCTGCAAGCCGACCTGGGTGACGGCATAACGATCATCTGGACGCCGAACAACGGCCCACTGAAAGCACCCGAACTGGTTCATCCACAAGCAGGCGACGAGCGCCTGAACACGATACTCGTCCACCCCATCGCAGAAGGCACCGACACGCAGATAGAGGTCTATCCTGAGGTCGACGACATCACCCTTGGCGACCGTATCATCACCTTCCCGGCCGAGTCGGGATTGCGGTCGTTGTATGTGGTGTTTTCGAAGGCGTTGCCGGCGGGGCATTCGTATCATCAGCCACCTAAGTTCTTGCAGGCATTCCCTGACGCTGTGAGACAGAAACACAAAAGCAGCGTCCAAGGAGGAGGGAAGAAGAGGGCTCGCTGGAAAGACCGTAAAGGCAGAATTCTTGAGTGGGACAGTCAGCATGGCCGAATCGAATTGTACGATAAGCAGGGTAAGCACTTAGGCGAGTACGACCCAGTCTCAGGCGAACAAACTAAACCCGCCGATGCAGGGCGAAGAGTTGAGAAGTAGGATTGATAATGAACTTATACATTACTGGTTTTTTAATAGACGACTCTGAGGACAGCTCCTTAAAGTATGAGTTTGACATTCCACCAGATTTAGAAAGCGACGTTATGGCAGTATTGGGTTGGGAAAGTCTGGAGAAAGAATGTGATGGGGAACTTCCTTTAACTGAAGAGCATGTAAGGGAGATATCAAAAATCATCCAACGGCAGCTACCGCTTGATCTTGACTTGTTCATAGGGGTTGTGGCTTAGAGAAATTTTCTGAGGGCAGGATAAACCATGCACTTCAAACTGATGGGTTGTCTGCCGTACGGAAACGGAGATCAGTTTATCTAGCACGACATGGATCTTCCGCTCGGGTTTGAAACAATTTTTTTTGGCAGCATTGGAACGCTTGAACATCGAAGACATGGCGGGAGCAGGTTGTTTGTTTGACAGCTCATAGCTGACAACTCAAGAACCACTTCGAGGTAAACGAAATAATGAACCTGAACTTAATAGGCTTTCTACCGGAAGAAAATGAGGATCAATTCATTCAATGCGATATTGATATACCACGCGGTCTTGAGAGCAAAATCCTAGAGATAATCAAAAAACCAAACCTTGAAGAACTGATAGGCGGCGACTGGCCTATCTCCAAAGATCAAGCGCAACAGATTGCGTTCATACTCAACGCGAATTTGCCTTCCGGCCTGGATTTTTTTATCACTGTTGTGGCTTGAAGGCACCGCCACGGCGACAGGCCCGGACATTCACCAGATCTTGCCGCAAAAGTTCGCCAGGCAGGCGCAACGCGTCATCGTTCATCGCCAGCAAGGCGGAACGCCGCCCCGGTGGCTCCTACGGCGTTGCAGTCCGTAGGAGCGGATTCATCCGCGATCTGCCGCAAGGCGGCAGCAATGCCAATCGACGCGGTGAATCAGATGAGCCGCGGGAGGGTTGGGCGCCGGTCAATACCAGCGCGCTTCCCCCGCCGGGCGCTTTTTGAAGCGTTTCATCGTCCACATGTACTGGCTTGGATAGGCGCGGACGTATTTCTCGACCACCTGGCTCATGGCGGCCGCCGAGGTTTCGGTATCGGTGCTGTACATGGCTTCGGGCGCGGCTTCGAGTACGACTTTGTAGCCTGAACCATCCGGCAGGCGCATGGCGTGCAGGAATACGCCGACGGCCTTGCCGCCCGCCAGCATGTTCGGCACAAATTTGCTGGTCAGCGCCATGGTGCCGCAGAAGGGCACGAAGATGCCTGCCGATTCCGCGGGCTCTGGGTCGGCGGGAATCCCGACCGAACCGCCTTTGCGCACTTCCTTGATGACGCTCAGGATGCCTTCCTTGGTGGACGCGGCGACCCGGTTACCCAGTTGCACCCGTTGTTTGCGCAGCAGATCGTCTACCGCCTTCAGCTTTGGCGGGCGGTAGAAGATGATCGGTTTGCACTGGCTGCAATAGAAATGATTGAGGACTTCCCAGTTGCCCAGGTGGCTGGTGATGCCGACCACGCCCTTGCCTGATGCCAAAGCTTGCTGGAGCACTTCCAGGCCTTCGACTTCACGCACTAGGTCGATGGATTTCTGTGCCGGCCAGATCCACGCGCAGGCGCTTTCGGTCAGGGTCTTGCCGATGTCCATCAGGCTGCGGCCGACCAGTTTCTCATGCTCCTCGGCATTCAGTTCCGGGAAGCATTTCGCCAGGTTGATACGCACCACTTCACGGGAGCGGTTGGGCAACTTCCACATCAGCCAGCCAATCGAGGTGCCGACCCACTGAACCGCGCGCCAGGGCAGAAGGGCAAACAACCGCAACGCCCCGACAATCATGGCGCCTTTGAACTTATCCACAGATCACTCCCACATTCTCGAGGCAGGCATTGTAACCGTCAGCGGGCCAGTATCGGATATCGGTCACAATCCATCGTGTGATCCATCACCATTCCGGTCGCTTGCATGTACGCGTAGCAGATGGTCGGGCCGACGAACGTGAAGCCGGCTTTTTTGAGCGCCTTGCTCATGGCCTGGGCTTCGGGCGTGATCGCCGGCACTTCGCTACGGTCTTTGAAATGATTGACCTTGGGCTGCCCGCCCGTGAACGACCAGAGCAGGCCGACCGGGTCTTCCAGCGCCAGCCATGCGCGGGCGTTGGTGCGCACGGCGTTGAGCTTGAGGCGGTTGCGGATGATGGTGGGGTCCTGCATCATTTCGTCGATTTCGGCATCGGTCAGTCGAGCCAGACGTTCGGCGTCGAATCCGAACAGCACCTCTCGATACCGGGCGCGCCGCTTGAGAATGGTGATCCATGACAGGCCGGCCTGGAACCCTTCGAGCAACAGCAACTCGAACAGCTTCCGCGCATCGCGCAGCGGCACACCCCACTCATGATCGTGATAAGCGATGTAAAGCGGGTCTTCGTTGCACCAATAGCAGCGTGTCATAAGGCTCCAAGGGTGGATGCGCGGCCGAATCGGGTATACTCCCGCTCTTTGAATCGCAGCCCAGCACAGGTGAATTTTGTGAGCCAGCCTACGCCAGCCGTGCGTACCTTCCAAGACTTGATCCTCGCCCTCCAACAGTACTGGGCGGAACAAGGTTGCGTGGTACTCCAGCCCTACGATATGGAAGTGGGCGCCGGTACTTTCCACACCGCCACGTTTCTGCGCGCCGTAGGCCCGGAAACCTGGAACGCCGCTTACGTCCAGCCAAGCCGCCGTCCTACCGATGGCCGCTACGGTGAGAACCCCAATCGCCTGCAGCATTACTACCAGTTCCAGGTGGTCCTCAAGCCCAACCCGGACAACTTCCAGGAGCTGTACCTGGGCTCGCTCAAGCACATCGGTCTCGATCCGCTGGTGCACGACGTACGCTTCGTTGAGGACAACTGGGAATCGCCGACCCTGGGCGCCTGGGGTCTGGGTTGGGAAATCTGGCTCAACGGCATGGAAGTTTCCCAGTTCACCTACTTCCAGCAGGTCGGCGGCATCGAGTGCTACCCCGTCACCGGCGAAATCACCTACGGCCTGGAACGTCTGGCGATGTACCAGCAGGGCGTCGATTCTGTGTACGACCTGGTCTGGGCCGATGGCCCGTTCGGCAAAGTCACCTATGGCGATGTGTTCCACCAGAACGAAGTGGAACAGTCGACCTACAACTTCGAACACGCCAACGTCGACAAGCTGTTCGAACTGTTCGATTTCTACGAAAGCGAAGCGGCGCGCCTGATCGAGGCCGAGCTGCCGTTGCCGAGCTATGAAATGGTGCTCAAGGCATCGCATACCTTCAACCTACTGGATGCGCGCCGGGCGATCTCCGTGACCGCGCGCCAGCAATACATCCTGCGCGTGCGCACGCTGGCCCGTTCGGTAGCCCAGAGTTACCTGCAAGCCCGGGCCAAGCTCGGCTTCCCGATGGCGCCGCCCGATATACGCGACGAAGTGTTGGCTAAGCTGGAGGCTGCACAATGAGTGCTCAAGATTTTCTGGTCGAACTGGGCACCGAAGAACTGCCACCCAAGACCCTGGTTTCTCTCGCCGACGCGTTCCTGGCCGGCATCGAGAAGGGCCTGCAAAGCGCAGGGCTGACCTACAGCGCCAAGCAGGTGTACGCCGCGCCGCGTCGTCTGGCAGTGCTGATCACCCAACTGGCCACCCAGCAACCCGATCGCAGCGTCAACCTTGATGGTCCGCCTCGCCAGGCTGCGTTCGATACCGACGGCAACCCGACCCAAGCGGCCCTTGGCTTTGCCAAGAAGTGCGGCGTCGATCTCAGCGAGATCGATCAGAGCGGTCCGAAGCTGCGCTACAGCCAAAACATCGCGGGCAAGCCTACCACCACACTGCTGCCGACGATCGTCGAAGACTCGCTGAACGACCTGCCGATTGCCAAGCGCATGCGCTGGGGCGCTCGCAAGGAAGAGTTCGTGCGCCCAACCCAGTGGCTGGTCATGCTGTTCGGTGATCAGGTCGTGGATTGCACCATCCTGGCCCAGCGCTCCGGCCGCGTGTCTCGCGGTCATCGCTTCCATCATCCGGAAGACGTGCGAATTTCCTCGCCCGCCGGCTATTTGAGCGACATGCGTGCCGCCCACGTCCTGGCTGACTTCAACGAGCGCCGGCAGATCATCGCCAAGCGCGTCGAAGAACTCGCCACTCAGCAGGAAGGCAAGGCCATCGTGCCGCCGGCGCTGCTGGACGAGGTGACCGGTCTGGTCGAATGGCCTGTGCCGCTGGTGTGCTCGTTCGAAGAGCGCTTCCTGGACGTTCCTCAGGAAGCGCTGATCACCACCATGCAGGACAACCAGAAGTATTTCTGTCTGCTGGATGCCGACGGCAAGCTGCTACCGCGCTTCATTACCGTTGCGAACATCGAGAGCCGCGATCCCGCGCAGATCATCGCCGGCAACGAGAAGGTGGTACGTCCGCGCCTGACCGACGCCGAGTTCTTCTTCAAGCAGGACAAGAAGCAAAAGCTGGAAACCTTCAACGATCGTCTGAAAAACGTGGTCTTCCAGGCTCAACTGGGCAGCGTGTTCGACAAAGCCGAGCGGGTTTCGAAGCTGGCTGCCTTCATCGCGCCTCGCATTGGCGGCGATGCTCAGCGCGCGGCGCGCGCGGGGATTCTGTCCAAGTGCGACCTGGCGACCGAGATGGTCGGCGAGTTCCCCGAGATGCAGGGTGTCGCGGGTTACTACTACGCCAAGGCCGACGGTGAACCGGAAGATGTGGCGCTCGCGCTGAACGAGCAGTACATGCCGCGTGGTGCCGGCGCTGAGTTGCCAGCCACGCTGACAGGCGCGGCGGTCGCGATTGCTGACAAGCTCGACACGCTGGTGGGCATTTTCGGTATCGGCATGCTGCCAACCGGCAGCAAGGACCCGTACGCGCTGCGTCGTGCCGCGCTGGGCATCCTGCGCATCCTGATCGAGAAGAAGCTGGATCTGGATCTGATCGAAACCGTGAAGTTCGTGGTTGCGCAGTTCGGCGCCAAGGTCAAGGCTGCGGGTCTGCCGGAGCAGGTGCTGGAGTTCATCTTCGACCGCCTGCGCGCACGCTATGAAGACGAAGGCGTCGAAGTGGCGGTGTACCTGTCGGTGCGTGCGTTGCAGCCAGGCTCGGCGCTGGATTTCGACCAGCGTGTTCAGGCCGTACAGGCATTCCGCAAATTGCCACAGGCCGCGGCGCTGGCAGCCGTCAACAAGCGGGTGTCGAACCTGTTGAGCAAGGCTGAAGGCAATGTTGCACACACAGTCGAGCCCAAGTACTTCGATAACGCCAACGAGTTTTCGCTGTACTCGGCGATTCAGCAGGCTGACCATGCTGTTCAACCGATGGCGGCAGAGCGTCAGTACACCGAGTCGCTGGCACGCCTGGCGACCTTGCGCGAGCCGGTCGATGCGTTCTTCGAAGCCGTGATGGTCAATGCCGAAGATGCCAACGTGCGCGCCAACCGCTATGCCTTGCTGACGCGGCTGCGCAATCTGTTCCTCGGCGTTGCCGACATCTCGTTGCTGGGCTGAGGAGTCATCGTTGAAGCTGCTGATTCTCGATCGGGACGGCGTGATCAATCACGATTCCGATGCCTACATCAAATCGGTGCAGGAGTGGATTCCCATTCCCGGCTCGATCGAGGCCATCGCGGCATTGAGCAAGGCCGGCTGGGCCGTGGCGGTCGCCACCAACCAGTCCGGCATTGCCCGAGGTTATTACGATCTGGCGACCCTGGATGCCATGCACACACGTCTGCGCAGCCTGGTGGAAGAGCAGGGGGGCGAGGTCGGTCTGATCGTCTATTGCCCACATGGTCCGGACGAGGGATGCGATTGCCGCAAACCCAGACCCGGGATGCTGCAGACTATCGCTCGTCACTACGCAGCGGACCTGCGCGGGCTATGGTTCGTAGGCGATAGCAAAGGTGACTTGCAGGCCGCGTCTTCCGTCGATTCACGACCTGTTCTGGTGTTGACCGGAAAGGGTCGGAAAACGCTGGAAGGGGCGTTGCCTGACGGCACGCTGGTATTCGATGATCTTGCGGCGGTCGCCGCAGAACTTATTCACAACGGCGGTCGCTGAACCGCAAGCCTTCAGGGTTCAGCACGCTCCAGAGCGGGCATCTTGCCCGTACGGTAAACGCAACTATGTCGATCATGCGGGCAACCAGGATTTCTCTTTTCTACCTGTTGCTGGGCACCAGTGCGCTGCTGTGGTGCATTCTGAGCTTCTTCGTCGCGCCTTTTCTGTCATTCAAGGCTCGCTACCGTTTCATCAACGTCTACTGGTGTCGCTGCGCGATCTGGCTGACCCGTGTGTTGCTCGATATCAAGGTCAAGGTAACCGGCGCGCAAAACGTCCCCGCCACACCTTGCGTGATCATTTCCAACCATCAGAGCACATGGGAAACCTTCTTCCTGTCGGCGTACTTTGAGCCGATGAGCCAGGTGCTCAAGCGCGAACTCTTGTATGTACCTTTCTTCGGCTGGGCAATGGCCATGTTGCGCCCTATCGCCATCGACCGGGAAAACCCGAAAGCCGCGCTCAAGGAAATCGCTCGCAAGGGCGATGAGTTGTTGAAAGATGGAGTCTGGGTGCTGATCTTCCCTGAAGGCACCCGCGTACCCTACGGCCAGGTCGGAAAATTCTCGCGCGGCGGGACAGCGCTTGCAGTCAACGCCGATTTGCCGGTTCTGCCGATTGCGCATAACGCCGGTAAGTTCTGGCCCCGTGAAGGGTGGGGCAAAACGCCCGGTACCATTGAAGTCATGATTGGCGAGCCGATGTATGCCGCGGGCACCGGACCACGCGCGATCGCGGCCCTCAACGAACGCGTTCAGGCCTGGAACGAAGACGCGCAGCGTGCGATGGGGTCCCCCGTTACGCCGGCCAGCACCGGCGAAAAAGTGCCCGTCTGATTTTGTGGATAACCTGTGTACCGTTTTTGACGCTTTACAGAAATGCACGCATAACTGATTGATTAGACTGAAAAATTTTCAGACTTGTTTTTCAGCCAAAACGTGCATAACTGTTTTCTACGCTTATCTCGTTTTCGAGACCCCGCCCCGGATCGAGGCCATCCGACTCAATGAGTCGAGGCTGGCTTCGAATCCACTTTTACCCTCATCAGACTATATGGCTTTTCCCGTTTGTCCGTCCCCTCGTTGAACCCTGGGGAGCGGTGCAACTGGTTGGCGATGAAATACAGATAACCGTCTGGTCCGATGGAGAGCGTATCGGGCCACAGAATCTTCGAATCCTGAACGACGGTGCGCCATGTGCCGTCAGGGAGCATTTGTCTGATTGCATTGTGCTCGTAGTCCCCGGCGTATACGGAACCGCCGGCATCTGCCTCCAGGCCGTCGGAAGCACCTTTGTCTCCCAGATCAACGACAGCTTCTTCCAGCTGGGCTTCGGTCACCTTGGGATCACGCAATAGAGCGGTAGGAACTGAATAGAGATGCCTGCTGGACAGCGGGCAGAAGTACAACGTTTTGCCGTCGTTCGACAACGCGATTCCGTCAGATGCCACTTTCAACAATCCGGCTTCGCCCTTGGCATTGCGCGTAACCAACGCTGGCCGGCCTTCAATTACAGGGACGAAGGCCGGGTCGACGGACGTTGCCCTGGCGCCGCTCAGGCGCCGAGTAGCGGCCCCGCTGGCAAGATCGATGACAATGATGCCGCCCGGTCCGCTGACTGATGAGTCCGTTACATAAGCCACGCCTTCCTTTCCTTCCCTGAAGTCAAAGCGCATGTCGTTCACGTATGTGCTGGGCAGTATCACGTCGGCGGGAAATACCAAGGTTTTGACGATCTGATTCGAATTCAGATCGATTGCGACCAGCTTTGCGCCTCCCGGGACAGGCTGCGAAAACTCGGGAGCGGCTGTATCCAATACCCAGACCCGGCCTCGCCCATCGGCCACAACGCTCTGAACACTGATGAAACCAGACGCTGCATCGTTGGGATTGGCGCTGTTGATTTTGAGGTCAGGGTAGGGCACCAGTTCTCCACCAATAACTTCAGCAACGGTGAACGGCACGTCGTCTCCCCAGCGAGGGAAATTCACGAATATTCTTCCCGTTTCGGTCACTGTCACACCGGTCGGCATGGCCCCGGTAAATGCGTGCACCTGCTCCAGCCTGGGGACCTCGCGTACAGCTGCTCTATCCGTAGCGGGAGGAGTGGAGCCAGCTGCAGCGCTGCCGACGGAAAGTGCCAGCGCCAGACCTGTGAACGTAAACAATGACTTCATATCGACTCTCCAGACAAGTGTCCCAAGGCTATCCCTCATTGAAGAACTGTCACACGGGGGAATCCAGAAAACAGTTTCAGGGTTCCGGCGATAATCCTTTCCTCCTGAACGACACGCGGCGCCAATCGCACGGAATGCGCTGACGCCGCGGCCGTCTTCAGTTCGCTTGGGGCGGGAAGTCCACCTCGGTTTGTGCGACGTTATTGAGATAGTTGGTCAAGGTCAGGAGGGACACCTGTGCGATAACGTCCACGATTTTGCCGTCATCCAGACCCGCCTCACGGGCCGCGGCGATCTGTTCATCACTCAAGCGTCCTCGGGTCAGCGTGACCGATCGGGCCAGAGACGCGACCGCGTTCAGGTTCCCGGCGCGTGCGGACAAGATGGCGTCCGCATCGAGACCGAGTTTGCCGCCGAAGAAGCTGTGTGCTGCTATGCAGTACTCGCAGCCGTTGACCTCTGACGCTGCCAGAGCTGCCGCCTCACGTTCAGCGGGCGTCAGGCTGTTCTTCGCAAGCGCTTGGGAGAGCGCAAGATAACCGCTTAACGCGGCCGGCGAGTGGGCCAATGTTGCAAAGGCGTTAGGCAGGAAGCCCAGGCCTTTTTCAATTCCTTGCAATGTACTGTGCGCAGGCGCGGGGGCTTGTTCGAGAGTCAGAGCGGTAATACGGGTCATGACGATGCTTCCTTGAGTAGTAGTGGACCGAAGAGGGCAGTTCAGGCGACTGGAATCGGGTTATCGATCAGCGAAAGATTGAAGTTGTGGATCAGCGCATGCTCGTCCTTGCCCTGGTTCGCGCGCAGCGGGATGACCCGATCCACGAGGACTTCAGTAGTAGCGTCTTCCAGCTTGATCAGCGTTTCACGGATGAAGTCGTCCAGGGGCATGGCGCGCTCGTCGCCGCTCTTGTGAATCAGATCGGTGTCGACCCAAGGCGGAGCGATCTCGAGCACCTTGACGCTGGTATCCCGCAATAGGAAACGCTGCGACAAGGTGTAGGAGTGGATTGCTGCTTTCGTCGCCGAGTAGAGCGCCGTGCCAGCAAGCGGCAGGAAGGCCAACACCGAACTGTTATTGATCAAATAGGCTTCCGGCTGGCGTTTGAGGTGTTCCACAAACGCTGCGCTGACGCGCACCGGACCCAACAGGTTGGTCTGCAAAAGCCCGACCGCCTGATCGTCGTCCAGATCGCCTGACCCTGCGTTATCGAACGGCATGATGCCCGCGTTGTTGATCACGACATTCAGGGAAGGGTGCCGCTGGATGACGTCCCTCGCGACGGCCTTGATCTGAGCGGGGTCGTTGATATCGAGCTGCACGGTGTCGATTCCCGGATTGGCCCGTGCCACCTCATCGAGAAGTGCCTGACGTCGACCAGCGATGATGACTTTATTGCCACGCTGGTGAAAAGCTTCCGCCAAGGCCCGACCGATTCCAGAAGTGCCGCCTGTGATGAAGATTGTGTTCGCGCTCAGTTTCATGATTCGTGTCCTTATGAATGAAGATCAGTTGGCGTTGTAACGTGGTGCAAGCTGATTGCTCGACAGATGCTCGAACATGGCCTGGCGGCTGCTTTCGTAATCCTGATAGCGCTTGAAGTCATGCATTGACGGGATGGAAATCAGAACCTGCGCATCGAAGTCCTGCAGCGCCGCTTCGACCAGGTCAGAGGGCGACATGACGATATTGGGATCGAGGTTTTCTACAGGCAGCCCGCCGATTTTCCAGAAGTCCGTAGCTGTAGCTCCCGGAAGCACTGCTTGAACCTGGACGCCTTTCGGGCCGAGTTCACGATGCAGCGACTGGCTGAACGCAGTGGCGTAGGCTTTGCTCCCGCCATAAACCCCGTTGAGTAGCTCGGGAGCGAGACTGACGATGGAGGAGATATTGATAATCGCGCCTCGCTGACGAGCGACGAAACCTGGCGCTGCGGCGTAGGCAAGCCGCGTCACAGCGGTCACGTTGAGGTTGATCATCTCAACCATGCGATCGACGTCGCTTTCCAGGAGGGGCGTGTGGGTTCCTACACCTGCGTTATTCACCAGCAAGGTGATTGTCGCGTCTTCACGCAGCTTGCGTTCCACGTGGAACACATCCTCTGTCTTGGCAAGATCAGCTTGAATGACCTCGATGTTGCGGCCGGTTTCAGTGGTCAGCCGGCTTGCCAACGCGTTCAGCCGTTCGCGGTTACGGGCTACCAAAATCAGGTCGTAACCGCGTTGCGCCAGGCGCTCTGCATAGATCGACCCGATTCCGGTCGACGCGCCAGTGACAAGAGCTGTGCCTTTGTATTCTTCAGTCATGATCCAGATTCCGTTGTTGTTTGGGACTGGATTCATGATGCTGAAGTCGCACGCTGTCTTAAACGACGTATATAGTACTGTTTCAGGACATCAAATTCAGGACGCGGTCATGCATCGGGTAGGGTATCTGGTCACCGAGGGATTCCAGGTGATGTCTATCGCCAATCAGGCGGTCTTCGAGTTCGCCAACTTGGTGGCGGGCGAACCTGTCTACCGCATCCAGAATTTCTCGCAGGCAGGTGGCATGGTCCGTTCCTCGCTCGGGATGTGCATCGAAACCATGCCCCTTGGTGCTCCGGGTCTGGCCGACAGCTGGATGGTGGCCGGAACCCTGACGCCACTGACCCCGCCGTCGGATGCGGTGCTGAACAGCGTTCGTGGATTCGCCGAAAGCGCCAGACGTACTGCGGGCGTGTGTACCGGGGCTTTCGTGCTGGCAGCTGCGGGCGTGCTCGACAGTCGTCGCGCAACAACGCACTGGGCGTACGCCCAAGCCATGCAGGCTGCCTATCCGGCAGTCGAGGTCGAGGAAGATCGAATCTTTATTATCGATGGCCCGATATGGACGTCGGCCGGCATGACTGCCGGCATGGACATGGCCTTGGGAATGGTTGAAAAGGATCTTGGCGCTGACCTCGCTCGTTCGGTTGCCCATAGGCTGGTGATGCACCATCGCCGCTCGGGAGGTCAGTCACAGCATTCCGAGCTGTTGTCGCTCGCGCCCAAGTCCGACCGCATTCAGAGCGCTCTGGATTATGCACGCGCTCACCTCACGCGACCACTCAGTGTGGAGGAGCTTGCGGACGTCGTGCACCTGAGCGCCCGGCAGTTCACCCGGGTATTCACTGCCGAAACGGGTCAGTCGCCGGCGAAGGCGGTAGAGAGTCTGAGACTTGAAGCGGCCCGCTTGATGATTGAACAGAGTCGTCACAGCCTGGACGTGGTAGCGCGAGAGACAGGGTTCAGAGACCGCCGCCATCTGCGCGAGGCGTTCATCCGCGGCTTTGGCGTTCCGCCGCAGGCAGTACGCAGGGATGCGAGGAGGGTGAGCTGACCTGCCAACAGCTTCCGATCTTGGCCGAAAGGCAGGCATAAAAAAGGCCAACCTGTGCGGTTGGCCTTTGGTGCTGCGGCAGACGTTTCAGCGCCTCTGATCAGAAGTCCAGGTTCGACACCGCCAGAGCGTTGCTCTCAATGAAATCGCGACGAGGTTCGACCGCGTCACCCATGAGGGTGTTGAAGATCTGGTCGGCCGCGATGGCGTCTTCGATGGTCACTTTGAGCATACGACGCACGCCAGGGTCCATCGTGGTTTCCCACAGCTGATCCGGGTTCATCTCGCCCAGCCCTTTATAGCGCTGGATGGTGTGACGCTTGGTGCTCTCTGTCATCAGCCAGGCGAGGGCATCCTTGAACTCGGCGACGGGCTTTTTGCGCTCGCCACGTTGTACATAGGCGCCTTCATCCAGCAGCGAACCGATCTTCGCGCCCAGGGCCGTGACGGTCTTGTAGTCATTGCTGCCGAAGAAGTCGCGGTTGAACGTGACATAGTTTGACAAGCCGTGAGAAATCAACTCGACCTCAGGCAACCAGACATTACGCTCACGGTCTTCACGCAGACTGGCTTTGTAGACCAGACCCGATTTCTCGCCGTTGCGCAGGCGCGCGTCGAACTTACCCAGCCATTCTTGCATGGCAGCGTGGTCGGACAGTTGTTCGAGCGTGACAGGTGGCAGATAGACGAAGTGCTCGGTCAGCTCCTGTGGGTACAGGCGGGACAGGCGCTTGAGTGTCTTCATGACCATGCGGAAATCGTTTACCAAGCTCTCCAATGCCTCACCGGAAATACCCGGCGCGGAATCGCTGAGGTGCAGGCTGGCGTCTTCCAGAGCCGACTGCGTCATGTACTCTTCCATGGCGTCGTCGTCTTTGATGTACTGTTCCTGCTTGCCTTTCTTGACCTTGTAGAGCGGCGGCTGGGCGATGTAGATGTAGCCGCGCTCGATCAGCTCCGGCAGCTGGCGGAAGAAGAACGTCAGCAGCAGGGTACGAATGTGCGAACCGTCGACGTCAGCATCGGTCATGATGATGATGTTGTGATAACGCAGCTTGTCGATGTTGTACTCTTCACGCCCGATGCCGCAGCCCAATGCAGTGATCAGGGTGCCTACTTCCTGGGAAGAGATCATCTTGTCGAAGCGAGCTTTCTCGACGTTCAGAATCTTGCCCTTGAGTGGCAGGATCGCTTGAGTCTTGCGGTTACGTCCTTGCTTGGCGGAGCCGCCAGCGGAGTCACCCTCGACCAGGTACAGTTCGGAGAGGGCAGGGTCCTTCTCCTGGCAGTCCGCCAGCTTACCCGGCAGCCCAGCGATATCCAACGCACCTTTGCGGCGAGTCATCTCACGGGCTTTACGCGCTGCTTCACGAGCACGCGCGGCGTCGATCATCTTGCCGACCACAGCCTTGGCTTCGTTCGGATTCTCCAGCAGGAAGTCCGAGAAATACTTGCCCATTTCCTGCTCGACCGCGGTTTTGACTTCGGACGATACGAGCTTGTCCTTGGTCTGCGAGCTGAACTTCGGATCAGGAACCTTTACCGAGATGATCGCGGTCAGACCCTCACGCGCATCGTCGCCGGTGGTCGCGACTTTGTGCTTCTTGGCCAGGCCTTCCTGCTCGATGTAGTTGTTCAGGTTGCGGGTCAGCGCCGACCGGAAGCCCACCAGGTGAGTACCGCCGTCGCGCTGTGGAATGTTGTTGGTGAAGCAGAGAATGTTTTCGTTGAAACTGTCATTCCACTGCAGAGCGACTTCGACGCCTACACCGTCGTCGCGCTGGACGTTGAAGTGAAAAACCTGGTTGACCGCCGTCTTGTTGGTGTTCAGGTATTCAACGAACGCACGCAGGCCGCCTTCATACTTGAACAGCTCTTCCTTGCCGCTGCGCTCGTCTTTCAGAAAGATACCGACGCCGGAGTTGAGAAACGACAGTTCACGAATCCGCTTAGCAAGGATGTCCCAGCTGAAGTGGATATTCTTGAAGGTTTCGGCGGACGGCTTGAAGTGAATCTGTGTGCCGGTCGTGTCGCTGTCGCCCACGACTTTCATGGGCTCTTGAGGAACGCCGTGGACATAGGTCTGTTCCCAGATCTTGCCACTGCGGCGAACCGTCAGTTGCAGGACTTCGGACAGCGCGTTCACGACCGACACACCTACACCGTGCAGACCGCCGGAAACTTTGTAGGAGTTATCGTCGAACTTACCGCCGGCGTGCAGCACGGTCATGATGACTTCTGCTGCAGAGACGCCTTCTTCTTTATGCACATCTACCGGAATACCGCGGCCATTGTCGCGCACGGTAATGGATTCATCAGGATGGATGATGATGCTGATGTCGTCGCAGTGGCCCGCCAGTGCTTCGTCGATGGAGTTATCGACCACCTCGAACACCATGTGGTGCAGACCGCTGCCATCGTCGGTATCACCGATGTACATCCCGGGACGCTTGCGTACGGCATCGAGCCCTTTCAGCACCTTGATGCTGGACGAGTCGTACGTTTGATTTTCGCTCATGCAATCACTCCCGATGGTCGTGGGTCTGGGTGATACGGCCCTGTTCCACGTGAAACAAGGCGACTGGCGTTTCCGTCTGCCAGCCTTCCCTCAAAAATTCTTGATCTACACAGGTGATGAACACCTGGCAGCGTAATTCTTCCAACAAGCGGCATAACGCCTGACGATGTTGTTCGTCCAGTTCGGAGGGCAGGTCGTCCACCAGGTAAACACACTGGCTGCGACGCGCCTGACTTACGAGATGTCCTTGTGCGATCCGTAAGGCGCACACCACTAGCTTTTGCTGGCCGCGGGACAGTATGTCTGCTGCATTGTGCGCGCCTAACCTCAGACGCAGGTCCGCACGTTGCGGACCGGCTTGGGTATGTCCCATTTGCTGGTCGCGATGCAGGGAATTGGCGAGCACCGTGCTCAGCTCTTTCTCTTTATCCCAGCCTCGGTAATAACTGAGCGACAAACCTTTCAGTTCAACCAGCTCGCTCAAGGTCTGTTCAAAAATCGGCTTCAGGGCCGTGATGTAAGCACGGCGAAACTGATCGATTTCATCGCTGGCCAGACACAGCTCTCGGTCCCAGGCCGCTTGGGAAGCGGCGTCAAGTGTACCATGCCGCAGCCATGAGTTCCGCTGCCGCAAAGCCTTCTGAAGCCGCTGCCAAGTCGCCATGAAACGAGGTTCCACGTGGAACACACCCCAGTCCAGAAACTGACGTCTGATTTTCGGAGCACCTTCGAGTAGTCGAAAACTATCGGGGTTGATCAGTTGCAGGGGCAGGATTTCAGCAAGCTGTGCTGCGCTACGCGCATTCTGCCCATCGATTCGAATCTGGAATTCGCCGTGGCGATCGCGGGAAATACCCAGCGCGCTGTGGCCACTGTCCACCAGTTCCACCTGGCCAAAAACCGTACAGGCCGGTTGTTCGTGCTGGATAACCGGAAGCAGGCGAGTGCTACGAAAAGAGCGCGCCAATCCGAGCAGGTGAATTGCTTCGAGCACGCTGGTCTTGCCGCTGCCGTTGGCGCCGTAAAGGATGTTGATACGCGGGGAGGGGGAAAAGGTCACCGGGTGCAGATTGCGCACCCCGGTGACCGAGATGCGGCTAAGAGACATCTAGATTCCGCAGCGCAAGATTACAGGCGCATCGGCATGACGACATATGCAGAGTCGTCGTTGTCCGACTCTTGCAGAAGCGCACTGCTGTTGGAATCGGACAGGATCAGACGAACCTGGTCGGTCGTCATCACGCCCAGCACGTCGAGCAGATAGCTGACGTTGAAACCGATTTCCAGAGAGCCCCCGTTGTACTCCACGCCGATCTCTTCTTCCGCTTCTTCCTGCTCCGGGTTGTTGGCCTGAATCTTCAGCTGACCATTCGCCAGTTGAAGACGAATGCCCCGGTACTTCTCATTGGAAAGAATCGCGGTCCGGCTGAACGCCTCGCGTAGCGCCTGACGATCGCCCAGGACCAGCTTGTCGCCACCTTTGGGCAGAACGCGCTCGTAGTCCGGGAACTTGCCGTCCACCAGTTTGGAGGTAAAGGTGAACTCGCCCGTCGTTGCCCGAATGTGATGCTGGCCGAGCACGATGCTCACAATGCCGTCCTGCTCGGTGAGCAGGCGGGCCATCTCAAGGATGCCTTTACGAGGAACGATGACCTGATGACGATCAGCCTGACCGATTTCCGCAGCCATCGAACACATCGCCAGCCGGTGACCATCAGTCGCCACGGCGCGCAATACGCCGGCGCTGACTTCCAGCAGCATACCGTTGAGGTAGTAACGCACGTCCTGCTGAGCCATGGCAAAGCTGGTGCGCTCGATCAGACGACGCAGTTTGCTCTGAACCAGATCGAAGGTCAGCGATCCTGGACCTTCTTCCACAGTCGGGAAATCATTGGCCGGCAGTGTGGACAGCGTAAAGCGGCTGCGACCAGCCTTGACTACCAGCTTGGCGTCATCGACCTTGACGTCGATCAGCGCATCGCTGGGCAGGCTCTTGCAGATATCCATCAGCTTGCGCGCGGGCACTGTGATCTCGCCGGGCTCGGCGGTCTCTTCCAGTTGCACGCGGCCAACCAGTTCGACTTCCAGGTCCGTGCCGGTGAGTGACAATTGTTGCCCTTCGACAACCAGCAGCACGTTGGAAAGTACCGGCAAGGTCTGACGGCGTTCGACTACGCCGGCGACCAATTGCAGGGGTTTCAACAGGGCTTCGCGTTGAATGGTGAAATGCATGGTCTAGTCCCTTGCCTTAATAAGCTGTACTGGCTTCATCACGTAGTCAGAGTTCGCAGCAGGTTCTTGTAATCCTCACGGATGTCCGCGTCGGATTCCTTGAGTTCGTTGATCTTGCGGCAGGCGTGCAGAACGGTCGTGTGATCACGGCCACCGAACACATCGCCAATCTCCGGCAGACTGTGATTGGTCAGCTCCTTTGACAGAGCCATCGCAACCTGGCGCGGCCGCGCGACTGAACGGGAACGACGCTTGGACAGCAGATCGGAGATCTTGATCTTGTAATACTCGGCCACGGTCCGCTGAATGTTATCCACGCTCACCAGCTTGTCCTGCAACGCGAGCAAATCTTTCAGCGACTCACGAATGAGTTCGATCGTGATGTCGCGGCCCATGAAGTGAGAGTGAGCAATGACACGCTTGAGCGCACCTTCGAGTTCTCGGACATTGGAGCGGATACGCTGGGCGATGAAAAAAGCGGCGTCATGCGGCAGATCGACCTTGGCCTGATCCGCCTTCTTCATGAGGATTGCCACCCGGGTTTCAAGCTCCGGAGGCTCCACCGCGACGGTGAGTCCCCAACCGAATCGAGACTTGAGACGCTCTTCCAGCCCTTCGATCTCTTTCGGATAGCGGTCGCTGGTGAGAATCACCTGCTGGCCACCTTCGAGCAATGCGTTGAAGGTGTGGAAAAACTCTTCTTGGGAACGTTCCTTGCGAGCGAAGAACTGAATGTCGTCGATGAGCAGGGCGTCGACCGACCGGTAGAAGCGTTTGAACTCATTGATTGCGTTCAACTGCAATGCCTTGACCATGTCGGCCACAAAACGCTCGGAATGCAGGTAGACCACTTTGGCGTTCGGATTCTTCTTTAGCAGATGGTTACCCACAGCATGCATCAAGTGGGTTTTACCCAGACCCACGCCGCCGTATAGAAAAAGCGGGTTGTAACCATGCTTGGGGTTGTCCGCCACCTGCCAGGCCGCAGCCCGGGCCAGCTGGTTGGACTTACCTTCCACGAAATTCTCGAAGGTGAACGTGCGGTTCAGATAGCTGGTGTGCTTGAGCGCACCTTCTACCTGCACAGTACGCTGCTCGGCGCGAACGGGCGCCTGTTGAGCGCTGGCACCAGCCATCGGATCGAAACTGTCGCGCGATGGTTCGGCCTCTGTGTCGGAAAGACGAACGGCTGACGTCGGGGCGGCAGGCGCAGGGGCGGGCGCTGCAACCTGGGCCGGAGCCGGGGCGGCGGTGTGCGCCGCGCTGGCAGCCAGTGCCTGCGACGCGGCTGCGGCAAGCGGAGCGTTGGGAGCAGCGCGGGGCGCTGAGCTGCGCTTGCTTCCTATTAATAAGGAAAGGGCGGGCGCCATCCCCTGACCATGCTCGCCCAACAGCTCGAGCAGACGCCCTAGATACTTTTCATTGACCCAGTCAAGCACGAACCGATTTGGCGCGTAGACACGCAGCTCATCGCCTTCGGCTTCTACCTGCAATGGTCGGATCCAAGTGTTGAATTGCTGGGCAGGCAGCTCCTCGCGCAAAAGCTCCACGCACTGCTGCCAAAGTTCCACTGACACGGATATCCCCTGAGTTGAAAGCCGGATAGGCCAAAACAACCGCCATTGTAACGATCCGATGCCGACTTATCCACATGAAGCTTTGCGTCTGTCTATCGCGAGTGCCGGATATGGCATCACCTGCAAAGGAAAACGAGGACAACTTGAGCTATGTGGATAAGTTGGCTTCAGCCCACTGAATAACCCGGACCCGAAATCTGTGGATAACCTCCCTGTGGATAAATCCTCAAGGCTTCCACAGGTTTTCCGATGCTGCCGCACAGCCGCAGCACCGCTTCTCGACAGAGTTAAAAATTCATTAAAGCTTTGTAAAACAATGGTTTGGTTGTGTTATCCACAGACAAGCCGAACCCTAATCTTAATAAGCTTTACAAAAAAGCTTTAAATATTCCCTTCTTTTTATTTCTGTAGCTGACAGGAACCGGTGTGGTCCTCGGCCCGAGGCTGTCCAGGTCCTTATAGAAAGGAGATGAAGGAAAAGCTGGTTGGAAATTGACCTGCTCGCTTGCTTTCTCTAGAATCCCCGGTCTCTTAAAACGGGGGCCATTCCGGCCCGTAGTGGACGAACCAGGTAACACGCCATGAAACGTACTTTCCAACCCAGCACTATCAAGCGCGCCCGCACTCACGGTTTCCGTGCTCGCATGGCCACCAAGAACGGCCGTGCAGTCCTTTCGCGTCGTCGCGCCAAAGGCCGTAAGCGTCTGGCAGTTTGATTAATCGGCACTGGTGGTGAGTCGAGACTTCAGTCGGGAAAAGCGTTTGCTGACTCCCCGGCATTTCAAGGCGGTCTTTGACTCCCCAACCGGCAAGGTTCCGGGGAAGAATCTCCTGCTCCTTGCGCGCAACAACGACCTGCCTCACCCCCGCCTTGGGCTGGTGATAGGTAAAAAGAGCGTGAAGCTTTCCGTTGAGCGCAACCGCCTGAAGCGCCTCATGCGCGAATCCTTTCGTCTGCACCAGGACAATCTGGTGGGCTGGGATATCGTGATCGTCGCGCGTAAAGGCTTGGGTGACGTAGAAAACCCTGAACTGATTCAGCATTTCGGCAAGCTCTGGAAACGTCTGGCGCGCAGCCGACCCACTTCGCAAGCACCGTCCGAAACTGCGGGAGTAGACAGTCCAGATGCGTAAACTGGCACTCGTTCCGATCCAGTTTTATCGCTATGCCATTAGCCCGCTGATGGCCAGTCACTGTCGTTTTTATCCCTCCTGCTCCTGCTATGCGTATGAAGCCATCGATAGTCATGGCCTTTTGCGCGGCGGCTGGCTGACACTTCGTCGCCTAGGTCGCTGTCATCCGTGGAATTCCGGCGGTTACGACCCTGTTCCACCTGTTTCCACCTCCCGTTCTTCTTCGATGGCCGAGTAATCATGGATATTAAACGCACGATCCTGATCGTCGCCCTTGCAATCGTGACCTACGTCGGGGTTCTGAAATGGAACCAAGACTACGGCCAGGCTGCCATGCCGACCCAGAATGTTGCAGCGACGCCAGCCGCACCGGCAATTCCGGACACAGCCGCCGCTGCTCCGAGCGCCGATGTTCCCAGCGCTACCGCCAACAATGCAGCGCCGCTGGAAACTCCAGTCGTGGCAAGCAAGGATCTGATCAAGGTCAAGACCGACGTGCTCGATCTCGCGATCGATCCGGTAGGTGGCGACGTAGTGCAACTGCGTCTTCCGCTTTATCCACGTCGTCAGGATCGCCCGGACGTTCCGTTTCAGCTGTTCGACAATGGCGGCGAGCGGACTTTTCTGGCCCAAAGCGGCCTGACCGGCACCAACGGGCCTGATGCACGTCCCGCGGGTCGTCCGCTTTATTCGACCGAGCAGAAAACTTATCAACTGGCTGACGGCCAGAATGAGCTGGTCATCGACCTCAAGTTCTCCGAGAACGGTGTCAACTACACCAAGCGCTTCACGTTCAAGCGCGGTCTGTACGACCTGGTAGTGACCTATCTTGTGGATAACCAGAGCGGCCAGCCCTGGGCAGGCAACCTGTTCGCTCAGCTGAAGCGCGATGCCAGCTCCGATCCTTCGTCGACTACCGCTACAGGGACCGCCACTTATCTTGGCGCGGCCATGTGGACAGCGGCCGAGCCGTACAAGAAAGTGTCGATGAAAGACATCGACAAGGGTCAGATTCGCGAAACCGTACAGGGCGGCTGGGTTGCCTGGCTGCAGCACTACTTCGTGACCGCGTGGATTCCGGATCACAACGCCAGTAACGCGGTCCAGACTCGCAAGGACAGCCAGGGCAACTACATCATCGGCTTCACCAGCCCGACCCTGGCCGTGGCGCCTGGCACTACCGGCCAGACTACCGCAACTCTGTATGCAGGCCCGAAAAGCCAGGCGGTGCTCAAGGAGTTATCCCCAGGTCTGGAGCTGACAGTCGACTACGGCATCCTGTGGTTCATCGCCCAGCCTATCTTCTGGTTGCTGCAGCATATCCACGCCATCCTGGGTAACTGGGGCTGGTCGATCATCATCCTGACCATGTTGATCAAAGGTCTGTTTTTCCCGCTTTCCGCGGCCAGCTACAAGTCGATGGCCCGGATGCGTGCGGTGGCTCCAAAGCTTGCAGCCCTGAAAGAGCAGCATGGCGATGATCGTCAGAAGATGTCCCAGGCGATGATGGAGCTGTACAAGAAAGAGAAGATCAACCCGCTGGGCGGCTGTCTGCCGATCCTCGTGCAAATGCCGGTCTTCCTGTCCCTGTACTGGGTACTGCTGGAAAGCGTCGAAATGCGTCAGGCGCCGTGGATCCTGTGGATCACTGACCTGTCGATCAAGGACCCTTTCTTCATCCTGCCGATCATCATGGGCGCGACCATGTTCATCCAGCAGCGTCTGAACCCGGCTCCTCCGGATCCGATGCAGGCGAAGGTCATGAAAATGATGCCAATCATCTTCACCTTCTTCTTCCTGTGGTTCCCTGCAGGTCTGGTTCTGTACTGGGTTGTGAACAACACCCTGTCCATTGCGCAGCAGGCCTACATCACTCGCAGAATCGAGTCGGCGGCCAAGAAAGCCGCAGCCTGATCTACGCTGTGAACACGTTCGACAAAGCGCCCCCTCGTGGGGCGTTTTGCTATCTGTCAGTTTTCCAGGAGTCGAACCATGAACGTCCCTCGTGAAACCATCGTCGCGGTTGCCACTGCCCAAGGCCGGGGCGGTGTCGGTATCGTCCGGGTATCCGGCCCTATGGCCGGCGAAATCGCCCAAGCGGTTCTGGGTCATCAGCCCAGGCCTCGCTTCGCTCACTACGGTCCGTTCAAGGATGAAACCGATGCTGTGATCGACGAGGGGATCGCCCTGTATTTCCCCGGACCGAACTCCTTTACCGGTGAGGATGTGCTGGAACTGCAGGGACACGGCGGGCCGGTCGTGCTGGATATGCTGCTGCAACGATGCGTCGAGCTGGGGAGCCGCCCGGCGCGTCCTGGAGAGTTCAGCGAGCGCGCGTTTCTCAATGACAAGCTGGACCTTGCGCAAGCCGAGGCGATCGCCGATCTGATCGAAGCCAGTTCGGCCCAGGCAGCGCGCAATGCCTTGCGTTCGCTGCAAGGCGCATTTTCCAGACGTGTGGATAACCTCACGGAAGCGCTGATCAGTCTGCGCATCTATGTGGAAGCCGCCATCGATTTCCCGGAGGAAGAGATCGACTTTCTGGCGGACGGCCATGTGCTGCGCATGCTGGATGCCGTACGAGACGATTTATCCACAGTACTGCGCGAAGCCGGGCAGGGCGCGCTTTTGCGCGACGGGATGACTGTAGTGATTGCCGGGCGGCCAAATGCCGGCAAGTCCAGCCTGCTCAATGCGCTGGCGGGGCGCGAAGCGGCCATCGTGACCGAAATCGCGGGCACTACTCGCGACGTGTTGCGCGAACATATCCACATCGACGGTATGCCGCTGCACGTCGTTGATACCGCAGGGCTCCGGGACACGGACGATCAGGTCGAGATGATCGGCGTCCAGCGCGCGCTCAAGGCCATCGGAGAAGCGGATCGCATTCTGCTCGTCGTCGATGCGACCGCTCCCGAAGCTGTGGATCCTTTTGCCCTGTGGCCGGAATTTCTCGAGCAGCGCCCGGATCCGGCCAGAGTGACCTTGATACGCAACAAGGCAGATCTGAGCGGAGATCCCGTCGCGCTGGAAAGCAGTGCCGATGGTCATGTCACAATCAGTCTCAGCGCCAAGGATGCTGGTCAGGGACTGGACCTTCTGCGCGACCATTTGAAGGCGTGCATGGGTTATGAGCAAACGGCCGAGAGTAGCTTCAGCGCCCGTCGCCGGCACCTTGAAGCGTTACGTCAGGCTAGCCGCGCTCTGGAGCATGGTCGTGAACAGCTGACTCTGGCGGGCGCCGGAGAGCTGCTCGCCGAAGACCTGCGCCTGGCCCAGCACTCGCTGGGAGAAATTACCGGCGCATTCAGTTCGGACGACCTGCTGGGTCGCATCTTCTCGAGCTTCTGTATTGGCAAGTAACTGACACCCCTCCCGACGGGCGGTTGAAGCTAACCGCCCGCTCTTCCCGCCCCAGCTGTTATCCACACCTCCATACGTACCACTTCCCGAAGCGCTGTTCATAAGCGGCTTCTCCGATCGCCATTTCTCGTCATTTCGATTTCGTGAAAAGCCCAAAGCCTTCCTTTCTTCTCCGCGCCTGTGCCCTGTGCATAACCTCGAATCTGCTCGGTTGATAACCCACCTTGAAACCTGAATACAAACCGCCCTGTGAATAAGTCGTCACTTAATCCACAGGCTAAAATCCGTTATCCAGAGCGCTCCGTGCCACATGACCACAGGGTTCAAAATCTCTGTACATATTGAAAACAAAGGCTTTCAGAGATCTATCCACAGATAGGCTGTCCTGTAAGAATAAACATAAAAACAAGGTTTTATAAAATTTCTTTCTTTTTTATTTTCTTTGTCCGACCGCTTTTCCACAGCTGGTTAAATTTTGTGCAACGGGTTTCATTCAGGTAGGGGAAGTCCCTATACTTGTCAGCTATCCCAATTTCCCATCGACAACAGGCACGAGGTGCGTGGTGGATTTCCCTTCCCGTTTTGAAGTGATCGTCATCGGTGGCGGTCATGCCGGTACCGAGGCTGCACTGGCGTCCGCGCGCATGGGTGTGAAAACCCTGCTGCTGACGCATAACGTGGACACCCTCGGCCACATGAGTTGCAACCCCGCCATTGGCGGTATCGGTAAGAGCCATCTGGTAAAGGAAATCGACGCGCTCGGTGGAGCGATGGCGATGGCCACCGATAAGGGCGGAATTCAATTCCGCGTATTGAACAGCCGCAAAGGTCCGGCGGTACGAGCGACCCGGGCACAGGCTGACCGTAGTCTCTACAAGGCAGCAATCAGAGAGGCCCTGGAAAACCAGCCGAACCTGTGGATATTCCAGCAATCCTGCGATGACGTGATTGTCGAGCAGGATCAGGTCCGCGGTGTGGTCACTCAGATGGGCCTGCGTTTCATGGCCGACTCCGTGGTTCTGACCACCGGTACCTTCCTGGGCGGTCTTATCCACATTGGCATGCAGAATTATTCGGGTGGTCGCGCAGGTGACCCGCCTTCGGTTTCGCTGGCTCATCGCCTGCGTGAACTGCCGCTTCGGGTAGGGCGCCTGAAAACCGGTACGCCGCCGCGCATCGATGGCCGTTCCGTGGATTTCTCGGTAATGACCGAGCAGCCAGGCGACACCCCGATTCCGGTCATGTCGTTCCTGGGCTCGAAAGAACAGCATCCCAAGCAGGTGAGTTGCTGGATTACCCACACCAACGAACGCACCCACGAGATCATCGCGTCCAATCTTGATCGCTCACCCATGTATTCCGGCGTGATCGAGGGCATCGGGCCGCGTTACTGTCCTTCCATCGAGGACAAGATTCACCGCTTCGCGGACAAGGCCAGCCACCAAGTGTTCATCGAACCCGAAGGCCTGACCACGCACGAGCTGTATCCCAACGGAATCTCGACGTCCTTGCCGTTCGATGTGCAGTTGCAGATCGTTCGCTCGATTCGCGGCATGGAAAACGCACATATCGTTCGTCCCGGCTATGCCATCGAATACGATTACTTCGACCCGCGCGATCTCAAGTACAGCCTGGAGACCAAAGTCATCGGCGGCCTGTTTTTCGCCGGGCAGATCAATGGAACGACCGGCTACGAAGAGGCCGGTGCCCAGGGGCTCCTCGCAGGGACCAATGCGGCACTGCGCGCGCAGGGCAAGGAAAGCTGGTGCCCGCGTCGTGATGAGGCCTACATCGGGGTGCTGGTGGACGATCTGATTACCCTGGGTACTCAAGAGCCGTACCGTATGTTCACGTCACGCGCTGAGTACCGCCTGATCCTGCGCGAAGACAATGCCGATCTGCGCCTGACCGAAAAAGGTCGCGAACTGGGCCTGGTTGATGATGTTCGCTGGGCTGCCTTCTGCGCCAAGCGGGAAAACATCGAGCGTGAAGAGCAACGCATGAAAAGCACCTGGATACGTCCAGGCACTCAACAAGGCGACGCGATTGCAGAGCATTTCGGCACGCCGCTGACTCACGAGTACAACCTGCTGAATCTGTTGACCCGGCCGGAAATCGACTATGCGAATCTGGTGTCGATCACCGGTCAGGGCTGCGATGACCCTCAGGTCGCCGAACAGGTGGAGATCAAGGCCAAGTACGCCGGGTACATCGAGCGGCAACAGGACGAAATCGCCCGCTTGCGCGCAAGCGAAGACACTCGTCTGCCGACGGATATCGACTACGCCGCCATTTCCGGGCTGTCCAAGGAAATTCAAGGCAAGCTGGGGATAACTCGGCCGGAGACGCTCGGTCAGGCATCTCGTATTCCTGGCGTGACGCCAGCAGCCATTTCCCTGTTGATGATTCACCTGAAAAAACGCGGCGCGGGCCGTCAGTTGGAGCAAAGCGCTTGAGTTCTATGGTCACCCCGCAACATGCAGCCGAGTTATCCACTGGTGCCCAGGCGCTGGGCGTGGATTTGAGCGAGCGGCAGCACGCGCAGCTGCTCGATTATCTGGCCTTGTTGATAAAGTGGAACAAGGCGTACAACCTGACCGCGGTGCGAAACCCTGATGAAATGGTTTCCCGCCATCTGCTCGACAGTCTGAGCGTAGTGCCATTCATCGATGGCGAGCGCTGGCTGGATGTAGGCAGCGGAGGCGGAATGCCCGGTATTCCTCTGGCTATCATGTTTCCAGAGATGAAAATCTCCCTGCTGGACAGCAATGGCAAGAAAACCCGCTTCCAGACACAGGTCAAACTGGAGCTGAAGCTGGATAACCTGGAAGTTATCCACAGTCGTGCAGAGGCGTACCAGCCTGCTCAGCCGTTCACCGGAATCATTTCGCGTGCTTTCAGCAGTCTGGAAGATTTCAGCAACTGGACCCGGCACATGGGCAACACTGAAACGCGCTGGCTTGCAATGAAGGGGCTGCATCCTGCCGATGAACTGGTAGCATTGCCGGCGGATTTTCGTCTCGATAGCGCACAAGCCTTGGCCGTTCCAGGTTGCCAAGGCCAACGTCATCTGCTGATACTGCGCCGCACGGCATGATTGGGAACACAAGCAAGAATGGCTAAGGTATTCGCGATAGCGAACCAGAAAGGTGGTGTAGGCAAGACCACCACATGCATCAACCTCGCAGCGTCCCTCGTGGCGACCAAGCGACGTGTACTGCTGATCGATCTCGACCCTCAGGGGAATGCGACGATGGGCAGTGGTGTGGATAAACACAACCTGGAAAACTCCGTCTACGACCTGCTGATCGGCGAGTGCGACCTGGCTCAGGCGATGCAGTTTTCCGAACACGGCGGTTATCAACTGCTGCCGGCCAACCGTGATCTGACGGCGGGCGAAGTGGTGCTGCTGGAAATGCAGATGAAGGAGAGCCGTCTGCGCAACGCGCTGGCGCCGATCCGGGAAAACTACGATTTCATTCTCATCGACTGCCCGCCGTCGCTGTCGATGCTGACGCTCAATGCCCTGGTTGCGTCCGATGGGGTCATCATCCCCATGCAGTGCGAGTACTTCGCGCTCGAAGGACTCAGCGACCTTGTGGATAACATCAAGCGTATCGGTGAGCTGCTCAATCCACAGCTGAAGATCGAAGGGCTGCTGCGCACGATGTACGATCCGCGTCTGAGCCTGATCAACGATGTATCCGCGCAGCTCAAGGAACATTTCGGCGACCAGCTGTACGACACCGTGATTCCACGCAACATCCGTCTGGCGGAAGCGCCTAGCTTTGGCATGCCGGTGCTCGCGTATGACAAGTCTTCCCGAGGCGCACAGGCTTACCTGGCCCTGGCCAGTGAACTGGTCCGCCGTCAACGTCGCAGCTCCAAAGCCGCTCAGCCCACCTAAGGAAATCCCATGGCCGTCAAGAAACGAGGTCTCGGACGTGGGTTGGACGCGCTTCTGAGCAGTCCAACCGTCAGTTCGCTGGAAGAGCAGGCCGTCAAGGCCGACAAGCGCGAATTGCAGCACGTGCCGCTGGACGTGATTCAGCGAGGCAAGTATCAGCCGCGCCGGGACATGGATCCTCAGGCGCTGGAAGAGCTGGCGCAGTCGATCAAGACCCAGGGCGTCATGCAGCCGATCGTGATCCGTCCGATCGGCGACAACCGCTTTGAAATCATCGCCGGCGAGCGGCGCTGGCGCGCGAGTCAGCAGGCGGGCGTCGAAACCATTCCGGCGATGGTCCGGGATGTTCCGGACGAAGCGGCCATCGCCATGGCGCTGATCGAAAACATCCAGCGCGAAGACCTCAATCCGATCGAGGAAGCACTGGCACTGCAGCGCCTGCAGCATGAGTTCCAGCTGACTCAGCAGCAAGTGGCCGATGCCGTCGGCAAGTCCCGGGTCAGCGTGGCGAACCTGTTGCGCCTGATCGCCTTGCCGGAAGTCATCAAGACGATGCTGTCCCACGGCGATCTGGAAATGGGTCATGCCCGTGCCCTGCTCGGTCTTGCCGAAGATCAGCAGGTCGAAGGGGCGCGTCATGTTGTCGCACGCGGACTGACCGTGCGCCAGACCGAGGCACTGGTCAGGCAGTGGTTGAGCGGCAAGCCCGCGGCTGCCGAGCCCGTCAAGGCTGATCCCGACATCAGCCGCCTCGAACAGCGGCTGGCGGAGCGTCTGGGCTCAGCGGTCCAGATCAGGCATGGTCAGAAAGGGAAAGGCCAGTTAGTCATTCGTTACAACTCGCTGGACGAGTTGCAGGGAGTGCTTGCCCACATCCGCTGAAACAATTGGCGCGTAGCGTGTAGTCGGAAAACACTTCCTTACAGTTGAATAGGGAGTTAACCGCCCCTATACTCTGCGCGCATTTTGTCGGCACAAATTATGCCAAGTTAAAGATTATGGCGACCGACAGGAAAGGAGCAGTCGTAATGGAATCACGCATGCCAGACCGCTTGCCGTTCCATCGACTCGCGGTCTTTCCGGTACTGCTGGCTCAATTGATCGTTCTGGTACTGGCTTCTCTGGCGCTATGGCAGTGGCGGGGCGGCGTTGAGGGGTATTCGGGGCTCTGCGGAGGCCTGATAGCGTGGCTGCCCAATCTGTATTTCGCTCATAAGGCATTCCGGTATTCCGGGGCCAGGGCGGCACAAGCCATCGTCCGGTCTTTTTATGCCGGCGAGGCAGGCAAACTTATTTTTACGGCAGTGCTGTTCGCACTGACGTTTGCAGGCGTCAAGCCGCTGGCACCACTGGCGGTTTTCGGTGTGTTCATGTTGATCCAGGTGGTCAACTGGTTCGCCCCCCTGCTTACGAGAACAAGACTTTCGAGACCTTAGGGCGTTTGAGGCAACCATGGCAGAGCAGACAGCTTCGGGCTATATCCAGCACCACTTGCAGAACCTCACATTCGGTCAGATGCCGAACGGTGATTGGGGCTTCGCCCACACCGCGGCGGAAGCGAAGGAAATGGGCTTCTGGGCTTTCCACGTCGATACGCTCGGCTGGTCCGTGGCCCTGGGCCTGATCTTCGTCCTGCTTTTCCGCATGGCGGCGAAAAAAGCCACTTCCGGCCAGCCGGGAGCACTGCAGAACTTCGTCGAGGTTCTGGTCGAGTTCGTCGACGGCAGCGTCAAGGACAGCTTCCATGGCCGCAGCGCCGTGATCGCGCCGCTGGCACTGACCATCTTCGTCTGGGTATTCCTGATGAACGCCATCGACCTGGTACCGGTCGACTGGATTCCGCAGCTGGCCATCCTGTTCTCGGGCGACGAGCACATTCCGTTCCGCGCAGTGTCGACCACCGACCCTAACGCCACGCTGGGCATGGCGCTTTCGGTATTCGCGCTGATCATTTTCTACAGCATCAAGGTCAAGGGCATCGGCGGCTTCATCGGCGAACTGACCCTGCATCCTTTCAGCAGCAAGAACATGCTGGTTCAGGTGCTGCTGATCCCTGTGAACTTCCTGCTCGAGTTCGTGACCCTGGTCGCCAAGCCTATCTCCCTGGCGCTGCGACTGTTCGGCAACATGTACGCCGGCGAACTCGTATTCATCCTGATTGCCGTGATGTTCGGCAGCGGTCTGCTCTGGCTGAGCGGCCTGGGTGTGGTTCTTCAGTGGGCGTGGGCGGTATTCCACATCCTGATCATCACCCTGCAAGCGTTCATCTTCATGATGCTGACCATCGTCTACCTGTCGATGGCTCACGAAGATAACCATTGAGATCAGCCCGCGGGCTTATCTGATGACCCTCTCGCTCCGGTGAGAGGGAGCCGCAAGCGGGAGACCGCAAGGGCTTAGCTACAAACGATTCTGTTTCACCGTTTCAATTAAAAAACCTAACCAATACGACGTAAAAGTCGGGAGGAAAGATGGAAACTGTAGTTGGTCTAACCGCTATCGCTGTTGCACTGTTGATCGGCCTGGGCGCACTGGGTACCGCAATCGGTTTCGGCCTGTTGGGCGGCAAGTTCCTGGAAGGCGCTGCTCGCCAGCCAGAGATGGTTCCAATGCTGCAAGTCAAGATGTTCATCGTTGCGGGCCTGCTCGACGCCGTAACCATGATCGGTGTTGGTATCGCTCTGTTCTTCACCTTTGCGAACCCCTTCGTTGGTCAACTCGCTGGCTAATCTCTCGAGTATTCGAGTTGATTGGTGTGATGGACAACGAACGAGCGAGGTGTTGGCGTGAACATTAATGCAACCCTGATTGGCCAGTCCGTTGCGTTCTTCATTTTTGTGCTGTTCTGCATGAAGTTCGTGTGGCCTCCGGTCATCGCGGCTTTGCACGAACGTCAGAAGAAGATCGCGGATGGACTGGACGCTGCCAGCCGAGCAGCTCGCGACCTGGAGCTGGCCCAAGACAAAGTGGGTCAGCAACTGCGCGAAGCTAAAGCTCAGGCAGCCGAAATCATTGAGCAGGCGAAGAAGCGCGGTGCGCAGATCGTCGACGAAGCCCGTGAACAGGCTCGCGTCGAAGCTGACCGTGTGAAAGCTCAGGCTCAGGCCGAGATCGAGCAGGAACTGAACGGCGTCAAAGACGCGCTGCGCGCCCAGCTGGGCAGCCTGGCGGTCAACGGTGCCGAGAAGATCCTGGGTGCCACAATCGATCAAAACGCGCACGCGGAGCTGGTTAATAAACTGGCAGCTGAAATTTAAGCGAGGGCGATCATGGCAGAACTGACCACGTTGGCCCGACCTTACGCTAAGGCGGCCTTCGAGCACGCGCAGGCCCACCAGCAACTGGCCAATTGGTCAGCCATGCTCGGCCTGGCTGCTGCGGTGTCGCAAGACGACACCATGCAGCGCATGCTCAAGGCCCCGCGACTGACGAGCGCACAAAAGGCCACCGCTTTCATTGAAGTGTGTGGCGACAAGTTCGATGCCAAGGCACAGAATTTCATCCAGGTCGTTGCTGAAAACGATCGTCTCCCGCTCTTGCCGGAGATCGCCGAACTGTTCGACCTGTACAAGGCCGAGCAGGAAAAATCGGTCGACGTGGATGTCACCAGTGCTTTCGCATTGAACCAAGAACAGCAAGACAAACTCGCCAAGGTTCTCAGTGCACGGCTCGGCCGGGAAGTGCGCCTGCACGCTGCGGAGGACCCCACCCTGATCGGTGGTGTCGTGATCCGCGCCGGCGACCTGGTTATCGATGGCTCAGTTCGCGGGAAGATCTCGCAACTAGCCGAAGCATTGAAATCTTGAGTTTGAAGGGGCAGCAGAGCAATGCAGCAACTCAATCCTTCCGAAATAAGTGAAATCATCAAGGGTCGCATCGAGAAGCTCGATGTAACCTCTCAAGCCCGTAACGAAGGCACTGTCGTCAGCGTGTCTGACGGTATCGTGCGGATTCACGGTCTCGCCGACGTCATGTACGGCGAAATGATCGAGTTCCCGGACGGCGTCTATGGTATGGCGCTGAACCTTGAGCAAGACTCCGTCGGTGCCGTTGTACTGGGCTCCTACACCACTCTGGCTGAAGGCATGAGTGCCAAGTGCACCGGTCGCATCCTCGAAGTTCCGGTCGGTCCGGAACTGCTGGGTCGCGTAGTCGATGCCCTGGGTAACCCAGTTGACGGCAAAGGCCCTCTGAACAACGTCATCACCGACGCTGTCGAGAAAGTCGCACCGGGCGTGATCTGGCGTAAGTCGGTCGACCAGCCTGTGCAGACCGGCTACAAGGCGGTCGACGCCATGATCCCAGTCGGCCGTGGCCAGCGTGAGCTGATCATCGGTGACCGCCAGATCGGTAAAACCGCGATGGCCATCGACGCGATCATCAACCAGAAAGACAGCGGTATCTTCTGCGTCTACGTGGCTGTTGGTCAGAAACAGTCGACCATCGCCAACGTCGTGCGCAAGCTCGAAGAAAACGGTGCACTGGCCAACACCATCATCGTTGCCGCAAGTGCTTCCGAATCCGCCGCGCTGCAATTCCTCGCGCCGTACTCGGGCTGCACCATGGGCGAATACTTCCGCGACCGCGGTGAAGACGCGCTGATCGTTTATGACGATCTGTCCAAGCAGGCTGTGGCTTATCGCCAGATCTCCCTGCTGCTGCGCCGTCCACCAGGCCGTGAAGCTTACCCAGGTGACGTTTTCTACCTCCACTCCCGTCTGCTGGAGCGCGCATCGCGTGTTTCCGAGGAGTACGTAGAGAAGTTCACCAATGGCGCAGTGACTGGCAAGACCGGTTCCCTGACTGCACTGCCGATCATCGAAACCCAGGCTGGCGACGTTTCCGCGTTCGTTCCGACCAACGTGATTTCCATCACCGACGGTCAGATCTTCCTGGAATCGGCCATGTTCAACTCCGGCATCCGTCCGGCAGTGAACGCCGGTGTTTCGGTATCCCGTGTAGGTGGCGCCGCTCAGACCAAGATCATCAAGAAGCTGTCCGGTGGTATCCGTACCGCACTGGCTCAGTACCGTGAACTGGCGGCATTCGCCCAGTTCGCATCTGACCTGGACGAGGCTACCCGCAAGCAGCTTGAGCATGGTCAGCGCGTTACCGAGCTGATGAAGCAGAAGCAATACGCGCCGATGTCTATCGCGGATATGTCGCTGTCCCTGTACGCCGCTGAACGTGGCTTCCTGGCTGACGTCGAGATTCCGAAAATCGGCAGCTTCGAGCAGGCTCTGATTGCTTACTTCAACCGCGATCACGCCGACCTGATGGCGAAGATCAACGTGAAGGGTGACTTCAATGACGAAATCGACTCTGGCCTGAAGGCTGGTATCGAGAAGTTCAAGGCCACCCAAACCTGGTAAGCCGCAGCGGGAACCGCGAGGTTCCCGCTTGCTAACCTGATAGGTGTTACATGGCAGGCGCAAAAGAGATTCGCAGCAAGATTGCGAGCATCAAAAGCACGCAAAAGATCACCAGCGCCATGGAAAAAGTGGCGGTCAGCAAAATGCGCAAGGCTCAGTCCCGCATGGCTGCTAGCCGTCCTTACGCGGAGCGCATCCGCCAGGTGATTGGTCATCTCGCCAACGCCAACCCGGAATACCGTCACCCGTTCATGATCGATCGCGAAGTAAAGCGCGTCGGTTATGTCGTAGTGAGCAGTGACCGTGGTTTGTGCGGTGGTCTGAACACCAACCTGTTCAAGGCGTTGGTCAAGGACATGGCCGTAAACCGTGAAAACGGCGTAGAGATCGATCTGTGCGTGGTCGGCAGCAAAGGTGCGGCCTTTTTCCGCAACTTCGGCGGTAACGTCGTCGCTGCGATCAGCCACCTGGGCGAAGAGCCGTCGATCAATGACCTGATCGGCAGCGTCAAGGTGATGCTGGATGCCTACCTGGATGGCCGGATTGACCGCCTGTCCGTGGTGTCCAACAAGTTCATCAACACCATGACCCAGCAGCCAACGGTGGAGCAACTGATTCCGCTGGTGGCAACCCCGGATCAGGAACTCAAGCACCACTGGGACTACCTCTACGAACCCGACGCCAAAGAGCTGCTAGACGGCCTGATGGTTCGCTACGTGGAATCGCAGGTCTACCAGGCGGTGGTCGAGAACAACGCAGCTGAACAAGCAGCGCGGATGATCGCAATGAAAAACGCCACCGACAACGCCGGTGATCTGATCAGCGATTTGCAGCTGATCTACAACAAGGCGCGTCAGGCAGCGATCACCCAAGAGATCTCGGAAATCGTCGGCGGCGCTGCCGCGGTTTAACGGTTCAAATATTCAGAGGAACCAGCTAATGAGTAGCGGACGTATCGTTCAAATCATCGGCGCCGTGATCGACGTGGAATTTCCACGCGATAGCGTACCGAGCATCTTCAACGCGCTGAGTGTACAAGGCGCAGAAACCACCCTGGAAGTTCAGCAGCAGCTGGGCGACGGCGTGGTTCGTACCATTGCGATGGGTTCGACCGAAGGCTTGAAGCGCGGTCTGAACGTCAACGACAGCGGTAAATCCATTTCCGTGCCGGTTGGTAAAGCGACTCTGGGCCGGATCATGGACGTACTGGGCAACCCGATCGACGAAGCGGGCCCGATCGGTGAAGAAGAGCGCTGGGGTATTCACCGTCCAGCACCGTCCTTCGCTGAGCAGGCAGGCGGCAACGACCTGCTGGAAACCGGCATCAAGGTTATCGACCTGGTCTGCCCGTTCGCCAAGGGTGGTAAAGTTGGTCTGTTCGGTGGCGCCGGTGTCGGCAAGACCGTAAACATGATGGAACTGATCCGTAACATCGCCATCGAGCACAGCGGTTATTCCGTGTTCGCCGGTGTGGGTGAGCGTACTCGTGAGGGTAACGACTTCTACCACGAGATGAAGGATTCCAACGTTCTGGACAAGGTTGCTCTGGTCTACGGCCAGATGAACGAGCCACCAGGAAACCGTCTGCGCGTAGCGCTGACCGGCCTGACCATGGCCGAGAAGTTCCGTGACGAAGGTAACGACGTTCTGCTGTTCGTCGACAACATCTATCGTTACACCCTGGCCGGTACCGAAGTATCCGCACTGCTGGGCCGTATGCCTTCCGCAGTAGGTTACCAGCCTACCCTGGCCGAAGAGATGGGCGCCCTGCAGGAGCGTATCACTTCGACCAAGAACGGTTCGATTACCTCGATCCAGGCCGTATACGTACCTGCGGACGACCTGACCGACCCGTCGCCAGCGACCACGTTCGCTCACCTGGACGCCACCGTCGTTCTGTCCCGTGACATCGCCTCGCTGGGTATCTACCCTGCGGTCGACCCACTGGACTCGACTTCGCGCCAGCTGGACCCGAACATTATCGGCCAGGAACACTACGACACCGCTCGTGGCGTTCAGTATGTTCTGCAGCGCTACAAAGAGCTGAAGGACATCATCGCGATCCTGGGTATGGACGAGCTGTCGGAAACCGACAAGCAGCTGGTTAACCGTGCTCGTAAGATCCAGCGCTTCCTGTCCCAGCCATTCTTCGTGGCTGAAGTCTTCACCGGTGCTTCGGGTAAATACGTTTCCCTGAAAGACACCATTGCTGGCTTCAAAGGCATCCTCAACGGTGACTACGACCACCTGCCAGAGCAGGCGTTCTACATGGTTGGCGGCATCGAAGAAGCGATCGAGAAAGCCAAGAAACTGTAATCCTGGCGCCCGGCAACGGGCGCTAATCAGGTTGAGGCAAGCAAATGGCTATGACAGTCCATTGCGACATCGTCAGCGCGGAAGGGGAAATCTTCTCCGGTCTGGTCGAGATGGTGATTGCGCACGGCAACCTGGGTGATATTGGTATCGCCCCAGGCCACGCGCCGCTGATCACTGATCTGAAGCCGGGCCCGATCCGTTTGACCAAGCAGGGCGGAGACACCGAGGTGTTCTACATCTCCGGTGGTTTCCTTGAGGTTCAGCCGAACATGGTCAAGGTGCTTGCCGATACTGTGCAACGCGCTGCCGACCTGGACGAAGCCTCTGCTCAGGCAGCCGTACTGGCTGCGGAGAAGGCCCTGAACGAGAAAGGCGCGGATTTCGACTACGGCTCCGCAACTGCTCGTCTGGCCGAGGCTGCAGCTCAGCTGCGCACCGTCCAGCAGATTCGCAAGAAGTTTGGCGGTTAATCCCGTCACTTCGGATGCGATTGAGAAAAAGGGTAGCCTCGGCTACCCTTTTTCTTTTTTCAGTCTTACCCCGCCCACGGCTTTCCCGGCCGCTCAGTTGGTAGTCCAGTCATGTCCCTCGATATCGTCATTCTCGCCGCTGGCCAAGGTACCCGGATGCGCTCGGCGCTACCGAAAGTGCTGCACCCGGTCGCCGGCAATTCCATGCTCGGTCATGTTATCCACAGCGCGCGTCAGTTATCCCCAAATGGAATTCACGTCGTCATTGGTCACGGTGCGGAAGCGGTGCGTGATCGCCTCGACGCGCCTGACCTGAATTTCGTCATGCAGGCCCAGCAACTCGGCACGGGCCACGCAGTCGCTCAGACACTTCCTGATCTGAAAGCCGACACGGTGCTGATCCTTTACGGAGATGTTCCGCTGATCGAGGTCGACACCTTGAAGCGTCTGCTCGAACTGGTTTCTGCCGAGCAGATCGGTCTGCTGACGGTAGAGCTGGCGGACCCGACCGGCTATGGCCGTATCGTTCGGGACGAGCAGAACCGCGTGCAAGCGATTGTCGAGCACAAGGATGCGACCGACGCCCAGAGAGCGATTACCGAGGGCAATACCGGGATTCTTGCCGTTCCAGGCAAGCACCTCGCCGACTGGATGGGTCGTCTGTCCAATGACAACGCCCAGGGCGAGTATTACCTGACCGATGTCATCGCAATGGCGGTGGCCGATGGCCTCGTGGTCGCGACCGTTCAGCCACAGGATCCGATGGAGGTTCAGGGCGCCAACGACCGGCGTCAGCTTGCAGAGCTTGAGCGCCACTACCAGTTCAGGGAAGCTCGACGCTTGATGACCCAAGGCGTGACCTTGCGTGATCCGGCGCGTTTCGACGTACGAGGCGAGGTGACTGTCGGTCGCGACGTGATGATCGACATCAACGTAGTGCTGGAAGGCAAAGTGATCATCGAAGATGACGTGATTATCGGCGCCAACTGCGTGATTAAGGACAGCGTCCTGCGCAAGGGCGCTGTTGTGAAAGCCAACAGTCATCTCGAAGGCGCCGTGATGGGCGAGGGCAGTGACGCAGGTCCTTTTGCCCGTCTGCGCCCTGGCAGCGAGCTGGGACCGAAGGCGCATGTGGGTAACTTCGTCGAGCTCAAGAATGCTCATCTGGGCGAAGGCGCCAAAGCGGGTCACCTGACCTACCTGGGCGACGCCCGAATCGGCGCTCGTACCAACATTGGCGCTGGCACCATCACCTGCAACTATGACGGCGCAAACAAACACCAGACAGTATTGGGTGAAGACGTCTTCATTGGCTCAAACAACTCGCTGGTTGCGCCTGTGGATATCTCGTCCGGCGCGACCACCGCCGCTGGATCGACCATCACTCAGAACGTTCCTGCCGAGCAGTTGGGCGTAGCCAGAGCGCGCCAGCGCAACATCGAAGGCTGGAAGCGCCCGGTCAAGATCAAAAAGCCATAAGTTACCTACAGCTGCAAAAGATCCCGTGAGCGCTATCCACAGGCACACGGGATTTTTTTATCCACCTCATTTTGCTTATGCACAGGACCGCTTGGAACTGAATCTGTAAGAACGCTGTTGACGGATTCAGGAGAATAGGTTTTGATTGGCTTCGTTATCTTTCGTATCGAAACTTAGGTTGCCAATGTCGAAACGTAATACGCCACAACGTCGCCACAACATCCTCGCTCTCCTGAATGAGTGCGGCGAGGTGAGCGTGGATGATCTGGCCAAGCGTTTTGAAACGTCGGAAGTCACGATCCGCAAGGATCTGGCTGCCCTGGAAACCAACGGGCTTCTGCTGCGGCGATACGGTGGAGCCGTGACGCTTCCGCAAGAGCTTATCCACGAAACCGTGCAGCCGATCTCGCGCTATAAGAAAGCGATTGCCCAAGCGGCCGCCGAACGTATTCGCGAACATGCCCGCATCATTGTCGACAGCGGCAGCACCACGGCGGCATTGATACCCCAACTGGGCTCACGACCCGGGCTGGTGGTCATGACCAATTCGATGCATGTCGCTAGGGCCCTGACGGACCTGGAGCATGAACCGGTGCTGTTGATGACAGGCGGCACCTGGGATCCGCATTCCGAGTCCTTTCAAGGGCAGGTTGCCGAGCAGGTGCTGCGTTCCTACGACTTCGATCAGCTGTTCATTGGTGCGGACGGCATCGATCTGGAGCGCGGCACCACGACGTTCAACGAATTGCTCGGACTCAGCCGGGTGATGGCTGAAGTGGCCCGTGAAGTGATCGTCATGGTCGAAGCCGACAAAGTCGGCCGCAAAATCCCCAATCTGGAGCTGCCCTGGAGCGGCATCCATACCCTTATTACAGATGAGCGCCTGCCACTCGAAGCACGCGACCAGATACAAGCCCGCGGTATCAATCTGATTTGTGCCGCTGTCAGCTAGGAGAACATCATGTGTGGAATCGTCGGTGCCGTTGCAGAACGTAATATCACAGCCATCTTGCTTGAAGGCCTCAAGCGTCTCGAATATCGCGGCTATGACAGCGCGGGTGTAGCCGTTTTCAGCAATGACGGGGTACTGGAACGCCGTCGCCGCTCGGGCAAGGTCAGTGAACTGGAACAGGCGCTCGCAGCCGAGCCTCTGGTCGGTCGTCTGGGGATTGCTCACACACGTTGGGCCACGCATGGCGCGCCCTGCGAGCGGAACGCGCATCCGCATTTTTCCGCGAATGAACTGGCAGTTGTCCACAACGGCATCATCGAAAACCACGAAGCGCTGCGCGAGCAACTCAAATCACTGGGTTACGTCTTCGTATCCGAAACCGATACCGAGGTGATCGTCCACCTGCTGCACCATAAGCTCAAGACCGATCCGGATCTGGCCGAGGCGCTCAAAGCGACGGTCAAGGAGCTCCATGGCGCGTATGGCCTGGCGGTCATCAGCGCCAGCCAGCCAGATCGTCTGGTAGCGGCTCGCAGCGGCAGTCCGCTGGTAATTGGCCTGGGTCTGGGTGAGAATTTTCTGGCCTCCGATCAGCTTGCGCTGCGTCAGGTCACCGACCGCTTCATGTATCTGGAAGAGGGCGATATCGCCGAAATCCGCCGTGACAGCGTGAAGATCTGGTCCGCCGACGGCTCGCCGGTCGAGCGCGAGACCGTGCAATACCATGAAGGCGCTGAAGCGGCCGACAAAGGCGCATACCGCCACTTCATGCTCAAGGAAATCCACGAACAGCCCAAAGTCGTGCAGCGCACACTGGAAGGTCGTCTGGGACAACAGCAGGTGCTGGTACACGCGTTCGGCCCGCAAGCGGAAGAGCTGTTCGCCAAGGTGCGCAACGTGCAGATCGTCGCATGCGGTACCAGCTACCACGCCGGCATGGTCGCCCGTTACTGGCTCGAAGGTCTGGCCGGCATTCCTTGCCAGGTCGAAGTTGCCAGCGAGTTCCGCTACCGCAAAGTGGTGGTCCAGCCTGACACCCTGTTCGTCTCCATCTCGCAATCCGGCGAGACGGCCGACACCCTCGCGGCCCTGCGCAATGCCAAGGAACTCGGTTTCCTTGGCAGCCTGGCCATCTGCAACGTCGGCATCAGCTCACTGGTACGCGAATCCGACCTGACCCTGCTGACCCAGGCTGGCCCAGAGATCGGCGTTGCGTCGACCAAGGCATTCACCACCCAACTTGTTGCCCTGCTGCTGCTAACGCTGTCGCTGGGCCAGGTCAAAGGCTCGCTCGACGAAGGTGTCGAAGCGGAACTGGTCGAGGAACTGCGCCGTCTTCCGACTCGTCTGGGAGAAGCCTTGGCAATGGATGGCACCGTTGAAAAGGTGGCCGAGCTGTTCGCCGAGAAACACCACACCCTGTTTCTGGGCCGTGGCGCACAATTCCCGGTAGCGATGGAAGGAGCCCTCAAGCTCAAGGAGATTTCCTACATCCACGCCGAAGCCTATCCCGCCGGCGAACTGAAGCACGGCCCGCTGGCGCTGGTCGATGCCGACATGCCGGTCGTCACCGTAGCGCCGAACAATGAACTGCTGGAAAAGCTCAAATCCAATCTGCAGGAAGTGCGCGCGCGCGGCGGCGAACTGGTTGTATTCGCGGATGAACAGGCGCAAATGAAGAACGGCGAAGGCACCCACGTTATCGCGATGCCGCACATCATCGATGCGCTGGCGCCGATTCTGTACACCATCCCGCTGCAACTGCTGTCGTACTACGTGGCCGTGCTCAAGGGTACTGACGTGGACCAGCCGCGGAACTTGGCGAAGTCGGTGACGGTGGAGTAATTATCCACAGGCGGCTTGGAGCTTGATCTTAGAGAATAAAAACTGTCGCTAAAGAATAAAAACTGTCGCTGGTTAAGGGGGGCTATCCGCAGCCCTCTATCAGCCTTACCCCCTTTTCAGATTCGATCTGAAAGCCCTGCATTGGCGGTTGTGATGCTCTTGAAAATTCAGCCTGATGAGTCGCTCACCTCCTATGTCCGGAGAAGCTTTTTTGTCAATTGGTCAATGAACCAAGCTGAAATTCTTGAGGACCTAGCGACCTACTACGCCATAAGGACTGAAAACGTAAGGCGTCTTGCGAAAGCGCTTGGCTGGGCAGGCTGCTATGGCTTCAACAGGCTTATTCATAGCCACACCCTGATGGCCGCAACCTACGTCATAAAAAGCGACTGGGACATTTCGTACTCCGGGAAGCAGTACGTGTCTCTCAATGAAAGTTTTAGTTCGCGAGCCGTTTCCTATTGTCCTGATTGCATCAGGGAGAATTTCCAGAGGCTAGGGTTTGCTTATTGGAGCCGATTCACGAGCCCACACGTGACGGTATGCTACAAACACAACGTCGAGCTCTTAAGTCGATGCCCATTTTGCGACCGGCCTTTTACCGTCCTAGGTCATGGACCTGAGGTGATGTGGCGCAAGTGCCGTGGACGGCATCTTGCCGAGGCGTGTTCCGTCCCTAACGAAGATCTGCTGGCGCTCAGACGAGCTAAAGTTTATCAAAGGCTCTGCACATCACCGCATCACATCCCTGATGAACAGGCTGTCAGTGTGTTGCGGCGTAAGGCCTCATCCGCCGCTCTTCTCTACGAAGGGGATGCAAAGTCACTGATCGAGTCCCAGGCTGAGTCGTTGAGCACTTTAGCTCAGATCCTTGAGAGTGAACGACTGATCCGCCAGGCGAGGATCGTAAGAACAGCTGCCACGGTAATTATCGATGCCATTACAACATTATATGAGAGTTATGATGACTTCGCGCAGGATCTGAAATCGCTGGTTGGGGAAGGTCGTCCGACCAATGCGCTTTGGAATACTTATCAGGCAGGGGGAGTGGAGTCTGCTCATTTTGTAGAAGAAGATTATGCTCTCGGAACAGGAAAATGGTCCTCTCCGCTTCCTAGTCCACTCTCATCAATGGAGAAAAGGCATGATGATTTTCACAGATTCCGCGTCAATATCTACTCATGTTGCAATTTTTCTCTTATCAAGGGAAAGGAAAAGAAGCAGTCGCATCCCAATTTCAACGCTTTGCCCGAAATTCCCCGACAGTCATAATATAGGCCGCCCCTAAGGGGCGCATGGAAGTCGGGTATCTAGACGGGAAGGCGGCGGTACAGACAGGTCAAATCCTGCTTTATCCATTTCGACGAGGCAGGAGGTTCCTTTAGCCGGAATCGGGACGGAACCTCAACGGCAAGCCGACCGGACGTGTAAGCGGCGTTTGCTAAAAAACAGACAACCGCGTCCAACGCCTGTTTAGCTCAGCTAGCCGCTTGGCTCTCGTCGCTGAGAACATTAATTCTATCGGTGCGGCATCCAGGCCGTATCACTCAATGCGGTATAGGCTGCCGGAGCCGCCCTCCGGCACCGACGTGCTGCCAGTGTTACCAGGCATCGGTAAATCCTGTCCCCATCCGGCTGCCAGGGCCCGCACGTCATGCATAGAGTCGGACGCCTTGGCCCTATCGTTGCGGAGGCGACAGGTTTCAGGGTCTGTAGCGAACAACCCGCGTGCAAAAACCCGACCTTGTTCTGCCAGCCTGGCGGTTTTAGGAGCACGAATCCTCGCAAATGCCTGAAAGATCTCTTCCAGACCTCCACTTGCACTGTCCAGGCACTGGGCCAGGTGCCACGCGTCTTCCAGCGCCTGACAGGCTCCTTGCCCCGACGTCGGCAACGGCGCGTGCGCGGCGTCCCCGACGAGCAGCACATTGGCCCGACTCCATGTATGCAGCGGTTCCAGGTCATGCACTGCAATCAGCCGGATGGCATCTCCGGGCGTGGCACGGATAAAGGACGATGGTGTCCACTTATCTTTGGGTGGACACCATCGCCCTTAATCCGGGGATTCTGACGGTGTGTTCAGCAGACGCTTACAACGATAACGGTTCGAGCGTCAGCGAAACCAGGTGTAGACTCGACGCAGTGTCAACGTAGGAGAGCACAATGATTGACCAGCGTCTGGCTAAGGAGCAGGTATCAGTAGGGCTGCGAGTAGCGCTTCGGATCATTGATGCTTGGGATGCCTCACCTGCTCAGGCCTGCAAGATCCTCAGGATCTCCCAGTCGACCTTTCGCCGTGCCTCGAGAAACGGCGTAGCAGGGAGACTTGATCTCGATCAGCAGCAACGCATTGCAATGGTACTGGGCATACATGCGTCGCTCCGGACAGCGTTCACCAATCCGGCCAATGTCACCGGCTTCCCGAGCCTTAAGAATGACAATACGTTTTTCGATGGTCGTTCGCCCTTGGAGGTGATGTCCCAGGGGGACATGCTTTCTCTTTACGAGACCTTCAAACGCATTGATCACCTGAGATACCTCGGTGATACGTAAAGGGCTACGCCGGACGGGGTCAAAAGGACCATGCTTTAATGCGGCAGACATGGGCGTCGATGAATCACGCTCAGTTATCGCCATGCTGGTAGCTGGGTGAGGACGGTTTGTCCTTTAGCTGTCGGAGGAGTTTTCTAGTACGCGGGTAACGTTCGGCGTTTTGGAGAGCTTTTGACAAATATGGAACAAGCAGATTCAAACTCTCTCTGCTGAACTCCCTGTTCATTCCGATTCCAAGTTGAGAGTTTATTGCCAAGGTTATGGCTTCAACCAGATTAGTATCTCGTGCTTGCCAGTCAACACCAGCATTGTTTCCCTGTCTTTGAACAGGTAGTACTCTGGATTGCCCTTTCAACCAATCCCTGTCATTACGGTAGAGCCAAGCATACACGTTGGGTATGGTTGACCGGATACTACTAATTCCTGCATTAGGATTAGCTTTAACAGCCGCCGCCCAAAGAAACCTTCTCTGAGCCCGGAGGGAAACTTCGTGGTGAGTCATCCATGATTCCTGGGTAATGGGTTCAGACCGAAGCAGCTTATTAACCGTCGAAATAGTAATTCTGAAATCAGCACATATGGAACTCTTGCTTTCACCCGTCGCGAGCCTGGCCAAAATCAATGATCGCGTGTCCCCTTTTAGGACTTTAGGTCGAAGCTTTGCGCTGGGAAAAGGGATAGCTGTCGAGGTCTGATCCGCGCTACGAGGCTTTTCAACTATGGTTGACATGGTGTCTTCAGAGTTCTCTTGACGCGCCTCCTCTAACTGACCGTAGGCCTTGATGAATGGTCCCAGCCCCCCGAAAAGCCAAGTGATGATTACTAAGTGCTTCAGGGGGTGTATGTGTCCAGTAGGCATGCGGCTGATTTGATCTAACCATGTGGCTGCACCTGATGTGGAAACCGGCAGCGCGGTTAGCGGAGGATAGGGCTGCATCTGCGACGTATGGTGAGAGAGGGATGCAGCAGCGCTAACGGGTCCTGAACGGGGCAGCCCACATCTGCTTAAAGCCTCCCGGTAAACCTCCCGGACTAGGTTCGGCTTGAAATTGTTTGTGACACCGATGGCTGCAAGCTCTAACACTGCTTGAGCCAAGCGTTCGAGTTCATCTTGCACACCAGCGGGCAGATTGGTGCAAGGGGCTCGTGCCAGGACCGCTTCAGCTGGCAGAGACCACTGGAAGCGGCCAGACCATTGCCGGTTTTTTTTGCTTTCTCTTAAAGGGATGTGGTGGACCGGGCAAAGCAGAACCCCAGGGTATTGGTGAGACAGGTGCCAATATGCGGTCCCGTAAGTGATGCGGTCGGAAGCCATGCATGCGGTACAAGCCTTCAAGGGATGGTCGGCACCAAAACGGCTGGTTAGCAAGCCAAGCCGATATTTCAGAGAGCCGAGCTTGGATCCTCCGAGAACGTCCAATGAATCTCGAATTCTTGCTGACGACTGAAAAGGGAAGAAGAACGGAAGAATCGTGTGCTCAAGGATTATCGTCAGAGGGCTACCCCATGCAGTAGCGGCGCGACTGTTCAAGGCATTGAGGTTGAAAGGAAAATCATGAGTGGTATTCGCATTAGACGATTCAAATAGCCAAGCGGAAGTAGAGCCCGTATCAAAACTGCCAAGGTAGCAATGCTGACGGCTACAAACGCTGTAAAAGGTCTCATCCCTCAGCCAGCGCAGGACGGGACACCCTGGTTTTTGGGTGGACTGAGAGCCGGCTATCATCCGTAAACCCCCTCTAAGGATTTTTAAATCATAGAGCGTTTAAAAAGCAAAATGTAGGTACTAAAGGGAATAATAAAACGCGAATTTATTTTGCTAAATTATAACAGATTAAGGTGGCCGGCAATTATTTACAGGCTATATACGATAAACTGTATAGAACGCTAAATATGAATTGGTAACTTAAATATGCTTCTAGAAGCATATTATTTAGAAAGTTGTGGAGGGCCTGCTTCGTTAACGCTCGTACGTTTCGCTTGCCAGGACCGCACGGCAAACTTTTTTCGTTGTCAGTGCACAACTAACGGCTGTAACATGAACGACTTGCTCTGGACGGCAGCGAGCCGTTTTGGTCAGAGCAGCTGAAAGAATTGGTCCCACAGCCTGAGGAGACACCCGTGACGGCAGCCTAGTAAGCATAGAGCCATTGAGACCGGATAGACAAAAGCCCAAGTGCGACCTTGGGCCCCTGTGGATAAGTCAGATTAAGCGGCTGACCATTCCATTGTCTATCTCTTGGATGTAGGACGTCAAGTCCTGCACGGTTTCGCTCATCCACAAGAAGCCGAGCGTTATCCACAGCGCCGGCTGGAGACGCCTGCCCGTCAGGCAAGGGATTTTGCGGAACGTTGTGCTGTTTATCCCCAGCAGCGCGACAGCACGTTTCCTAGACAACTGGAATACTTGGATGAATCTGCAACAAAGATTTGACCTGATCATGAATCGTCAGGGACGGTTCCAATGGGGGGACGTATATATCCCCTCTACCTTAGCGGTCCCTCGGGAAGCGCCTAAGGGATCTCGTATCACACGGCTTAACAGCCGAAAGTTGGGCCGCGCCCTTCATGCACTTTCCACGCCCGAGCGAGTGTTTACCCAGCTTGCCCTTCACTGCCCCCTGCTCTTTGATCTGCATGAGCAAAAAATGCTGTGGCCTTACTCGGCGAGTCATCCGCTTAGGGGGCACCCACTGACGTATGGCACTTTTCCCCCGCCGGTTCGTGGCACCACCGAAATTGCCAAAGAAATCGGATTCAAGCATCACGAGATAACGGTAAGCATGGCTGACGGAGTACGGCGAAGGATGCCGTTTCCCTATCAAGGTGACCTCTTACTCTATCTGCAGAACTGCGATGGCAAACCTTTCGCAGTGAACTGGAGCATCAAAGACCGCAGTGCTGCATTCGCGGAGCGCCGGCTATCCAGTGCAAAAACGCCATCTCAGCAAAGGAAGGATCGGGACCATGCAGAGCAGCGTGCTGAGCTGGAAAGAGCCTATTACGCCAGCGCCGGGATTCGGACGCAGCAACTGTCACTGGATCAGGTTTCCAGTACGGTGCACGCGAACCTTGACCTGGTCTTCGGGATGCATGGTTTGCCGCTCACCCACTCCGACCGATTGCTTATGGATTTTAGTGCCGATGTGGCACATGCTGTTCGGTGTGGTGACCCTGTGGCTTACGTGGCTTTACGGTACGGAAGATGCTGGGGGGCTCCGGACCAGTTCATCGCCCGTATTTATCAGGATATTTGGGAAAGACGACTAGTAGTTAACTTCCACAAGCCAATTCTCATTGACCATCCCCTAGACACAGAAGATGGCGACTTGCTTGACGTTTTCAGCTCGTTTTTTGAGGAGCACAGCCTGTGATCGTGGGCGCGCAGCTAGTCGTGCCCGAGGGTTACGGCGCTCTCTCGGCTGGAATTACTTATTACTTCCTTATGAATGACCCTCTGCATAATCGAGTTCGGCTGCTCGAATTCAGGGATGATGGAAAAGAGATAAAGACGTTTCTGATGACTCTTACGACCATTGATTTCGAAGAGGGCCTAGAATTAGGGCTTATCCAGGAACAACCATCGGCACCTAAATTGCCACCTTGGCTAGCTCCTATCCAAGGCATTGCTGTATCACACCTTGAACAGTGCCGTGTATCGGCCAAGGAATCTTACGACCAGAAGGTCAACCGCCGCTTCGTCGCAATTGCTGATCTGGTCCAACGTGTTCGCGAAGTGCTGACTAGCGAAAACCCTGATGCCGTCATTAATGCTCATGCGAAATCACAGACCCCTCAACAAAACGCAGCACGTTTACGCCTCTGGTTTTATACATACGTGACTTTCGGGCATAACAAATGGGCATTGATGCCCCCACTCCATCGCATTGGCGCATGGAGTCGCGAGGGGCCGAACCGGCTGAGAAAGCTTGGCAGGCCTTCTCCCAGAGGAAAGCATGCGGGATATCGCTGCGATGAGCGGATGAAGGAAAAGATTGGCGCTGGATTCGTAAGGTATAAATCGCCCTATAAAACGTGGACTACTATCTACCGCGAGATCTTGACCAAAGAGTTTGGATGTGTAGCTACTGAGATAGATGGAAATTTCACGTTTCGACATCCAGATGGTTTGCCATTTCCCTCAGGTCATCAGATTAAGTATTGGATTAAACAGCAGTTCGATTCCAAGACTCGTTCCATCGCGGTAAGAGGCACACATAAGACTCGCGCTCAGTCCGGCGATTCGGGGAGCTTTGCTGAGCGTCTAACAAATGTGAATCAAACGATAGAGTTCGATGGTTATTATATTTCGGAGAAGCTATCAGGCCTGACGGAGGGCAGCGTTGTAGATAGTTTTTGTGTGGTTCGCGCCGTATGTGCTCTTTCCGGGATGATAGTGGGTATTGGTTTCGCAGAAGGAAAAGAGAATCTGCAAGCCTACCTAATGTGTCTGTTTTCGATGGCCGTCAACAAGGTGAAGTTCTGCGAATTTTTTGGTTGTACAATAACCCCGGACCAATGGCCATGCGAGGGGCTATCAGCTAGCATAATATTTGATCGTGGGCCGGGATCAGCCTTGGAAGTTGAAGAGCAGATAAACTGGTTAGGAACATTTGAGCATACCCCGGTTTACTCAGGGCAATCCAAGGCCTCGGTTGAGTCTTCTCATCCGAGGGATAAAAAAACTCTGGACCAGCCTACCTATTTCCACAGCCGGCTTAATTTTGTCGAAATGGCTAAGCGTGAGATTTTCCAAGTTTTAGACAACAACTGGACGTCTGATGCTAGCGGGCGGATGGAGGAAACTATGTATCTGGCAGGGGTAAAACCTTCTCCACTAGGAGTGTGGAACTATTGGAATAGCCGTGGTCGCAACTCGTCTATAGGTATGCATTTTGAGGAGGCCGTTAAGAAATTCCTGGTTCCCCCGCACCCCGCTGTGATTCGTCAGGACGCCGTATATTTTTATGGAAGAAAGTACAGGTCTCCAGAGTTGGTCGAGACTGGGATTTTTGATCGGGTGGCTAAAGCAGGAGTGATTCAAACCTGCGTTTACTCGCTAACTATGTGTGTCCGTCACATTTGGATAGAGGTTGCAGGAGTGTTATATACGCTCGACATGGTTCGCTCCCAGCGTACCCTAGACGATGAAGTTGACATCTCGCTAAGGGATTTGCAGGACATCGATCGGATCAGACGCGAGAGCTCAGCCTCATTTCGTGAAGAGCGCCTGGCCGGACAACAGTATTTCAGGGATAAGTATAAAAGAGAGACGGGACAGGAATGGGATGCCGGCGAAAGAAAATCTGGCGCTGTCCCCAAGGCCGGTGGGTCACAACGTGACATGGCTGATTACTGGCGATTTCTTGGGAAGGCTAAGTAATGGACATTATTAGCCATCGTTTCGATACGTGCCTGAATTTGGAAAACGTATGCCGAATTATCACTGTCAGACCCGAGCCTGTGCCTTCGCTGGAAAACCTGCATCCACTCATAGCGGCAGAAGTATTTTCATCCACATTAAAAGAAATATTTATCCCCAATCAGTTTACTCTAAATTTCATTAATGAAATGGTTCATCGGGCCTACTTGCACCATTGCCATATCTTTAGTAGTGAGCTTGACTACATCTCTAGAATCTATACTCCACCGGAGATCGAAGTTTCACCGGTCTGTCTGACGGGGTTGGCCGGAATCGGTAAAAGCCGAACATTGGCAGCCTTGCGGAAAGTTATGCCACCGCCGGTTGCGTTCCATACGTCTCATCATGTGGGTGAGGTGACCTTGACCTCGCACTGGTATGCAAGCGGCAGGGGAAAAGTGAGCGGAAAAAGTCTCCTCGCTGAGTTTATGTTTGCGGATGCGGATCGCCCAGTAGGTGACTTATCGAAGTTTTTGCTGGAGGCTCGAAGGCGCGCGTACGCGCTTGCGGTCTCGCTGGTGATGCTCGATGAAACTCAACACATCAACACCGGCCTGGGATCAGCTAAGATTACCGAAATAATCTTGAATCTGTCCTCCATTGGCCCCCCTGCCGTCTTTGTTGGTAACTATAGCTTGTTGCATAAGCTGCTGCGACGCAACAGTGAGGATAAACAGCGTCTGCTTTCTGATCCGCGCATAATGTTACCTGATGACCCTCACAGCAAAGACTGGCACGACTATATTCAAGAATGTGTTAGAGTAAGTAAAGGGGCTATTCGGCCGGGGACTGTCGACTTTGCTGGCGAAGTATACCGTTGCACGTTTGGTATCAAGAGATTTGTGATACATTTGTTGAAGCAGGCCTACATTGAAGCCCGGAAAATCGGCCGACATTGGATTGAATTTTCGGATCTGACACGGGCTTACTGCTCTGCTGCTTATACCAGTAATGCCAGCGAGGTTGAGGAGCTGCATAGGCATTCGTTAAATGGTCAGCGCCAAAAGGAGCGGCTGGACTTGTACTGCCCATTCAAGCTTCCAGCCGCTCATCTGAGCAATGTTGTCAAATTTGTCACGACTGAGCGTGATAAGCGAGTAATATCGAAGGTATTTGATTCTGCATTGAATGAGAAAGAGCGCCTCGCGCAAAAACAGACCGAGGTTCCTGGTACAGTGGAATCAAAAAAACGTCCGCCTCGAGCTGTTACCGAAAAGCTCAGCGATGTCGAGCAGGCCAAAGCGTTCTTCGATTACATAGACAATTCTGGAGAACCCAAAAAGCCGAAGAAGCGGTGAAGGGGTGTTGGTAATCACTGCCCGTGGCAAAAAGCTGTGGCCGGTGCACAAGTAGCCAAATTTTTCCCGCACCTGGGGGCTGCAGTTTCGAACAGGTTATTGAATTGTCTTTGCTTTTGCGCGTGTTCTAATCTGAGCTGGTCTCAGCGGGTTTACCACGGAAGCATCCACGGCACTGCTCTCGTTCTCAGGAGCAGGTATGAGCGTCACTCCGGATACTGCAACGGCTAGGCCTGGCAGATTTTCTCCAGGCCTGCCAAGTACGGGAACCACTGCTCCTTTGGCTTCAAATTGAACTGTGAGGCCCCAATGACCTTCGTGGATGTTTTGATCACGAAGCAACGCGACCAAAAGATCGTGGATTGAAAACCGGCGCTCCTTATCTGCCATGAATTGCACCTCCGGTCTGTCGAGACATCAGCCGGGATCTGATAGGTCTTCGCCGGATCCGATGTCAGACGGCATATACCTGTTGGTCACGGGCGACATTTCGGTTCGTCATCCTGATGACTTGGGAGATCAGAGTCATGAAGCTGCCACCGCTCATTGACAATTCTCGCAACCAGGAGCGACTCGTCGATGACTCGTCTCGGGCCGTCACTCGATATGAGTGGTGACAATTTGAGGAGCTTCGCAACGTCTATTTTCGCCTGGGCCGCAAGCGCGTATGGGTCGTAACCAAGCCTGAAGGCCGCTTCGAAAACTGCCACTAGACTGTTGCTGTAGATACCTTCGATCAGCGTGTTCATCTCCGCTTCCCTGTTTTGACGCTGAGCTGCCTTCCCCGTGGCGGCCCTGCTTGATGAGTCAGTAAACCGAGTCAAGTCTGGTCATAGAGCTTTTTCAAGCTAGGAGACGAGGGATTTTGCTCGCTTCCGATAAACGTTGAGGTATTCAGACAGTGATTAATAAGGGCGTGCGGCTGCGGGTGGTTTGGTGATAAGCGTCACGGTTGGGAAGAGATGGAGCGCTAGGCAAGACGTTGCCGCCGTCACCTCTACAATGTGAATGAGTGGACCACGACGTCTAGGTAAGCGTCCACCGAACTCGCTTTCCGAACTCCAGCACTGAGGCCGATGGTGTCCGCATATTTTGCGCGGACGCGATCGCCCTTATCGCCCAAGTCCCATGCGCCAATGACGCTTGTATACGACGCTGTTCGAAGTCAGGTTGTCAAGAGTGCCTGCAACCTCGAGCAACCGGTAGGTCTGCTATGGTTGAAGCTGTTTCAGGTTTGCGTGTCTACGTTATGGACCGGTTTCAGAACAATGGATTCGTCGGCCAGAACGATGCTCAGCGAATCACCCAGACGGACGCCCAGTGCTGCTAGGACATCCGAAGTGAGTTCGATAACGAGGTCCCCGCTACCGTCGCCTGGGTCCTGGCATATCACGGTTGTATGCAATGAATCGTTCATTCTGCGCAAGCTCCAATCTCGACCCTAAGGGCACTGGGGATATCCTACGCCCAACAATGACAGACCGGCAGCTCTCGGCCAAAAGCAGTCATTGCGTGGATACTGAATGGGATGCGGTGGGTGTCTTAAGTAATAAGGGTTCGAATCTCTCCTTCACCGCCACATTCATAAAACACAACCCCCTGATTTTCCTAGATAAAATCGGTGGTTTGTGGTTTTTAGCATCCAAGAAATGACCGTATGGGACTGACATGGGATTGGAGACGTTTCTGGCCTGGGAGAGGCGCCGAGCCTGTGACACCTGCTGTAGGTGCCAAATAGGTCAGGAAGGCCATAGCCGCGAAATCCTTTGCTTCCTCAGAATTAGTCTTACCACCATTTCGATGAAACCTTGACGTGCCATTCGCTTGCTCAGTGCAGCGCTGTTCTTGTCATACATGGAGCGGAGGCGACGTGATATCAGAGCGGTATGATCGGAAGCGCTGGAGAGAATCTACCAACATCAGGGTGAGTTGGAGACTGCAGCTATAGAGCTGACGTTTCAGGTTGAAAAGCAAGGTCAGTTAGGAGGCGGTAAGAGCGGCCGCGGATGACATTGGACGATCGGGAAGACCGTCGGCCAAATAAACAAGCATCCGCCAATCCTTGTTATATTGCGTGTAAAACGCTGATTAGTCGTTCATAAAATTTCGCAAAACTTGGCATTTCCTCTGCAAGTTTTCTGCAGTCCATTCCATTGGCTTCTAACCAAGTTAACAGACGCTCGTTAGTAGCTTCCCCTTCAAGTATGGTGCTAAGCATCTTCTTGGCAGAATTTGGGGATTTATCATTACCGGAAAGCTCCTCTAAGTCAGCGCAATGCTGATATGGATTCTCCTTCGCGGCGCATATGAACCATGATTCAGATTTTGGCCTCGGTACCATCGGAACTCCTCTTGTGAATTCGGCACGCCTAAAGCCCTCTTCAATTGAGGTTTTTTTTTGCTCCCAGATATCGCTCGGATCGCTGTTAGTACCATCGGAATCTCTGAATAGTATTGCTACTGCGACGTCGCCTTCTGCCGCTTCTAACTCTTTCGATATCTCGCCAAGCATTAAGGCGTTGAAAAAGAAGAGCCCAGTCTCCACTCCGTGTTTACGCCCTGCAAAGACGAAGCCGCGCCGCTCATTTTTCTTTGCTGCAAGGCGCTGTGTTAAGTATGCTTCACTGTAATACCTGTAGGTACCGAGATGCGTCTGTAATGGGCTATACTGCATCACCTCTTCGATAATGCAGTCAATGACATATGTCAAGGGGCCTAGTTTATACATCTCATCCTGGCAGAACCCTGCGTGATTAATGCATGCCCCGAGATCGCTTACCCCTTCACCACTACACACTACGATCACTTAGCACCCTTTTCCAAATTAGAACTTTCATCCGCATCGAGCTTTGCACACTCACTAGTGAGATTAGTTAGGCTTGTATCTACAAATGCCTCGCCAGGGCCCATTATTGCTAGTTTTTTTTGCATTCTCGGAATGCTGAACAGCGGCCGACTCCTGGTGCCACCATCAAATGTACGATACACAAAATGTACAGATTTCTCAGCTACTTCATCGGATAAGTAATTTAAGATCATTGGGCTGTGTGTGGTGACGATAACTTGCTGACCTGTATTCTGTAGTAAATGAACAAGGCGCTCTACGATTTCAGGGTTAACTCCATTTTCAACTTCATCAAACAGAAGTGTTGCATTGCCCGATCCCGCTTGAGCAAGAATCGCCAATATCCTGAGCAGCCCATCGTTAACGTGCTTGGCTTCAGTTTCAACAATCTCCCCATTGAATTCTTCAATGATTGATAGTTTTTTCCAGCCGGCTCTTTCCTGCTTAACTTTAAAGTCTACTACGGCAGGGTAGAACTCTCGCAATAGCTCTGTGAGTCTTTCTCGTTCTTTGCCTTTTATATTGTAGAGATAAGGAGAAAGCTTTTCTCCACCGGTGCCGATGTCTGTCGCGGCTTCTCGCGACGAGTTTCTCATTAGGTGAGGGGATAGGAGTTCTAACGATCTAATGTTTGATATTGCATTTCTTACTTCAATTATTTCCGGATTTAATACGTCATCCTTTAGCGCAGAAAGGATGGAGCCGAAATAATTAAACTCGATCTTAGATGGTTGTGTATTAAGTATGGAGTATCGGCCTCTCGTAAGATTAAATATATATTCGCCTTCGGCTTCAAATATTCTCTCTAGTGTGCAGGAGAGGCTGCTCCTGTTGAAACTTCCGATCCACGAAAAAAGCTTTCCGCTTTTGACCCTTACCGTTATTCCGATGATAATGTTGGAACTATTGGACAGTTTTGAATGCAAGTCCGAAACGCTCCAGCCGCGTTTTGATAGCCAATTGGTAACGTCGCCGCGCATTAGATGGGAGGCGAAGTCTAAAAGTTGAAGTACGCTGCTTTTGCCAGCCCCGTTTAATCCTACGAGGCAAGTAAAGTTACCCAGTCCCGTCTTTTCGTCAAGACTAAAGTTGGCTAGTGATTTGAAGCCGTTAACGCTAAAACCTACGATCATAAGATTCCCAGTCTGGACTGACCCCCAAAAGTTGGACGAGAAACGTTAAAAATTCATCGCCTGTGTTCGAAATTGTACCGGACTCAGGCCGTTGAGCTTGAGGCTGATACGTTCATGGTTGTAGTAGTGGATGTAATCC